>CAYRKI010000009.1:0-58212 GCA_964424815.1 uncultured Thiotrichales bacterium | reverse complement strand
CCTCACATGAGAAATTTGACTTTATTTGGTCCCTTGGTGCAATATATTCCCTTTACATCATCATGGGAGCTCCTCAAGACGCGTCGGGAGGTCGAGAGCTATATGTCTCACGTCATCGACCTCGTCAAGCAGGACATTGAGAAAGGAGACTCTAATGATTCATCTACTAATCTCATAAAAACTATGCTTAAAGAGTACGTTGGTCAATTATTGCGCACCTTGAAGCCCAACATTGAGCGCGTAGACTTGGGGGCTGCTCGTGGGGTACGCTATCGTTTGTGGGTTGCGGCCGAAAGTGAAGAAGCCGCGAAGAAGTTCTGCCAAGCCCTGCGAGGCCTTGGCATCGACTGTCTAACTAAAAGACCCTAGACGCTAAAGGAGGAAATCATTATGGGATTGAGTATGGGGCATTTGTTACTGTTGCTGCTGATTATCTTGCTGGTTTTTGGTGCAGGTAAACTGCCAAAAGTCATGGCAGATATGGCCAAGGGTTTCAAAGCCTTCAAGCGCGGTATGGATGAGGAAGAGGAACCCGCTAAGCCATCCTCTATGGATGCTCAATCTGCCCCAGCTATTCCTCAAATGAAAGATGTTACTCCGCAAGAGGTGCCTGAGACTTCTGCTAAAAAAACTGCTGCGAAGCCCAAAGCAAAAACTGCGAGCAAGACCGCAGCTAAGCCCGCTCAAAAAGCATCAAAAGTATCTGACGGGGCTAAAAAAGCAACTGATAAACCTAAGAAAGCTTCTCCAACAGCAGTATCTAAGGTCAAGTCAACCACCAGTAAAACTCCAACTAAAGCTGCGCCTAAGCCTAAGGCTGCAGCAAGCAAAAAAGGAACGGCTAAAAAATAATGTTTTCCCTTGGCGGTTGGTTTGAATTTATACTCATTGCTTTAGTAGCCTTAGTCCTTATTGGACCTAAGGAAATGCCCGTGATGCTGCGCGGCCTCGGCCGCATGGTACAAAAGTGGCGCAGATTAACGTTTGAAGTACGTCAGCAGGTGAATCACCTGATCAGTGAGGGTGAATTTGAAGAATATCGTCAACATGCCCAACGTGAAGCGGAAAGCGAAGACCCCGCCCCATCTCGCAGAACCCCAAAATCAACCGCAAGCGGACGGGGCAAGTGAGGACACACACGAGGCGAGCCTTGTCTCGCATTTACTTGAGTTAAGACAGCGTCTTCTCTATGTTCTTGGCTTTTTTGCTGTTTGTTTTGGTATTTCCTATTATTTTGCCCAGGATCTGTTTGCGCTGTTGGTCAAGCCACTGGCCCATGCTTTTGGCGAGCATCAGGATCGTCGCCTCATTTATACCGGCCTTGCAGAAGCTTTTGTCACTTACCTTAAAATTGCGTTTTTTGCAGCAGGATTTGTCAGCCTTCCCATGGTCGCTATTCAGGTGTGGAAATTCATAGCTCCAGGTCTTTATGCCCATGAACGAAAAGCCTTTTTTCCTTTCCTCTTGGCAACACCGGTGTTGTTTTTTGCAGGTGGCTTGTTTGCCTACACGGTGATCATTCCCAATGCATGGAGTTTTTTCCTGCAATTTGAATCACCTGCGGAAGTCACAGCTCTTTCTATCCAGCTTGAAGCGCGTGTAGGAGAATATTTATCTCTGACGATGCAATTAGTGATGGCCTTTGGTATCTGTTTTCTGCTGCCTGTTTTGCTGGTATTACTGGGTAGAATAGGCGTGCTTGATGCCCAGCAGCTGGCCTCATCGCGCCGCTATGCATTTGTGGGCATTATGGTAGTGGCGGCTATCATCACGCCCCCTGATGTCTTGAGTATGATTGGGCTTGCTCTGCCGCTTTATGGTCTTTATGAACTATCGATCGTGTTGATGCGGGCTCTTGCACCCAAGCAGAGTCCTCAGAACGAAGAAATGGAAATATAAGTGTTAGATATTCGTCTTATTCGTGAGAATCCTGAAATTTTGGATCGTAGCCTTGGGCGTCGTGGACTCCCTGCTGCCTCTGCTGAGATTTTGCGTCTTGACCAAGAAGTGCGCCGCTGGGTTACGGAAAAACAAGCCCTGCAGGCCGAACGCAATACTCTTGCCAAGGACATTGGCGCCCGCAAGCAGCGCGGGGAGAATGCCGATGAGATGGTGGCGCGTGCTAATGAGATCAAACAACGCTTACCTGAATTAGAAGAACTAGAGCGCAAAGATGCTGAAGCTTTGCACCACCTTTTGGTCACTCTCCCGAATATCTTGGAGGATGCGGTGCCCGAAGGACAGGATGAGACAGGCAACATCATGATCCGCAGCTGGGGCCAACCAAAAGACTATGGTTTTAAGCCAAAGCTTCACTTTGAGTTGGGCGAAGATCTGGGCCTCATCAGCTTTGAAGATGCGGCCAACATGAGTGGGTCGCGTTTTGTCGTCTTACGCGGTGCCTTGGCAAGGCTTGAGCGTGCCCTTGGTCTTTTTATGCTGGACCTGCAAACCCGCGAGCATGGCTATGAAGAAGTTTCGCCCCCGCTGTTGGTGCGAGATGAGGCAGTATTTGGCACCGGTCAATTGCCTAAGTTTAGCGAAGACCTTTTCAAAACCACTACAGGACATTGGTTAATTCCAACAGCTGAGGTATCTCTGACCAATCTGGTGCGCGAGAAAATTGTTGAAGAACAAAGCCTTCCCTATCGTTTGACAGCCCTCACACCTTGCTTTCGTTCGGAAGCAGGAGCAGCAGGGCGCGATACCCGCGGCATGATTCGCCAACATCAATTTTACAAAGTTGAGATGGTTAGTATCACCCGACCTGAAGATTCTGCTACCGAACATGAGCGCATGGTGGCTTGTGCTGAAAAAGTGCTGCAACTCCTCGAGCTTCCTTACCGGGTGATGGCTTTATGTAGTGGTGATACGGGCGCGACCTCAAGGAGGACCTATGATCTTGAGGTATGGTTGCCTGGCGAAAATACCTATCGCGAGATCTCTAGCTGCTCTAACTGCGGTGATTATCAGGCAAGGCGTATGAACGCAAGGGTGCGTCGTAGCCAAGAAGGCGCCGATCGTGGGCCCCTTGAATTTGTGCACACCTTGAATGGTTCAGGCCTTGCGGTTGGACGCACGTTGATCGCTGTGTTGGAGAATTATCAACAGGCCGATGGCAGCGTTGTTATACCCCCCGTTTTGCGTCCCTACATGGGTGGCCTTGAGATTATTCAAAAAGGAAAAACCGCATGACAAAACCCATGCGCATCTTACTCTCCAACGATGATGGCATTCATGCTTCTGGTCTGAAGACGTTGGAAAAAATTGCCCGTACGCTTACTGATGATGTTTGGGTGGTCGCACCTGAGGCCGAGCAAAGCGGGGCAGGGCATTCTCTTACCATCCATCGTCCGATCCGCGCCCGCAAAATTTCAGATAAGCGCTTTTGTGTCGATGGCACACCCACCGATTGTGTCATGGTGGCCCTCAACAAGCTCATGCGGGATCATTTACCTGATCTGGTGCTCTCGGGTGTGAATAAGGGGGGTAACCTTGCCGAAGATGTGACGTACTCAGGTACGGTGGCCGCCGCCATGGAGGCAACACTCTTAGGCGTGCCGGCCATTGCCTTAAGCCAAGTTAAAACCGATGGTCATCCAACCCGCTGGGGCACGGCAGAACATTTTGCGCCCGATATTATTCGTCAACTCATCGCTCATGGTTGGCCCCGCAATGTTTTGATGAACATCAATTTTCCTGATGTGCCAGTTAGCTCTGTTTCGGGAGTGCGGGTGGTGAACCAAGGTCTTCGCACCATCGTAGATGGACTTGTGGAAGGAAAAGATCCAAGGGGACGGCCTTACTTTTGGATTGGGGCACCCCGCGATCACTCACCTAATGCGGCAGCCACTGACCTTGAAGCAATCCACCATAAAGCTATCTCGGTTACGCCGCTTCACCTTGATTTAACCCATGATGCCACATGTAAGGAATTGCAAAAGGTCTTCCCATGCGTCTCATAAATATTGTTTTACCTGTAGTTGCGGTTGGTGCTCTAGTCGGTTGCTCGGACCGTAAAGGGCCGCCCGCACCCGTCGTCTATGGTCGCGAAGGGGCCGCCAAATCCAAGGTAGGTCAATCATTCGAAGTGCCGATGGTTGAGGTGGAATCTGCGCCCCTGCCACCTGCGCCAAAGATCAACAATATCAAAGCGGAAAAATTGGTGGATACGCCTGCAGCACCCTTCGAAGTTGAAGCGTTTCCTGAGCCGCTTGCAAAGCAGCCTGCCGCAGCGCCAAAGAATGAAAAACCAGCTGTGAAGGATGAAGCCAAACAAGAGAAGTCAGCGACTGAGCCTAAAAAAGATCGGAAAAACTTTGATAAGCTTCTCGATACCCTTGCAGATGAGCCTGAGCCCGCTAAAGATTCGGCTAAAAAGCAAGAAAAGACGAGTGTAAAACCTGCGTCATCAGCGCCCAAGGAGCCAAAATCTGAAACCAAGCCGGCCCAATTGAAAGCCCAGGATAAGGCGCCAGACATTAAGTCAACACCTCCTGGTATGGAAGAAGAGATTGAAGAGGATGTGCCAGAGCTTCAAGGTGCAGAAGCTGAAGGTACAGAACCTAAGGTGCCCTCAGCACTCACAAAACCAGCCAAAGAAGCTCCACTCGAAAAAAATGCTGAGCCAAAAGCTGAAGCAACTGCTGAGCCAGCACCTACTGACGTTCCTTTGCCCACCTCATCTGAGGTAGCCAATGGTCAACCTTCCTTCATTTGGCCTACCACAGGTGTGATTACCGCTCACTTCAATCACGATAAAGGGCGTCTCAAAAATGATGGCATCAACATTAAGGCGGTGAAAGGCACACCCGTTGTGGCTGCTGAATCAGGTACCGTGGCTTATGCTGCAAACGAGCTGCAGGGTTTTGGTAATCTGGTTATCATCAAGCATGAGGGCGGTTGGATGACCACCTATGGCCATAATGAAAAATTACTGGTCAAGGCAGGCCAACGTGTCGCTAAGGGGCAACAGATTGCAAGCGTAGGAAGCTCTGGTAATACACCCGAGCCAAGATTGCACTTTGAAATTCGCAAGGATAAAAAGCCGGTGAACCCTGAGGAGTATCTCCCTTAAAGTCTTTGGCTTTGCAGGACTTTGAAAAATAGGTACACTGAGCGCAACATATAACGGAGTAATTAAACCATGCCCCTTACCGGTTCTATCGCAATAGCCCTTGGCCTTCTATCAGTCGCCCATGCCGAGCCTGCAGCAGGAGCAGCACGTCCTGGATTTGATCCTATGCAATTGGCGCCTTTGGCATTGTTTTTTGTGGTGATGTATTTTCTCTTGATTCGTCCCCAGCAAAAGCGGGCTAAGGAACAGCGTGACATGCAAGAAGCGCTGCGCCGTGGTGATAAGGTGATAACCACAAGCGGTTTGATCGGCAGCATTGCAAAGATTGATGCTGGCAACGAGGTCCAGATTGAAATTGCTGATGGCGTGCGCGTGACCATGCTGAAGTCTAGCATCATGCAGGTAACCTCAAAAACAACTCCTGTTGCAGCGCCAAAGGCAGATACTGCTGATCAAGAAGAGAAAAATGCTAAGCCAGCTGCGAAAAAAACTGCCGCAAAACCCACAAAAAAAGCATAAGGTAAGAAAAAACAATGGTGCCCTTCTGGAAGTCCTTCGTTGTATGGGTTGCCTGCTTGTTGGGCATCTTGTTCGCACTGCCTAACTTTATGGGTTCTGAGGCCCTGGTGAAGATGCCTCATTGGTTTCCAACTGAACGGGTAAACCTAGGCCTTGACTTACAGGGTGGCTCCCACTTGTTGCTTGAAGTGGATGTCAAAACTGCCTTGAAAGATCGTATGCAATTCACGCTAGAAGGGGTGCGTAAGACCCTGCGCCAAGAAAAGATTGGATATACTGATCTTCGTCAAATTGATGATACCATCACTCTTAAGGTCCGTGATCAGGCTGATGTTGCAGCAGTGGCACCTGCCATACGCAAGATGGACCGTGAATTAGACGTCATCCTTGAAGGTAACACGGCTCGCATTGTGCTGACTCCAGAGGCACTGAAAGAGCGCAAAAAGCACATCCTTGATCAGTCCATTGAAATTGTCCGCCGCCGTATTGATGAATTGGGCACCAAGGAGCCCACCATCCAACGCCAAGGTGAAGACCGTATTGTTGTTCAATTACCTGGCCTTGATGATCCATCAACAGTTAAACGTTTGCTTGGTAAAACCGCGAAGATGGTGTTCCATCTTGTGCATCCTGATGCTTCTCCTGCAGATGTGGCGCGAGGGATTCTCCCTCCAGGCACCATGTTGGCTGAAAGCAATGAATCAAAACGTGAAAATTCCAGACGCCCAGAGGTTTATGCCATCTATAAACAGCCGCTGCTGAGTGGTGAAAACTTGGTCAATGCCAGTGTAGGATTTGATGAGTACAACCGCGCCAGGGTGCATTTCCAGTTCGATACCATGGGTGGTCGGAAATTTGCTGAAATTACTCGCGAAAATGTGGGTAAGCAGCTGGCCATCGTCCTTGATGGTAAGGTCATCAGCGCACCGGTTATCAACGGTGTGATTCCAGGGGGTAGTGGCGAAATTACCGGCACCTTCACAGTTGAGGAAGCTAACGAATTAGCACTCCTCATGCGGGCTGGCGCTTTGGTGGCACCACTAACCGTTATCGAAGAGCGTACTGTCGGCCCCGATCTTGGGGCGGATTCCATCGAAGCAGGTAAGCGTGCAACGATCGTCTCGGTCATTATGGTCGCAATCTTCATGTTGGTGGCTTATGCCTTTACCGGTATCGTTGCCAATATCGCCATGTGCTTTAACTTAATCATAACTGTTGCAGTGCTGTCGATGATTGGGGCCACTTTAACTCTTCCTGGTATTGCGGGTATAGCACTCACCCTGGGTATGGCCGTGGATGCGAACGTGCTTATTAACGAACGTATTAAAGAAGAACTGCGTCTGGGACGTAAAATGATGGCTGCTATCGATGCCGGATATAAACGCGCTATGGCAACCATCTTAGATTCGAACATCACCACTGTAATTGGTGCGGCAGCTCTCTACTTCTTTGGCTCGGGTCCCATCCGAGGCTTTGGCGTGACATTGACCATTGGTATTGCCATTTCCATGTTTACTGCGATCTCGCTTACCCGCGTGGTGCTGGTCGGTTGGATCAAGTGGCGTAAACCTAAAGAGCTTTCAATCTAAGGAGACGATGCAATGAAGGGCTTGCGCCTGGTTCCCTATGACACCAACATTGATTTCGTTGGTATTCGTAAATACATCTATGCTTTTTCCATTGCGGTGATGCTTGTATCGTTTGCAAGCCTTTTTAAGCGCGGCCTGAACCTCGGCATTGACTTCAAAGGCGGTTTCTTAATTGAAGTGCGCACTCCTGAAAAAGCAGACGTGGCGGGTACGCGCAAAAGCCTAGAAGAGCTTAATGTGGGCAGCGTAAAGCTCCAGGAGTTTGGCTCTGATCGTGATGTAATGATTCGCATCGAGCAGCAAAAAGGCGGTGAAGAAGCGCAAACCGTTGTGCTGGAAAAGAGTAAAGACCTTGAGTACCGGCGTGTAGAGACCGTGGGACCTAAGGTCAGCGATGACCTGGTCAAAAACGGCATTTGGGCTTTAGGCTTTGCTCTCGTAGGCATGCTGATTTACGTGTCATTTCGCTTCGAATGGTACTTTGGTGTCTGTGGTATTTTGGCCCTTATTCACGACACTATCGCGGTGATGGGTTTTTACACCCTTTCTGGCCTTGAATTCTCGGAAACAGCCTTTGTTGCAATCTTGACCACCATCGGCTACTCCATCAACGACTCGGTGGTAATTTACGACCGTATTCGTGAAAATTTGCGTAAGTTCAAAAAAATGCCCATGGCAGAACTCATCAATAAATCAACCAACGAAACACTGTCGCGCACAGTGCTGACAGCTGGTACCACTATTGTTTCACTGATCGCGCTTTGCACCTTCGGTGGACCCGTTATTCGCGACTTCAGTTTGCCGATCTTAGTGGGTATTACCTTTGGTGTGTTTTCGTCGATCTTCGTCTCAGCTAACCTGCTGCTGCTTTTTAACGTGCGCCGCGGTGATGCGGCAGAAGCTAAGGCTGAGTAGTGCATCTCATCAGCTGAAAAGTGAACTCTATCTCATAAAAATGGGGCCGGCCATACGTGTCGGCCCTTCCGCTTTTTACCTAAACTCAAAATGCAAATATCGCTTCCTAGTCAGCTGCTGCAAGATATGCTAAAAGCACAAAAAAACAGGGGGTTATGAGTATGTCTTTTTTTCATGCGCTTCAAGTTAGCATTTTAACTTTGTGCCTTTTAGCAATTGAGGGACCTAAAGCTTTCGCCTCAACAGTAGTTTCACAACCTGAAGAAGATAGTGTTTATAACAATGGTGTTGCTCTGCGTAAGCAAGGGCGCTACAGGGAAGCATTGGAAATTTTTCGACCACTGGCTGAGGGAAAAAATGCTAAAGCGCAACATAATGTTGGCTCCTGTTACTTGCATCTGGGAGATGATTACCAAGCTTACTTGTGGTTTACCCGCGCAGCTGATCGAGGTTTGAAGGAATCAACAAAAAATTTGAGTTTATTGAATCAGTGGGATCGCGTTTTACCAGATCAATTGTGGCAACGCATTCACAGTTATCTCAGTATGGCAGACATATCCAACCTCAAGAACGTCACTCAAAGAGCTCATACTCTTGCTCTCAAAACCATTGCTGATACCGATTTTTATCACTCTCCCAGTATCTTCGCCCAAGAATGGCGCAGCGTGGTGTTAAGGGATTTTAAAATTAGCCCAGAACCTGACGCTTTAAAGCTTATGCAATGTTATTGCTGTGATGGTGAAAACATAGAAATTCACTTTCGTGACTCTGAGCATTTGCGGGCCATCAAGAATCGATATGTGATTGGTTTTAGCGATGAAAAAATTACCTATGTCCGTGATGCCTCCGCTGTGGATTACGATGAACTCGTGCCAATCGATGAAGATCTCGTTATTTGTCAGGCAATTCTCGTGGAATCTCGAGAAACTGTGAGTCTAGACGGATCCCTTGGGCGTCCTTATGGTGTTGCAATCACGCCAAGAGGTAAAATCTCATTGTTGGGTGATTTTACACCTATGACGCTGAACACGTTAGAGTGTGTCAATAGGTTGGCAGATGCTCTTGATAATATCGAGGCTTCCAATTATAGAACACGCTTCATGGATGCGATGGAAAAATCAGTCGATGCTCAGTGTGAGCTCTATGAAAAGCCGCTCCTGCCTCTTTCAGTCCTTTGCCCGTCTTTGGCAACGATTAATTTTGGCAAACTTGGTGTCCAATATGGATTCGTATTTTATTGTAAAGTTCCGCCTATTTATCTTGCACAAGATCAAAAACAATTGGATTTCATCAAGCTAAGAATTCCCTTTTTTAGCTACACGTGTTGTGTTGATGAGACTTTGCAGCGCCCGGGAATTCTCATCGATGATGAGATCAAAAGCTATCCATCTATAATAATCACATCCCCTGGAGATATGGTTTTGCTGGGAGAACTTAAATTGCAAAACTACGCTGTTTACATTGAATCTAGGGGAAATATGTGGTCAAGCCTGAATGTGACGGCGGATCTTTTATCAGTGAAGGCAAAAAATAACTTTATCGGTTCCCTATATACTTATTATCGCGAAGGTACCAAGCCTGAGGATATGGACAGTGATATGTGGGAAGTTATCGTTAAGAATTTCAAAAAAAATCGTCTGTGCAGTATAGAGTTTTATGATTCTGACCAGGACAGCGAGGAATTTCTCGGCGAGATTGCTCATGGCACCGGAAATCATCCCTCTGTATATGAAGTCAGTAACGGTGAGAGTGAATATAATTCCGATTCATCTAATAACTCAGATTTTTCTGCAGATGATTCCTACGACATACCTGATGGTTACTACTCTGAATAAAGTGTGAACGGCAACAGGGCTCAAGAGTAGAATTAGAGTGGCCCCCATGGGACCGGCTTTGCCTCATTCCTTGGTGCGGTATTCCTTTGCGCGATCAAACAGGTAAGCGCCGATGGTTTTGATGCGCTTTGATTCTTCCAAGTGTTTGGGATAAATGAAATATCCCTCTATGATAGGGCCTGAGATGTCAGGCAACACGGGAACCAGAGTTTGGTTGCGCAAGAGCACGTTTTCACTGGCAAGGCTGGCAATACCAAGCCCCTGGGCACAGGCTGTATACAGTTCTGCTACGCGCAAATAGGGCTCACGTGCTTCACCGCGCTTGGCGCCTAAGGTCAGGTGCCAATCAATCGAGTTAAACGGATGATCGGCATCGGAGTAGGCAATCAATTGATGATGGTCTAAATCTTCAATTGTCTGTGGCATGCCGTGGGTTGCAATGTATTCGGGGCTTGCAAAGAGCTTCAAGTGAAATGAGGCCAAATAATTTTGCACCAATGAGGGCTGATTAGGGATATAAGGATGGATCGCAATGTCAAAATCCCCCAGCAGCAAATCGGGCGCACGAAGTGTCGTCGTGATATTAAGGCGCAAATTGGGGTTGGCTTTCATGAATTCAGTGAGGGTGGTGACGATCACTGCTGCAATCCAACCGTTGGGTGTGGCGATTTTCAGCGTTCCTTGAAGTTCATCTTTCAATTCGTCTAAATTCGCAATTGCTTTGTCCACTTCTGCAAAAATACGCCTGGCAGAGGTGAGAAGAACTTCACCTTGTTCGGTCAGCGTCAATCCTCGTGGGGTGCGGTGAAATAACGGCACTTTCAAGCGATATTCCAAATCGCTAATGTGTCTGCTGATGGCGGAAGGGCTTAAGTTTAATTCTGAATTGGTGAAGCTTTTTGCTTCAGCCGCAAAGTAGAAGATTCTGAGTTGATCCAATGAAGGATATCTCCAATTTTACAAATACAGTTATGCCTTATTAGCACTAATTTTATCTTATTGTAATTAATAAAGAGTCAACAGGAAAATCAGCGTGGGCTGCGCATACAATTTAAGTGTATCAAAACACAATAAGGTCATGGGATAATCTTACCTGCGCCTCATAGAGCAAAGCGTGCATTCGGATGTGATAAGGAACAAGAGATGGGATTTTTAAGGGTGGTGGGCGCTACAGGGTTCGAACCTGTGACCCTCTGATTAAAAGTCAGATGCTCTACCAGCTGAGCTAAGCGCCCCTTAAGACATTCGAACATTAGGCTGATATGACGAGAAAATCAACGCCTGAAATATAATTTTTGCAGTTTTATGCAAAATTTTGCCGCTAAATTTCGGATAAAGCACAAGAAAAAGCTTACTTTTTTGCATGACCTTAAAAGCAAAATGCAGAGTATCCCCCTCAGCCAAACTTAAAAATTAACCAGCCACTTTTCCAAGCTAGCATTACCAAGGTAATAAGGGCAGCAGCAACATACCAACCCCAAGCATATTTGAATTGCTGTTCAAAGGGTTGTGTGCCCCATGATCCATGCGCTTCAGCCGTGTCCCGAGTGATCTCTTCAATAAAAAACTCTCCGCTTGAATCTCGTTTAACCTCAAGACAAGCAATGAGCTTATTCTGTTTCGTGAGGGTGATGGGAAGGTTGGTGTGCTGACTGAAAGGCTTAAGATCCAGGTCGACTGCAATAAAACCCTCAATGTGGTACTTGGCGAAATAAGCGACCAGCATACTAGAAATAACTTTCAATTCCTGGGCGTTGATTTTGCCGTCAATTGTAATCTGCATTTGTTTCTCCATCCCGCTCCAAGCTCAGTTATAATAGCTAAACGCCAAAAAGTCAAAATTAGGCACGGATTGACTTACTTTCTTATATGCATATGCGGTGTTTGTGATGGTTTGGAGATAGTGGGCCGGAAGATTTGCGAAAAATGCCGTTTTCGGGCATGGTGCTGAAGCTGAGCAAGGGGAAGCAGGATGAATAAGGTGATTACCGCAGATTACGCGGGGCAGCGTTTAGATCGTTATGTGAAGGCCGTAAGTGCTGGAGTGCCGTACGCTAGGATTATGCGCGCACTTCGAGAAGGCCAGGTGCGCGTAAACGGCAAAAAACAAACACCTTCCTATCGCTTGTCGCAAGGGGATGAGGTGAAAATACCCGATTTTGCCCCTAAAAAAGCTCATTCCGATGTGACGCCACCAAAAGTTTTGACCCAATATAATTTTGATGAGTTGGTGCTGTATGAAGATCAACATATTGTTGTCCTCAATAAGCCAGCGGGTCTTGCGGTCCAAGGGGGCAGTAAAGTGTTGCATTCCCTTGATCGTCTGGTGCGTCATTGGCGTCCCCATGAAATGTTGCGCTTGACCCACCGCTTAGATCGCGACACCAGCGGTGTCTTGCTGTTGGCCAAACACTTGAGTTCTGCACGTCACCTACCGGCGTCATTCAAGGATGGAAAAGTCGAAAAAACATATATTGCAGTGTGTGTGGGGCGCCCCGATCACGCCAAAGGCCGGGTGGATAAACCCATTAAAAAGCTTCCAGGCCAATTGGGGGAGCGTATGGTCACCGATCCGGATGGGCTTTCGGCCATTACCGATTACGAAGTTCTTCAACATGGCAAACATGAGCTCACGCTTATGTCCCTGCATCCCCTGACAGGGCGCACCCATCAATTGCGTGTGCATTGCATGGTGCTGGGCTGCCCTATTTTGGGTGATGGTAAGTATGCTGGGCGTGCGGCGCAGTACCTGGATGAACGTTATCCTCTCCATCTTCATGCATCACAGGTGCGTTTTTTGCACCCCCATGGCGGCATGATGAGTGTGGAGGCTCCGCTTCCCTCACACATGGAGCAAACACTCGCTAGGCATTTTTAAACCTTTTTGCGTCACACTGACCTTAAGGATAAAAAAACGCAGGGGCACGTTGTGTCGCGGTGTAAAAATAAAGCGCATGAGGAACGCTTGGCGAAGATGCGCCAAGGTGGAACCAACGCCCATATCGAAGAACAACATAAAAAAGGCAAACTCAGTGCGCGCGAGCGCCTAGATGTGTTATGCGATCCTGGGACTTTTGAGGAAACGGGAGCCTTTGTGCATCATCGCGCCCGAGATTTTGGCATGGACCACCGCCAGGTGCCAGGTGATGGCGTGATTACCGGGTGGGGACAAGTAGATGGACGCAGAATAGCACTGTTCGCTCAAGATTTTACTGTTTTTGGCGGTAGTCTAGGCGAAGCCCACGCCCATAAAATCTGTCGGATGATGGACATGGCAGTGGCTGCTGGGGTGCCGATGGTGGGCCTGAATGATTCAGGCGGGGCTCGCATTCAAGAGGGAGTTGACGCCCTTGGTGGTTATGCGGAAGTGTTTTATCGCACCGTCCAAGCATCAGGCGTTATACCCCAGCTTTCGCTTATTATGGGTCCTTGCGCTGGTGGAGCGGTATATGCTCCTGCCATGACCGACTTTATTTTCATGGTCCACGATACTTCCTATATGTACGTCACTGGGCCTGACGTGGTGAAAACGGTGACACACGAAGAGGTCAGCCATGCAAGCTTAGGTGGCGCCGAGGTGCATGCAAAAATTTCTGGCGTTGCCGACCATGCGTTTGACACTGATGTGGATGCTTTGCTTGCCTTGAAGCGACTTTTGAGCTTTCTGCCTGACTCAAATCGGGTATCACCACCCCAGCGTGAATATGATTTTCCTATTGAGGAAGATGCATCTCTTGATTCGCTGGTTCCGCGCAATCCGCTGCAATCATACGACATGCGCGAGTTGGTTTTAAAATGTCTTGATGATGAGGATTTTTATGAGATTAAACCAGATTATGCCCGCAATATTTTAATTGGCTTTGGGCGCATTGCCGGCCAAGTAGTAGGGGTTATTGCGAATCAGCCCATGGTTTTAGCAGGATGCTTAGATATCAACGCCTCGCGAAAGGCAGCACGGTTTGTTCGGTTTTGCGATTGTTTTGGCATTCCTTTGGTGACGTTTGTTGACGTTCCAGGCTTCCTGCCAGGCTTGCAACAAGAACATAACGGCATTATTCCCAATGGCGCAAAGCTACTTTTTGCTTATGCCGAGGCGAGCGTACCCCGCCTCACTGTCATCACACGCAAAGCCTATGGCGGGGCTTATGATGTGATGAATTCTAAACATATCCGCGGTGATCTTAACTTTGCTTGGCCCACTGCAGAGATCGCTGTCATGGGGCCTCGTGGCGCAGTGCAAATTTTACATAAGCGCGCCCAGCTGTCAGCCGACGAAATTCAAATTAAAACCGATGAATATACCGACCTTTTTGCTAATCCTTATGTGGCGGCTGCGCGGGGTTATTTGGATGATGTCATTCTACCAAGGCAGACGCGGCAAAGATTGGCGGAAGGCTTACGTTTACTCAAGGGGAAAACTCTTGTTCGCGTTGCTAAAAAGCATGACAATATACCCTTGTAAAAAAGGGATTCAACACGTTTAAAAGGGAGTTTATCTAATGAGTGATGTGAATCAAGAACTGCGCGAAAAAGCTCGCCGTCTTCGTGAATTTTATATGGGTCTGACCGTATATGCACTGGTTAATCTTGGCCTAGTTGTGATCTGGGCCGTTTCAGGCGGTGGCTATTTTTGGCCCATATGGGTGATGGTTGGGTGGGGACTGGGGTACTTAATCCAGGCTATTTCCCTTGGTATGGTCCCGCAAGTAACTGAGATTCTGCCATACTTTTCGAAGGATTGGGAGGATGAGCAAGTTCGTCGTTGGCAGCAAGAGGGGTCTTCTGAAGTTATGGCGATGACTAAATCATCGTCTAAAACAAAAAACACTTAAACCCAAGCGTTTCATAAAAAATAATATAACGTCAAGGAGCGCGTAATGACGACAGCATTACCCTTTAAAAAGATTCTGATTGCGAATCGAGGGGAGATAGCAGCACGTATTGCGCGCACTTGTAAACGCATGGGTATTCAAGCGGTTGCTGTTTATGCATCTGAGGATATTGACGCCTATCATGTGCGCGAAGCAGACGAGGCATACGACCTTGGTTTAGGTGACCTCACGCAGACCTACTTGAATATTGAGAAAATCATTATCGCCGCTAAAGCGACTGGGGCAGATGCCATTCACCCTGGCTATGGTTTTTTATCGGAAAATCCAGATTTTGCTGAGCGCGTCCGTGAAGCCGATCTCGTTTTCATTGGTCCAGATGCTCGCGTGATTGCCATGATGGGAGATAAGGTGGCTGCCAAAAGGGCCGCCACCACAGCAGGTATTCCAGTCGTCCCGGGAACCCTTGAGCCCATTAATGAGTTGGAGGAAGCCCGCGGCATTGCTGAAATTGTAGGATTTCCTTTGATGCTTAAACCTGCTGGCGGCGGTGGTGGAAAAGGCATGCGACGCATTGAGTCTATGGCGGAACTTGAAGAGGGATTCATCGGCGCTCAGCGCGAAGCATCTCGTTCTTTCGGTGATGGGCGCATGTTTCTAGAGCGCCTCATTGTTAATCCCCGCCACATTGAAGTCCAGGTTATTGCAGATCAGTATGGTCATGTGGTGACTTTGGCCGAACGTGAGTGTTCTTTGCAACGGCGTCACCAAAAGGTTATCGAGGAAGCACCATGTGCGTTTATCGATGAAGCCCTGCGACAAAAACTCTATTCCTGGGCGCGCCAGCTTTGCATTCATGTGAATTACAACAGCGTGGGTACAGTAGAATTTCTTGTCGATGCAGAAGGCGCTGCTTTTTTTATCGAGATGAATACCCGTATTCAAGTTGAGCATCCGGTCACAGAGGCTATCTTAAATATTGATTTGGTTGAACACATGATTCGCATTGCAGCAGGCGAGCGGCTGCAGCTTGCCTCACAAGAAGTGCAGGGACATGCTATTGAGGCGCGTTTATTAGCTGAGGATCCATGTCGCGGTTTTCTGCCCAGTGGAGGACGCCTTGCTTGGTTCGAATCAGATTTAGCTCAAGAAATTGTCAGATTTGATACCGGGCATGAAAAAGGCGATATTGTTCGGCTCTCTTATGACCCCTTAGTCGCCAAGTTGATCGCCCATGGTGCAACCCGCCAACAAGCTCTTACCCAACTCTGTGAGGCTCTAGATAGCCTCTACATCAAGGGTATTGCGAGTAATAAGTCATTTCTCGCCATGTTGTTGCGTCATCCAGCCATGGTTAAAGGAGAGATTCATACCCAATTCCTTGAGCAAAACATGGACCTTTCCTGTGATCTTTATCCCAGCCTCACCTCTGTTAATGGCAAGTTAGCTGCAGCGGCAGTCGTCGCCTGGAGCTTACGTGATACAGCGCGCCCTCCTGCAACCATCGCGTGCATGGGAGATCGTGATATTGCAAATAACACAGTATTGATGAAGATCGAGAGATCATCAAATGAGTCACTGATTCTCTCCACGGACGCATGGAGCGTAACTGTAAGTCACTGCGAACGCCTTGCTCCTTATGCCTATCGTGTGAGGATGAATGAAGAGAGCTATGTTTTCACAATGGCGCATGAGCAAGGTGCTTGGCAAATTACCTTCCAAGGGCAGACATTTAAGATGCGTTTAGTGGCGCCTCATGTAGCTGAAATGGCTGCAAGAGCGAGATTTCACGCGCCTCAATTAGGGCGAAAGACTATTGCAACATCCATGCCGGGTAAGTTGATTGAGGTGCGTGTGAAAGTAGGGGATCGCATTCGCCAAGGACAACCCCTTGCCATCGTCGAAGCTATGAAGATGGAGAACATCTTAAGATCGGAGCACGAGGCTGAAGTTATTTCTATTCTGGCCGAACCTGGCGCTTTGCTCCTTCATGAACAACCCTTATTTGAGATTGATCTCAATCCCAAGGCACCTGTGACATAAAAAATTCTTCGCACCTTTTCATAAGGTTTTTTTGTGCAGCAAAATTCCCTTTGATCCCTGCCATTTGGCTCTTTGATGGTCATGGATCAAATTTCAAGACTTGCCATTGCCCCTCAACCAGTGATATCCCGTCAGAACCAGATCTATTTTCTGGTCTTGGTGGCGAATTCGAGATTTCCCTCTATTAGCTTCCCTCATTCGCAATGGAATGCAGATATGGGGAAAAGAAAAGGAGATGCAACAAGTGGCAACCTTAGAAGTGATGCAGGCGCAACCTGCTGGCGAGGCTATAAAAAAGTCTTGGCATGGTGCAAATTTAAAGACTAGTGCAATCGTTCTGCTTGTTGGTTTGGCACTGTGGTTTATGCCAGTACCAGAGGGACTTGAACCTAAAACATGGCAGTTGTTCGCCATATTCGTATCCACCATTCTGGCAGTGATTTTAAAGCCCCTTCCCATCGGTGGTGTGGCTTTGCTGGGTATTACCTTATGTGCTGCCACTCACACCTTGACCATCGAACAGTGTCTGTCGAGCTTTGGCTCACATGTGGTTTGGCTCGTCATTTTTGCGTTCTTTTTGGCTCGCGGTTTTATCCAAACCGGTCTTGGCTCACGCATCGCCTACTTTTTTACCGCCACCTTTGGTAAAAGCACCTTGGGTCTGGCTTATGGTTTGACCCTTTCTGAACTACTGTTGGCACCTATGGTCCCCAGTAATACAGCCCGTGGTGCAGGTATCGTTTTCCCGGTTGTTCGAGCTCTGGCAGAAGAACTGGGATCAACTCCCGCTCACCATACCGAGCGCAAATTGGGCGCGTTCCTTATTCAAGTATGTTTTCAAGTGAACGCGATTACCAGCGCCATGTTTTTAACAGCACTAGTAGGTAACCCTTTGGTTGCCAGCCTTGCCGGTGCCCATGGTGTTGTTTTAGATTGGCTGACCTGGGCGAAATTAGCTGCTGTTCCTGGTCTTGTTAACCTTTTGATTTTACCTGCATTTATCTATCGTATTTATCCCCCCAAACTTAAGAAGTCACCTGAGGCTGTTGAGATGGCCAAGGCCCGCCTGAAAGAGCTTGGTCCCCTGAAGACCCCCGAGCTTATCATGGTGGGAACCTTTGCAGTTCTATTAGTGCTGTGGGTCTTCGGCTCACATCTTGGCGTTGATCCAACCGTTGCGGCCATGCTGGGAGTGTCTGCCCTGGTCTTTAGCGGCGTTTTGACCTGGGGTGATTTAGTTAAAGAAAAAGGTGCTTGGGAAACTTTGGTGTGGTTTGGTATTTTGCTGACCATGGCCACATTCCTCAACAAATTCGGCTTCATGAAGTGGTTTGGTGGGCATGTCGAGACCATGGTGTCAGGCTACAGCTGGCCAATTGCCCTCGCCATTTTAGGTACGGTTTATTTTTATAGCCATTATTTCTTCGCGAGCATCACCGCACATATCACCTCCATGTACAGCGCCTTTTTGGTCGTCTTATTAGCTGCTGGTGCGCCTCCTATGGTAGCAGCCATGTCCCTTGCTGTATTCTCAAGCTTGTCGGGTCCCTTGACCCATTTTGGAACAGGTACCGCGCCCGTCTTCTTTGGATCTAACTATGTTACCATCAAAGATTGGTGGCGTGTCGGTTTCTTAACAAGCTTGCTGAACATTCTAATCTGGGTCTCTGTCAGCGCTGTGTGGTGGAGCGCCCTGGGGTACCTTTAAGAAGAAGTCTGCCTCCCCTAATTTCAATTGGGGAGGCATTTGCATTCGTCTGTGTAAGTGATACGCTTATTTTATGCAGGCAGATATCATCGATCTTCATAGTTTTTATCAAACACCTCTAGGGCAAACAGCCCAGCGCGTGATCGGGGAAAAGCTTGCCAAATTATGGCCTGCTGTTCGTGATGAGGTGATTCTTGGCTATGGTTATACACCCCCTTACCTGCCCCGCTTTGAGGGTAACAACAATCGCCTTTTATCCTTCATGCCCTGCATACAAGGGGCTATCCCCTGGCCACATCCTGGCCCTAATCGTGTGGCTTTGGTTGATCCCTTTTTATTGCCTTTGCCCGATTGTTCCGTTTCACGTTGTATGATTGTTCATGGTTTAGAGGGAACCATAGATGCGAGTCATTTGCTGCGTGAGGTGTGGCGGGTACTTGCTGATGGGGGTCGTTTATTGATTGTCTCACCCAATCGACGCGGCTTATGGGCGCGCAGCATGAATACACCCTTTGGATGGGGGCAACCGTATTCAGGACGTCAACTTTTTGAGGTGGCTGCGACCAATTTATTCTCGCCCTTTAAGCCGCTTTATAGTCTTTATCTGCCGCCCTCGAGCAATCCTACTTTGATCTCGATGGCGGGAAGCTTTGAGCATATAGGACAGCGTTATGCCAAGAAATTAGGGGGTGTGGTGGTGCTAGAGGCCCAAAAACTGGTTTATTGCGGCCGTAAAGCACGGGCCAGCAAAAGCTGGACACCGCGCATTTTTGTCCCTTCATCACCTGTTGTCAGTACTTAGGGCCAGACAATCACGGGTATTTCTGCAATGTTCACTGGGCCGAGGCTGACCACACGATCTTGAATGGTCAAAGGTAAGTTGTGGATGTGGGTCTTATCACCTTCTTTTTTGCTTCCCGGCAAAAGCAATGCAATACTCTCAATGGTGGACGCGGTACCTTTGGAAATCATCTTCATTTTGATCAGCGATTTCAAAAATGCGCCAAAATGATCTATCTGCATTGTGGCGCTCAACAAAGGCTGTAATCTTTTGTCTAAGGACAGGGTGCCTTGTAGCGCAAAGCGGGCCTCATTCCAGTTGAGGCTCAGGTCTTTGATCTCAAGAGAGTCATCAGCATCAAACCACTTTTGTAAGCCCTTCGCAGTCAACGGAGGTAATTTTTTCTCAGCAAACACCTCTAAATTAATATTGCTGATTCCCTCTGCAACGGCCTCACCTTCGATCCCTTGGCTTGCAAGCGTAAAGTGGTGGGAGGATAAATGTACTTCCACGTCCTTCAGGCGTGACAATAAGATCTCGCTTTTGTTCGAGGCGAGAGATGCTTTAACCTCTAAGCGCTCGGCATTCATTTTAATGGTATCAAGGTCAGCCGCGCGGCTTTTCAAACGAATGTGCGTGCCGGCTGTTGTGAGATGTAGTGCCCCTTGCGTGTATTCCAAAGGGGAGCGGGTACGCCATTTAAGCTCACCCAAAAACCAGGTCAATGGATGAGGTGTCATGGCCAATTCATCGGGTATTTTCACCACAGCGCCATTTTTAAACGTAAGGGTGGTGTTAAACTGTGACCATTTTACTTTTGGAAAATAGCGAATTCCTTTTTGATCCGCTGTAATGGTAATACCTTCGCGTTCAGCTTCGGCGAAAATTTGGCTCATGGCATGGTTAAGGGCCATGGGGGCAATGCCCCAATAACCAAGCGCCCAGACGCCACAGCCAATAAAGGTGTAGCGGAAAAGTTTAGGGAGTATTTTTTGTCGCATCATGCGGTCCTATCTCTTGGCATGCAGTTTCAATACGTTTGATCAGTTCTTCTTTAAAGTCATGACCTGACAAGCCTGCTGGGATCACGGGCAAAATAACCAGCTGAATAACACCAGGACGTTTCAAGAAACCGCGTCGCGGCCAGAAATATCCGGCATTGTGCGCAATCGGAAGCACTGGGCGATGAAGATTTTCATAGAGCACCACAATACCCTGTTTGTAATAGGGGGTCTCGCCAAAAGTAGCCCGCGTTCCCTCTGGAAAAATAAAGATATCATGACCTTCGCTGATGCGCATTTTGGCGCGCTCGACCATACTAGGGATAACGTGGCGACCTTTGCCTCGATCAAGGGTTATAGGCTTTGATGCGCGTAGCGCCCAGCCAAA
Source organism: uncultured Thiotrichales bacterium (assembly GCA_964424815.1). Classification (GTDB taxonomy): domain Bacteria; phylum Pseudomonadota; class Alphaproteobacteria; order Caedimonadales; family Caedimonadaceae; genus JBKCUK01. The sequence continues at coordinate 37,527 of CAYRKI010000009.1, read as the reverse complement.
AAGGGGTATCCATATCAGCTCGCGCTTGAGAATGATGCTCACATTGCTAAACAAAGCTGGTGCAATCGCTGTTTCCCAGGTGGATTGGTGCTTGCACGCGATAATGACGGGATGATCCAGATTTTTAAGGTTTTCTTTTCCTTTGATCTCATACCGCAATCCCACAACATATTTGAGCAACACCATAGTGCCCAATCCCCAAAGCCGTGCAGCATACATCAGTGATTTGTAGCCAAAGGCTGCCATCGTAAAGGCAAAGCAAGAGCAGATGGTTGTATGAATAAAAAAAGCAATATTAAAAGCTAGCGAGCGCAAAAAGAGCATCATGTCAAATCCCTCAAATAGAGTACTGCAGATCGTAATCCGGCACGAACAACTGCAGCAAGAAATTTATGATATTCCTGAAAAATCAATGCTTGGGTTTTGGGAGAGCGCCACCAATGCTTTAAATTAAAATCTCGAGGTGTAATGGGGTGAGCAATCACCTCCACGCCTTTAACACGCTGAGCAATTTCTAAAAGTGCGCGCGGCATGTGATAACTGGCTGTGACCAACCGGATGCTTTTAACGCTTTTGTCCGTTGTCCAACCTGCTGTTTGTTGGGCATTTTCAATGGTATTGAGAGCATCATAATCTAAGAAAATGCGGTCTTTATTGTTGAGGTTTCGGTAGCCTGAGGCTTTCAGCACTTCCTCAAGGGTTGCGCCTTTGTGCACGCCGGTAATGAAAAGCTGAGGAGCAAGGCCCTGGTGAAAAAGATGTAAACCCTCGCGAATGCGATCAGGACCACCCGTTAACACCACAATAGCATCGGTGCGCTGGAAGGGAAAAGTTGGCTTTTGGGGGATGTATACTGCAAATCCCACTATGCCGACCGCCCAAAAAACGGGCAAAAGAATCCCAATCATTTTTAACTTTTTTATCTGGATCACCCCGACCTCCTGTCTCACGAGAGTATAGGTAAGGGAAAACGAGACGCCAAGCTTCTAGCTGCGGGAAAGATAAGAAAGCACTGTGACGCGCGCAGTAAGAGCAATCAAACTAAGAATTAATCCTGTCGAAAACAGCATGGCAAAGCCTATCTCAGGCACACTGACGGCTTGTTGCATGAAGTTAAGGGTGCTTTGGCGAAGACTCAGACGCAGCATTAACAGCACCAGCAAAGTCAGAACATTACCGATGAAAGCGCCGCGGATTCCTAATTGCATGGCATACGCTTGAAATTGCAATGCAATATAAGGATCACGAGCCCCTAACAGAAGCAGCGTATGCACGACCTGATGATGTAAAGCCAGCCCAGACTGAGTCACAAAAGCCACCGTCAAAATGGCTGCACCCGCAATAAGGCAGCATAAAGCGATGCCAAAAGCTTGGATGGCGCCGGCAATTGTTTCCCAGTCAGTGAGAATGGCAAGAGAGCCCATATTTTGGCTGAGGTGCAGGGCGCCCACTGAACTTAATAACGCCATGGTTGCAAGAAAAATCATCAGCCCCATCAGCATGGGAATAAAGCGCGATGCCCCCTCGCTTGAAAGCGGTACATCGCTTTTTGTGATAAAGAGATTTTTAAAAATATCAGCCATGGTAGGTAGTTCCAGTTGGGCGTTCAAAGACGTTGATACCGTCATTATTGTTAAATGATGCGGGTTCAAACACTTTTAAGGTGCCATGCTCAATGCGAATTTCGGAATGGGGAAAAGCTTGGGCTAAATCTCGATTATGAGTTGCAATAATAACGGTGGCGCCCCGGCGGTGGAGTTCCTCAAAAAGGTGAATAAGGCGAACAGCAGTCTCATCATCCACGTTACCCGTAGGCTCATCAGCCAGGATAAGGTTGGGGCGATTCACCACCGCTCTTGCAATAGCAACACGTTGACGTTGCCCCCCTGAAAGGCTGTTAGGTCGGGCCTGGAGATGATCTTGCAGCCCTATCCAGTGGAGAATTTCTGCTGCTCTTTCCCGGCTTTCTAACCAGCTGTGTCCTTGAATGCGCTGGGCCAAGGCAACGTTGTCGAGGACAGACAGATGGTCCAGCAACTGAAAATCCTGGAACACCACCCCAATGCGTGCTCGGTAATCAGGACGTTCTTCGCGACTTAAAGTGAGTGTATTGCGACCAAATAATTCAACACGTCCATCAAAGTGATCGTGTCCCATATAGAGAAGTTTCAGTAAGGATGACTTTCCAGCCCCGCTGATGCCGGTCAGATAATGAAAACTACCGCCTGCTAGGCTTAATGTGGCGTTTTTAAAAATGGGACGCCCTGTTTCATAATAAAAGCTGACATTTTCTAGGCGAATGATATCACGCAACTTGGTCAAACTCACTGTTGGTGGGCAATCAAATCTAGGCTTGATTTTCCGAGATAGGATAAAATTTCACAAGATTTTTCTTAAAATTGTTACGACATTTTTCAATCAATTGGCTGATTCCCTTGCAAGGGATGTCATGGCAATTTATAAATTAGAAGTTACCTGTGAATTATTTTTTGTAAACGCCTAAAGTGGCTCGAGGAATTTATGATCATTACCTGTGAGGCCTGTTCTAAGCGCTATCATCTTGATGAAGCAAGTTTTGGCCAGAAAACACGTTTAGTGCGCTGCGCATCGTGCGGTCATTCCTGGCATCAGGCTCCTCTGACGCGTGAGGCTACCGCCCCTGTGAATGAGTTTGCTCCGTCAATGCCTTCGTTTGCAGCCATGGGTCAACCATCCGTAACCTCACAGCGGAGTTTCATCCCCTGGATTGGATTTTTAACCGTTTTAACTGTGGTGGGTGCCCTCAGTTTTGCTCTGCGTGGTCGTATTGCCGCCCATTGGCCAGCTTTTGCCCATGTGATCGATAAGGCTGGTCTTATGCCTTCTTCTGGAGCACCTGGATTAGTGATCGAGCAAGTAGCTCCATCGCAAATTACTGAAAATGACCGCACCTCCCTTGTGGTGCGCGCTGAGCTTGTCAATACATCAAACGCTGTGCGCCAGGTGCCTGAGCTCACCCTAATGGTTCGTGGTCATTGCGCCGAAGCTGGTTTGCTGTCACGGTTGACGACTAAAAAGGTCGGCCCCACGGGTGAGAGCAGCTGTGTACTGGATAAATGGACCCACAAACTCTCAGAAACACGCCTGCAGCCAGGAGAGAGAGTCCGGTTTGAGACCAGTCCTCGCCCCGCCATTGAGGGCGCCAAGGACATTGTGATTGAGTTTTAGTTGGCGCGGCGCTCGGTGGCGCTTGCGCAGTCTCGGCCCCATCTGTAATGGTTTGCGACTTTTAAATTTTATGCGTTCTCTTCGCCAACGGGTGAGACGATCCATGGATGCATCGGATTGGGTGGTGGACTATGCACGACGGGCATGCAATTAGGCAAATCCATGAATGGTAAGCCAAAAGCCTGTTGTAGCGCCCAATAAACCCCGCCATGAGACACAATCAGCACGGGTTCAGGAAGTTTCAGGGCTTCAAGTACACCCCTTGCCACACGATGGGTGAAATCAGAAAAAGTTTCGGCATTCTCTATAACTTCTCCATGACGCCAGGCTTGGATCCATGACCCATCTCCCTTATCTTGGCCTTCCATCACACCCCATGAGGCTTCTTTCAACTGATCAATGATGGTCAGCTGTACTTTATCGCGAGCAGCGATGATTGTTGCTGTCTCAAGGGCGCGCTTAAGGGGGCTGCAGGCGATTGATGCAATACCGTCGTCTCGTAAAAGGTCGGCTGCCTGGTGCGCTTGTGAGATGCCTCTTGCGTTTAAAGCAATGTCGCTTTGCCCCATGGCAACGTGACGCTTATTCCAATCGGTCTCGCCGTGGCGAATAAAATAAAAAGACTTATTTGGGAGCACCATCATGTCTCACCTCTGTTCTCAAGAATAAATAAACCTCATTGCACCACGGTGCAGAGAATAGTCGTTCTTTTGAGGATTGCAATCTAAGTTTGAGAAGCGCTTTTGATAGAAAATTCCCATGAAATAAGTCTGAAAAATGCGCGATCAGGCCTATTATAGGGTGCTGAATTTAAGGAATCATCACTGTCATATTCATGGGAAATAAGATTTCAATCTCGCCTCCCACAGCGCACATCAATTGGGAGGTTTGCTCGAGCATAGGAATACCTGTTATTAGTACGGTGGGCGAACCTGGCGTCCACACGGTAGTCACGGGAACACAGGGTACAGGAATACCCGCAGCTTCAGTGAGTGTTTGACAAATTCCAAAGGGCTCGATGCTTAAAAAGGGTTCACTATTAGTAATAACAGCTGCCGGCATGCCCATAACCATGGTGCTGTTCGGAATAACCACAAGGGGTGTTGGAAACGACCCCTGGTTACACATCACCATGGCGCCTTCAATGGTCTCAAGCATTGCGTAGGATCATCCCTCTTTTAAGGACAACTGCACTTATGGTGTTATTTGACACCCTTCCACACGCGGCGCATGCCGAAATACATCAGGATGCTAAACACCATAAGGTAAAGCATTGCCTTAATACCCAGCTGCTTGCGCTGTTCCATATGCGGATCAGCTGCCCATTGCAAGAAGGTCGCTACATCTAAGGACATTTTTTCGACCGTTGCTTGGGTACCATCGCTAAAGGTTACCTGGCCCTCGGTCAAAGGTGGAGCCATCGCGATTTGTTGACCAGAATAAGCCTCATTGTAATAGAGACCAGGATTAATCTTCATACCTTCAGGCGCTTGTTTATAACCTGTCAGGATAGCGTGAATATGGTCAGCACCGTATTTACGTGCTTTGGCCATCAACGACAGATCTGGGGGCAGAGCGCCATTGTTAGCGGCACGCGCAGCATCATTGGTCTTATATGGACTCTTGAAACGATCTGAGGGTTTGCCAGGGCGCTCAACGGGAATACCTTCCTCGTTTTTTTCGCCTTCGACCTGAACGCTTGCTGCAATGGCCTTAATTTTGGCCTCACTAAAGCCTAAACCTTTGAGATCACGATAACTTAAAAGTTTCAGGCTGTGGCATGAGGCGCAAACTTCTGAATAAACTTGAAAGCCGCGTTGTAAAGCAGCACGGTCATAAGTGCCAAAAACTGATTTAAATCCCCAGTTCATGGCTTGAGGTTGATGGCTTTCAGCCGCATTGCTAGTGCCGATGCTCCACCCGATGATGCTTGCCACAAGGAATGATCTTTTCATTATCATGATTAATTCCCCCCCTTAGCAGCATGAACAGTAGGGTTAGATATACTCTCAGGCAGCGGTAAGGTTTTCTCAAAGCGGTGAAGAGTTGGCAAGATGACCAAGAAATGGAGGAAATAATACATCGTTGCTAAGCGCCCGACCCACAGAGGAACACCTTCAGGCAATTGAGCTCCTGCCCAGCCAAGCGCAATACAGGCAATAGCCAACAGCCAAAAGAATATTCTGTAAAGGGGGCGAAACCTGGCGCTGCGCACGGGTGATTTATCAAGCCATGGCAGGAACATCAAGACGAACACCGCTGAGAACATCAGTACCACGCCACCTAGTTTATCGGGAACCGAGCGCAAAATCGCGTAGAAGGGTAGGAAGTACCACTCGGGCACAATGTGCGCAGGGGTAACCAAAGGATCAGCTGGAATATAGTTATCGGGCTCGCCAAAAAAGTCCGGTGCAAAAAATACAAATCCCGCATAAATGGTGAGAAATACACCCAAGCCAAACAAATCTTTTAGCGTGTAATAGGGATGGAAGGGAATCTTATCCCCTTCTTTTTTAGCATCAATACCAAGGGGGTTATTGGAGCCATGTTGATGCAAAGCCACCATATGTAAAAGGATAATTCCGACAAGCGCAAACGGCATCAAATAGTGCAGGGCAAAGAAGCGATTGAGAGTTGGGTTTTCAACAGAAAAGCCACCCCAAAGCCACGTTACAATCTCATCACCCACAACAGGAATGGCTGAGAACAGGTTGGTGATGACGGTGGCACCCCAATAACTCATCTGACCCCAGGGTAGCACGTAGCCCATAAACGCTGTTGCCATCATCATCAGCAGGATAACTACACCCAGGATCCACAATAGCTCGCGGGGTGCTTTGTAAGATCCATAATAAAGCCCGCGGAAAATATGAAGATAGACCACAATGAAAAACATTGAGGCGCCATTCATATGAATATAACGCAACAACCACCCATAATTCACATCACGCATGATGCGCTCGACGCTCTGAAACGCATGGTCCACGTGGGGCGTATATTGCATGGCAAGGAAAATACCGGTGATGATCATAATGACCAGGGTAATGCCCGCAAGGGAGCCAAAGTTCCACATGTAGTTCAAGTTTTTAGGCGCTGGATACTCTTTGAGTTCTTTACGCATAAAAGAAAAGATGGGTAGACGATGGTCAATCCAGCCGATCACGCCTGATGCTGGGGTATCCATGTTATTATTATTCTCTGTTGCCATGGACTTAAGCCTCCTGACCGACGCGAATCACTGTTTCCGAGACAAACGTATAAGGTGGGACGTCAAGATTTTTTGGGGCGGGGCCACGGCGAATACGCCCACTGGTGTCATATTCAGACCCGTGACACGGGCAGAACCAACCGCCAAATTCACCGCGTGCTTCTGTGCTTTTCTGGCCCGTGGGTACGCAGCCTAGATGGGTGCACACACCAACAACAACGAGCCATTCTGGTTTCTTGACCCGGTCTTTATCTTTTTGAGGATCGGGTAAATTGACGCCGTCTGCCTGCTCAGCTTGTTGAATCTCTTCAGAGGTGCGATGACGCACAAAAAGAGGCTTACCCCGATACATGACCGTAATGGCTTGGCCAGGCTGAATAGGTTTTAAATCAACTTCGATGGTGGAAAGAGCCAGAACATCCGCAGAGGGATTCATGCTGTGTACTAAAGGCCATAGGGCGGAAGCGGCGCCTACCCCACCTACGGCACTGCCGGCAAGAATAAGAAATTCGCGCCGTCCTTGTTGCGTTTGATTTGATGTATTCATCGTCTTTGTTTGCTTTGACACTGAACCTACCCGTAATCTTGATTTTTATTTAAATTGATACCATGTCTTCGTGTCTGTGGTAAGGAAAATTTCCGCAGCTGTGGCCAGAAAACCATGATAAGGTTGCAACAAAAATGTAAGCGAGGATGTCATGGATCCTATCACGCACGCATCAATTGGCGCTGTTGTGGCGCAGGCTACCCGGCAAAGACGCCTTGGCCGCACATCTCTGATTGCAGCTGCTCTGGTGTCGATGCTGCCCGATTTGGATGTGATTATTGGCTATATTTGGGGCCCTTGGGCCATGCTGGTTTACCATCGTGGCTTCACCCACTCGTTATGGTTTCCACCGCTCGTGGGGCCGCTGTTGGCCTATAGCTTTTGGCGTTGGCGGCGCAGATCGCACCCCCACGAGACTTATCGTGAATGGGCGGGACTATTTACTTTTGTGTTGTTGCTCCATCCCCTCAATGATTTAGCCACCAGCTATGGCACCAAGTTATTGGCGCCTTTTTCCAATCACAGCTTTGCGATCCATGCCATAGGCGTAATTGATTTCACCTTTACGGGCATTTTGATCCTGGCTCTTGTCGCGGGGGCTTTTTTTAAGCGTCCTCCATGGCGAGAAGGTGTAGCTTGGGTCGCCTTAACCTTAGCTGGCGCTTATATTTTCCAGGGCATGGCTAACTCAGAACAAGCCCTTGCCATCGCTAAAACGCAATTGCCTGAAGGGCGGGTGAGTTTTAACCGTGTGGATGCCTATCCTCAGCTGTTTCATCTGCCGTTGCGGCGTGTAGTGGTGCATTTTCCCGATCAAGTGTGTGTGACTAAGGTCGATGTGCGCACAGGGCGCATGGACCCGTGGGCATGTAAACCAACCCGCTTTGGTCGCGATCTGGATCATCTTCTGGCTACCCGTGAAGGTTCTATTTTCAAGGCTTTTACCACGGGCAACTTGCTTTTCACCCGCAGCGGCGATTTTGGCCGTGTATTTGATCTGCGTTATCCGGCAATGCCAGAGCTATTTGAAAGTATATGGGCGGTGGGTGCTCGCTTTGATAGCCAAGATCAGGTGGTAGGTGAGGTGCAATATCTGCGCAACGCCCGAAAGCTGGACTGGCAGGGAATTCAAATTTTTTGGCGTGAAGCCTGGAGGGCACCATAAACCATCATGCGTCTTGCACTGTATCAGCCCGAAATTGCTCAAAATACTGGTACCTTATTGCGGCTTTGTGCGTGCATGGGTATCAAGCTTGATATTATCGAGCCGTGTGGCTTTGGTTTATCAGATCCTGGTCTCAAGCGCGCTGGCATGGATTATGTGGAGCTTGCAAGCTATCATCGCCACGAGTCATGGGTGGCTTTTCAGCGGGCCACATCCGCCCGCGTAGTTTTGCTTACTCCCCACACCGAGCTTCCTTATACCGCTTTTACTTTTCATTGCGATGATGTTTTATTACTAGGACAAGAGAGTTGCGGCGTGCCTCAAGAAGTGCATCTTGCCTGTGACGCTGCTATTCAAATTCCCATGTCCCCGGGACGTCGTTCCCTCAATGTGGCCATCGCTGGTGCGATGGTATTAGGTGAGGCCCTGCGTCAGACGGGCCTGTTTCCGCAAAAGGAGTAACATAATGAATCAAGCAGCCTTCCAGAGCGATCTACCCTCTAGTCCCTTTACCTCATGGCAGCAGCAAGCTCAGCCGTGGTTCGAGGAGCTGCGGGATCGCATTTGTAAGGCATTTGAGGATATTGAGGACCTTTATGCGGCGCAAAAAGGCGGCATTGCTGGGCGCTTTGAGCGCAAAGCTTGGGATCGACCCGAAGGAGGTGGTGGCGTCATGTCCATCATGCGCGGTCAAGTTTTTGAGAAGGTTGGCGTGAATTGCTCCACCGTATGGGGTGAGTTTAGTGAAAAATTCCGCAAAGAAATTCCAGGCGCTGATGCGGATCCCTCTTTTTGGGCCAGCGGTATCTCGCTGGTCGCCCATATGACGTCGCCTTTAGTCCCTGCTGTGCACATGAATACCCGGTTTATCACCACAAGCAAAACCTGGTTTGGCGGTGGGGCTGATTTGAACCCCATGTCTCCTGATGATCAAGACACGGCGGATTTCCATGCTGCTTTCAAAGATGCCTGCGATCGTTTTGATCCCACCTACTACGAGCGCTTTAAGGCGTGGTGTGATGAATACTTTTTTATTCGCCATCGTAATGAGTCGAGAGGGGTCGGCGGGATTTTCTACGACTACTTAAACTCTGGCAACTGGGACCAAGATTTCGCCTTTACCCGTGCTGTGGGCGAAGCGTTCCTTGATATTTATCCAAAGCTTGTCAAGCGCCACATGTTTCAGGAATGGACGCCTGAACAGCGTGCCCATCAACTCTTTAAACGCGGTCGTTATGCCGAGTTCAATTTAATTTATGATCGCGGCACGAAATTCGGTCTTGAGACCAATGGAAATGCCGAGGCTATTTTAATGTCTTTGCCGCCGCTTGCAACATGGGCTTGACGAGCCCCGGACGACATGGTCTAGAGTAGATTATTGAAAAGTGTTGCAGAAATTAAGTGAAGCAGAAAGTAGACGAAGATGAGTGATAAACAACGCGCCCTTGATGCAGCCCTAAGCCAGATTGAACGCGCCTTTGGTAAGGGCTCGATCATGCGCTTGGGTCAGCAGGAAGCCCTTGAGATTGAGGCTATCTCAACGGGGTCCATCGGACTTGACCTCGCTCTTGGTATCGGCGGTCTACCCAAAGGTCGTATTATCGAGATTTTTGGTCCTGAAAGCTCAGGTAAAACCACCCTTGCCCTGCAAACCGTTGCAGAAGCTCAAAAGCAAGGTGGTGTCTGCGCTTTCGTCGATGCTGAACACGCGCTTGATCCTGTGTATGCCCGCAAACTGGGTGTCAAGGTGGACGAATTGTTGATTGCTCAGCCTGATGCTGGTGAGCAAGCGCTCGAAATTGCTGATACATTGGTACGCTCGGGCGGCATTGATGTTTTGGTCATCGACTCGGTTGCGGCATTGGTTCCTAAGGCTGAGCTAGAAGGCGAGATGGGCGATGCCCACGTGGGTTTGCAAGCGCGTCTCATGAGCCAAGCTTTACGTAAGCTCACCGGTTCCATTTCCAGATCTCAGTGCATGGTGATCTTCATCAACCAAATCCGCCAAAAGATTGGCATTATGTTTGGTAACCCTGAGACCACAACCGGCGGTAACGCTCTGAAGTTCTATGCCTCGGTGCGTCTTGATATACGCCGTATTGGCGCCATCAAGAACCGTGATGAAGTGGTGGGTAACCAAACCCGCGTGAAAGTAGTGAAGAATAAAGTTGCACCTCCCTTCAAGGTGGTGGAATTCGACATTATGTACGGTGAGGGTATCTCTAAAACCGGCGAGCTCATTGACCTTGGTGTAAAAGCTGAAGTGGTGGAGAAGTCCGGTGCTTGGTTCTCATACAAAAGCCAGCGCATTGGTCAGGGCCGTGAAAATGCGAAGCAATTCTTGCGTGAGAACCCTGATATGGCGAACGAAATCGAGCAGGCTATCCGCGCCAATGCCGGCCAAGTCGCCCAATCATTTGCTGCCACCCCTTTTGAGGATGGTGGAGATTCAGAGGCAGCTGCGTAATTCGCAGCTGCCCTTATCCCTTTGTTTCGTGTAAATAAAATAATCATCGACCCTATAATTGAAGAACTGAAGTAAACCATGTGGACCACATCCCGTATACGCCGTCACTTTCTTGACTACTTCGGCCAAGATAATCACGCTCTTGTTGAATCCAGTCCGTTGGTGCCCCGCAATGATCCCACTCTGATGTTCACCAGTGCGGGCATGGTACAATTTAAAAACGTGTTTACGGGCGCTGAAAAGCGTCCCTATACCCGGGCAGCAACCGCGCAAAAGTGTGTGCGTGCCGGTGGTAAGCATAATGATCTGGAAAACGTCGGCTATACATCCCGTCACCATACCTTCTTTGAGATGCTGGGGAACTTTTCCTTTGGCGACTATTTCAAAGAGCATGCCATTGAAATGGCGTGGAATTTGGTGACACGTGAATTTGGTCTGCCCGTCGATCGTTTGCTGGTGACTGTTTACATCGACGATGATGAAGCTTTTAAATTGTGGCAGAAGATAGCGGGTTTGCCTGAGGAGAAAATCATCCGTATTGCGGGATCAGATAACTTCTGGGCTATGGGGGATTCGGGTCCTTGCGGTCCATGCTCTGAGATTTTCTATGACCATGGTGCTCATATTCCTGGTGGTCCTCCTGGCAGTCCCGATGGGGACCTGGATCGATTTGTGGAGATCTGGAACCTGGTCTTTATGCAATATGAACAGCTGTTGAACGCGGATGGTACACCCGGCGAGCGCGTGAACCTGCCTAAACCTTCCATTGATACCGGTATGGGACTTGAGCGTATTGCGGCGGTTTTGCAGGGTGTGCACGCCAACTTTGAGATTGATCTCTTTAAAGCTTTGATTGCAGCATCGGAAGATTTGGTGGGCGTCAAGGCGGAAGGCAAAGCGCTGCCATCCCACCGCGTTATTGCCGATCACCTGCGCGCCAGTGCGTTTTTGATTGCCGATGGGATCACACCCTCTAACGAAGGTCGTGGTTATGTTTTGCGTCGCATTATGCGCCGCGCCATGCGCCATGCGTATATTTTGGGGTGCAAAGATCCACTGATGCACCGCTTGGTGCCAGCCTTGGTTGCAGAGATGGGCGAAGCTTATCCAGAATTGACGCGCGCCCACAGCACCATCATGCAAAGCCTTAAGTTAGAGGAAGAACGCTTCCGCCAAACATTGGGCCGTGGCTTAAAGTTGTTGGAAGAGGAAACGTCAAAGCTTGGCTCCAGCCAAGCTCTGGCAGGTGATGTGGCTTTCAAACTCTACGACACCTATGGTTTCCCCTTGGATTTGACTCAAGATATCCTGCGTGCAGAAGGCCGTAGCGTGGATCTCGATGGTTTTAATGCCGCTATGGATAAGCAAAAGGCTGAGGCACGCGCTTCTTGGGCAGGATCTGGTGAGGCAGCTAGCGAAGCTGTGTGGTTCCAAGTGCGTGATAAGGTGGGTGCTAGCGACTTCTTAGGTTACAGCACTACATCAGCTCAAGCTGTGTTGCGTGCAGCGCTCGTCAATGGTCAAGAGGTGAACCAAGTGACTGCAAACACTGAAGCGCTGCTTGTCTTCAACCAAACCCCATTCTACGGTGAATCTGGCGGACAAATGGGCGATACAGGTCTGATTCACTTTGAAAACGGTGCCGTGATTGAGGTGTTGGATACCAGCCGTAAAGCAGGAGATGTCTTCGTTCACCATGTTCGGGTGAAGGAGGGCAAGATGGCCGTTGGCGATGCGGCAACCCTTGAAGTGGATGCTGCGCGCAGACAACTGATTCGCGCTAACCATTCTGCGACTCATTTGTTGCATGCAAGCCTTCGTGCGCACTTGGGAGACCAAGTGGTGCAAAAAGGATCCTTAGTAGCCCCTGATCGCCTGCGCTTTGACTTTGCCTATCAGGAGGCCGTGCCTGCCGACATCCTCAAGCGTATTGAAGATGAGGTTAATGAACGCATTCGTGCCAACGCCGCTGTGGTCACACGTTTAATGTCACCTGAAGCCGCGATTGCCGAAGGGGCCATGGCGCTATTTGGTGAAAAATATGGTGAAGAAGTGCGTGTGGTCAGTATGGCTCCTGAAGACCAAACCGAAATCCCACTGTTTTCGGTTGAGCTTTGTGGGGGTACCCACGTTAACCGCACCGGTGATATCGGATATTTTAAGATTGTGTCTGAAAGCGGTATTGCTGCAGGCGTGCGCCGTATCGAAGCTTTGACCGGACCTGGGGCCGAACACCATATGGCTACCCGCGAAGAGTATTTACTGAGTGTGGCAAGCTTGATGAAAACAAAGCCAGAGGACGTGGCTGTTCGCCTCACGCAAGTGCTTGAGGAGCGCCGCAAGCTGGAGCAGCAGGTCAAAGAGCTGCAAAAGCAGCTAGCGGTGGGTGGCAGTGGTGGTACAGGGTCTGCAACACAACAGATTGCTGGCATCAGCTTTTTACCCCGAACCTTGGAGGGGGTTAGCCCTGGCGAGCTTCGAGGTATTGCTGACGAGCTTAAGCGAGGACTGAGTTCTGGGGTTGTGGCAGTTGCGACATCGGTTGAGGGTAAAGGCTCTATCGTTGTTGGCGTCACCGCAGATCTGACTCCAAAATTAAATGCGGTGGATTTGGCCCGGGCTGCTGCCCAAGCCATGGGCGGTGCTGGTGGTGGTGGTCGTCCTGATATGGCTCAAGCGGGCGGCCCCAATGGCCAGGATCTAGCGCAAGCCATGCAAGCCATTGCCAGTGTCATTGGTGAACGCTTAAGTTAAGCCTGCAGGGGGGTGAACTGCCATGGCAACGCCTTCTTCCAACTTCCTTCATGCCAGTGCCGTAGCCTTTGAAGGCTGCGGCCTTTTGCTTTTGGGGGCTTCTGGAAGTGGTAAATCGAGCCTTGCCCTGATGCTGTGTGATGCAGGTGGTACCCTCATAGGGGATGACCAAATAGAGATTTTTGTTCAACACAACAATACTCTTATGGCCCAATCAGCCCAACGCCTTGAAGGACTTCTTGAAGTCAGAGGCTTCGGTATTGCTCAGGTTCCTTTTATAAAATCTCATGAGATTCATGCCGCGATCACGCTTAAGGCATGGCAACAGACTGAACGCTTACCGCACGATCCGAGGCTTATTGTTATGGGTGTTAAGCTACCTCACTTTGAAATGGACCCAATGCAACCCAGTGTCTTGCCGCGCTTAAAGCTGATTGTGCGTCAGCTAATAACCGCGACCCATGGCACTCAAGCGCAACTCGTTGGCTAGCCATTCATAGTTTTTATAAATTTGAATCTCGCCATAACCCAGCCACAGCACCAGGCTTGTGGCCATTGCTCGCAGCAACCAAATGCCGTTGATATTCATGCGATTCAAGGCACGCATCAGCAAAGTTGAAATCCACATGATCAGGCTTCCTGCAATGAAGCCCCCAATATGGGCGCTGTAGTCCACATTGACACCAATCATACCCCCGATAGGCAGTAAGCTTGGTAATGCAATACGCAGCACAATTCCGTGAAGTTGCTGGCGGATGGTCGGATCATATTTGAAAAAATAGCCTAAAACCAAAATGGCGCCAAATACCGACATAATGCCACCCGATGCACCCACAGCGATGGTTTGAGGGTCGTTGAGGGCCATGGATGTCCATGATGCGCCCATCGTGCCCCCTAAAAGTATGCAAAGAGTCCAGGCATAGCCGATGATGGAGCGCAGAATTTGAAGGCCAAAAAAGAGAGCAAATGAGTTCATCAGCAGATGCATGGTATCGCCATGCAGCAAGGCCGAGGTCAGCATGCGATATGGTTGATCCAACTCTTGTACCACGTGTTTGCTCACACCCCCCATGGCCAGCAAAGTACTAACATGAGGAGTCAGTTCTTTTCCAGGAAGGACTGGAAAAAGTTGCTCGAGGATAAAAACTGCAATTAAAAGACCTATAATAAGGACGCTAAACCAGGAATCCCGCCAATCGATGTGCACACTAAAAAACCTTTCAAAGAATCTTTTATCTTAAGGATATAACGCGTCAATTTGTCAATAAAAATACGATTTTGGCTATTAAGTGATTGAAATTCCACATGAGTCCTGCTACCAACGCCAGGACTTAATAGAGGGCAGTCAGGCCCAGATACTTTGGAGATTATAGGTTGGTAGTATTTATGCGCTCTTTTGTCTCAATAATGCTCATTGCTTGTTCTGCGGTGGCCTCAGACATCGATATCATGATGGACGATGACAGCATTGAAGAGCCTGAAAAGCCAAAACTATATTGGTTAAGCATGAGAGATATTGTTCATGATGCGCTCCCTTTCATCAATATCTATCGCGAATACGTTGCAGACCGCATTAAGTTCGCAAAGAAAAATGAGAACTATGACTTTATGTATGAAACCGACCCATGCTGTTTGATGTGCGATAAGCGATTTGATACTGATCCTGTTGAGGAAATAGAGGAGCTTGAAGGGCATTATGACGAATTAGATAAGTTTTATCATTCGTATGCTCGTATTTCGCTGTTGAACCCTGAGCAAAGACGCAAAGGCCTTCTAAAAGTCGCAACTTATTTAAAAGAACATCATTTGCTGTCACATGAACATGAGGAAGAGCTGACCGCTTGCGGTATTTTGAGAAAGCCTTGGTATAACCGAATTGGTGACAAAATAGTCTCTTGTTTTGCTCCATAAAAAAGGGTGGGGAAATGATCCCCACCCTTTTTGAGTTTTTGGAGATGGTTTAGATTAATCTGTGATCGTTTTCAAAGACTACTGTTTTGCGGCACGTCCCATCATCGATTTGACACGCTCCACCAGTTCGTCTCTTGCCTGACGGATTAAATGGCCTACACTTTTTCTTAAACTCGCTGGCACATCGAGCTCAACCATAATGTGAGAATTTTTTTCGGGGCAAATATACGTTGCACTGCATAAGGGTGTGCCTTGCTGGTCTGAGCCCGTTGGAGTCAGTGTTCTCTCGCATCCCATGGTTTGATTATTCCACCATCCGATATCTGTAGGAAGATCATCACAGGGTCGCTTATTAAAACTGTAGGTGTTCACGCGCAGATTATCAGGCCAAGGACAGTGGTATGATACTTGACAGCGTTGCTCTTCCCCGGGCACACCCTGAAGCGGGGTGAAATCTGAAGCCGTGCAGGGTCCACTATCGGCAACCGAGACATTCCTAGGGATCGGCCAGCAAGGTTCTGCATAGAGATGAGAATAATCTGGATGCACTTGATAATTACCTTTTTGAATCACCAACCTATTAAGGATTTGGTTTTGGTGTGCTTTGTAATTCATTTTTCCATCGACAAACGTGCTGAGAGACCATAGTGAAGTTGAAGGGCTTGTATCTCTCCCAGCCATAAAATCCGATGGTTTAATCTCCGATAATGGACATACATCGCGAAAAAAATTGCCTGGTAGAACATCCATCGTCCACTCAACTTCGAAATGTTGGATGAGAGTAGCGTTGTGGGGATATGGAGTTATGAAAGCATGCTTGGGTATGATTTCTGAACGATAAGATCTTAGGGGGGTAAAAACCGGACATTGTTTAGCGGTTGATGCAGCAGCGCCGATGATGTTGGGACTTAGCAGTAAGCCTAGACTTGTGGCGGGGTGGCGCAAGATTTTTTCAACGCTTTTAAAGCCCCACACAAGCCAAGAGTCTTTAGCAAACACCGTGCTCTCCAGCCTTGGAGCCTCAGTCTCCTCCAGCAAGTGATGGCGCATAAGATACTTGAACATTCGCCCTAACTCACTTTGATCAAGGGGCTCCCCGTTAATGCTGGACGCCTTCAAGCGAGCCTTAAAATCCTTAAGCTTTGCGGCTTGAGACGTAATCTCACTGAGTTCATCCACCAAGAATTCTTCTGACTTAGCGGAGTTTTGCAGTAAGACTTCAACCTCTTCACGAAACTTTGGGTCGAGAGACTGGCTCTTCAAGTGCGAGATATACATACTCTTTTCTTGTCTTATCTCCCGAATCTCGTCTTGCATTACCTTAAGGTCTTTTCCTACTTCAGAAAGTGCCTTTTTAACCTGTTTTCGAATGATCTTTTCAGGTGATTCTTCGAGATTTATTGTTGCAAAAGCACTTCCACACAGCAAGGTCATGGCAACAAAGCTTTGAGCGATTGTTTTCATCAGGCGTCCTCTCTATTTTACAGTGAGCCGCCACGTGAGATAGCACACCCAAAACTTTTCTGCTAGGAATTTTATGACAAAATATCCACATTTTATATAACGATTTCGTATTTTGGTTGCCAGGGCGGATTTCAACTGAGGGCTTGTATAACTTTGTAAAGGGCAAAATACGGCAAAGGTCTCGAAGAAGTTTTTAATGCTGGGGATGATATAAATTACTGTCAGAGGAACATGAGTAGAAACCATTTGCTTGTGGTATTTTAAAAAAGCCTTGATATCACCGAATTAGTGACAAAATAGTCTCTTGTTTTGCTCCATAAAAAAGGGTGGGGAAATCATCCCCACCCAGTTTTAATTTCTTACGAGCGTTTGCAAGGCAAATTTACACCTCGCACTAGTTAGACAACGGCATTCCTTTTGAGCCATGATCTTGCATCCACTCGCTACGTGCCACCAGCTCGTCCCTTGCCTGACGTAACAGAGTGGGCACACTGTTGACAAAGCGGTCATAGAAATCAATTCTTATATGGATGCGATGGAATGGCGAGGGACATTGGGAAGTGATCTTGCAAACAGGAGTGCCCTTTTCATCTAATCCAGCGGGTGTAACAGTCCTGTGGCATTTATCATTTCTTGAGTCGCTTCGCCCTTGGTTTTCGGTGAGTGCTGCGCAAGGCAATTCATAGTCGAAAATCCATGCACGCAAGTTTCGAGGCACAGGGCAGTGATAGAGAACTTGACAACGATTTTCACCGCCTGCTGAGAAATAAGGCGCGGTAAAGCCTGCTGCTGCACACGGCTCAGTATCGGTGACGGAAACGTTAACAGGGATTTTCCCACATTTAGGACTTACCGCAGGAAAAATTTGATGGAAGCTCCTATCATAGTCCCGTTTGGCCTGAGTGTAACTTAAGGTCTTATCCTCAAGGGCACTATAGCTCCAGATGGAACTCACGGGGCTCCTTGCTTGCGACAAAAGAAATTTGTAAATTTCCTGTGGGGGCTGAAGGGTTATCGGGCAGAAATGATTAAAGGCAAGCCTCGGGCTTGTATCGGCCGCGTAACTGACGTCATAAAACTGAATAAGAGTCGCGTTGTAGGCTTGGCCAAATGTGTATTCTTCGACGGGTGTGATTGTGCAACGGTTGAGTGTTCCACTTTCATAGGGTGAGCACTGAGGGCCTCTCCATGCAGTAGCGCCTGCAATTTGAGCACTCAACATCAATCCACTGGTCGCCACCGGATGACGTAACAGGTTCTCGATTCCCTTTATGCCCTGCACAAGCCATGATGAGCCTCCCTTTTCTGACTTAGGCGCATTTTCATCAAGCAAAGCGTTGTGCTGAAGGTAAGTCGTTATGTTGCTGAGCTGTTCCTGGTCAACGGGTGAACCCTCAGCTGCGGCTTGATCGAGGCACTTCTTGTATTTTTTCAGTTTTTTCTCGTGGGCACGGTATTCCACGATGGTCTCATGCAAGAATTTTTCAGCCGTGATCATCTCACGCAAGTTTGCTTCTGCTTTTAGTTGCTCGTGAGGAGTCATCTTTGCTGTTTGCAACGTTGAAGAAGCGCTTTGATGATCGTGTTGCACAAGCTTGAATTCTTCGCGCATGGATTTCAGTTCGGCACGAATCTCTTTTAATGCGGATATAACCCATACCCTTGCGTTAGAGTCTTGCTTTTCCTCCAAAAGATCTGTGGCAAAAGTACTTCCAGTCAGCAAAGTCATGGCAACACAGCTTTGTGCAATTATTTTCATCAGGTGTCCTCTTTTTCCGCGTTAGGTCGCATGAGGAGGTAGCACATCCAAAGCCTAGTCGCCATGACTTTCGTGACGATATATCAATATTCTATATGACTATCTCAAACTCTGGCTGCCAAGCTGGATCGACCATGTCAAGGAAGCGGAAAGGCACGTCTGAGGTATTCTTAATACTACGAGGTAAATTCTTGGGCAGATAAACCACCTGGCCTTCTTTGAGATCAAAGTTTTCATCCCCTGCCGTTAAACGCGCGGTTCCAGAGAGCACATAAATAACTTCCGCAATGCTGAACTTGGTCATGGGCCAGGAATGATGAGGTATTATGGTAAAAAGGCCAAAGCTAAAGCGCACATCAGGGGCGCCATAAACCTTTGCATCATACCCATCGTGCCACTGGGGCTCAGGATGGATATAGCTTTGTAATTTGACGCCCGGAAAAGCTTCGGGTGAGAATTTGGTGGAGTTTCCATCAAAAACAATCGCTTTTGTTAACATAACTCAACTCCTTCATGGTTATTTGTCGTCATTGACACTTAAGCCTTAGCAAAGTAAGTTACTAAAAGTAAGTAGGCACTTTTTGGTAACTATGGAGAATCAAAATGTCTTGTCCCGTGGAGGCGCTGTTTCGGGTGGTATTCCAGCGCTGGAGCGCTTATATTCTCGTTGTGCTCTCGAATCACGGTGGGCAACTGCGCTTTAATGCGCTGAAGCGCGAAATTCCTGGTATATCTCAAAAGGTTCTGACCGATAAACTGCGGGAGTTAGAAGAGACAGGTCTGGTGCGGCGGGATTATCAACCAACCATTCCGCCCACGGTCACTTACCATCTAACTCCTCGTGCAAGAGAACTGGAGCCGTTGTTGCATCAGCTGAGTGATGTGGCCCATCAATGGCGGGCGGAAGGGGTGATTTAAGAGGTTCTCTCAGCCCTCTCTTGACGCCCGGCAAAAGCTTTGTCATCACTGGCATCAAGAGATTCTTGTTGAGAAAGGATGAGCTGTTATGGCCGGACATTCACAATTTAAAAACATTATGTATCGCAAGGGCGCCCAAGACGCCAAGCGCGCTAAAATGTTTACCAAAATTATTCGCGAAATTATGGTGGCGGTGAAAGAAAGTGGGGCAGATGCCAACTCAAACCCCCGTTTGCGCAGCGCGTTGGCTTCTGCTCGTGAAGCGAACATGCCTAAAGATAACATCGAGCGCGCCATCAAGCGCGGTCTGGGTGGTGATGATACCGCTAACTACGAAGAAGTGCGCTATGAGGGCTATGGCCCAGGCGGTGTTGCCGTGATTGTGGAAACGCTGACCGACAACCGTAATCGCACTGCGGCTGAGGTGCGCGCAGCCTTTTCCAAGCATGGTGGCAACCTGGGCGAGAGCAATAGCGTTAGCTTTCAATTTGATCGCCTTGGTGTTATCGAGTACCCCCTGAGCGTAGCCGGCGCGGATGCCGTGTTTGAAGCTGCCCTTGAGGCCGGTGCCAATGATGTGCAAAGCGGTGAAACTTTGCATGAAATTTTGTGCGCAACCGAAGATTTAATGGCGGCGCGAGACGCGCTTTCTGCCAAGTTTGGTGATCCAGCTTCATCTAAGCTTGCGTGGCGGGCGAAGGTCACGGTTCCAGTTGACGCTGAAACGGCAAAGACCTTGTTTAAGCTGATTGATGTGCTTGAAGATAACGATGATGTACAGTCGGTTTACGCCAACTATGACATCGACGAAGAGGTGATGAAAAGCCTTGAATTTTAAGTTAACGCCATCAAAAGCCATCCGGATCTTAGGGCTAGATCCTGGCCTTCGCCACACTGGTTGGGGTGTGGTGGAAAGCGATGGGCGTGCGTTGCGACCTGTAGCTGCAGGTGTGGTGAGCGTTCCCACATCAGCAGATTTAGCTATCCGCTTGCAGCAGCTGTTTGTAGGACTCACAGAAGTGCTCGAGCGTTACTCGCCCGATGAGGCAGCTGTGGAAGAGACTTTCGTGAACACGAATCCCACCTCAACGCTTCGCCTGGGCATGGCACGTGGTGTGGTCATGTTAGCACCCGCTGCAAAAGGTCTTCCGGTTTTTGAATATGGCGCCAATAAGGTGAAGAAAACTGTGGTCGGTGTGGGGCACGCGGACAAAGACCAGGTCATGATGATGGTCAAGCGCTTATTGCCCACACTGGGGGAGGTTAAGGTAGACGCAGCTGACGCCCTCGCTATTGCCATATGTCACAGTCACCACCGCGAAACCATGAAAAGCTGGCAGGAGAACATCGCATGATTACCTTTGTGAAAGGCACCCTTGCGGCAGTTGAAGAGGGTGCCGCCGTCATCGATGTGGGCGGTGTGGGTATGCATGTTTTGTGCAGCGCTTATACTCTCGGTCGTCTTCCTGGACTTGGTGAGGCTTCTTTGCTGCACACGGAAATGGTGGTGCGTGAAGATTTCATCCATCTTTATGGGTTTGCGGACGTTGCTGAACGCACTGCGTTTCGAACCCTACTTTCGGTACAAGGCGTAGGCATGAAAGTAGCGCTGGCGCTACTTTCAATTGGCGCGCCTGAGGTATTGATGCAAGCGATTGCTGCAGGTGATAAGGCTTATCTTGCGCGGGCTGATGGGGTGGGGCCAAAATTGGCGGCACGTATTGCCCATGAGCTCAAAGATAAGGTTGCCTCTCTTGTGGTCCCAGGTACACCTCGACCTCAAGCGGCGATGTTGGGCCCCGAGATAGCTTTGAAGAGTCACAATAATGCTCATCAGGATGTGCTTTCGGCTCTGCAGCATTTAGGCTATCGCGCTTTTGAGGCCGAGCAAGCTTTATCTAAAGCGCTGCAAAACGATCCAGAAAATGATAATGTTGAAACATTAATCAAAAACTGCCTGGCACAGCTGGGTCGGGCTTAGGATGATTTATGGACGAACGCCTGGTGGGCTTTGAAGCCCAAGAGCAAGATGGAATCAACGAGCATAGCTTACGCCCTCAGTCTTTAGGTGACTTCGTAGGGCAAGAAGATGTGCGCGCCAATCTCAAAGTGTTCCTTGAAGCCGCTAAAGGACGCCAGGATGCCATGGATCATGTGTTATTTTTTGGCCCCCCGGGCCTTGGTAAGACCACGCTCGCTCAAATCATTGCAAGCGAACTGGGTGTGGGATTTCGCGCCACTTCAGGACCGATGATCACCAAAGCAGGTGATCTGGCCGCGATTTTAACCAATCTACAGCCTCGGGATGTGCTGTTTATTGATGAGATTCATCGCCTCAGTTCAACCATTGAGGAAGTGCTCTATCCTGCTATGGAAGATTATAAACTTGATCTTATCATTGGCGAGGGACCAGCAGCACGCTCGATCCGCATTGATTTGCCCCCCTTTACGCTAGTGGCTGCAACAACACGCACAGGTTTGCTCACTTCTCCACTGCGGGATCGCTTTGGTATTCCACTGCGTTTGAACTTCTACACCACCCAGGAGCTTGAGCGCATTGTCGCCCGTGCTGCCGGATTGATGAACTTATCGCTAGAGCCCGAGGCTTTGCGCGAAGTCGCCAAGCGCTCACGGGGAACGCCGCGTATTGCGGGCCGCCTATTGCGCCGCATTCGTGATTTTGCGCAAGTCGCAGGTCTGGATTGCGTGGATTTCACCTTGGCAGATCATGCTTTGAATCGTATGGGTGTTGATAGCGCCGGCCTAGATGCCATGGATCGCCGTTATTTAGAACAAATTGCCCATGCTTATCAAGGAGGCCCGGTAGGGGCGGAAACCCTTGCGGCAGCTCTTTTTGAGCAGCGCGACACCCTTGAAGAGGTGGTCGAACCCTATCTCATTCAGCAAGGTTATCTGCAGCGCTCACCAAGAGGTCGTATGCTGACAGCTCAGGCTTATGCTTATCTTGGATTGCAAGCGCCCCAGCGTGCGGCGCAGTTGACGCTTTTGGCGGGTGAGGAGAGCGATGAAGCTGCCGCCTAATCCTTATGTGAGGGCTTTTCGCGTCTACCTTGAGGATACCGATGCTGGTGGCCATATGTATCATGCCAATTATTTGCGCTTTGCCGAGCGGGCACGCACCGACCTGTTGCAAGAATTGGGAATTTCCCATAGAGATGAACATGCGACGGGTCGCTTTTACGTGGTGAGCGAACTGAATGTCAAATATCGCGCGCCGGCTTTTGTGGGAGATGAGCTTAAAGTGACATCACACATCAAGAAGCTTACCCCGGCCCGCATTATCTTTCACCAGCAGGTCGCCCGAAGTGATGCGCTGGTTGCAGAGCTTGAGGTAACGGTTGCCTGCATTAACAAAGAGGGAACTCCGGTTCGCCTTTCTGCAGCTTCAGCCAGTGCCTTTAAGGCCTGGCAATTGATGGATCAGAGTTAACACTAAAGGACAGCACGATGACGGCTTTGACAACACCCGCACCAACAACTCCAGCAGAGCTTGCCCCTGTTGTACCAACGGCAACCCAGGCCATCGATGCGACAGCCGTGGGCCATTCTGTGCAGGCCAAGGGCTTGTCGATGATTGATCTGATTTTGAACGCCGACATTGTTGTGCAAATGGTGATGCTGGCACTTGTCGCAGCATCGTTTTGGTCGTGGACCATTATCTTCGCGAAGGTGGCGCGGTTGCGTATGCTACAAGCAGCCGCCGAGCGGTTTGAAGAAGCTTTCTGGTCAGGTGGATCGTTGGATACCCTGTTTGAGCGGGTAGGATCCCGGCCCAAGGATCCTATGACAGCGGTCTTTGCTGCTGCCATGCGCGAATGGCGACGCTCGGCCTCCAAGGGTCGTGCGGTGACCCGAGAGTTGGGCAGCACATTGCAGCAACGCATCGAGCGTGTGATGCAACTGACCCTGAACCGTGAGATGGAGCAGTTGGAGCGGCACATGGGTTTCTTGGCCTCGGTGGGGTCTACAGCGCCATTCGTGGGGTTGTTTGGTACTGTGTGGGGCATTATGAACTCATTCCAAGGTATTGCTGCGCAACAAAGTACCAACCTTGCTGTCGTGGCGCCTGGTATTGCTGAAGCATTGTTCGCAACCGCTATTGGTCTGGTGGCGGCGATTCCAGCAGTTTTGGCTTACAACAAAATTTCCTCGGATTTTGGCCGTTACGGCAGCCGTCTAGAGACCTTTGCCCATGAATTCATGGCAATCATCTCGCGCCAATTGGAAGAGGCTGAATAGTCATGGCGGGCGGCATCCAAAAACGTAACAACCGGGGCGGGCGTTTTTCGCGCCCGGTGATGAGTGAGATCAACGTCACTCCGCTTGTAGACGTGATGTTGGTGCTTCTGGTGATTTTCATGGTCACAGCGCCGATGATGACGGTGGGCGTGCCAGTGGATCTTCCCAAGGCGAATGCCAGTGCGATTAACGAGCAAACTGAGCCCCTTACCATTAGCGTGACCGCGAAGGGAGAGATTTATCTGCAGGAGACTCCTGTGCCCTTAGAGGCTTTGGTGCCGCGCTTGCAGGCGATAACTGCGGCTAAACCTGATACACGTATTTTTGTGCGCGGTGATCAGGCTATTGCTTACGGTAAGGTTATGGAAGTCATGGGGACCCTCAGTGCTGCTGGCTTTAACAAGGTGGCGCTTTTGGCAGAGCTGCCAACACCATCGGCGCAACCAACAGGTTCTCAGCCTGTTACTCGGCCAGTAAAAGGGCGATAGAAAGGACGAAGTCAATGCGTCGTGCGGCGCTTTTTTCTGCGATCCTGCACTTTATTGTGTTCTTAATTGCGCTCATTGGCTTGCCCAGCTTGCCAAAGCGTGATCCCGAACTTATTGGTCCCGTTCCTGTGGAGGTGGTAACGCTCTCCGATCGTACCCGCTCACCTAAGCCGGTGCCTAATCCTAAGCCAACCGAAGAACCTAAAGAGCAGCCCAAACCTGAGGAAAAAAAGCCGCTGCCCACACCCAGTGAACCTGAGCCTGAGAAAAAGGTGGAGGACAAGTCTAAAGAGTCCGTCAAACCTGAAGAAAAGCCGGTTGAGCAAAAGCCAGAAGAGGTGCTGCCCAAGCCGAAGGAAGAAAAACCCAAGGAAAAACCTAAAGACGAGCCCAAAAAACAGCCGGAGCCAAAAAAAGAGCCAGAGAAGAAGAAAAAGCCAAAGAAATCAAAATCTTTTGATTCGGTTCTGAAAAACCTGGCTGATAGTGAGCCTGAGCAGAACGACGACGTTACAGATGAAAAGTCTAAAGATAAAGCTGCGTCTAATCAGGCTGGTGATGTTGGCGATGAACCCACAGCTGACCTCAGCGGCTTTGTGCGCGCTCAGGTCATGAAATGCTGGAACGTGCCTGCTGCGGTGAAAAATGCCTCAAGCCTTGATGTGCGGGTTGAAATCCAGCTGAATCTTGATGGCTCATTAGTGAGTTCCCGCGTGCTTGACAGCGGACGCGCAGCCCGTGATCCTATGTTCCGGGTTGCTGCTGAAAGTGCCCTGCGCGCGGTTAAAGATCCCCGCTGCATGCCTCTGAAGCTTCCTGCAGAGCGGTATAATGATTGGAAAAAAATAGAAATTCACTTTAACCCTAAAGACTTTTAAGGAGTTCCCATGCTGCGCCTTGCAATGACTCTGATCATAAGACTGGTGATCCTTGTATTCGTGGTAGCATCCACGGCGAAAGCGGCGCTTGAGGTGGAGATTACCCAGGGAACGTTTCAACCTATACCTATCGCCATCACCGACCTCAGCGGTGATGCGGGTGCAACAGCTGATATCGGTCGGCAAATTTCCATGGTGGTGGCAGCAGACCTTGAAAGCTCAGGCCTTTTTAAGCCATTAGATCCACGGTCTTTTATTCAAGATATGGCGTCCCTTCGCCAAGGCCCCCGTTTTGGTGATTGGCGTGTCATTAATGCTCAAGCGCTGGTAAAAGGTGATGTCTCTGCTATGGGGAGTGGCCAGTATCGTATTGAATTTCGCCTCTATGACGTCTTGAATGAACAACAAGTCGAAGGCTTGGCATTTACTGTATCCACCCAAGATTTGCGCCGTGCCGCCCACAAAATTGCCGATGCGATTTATAAGCGTTTGACCGGTGAAGAAGGGTATTTTGACACTCGGTTAGCCTATGTTTCCCAGACCGGAACCCAAGTAAAGCCCATTAAGCGTATCGCTATTATGGATCGGGATGGCGCGAATCATCGCTATCTAACTGCGGGACAGAACTTCGTACAGACACCCTGTTTTTCTCCCGATGCGCAGCGCTTGATTTATCTTGAGCAAGCCGGTAGTGGTGCTGGGCGCAAATTCAAAATGCATTTAATGGACCTTAATTCGGGCCAAAAAGTGATGCTGGGCCAAATGGCAGGACAGGTTTCATCCGCACGCTTTACGCCTGATGGCAGGCGCATCATTTTCAGCGCTGAGTACGGCGATGGCATTACCTCGCTTTACGCCATTGATCTCGCCAGCCGTCAGCAGACACGCCTTTCTCAAGGACCCCACATCGACTCATCACCCAGCGTCTCCCATGACGGGTCGAAAATCATATTCGTTTCTGATCGTGGCAGTAAGCCGCAGCTTTATGTCATGAGCGCGAGTGGTGGTAGTGCCGAGCGTATTAGCTTTGGTGGTGGCAATTATCTGATGTGTTCCTGGTCCCCTCGCGGCGATATGATCGCTTTTGTGAAACAGCACCAAGGCGGTTTCTACTTAGGGGTAATGCGTGAAGATGGCAGCGGCGAGCGCCTGTTAACTACTGGTGGCGTTATCGACATGCCTTCATGGTCGCCCAACGGTCGTGTGATTTTGTTTTCGCGCCAAGAAGGTAACGGCGTAAAGCGCCTGCATACCATTGATCTTACCGGACATAACGAGCGGGTACTCGATACGCCCACTGATGCAGAATCGGGTAGCTGGTCCCCCTTGCTTCCCTAAAATTTTTGATATATCATTTTCGCGAGTTAGGGCTAATTGATGACTTAGGGCTGTGGTTGGCCCTAAGCGTTTGTGTTAATAGGAAATAAGGGGAAAATCCATGCGTTATCAACTGCTCAGCGTGGCTCTTGCCGGTCTGTTCTTGGCCGCTTGCGAGAATGGTCCAGACAAGGCAGAGACCAAGGGCACAGGTTTTGATAATTGGCCAAATCCAAATGCAGCAGGTGCAGGTCCAGTTCCTGGTTCCGCTGATGACTTCCGCAAGAACGTTGGCGACACCGTTCACTTTGCATTCGACCGTTCCGACCTGAACGAAGAAGGCAAGAAGACTGTTGACGGTCAAGCTGCATGGCTGGCTAAGTGGCCATCCGTAAACGTTGTTGTTGAAGGTCACTGCGACGAGCGCGGCACCGTTGAGTACAACTTGGCACTTGGTGCACGTCGTGCGAACAACGTGAAGAAGGCTCTGACAGGTAAGGGTGTTGATGCAAAGCGCGTTGACACAGTATCTTTCGGTAAAGAGCGTCCAGTTGCTGCCGGTCATGACGAAGCTTCTTGGGCTCAAAACCGTCGCGCTGTTGTTGTTATCCGCTAAATATCAGCGATACACATCAGTTAAAAAACAGCCGGGCTTGCCCGGCTGTTTTGCTTTGTATATCTTGCCATCTCTTAACCAATTAAGCATTTACTTCTTGTTATTCTTGATAACCCTACCTATTTAATGTGAAGCTTTAGAAGTTTGCAATTTGGGGCTGTTCATTTTGAGGTTTATTGCATTAATAAAGACTCGTGTGTTTTTGCTGCTGATCGTCTCCTTTTCCCGCCTTTTGGCCTCTCCCCAAGAAATTCCAGATTTTCCTGATGAGGTGAAGCAAAACATCTGTCGTTACACCTTCTATGAAAATGAAACTCCGAGCACTTTATCCGCTGAGAGAGTTAGGCTTACGCTGTTGAGTAATCGCGATTGGGCGAAGGCCATGGTGCGGGTAAGAGCAGAAAATTTGTTGATAGCAGATCTTGATAGAAAGCCAGGCAGAGCTTTTTGTAGGGAGAGCCTTGCTAGGCGAGGTGTTGAGTGCTACTTGCGCAGGGCAAGTGCTGCAGACGCAAAAGTTAAGCTCTGGTTTATGGGGCCAGATAAAGATAAATTTGCAATCCTTGGCCAATTTCAGGGTTCAATAAAGGAACTTGTTTTGGAGTGCGGTGAATCTATTCATTACGAATCTAATATTATTGACAAAATTCAAAATTACTTTAAAAAAATTAATACGGAAGACTTCGATCTGCTGATGCAGATGCCTTACTTGCAAGACTTAAGTCTGGATAAGGCGCAATTAAAAGACCAAGATATTGGAAGGGGTTTCTTTGGTCCTTCTTGGGTTGGGTCTCCCCTTCGTCGAATCGAATTATTCAGTTGCGACTTGTCAAATAAAGGATTGATTCGT
This sequence comes from uncultured Thiotrichales bacterium, assembly GCA_964424815.1. Taxonomy (GTDB): domain Bacteria; phylum Pseudomonadota; class Alphaproteobacteria; order Caedimonadales; family Caedimonadaceae; genus JBKCUK01. The sequence continues at coordinate 9,718 of CAYRKI010000009.1, read as the reverse complement.
TTTACAGAGCTGTTGAACCTTGAAAGCCTGACCCTTCAAAATTGCCCCAATATTACCCAAATCAACGCGTTGAAAACGGCTAAAGGGCTTCGATACCTTTCAGTTTTTAGGAGTCCTGTGTCCATTCAGTTAGCCCATGCTTTTAAAAAGGCGCGCCCAGAGGTAGATGTGGTGGGACGTGCAGGATCCTCATTAAGTCTCTTTCCCCTCCAAGATTTACCTCTAGATCTGATTTATTCCATCGGAGAGTTCTTAAATGCTAGGGATCTGGAAGCCTTGATGTGCGCTAACAAGGGGTTTTCAGATATACTCCTGCCGCTTCGAGCTGGCTATTATCGTTTTTTTGAGCAAAATTTTAACGACGTAATTCTAGGGCCTGAACCCAAAAGTAATTGTGTGTATTATGATTGGAGAGACAGAAAAAATTCATATGATTTAATGTTGAGTTATTTTCAAGCAGCAAAGAAAAAAGGACTAAAAGTTGCCGTGAAAATGGCACATATTAACTCTGATTTTACAAATGATTCATTTTGGCCTTACATTAACTTTATTTCTCATTTGGATTTATCTGATGCATGCTTGCAACCGAATATTTTTGAGAGGCTTTTGGAGGCAAAAAATTTGAGGGTCTTGATTCTTGACGCTGTGAGGCTTCAAAAAGATCAGCGTGAGAATGGGGCACCTTATTTTACTTTGGATGTTAGTCCATTGGCCATGATGGAGTCTCTTGAGCACCTCAGTCTGGCTAAATGCGAGTTAGTCAACACCAATAGTCTCGTATCGCTAGCTGAAACGCCTCATCTCAAGAGGCTTAATTTATCTTACATGATTCAAAGTTTTATTAATTCAAACCGTAGTGATTATTTATCTCGATTTGAGGACCTTCATTGCGCGGTGGCTAATATGCGATTTTCGACGTCGTTAACCAGCCTCGATCTTCGGGGTAATAAGTTGACATTGGAGACTGTGTGGGAGGCGCTTAATATTCCCACGCTTCAAGAATTATTTACAGACTGCAAGCTTTCAGAATCTCAATTTACGACAGTAAAATCGCTGGCAGGCAATGAAGCCCCTATGATCTTTGAACTGCCTCGATCTTCTTCCTTAACAGGGCTAACACTCAAAATCGATGACTGGGCCTTTGAGGCACGTTTAGCATTTGGTGAATTTCCGGCATTGAAGTCTTTAGACCTCAGCATGTGTTACTTAAGCTGTTTTGATTTTAGCGCGCTGCGACACTGTGAAAAAGTTGAGCACTTGAGCGTCGATGTTACAGATTCTGGGCAATATTTGATTGTTTTTGAAAAATTCATCAATGATGTTGCCCGCTTAAGTTCACTCAAGCGATTGCATTTAGAATCAGGTATCCCCTATCAAGATAAATCAAATTTCAATGGACTTGCGCCGCTTGCTGGATTGCCTCACCTCCAAGAAATTTGTATTCATTCTTGCAGATATACCCCCGATGTGAACTTTGATGTTTTCTTAAGCATGCCTGCGCTGCAACGTCTGCATATACCACCGGCTCTCTTCGGTATTTTTTTAAAATGGGATGAAACGATATTTTATCAAGAATTGTGGCGTTTTCAATGCAATCGTCCATATGTCAAGATTTATACAGGAGGAAAAATAATTAAATGGAACTTCTAGATTCTTAGTTTTTCTATCTTTAATTATGAATTAAAATAATTCGAAATATTGAATTTGATGATATTGATAAAGAACAAATCTTTTTATTTTGTGCTGGCGATGATCAGCCTTAACAATATTTGGGCAAGTTCTCCCGAAATAGCAGATTCGTTCGATCAGGTGAGGTCCGGCACTCCTCTTTCGGTGCCAGCTCGGTCGGATTCTCTATCGCACCTTGTGAAGAATCAAATAAAGGAGGCACGACGAGCAGCGCTGGATAACGCTGAATTCTTTCGTGCTGCTTTTTTTTCTTTGCTGGAAGGGTGGGCAGGGGAAGACCCAGAAATAAACGCCATCAGACATTCCATTTGTCAGGGTGATGAAGTCAGCCTCCGGCTTACCAGTTTAGACATAAGCGTATGTGATATTATTCGGGACAATGAACACCTGATTACAGCCCTAAATCTGCAATTTGACGGGCCACGACCAAAATCCCATGTGGGTTGGGTAGGTACGCTACAAAGTTCATTCAGACGAATTTGCACCGATGACATTAACTTTGTTTTCAATTTACCAGTTCTGGAAAGACTCACGCTCACCAATGCAATGATCCAGGGGCCGAACTTTACTGTCTATATGGGCTTACAATTTCCCCTCTAAGAGCTCCGCTTGGTCCAGTGCAACCTAACGCAGTAAGCGCTAAACAGAATTGCGAAACTGCCTCACCTTGCGTCATTAACCCTTGAAGATTGCGCTGATGTTAACGACATCGAGCCCTTACAAACTTCTCAATCCCTTCGTTTTTTATCCGTTGAGAACAGCCCCGTGCCAAGCCAGCAGACTAAACGGTTTAAAGCCATGCATCCCCACATCACTGTGGTGGATAAGGTTGGGCTGGTGTTGGGGGTGGTATCCCTTGATGCATTCGAGTTGTCTGATGTGATACCGCTCATTGGTTGCTGGCTTGCGCCGCCCATTGCATTTAATAGACCACAACCAAAAATCTCGGATCTCATCGCTTTGATGTGTACCAACAAAGCCTTTGTCGCACAGCTTCGACCCCTGAGGGAGACCTTTTACCGCCACTTTAAAAGGGTGCTAGAGGAGAGCCGGGAGATATTCGACGGATTCTCGCGGCCAACGATTAAGGTTGTCAGGAACGAAGAATATGATCAGCTGTCGATATGCCTGCGCAGAGCCCAAGAAGAAAACTTCACATTGGCGATAAAAATGTGGAATTTCCGTGGTGTGGGGATTGACCGCCTCTTTTGGCCCAATCTTGTGCTCATTGGAAAACTGGAGCTGGCTAGGTGTGAGGTCACGGACGAAATCGTTGAAAAACTCAGCACCGCCCGTAACCTACAAGAATTAATATTGGCTGGCCAGATTGATCCCGATCCTTGGAGTTCATATCATCGCGTGCCAATGAAAACGAACCTATACGACGTCAGTCCCCTTGCAAAACTGCCCCACTTGCGCCGCCTCAGTCTAGAATATCAACCGCATTTGTGGGCCCATAAACTTGCTGAATTGGGCCACGCACCAGCATTACAAGTCCTCAGCTTAGAGGGTTCCCACCTCAAATTTTCGGATGATTATCCCGCCCATGGTGATCCCGTTGACCTGGTGCTTCAGAGTTTTGCACAGTCTACTACCCTCAAAACCCTCAATTTTCGGGGCGTCGCCTCTGCCCATCGCGTGCTCGAGGGTTTGGCCCACATGACGACTTTAACCCATTTACGTGCCAGTTTATTTGGTTGGGTGCGTGAGGAAGATCCAGCCCCTTCCTGTGTGCCGTCGAGTCTCCGCAGCCTAGAGATTGGGTATCAACGTGAGATCAAAGACATGACGTTTCTGACCGGTTGTTACAATCTGCGACACTTAAGTGTGAAATCACGTTCAAACGAGCCGGTTGATTTCTCGTGTTTGTCTTTTCTCACGACTTTAACCTCGCTTGAAATTAAAAACCGGGACTACTCCCGTTCTGATTCCTATTTCAGCAGTCTTGTTCAAGATTTGAGCAAACTCTCTTCTCTAAGAGAGTTGTGCTTGAATATCTGGAATATGAACGTGGAGAGTTTTGATGTGCAAAACATGGCTCCGTTGGTCTCTTTAACCGGCCTTAAGACAGTTACGATTCATCATTACAATTACAATAAAAACTTTAACCTGGCGGTCTTTGAGCAATTGCCGGCCTTAATGTATCTAGGGCTCCCCCATCCAAGTGAATGGTTTGACCGTTCAGTGCCGTCCCACGTAACACGAGTTTTAGAAGCGTTTCGCAACAAGCGGCCTCAGGTCATCGTCTCTTTTTTGGAAAAATAAGCCCAAGTGCGCCTCAGCTTGAGGAAAATCCCTTGAGGCAGGCTTCAATTTGCTCAAGGCCCCACGAAAGCTCTTCGCGGTTAATGACCAGCGGGGGTGCCAAGCGCACAACTGTCTGATGGGTGTCTTTGGACAAGATGCCAAACTCTAACAATGACTCGCACACGGCCCGGGCTGAAGCCATCTCTGGGTTAATTTCAAGGCCCACCAAGAACCCTTTGCCGCGGACTTCTTTAACACAGGATAGGTTCAAGTTTTTAAGGTAGCGTATCATATAGGCGCCAAAATGGGCTGCTTTTGAGGCTAAGCGCTCGTTTACTAAAACATCAAGGGCTGCGCATGCCACATGGCAGGCCAGCGGATTGCCGCCAAAAGTCGAGCCATGGGATCCTGGTGTCATCAGATCAAGAATCTCTGCACGTGACACAACAGCTGATATGGGAATCAGCCCACCCCCAAGTGCCTTTCCTAAGATGACCATGTCAGGCGTAATGCAATCGTGTTGATAAGCGAAAAGACGGCCAGTGCGTCCAAGGCCTGTTTGCACCTCGTCCACAATCATGAGAACGTTGTTTCTTTTGCAGATTTCCCAGCACTTCAATAGATAAGCAGGGCTAGGCGGATAAATGCCAGCCTCACCTTGCACCGGCTCGACCAAGAAGGCGCAGGTGTTAGGCGTAATGGTTGCTTCAAGGGCGGCAGTATCATCATAGGGAATCAAGCGAAACCCTGGCGTTAGCGGGCCGAAATCGGCGCGATAAGACTCTTCTGATGAAAAACTGATAATAGTGGTGGTGCGACCATGAAAATTATTGCGGCATGCAATGATCTCACCCTGGTCATGGGGAATGCCCTTAACACGATACCCCCAGCGCCGTGCGGCTTTGAGGGCGGTCTCGATAGCCTCTGCCCCTGTATTCATGGGCAGAACTTTCTCAAGACCAGTTAATTCGCACAGCTTCTCACACAAAGGTGCCAGCTGATCACTGAAGAAGGCTCTTGAGCACATGGCCAAGCGCCGTGCTTGAGAGGTAAGGGCTTCGACTAACGCTGGATGGCTGTGTCCAAAACTTAGGGCCGAGTACGCCGACATCATGTCGAGGTAGCGTTTGCCTTCCACATCATAAGCCCAAACACCTTCAGCCTTGGTCAAGACCACAGGAAGCGGTTTGTAGTTAGAAGCGCAGTAACGTTTTTCACGTTCTATCCACGCCGCGTTGGAGGTGGCCTTTAGGTGCTCAGCAGTTCCTTGATCAGACGACACGCCAGTCTCCCCGTTATATGATCTTGGTCTTGTTCTGGATTGTACTCGGTGATCTCCAGGGCTGTAAATCCAGGATGACGTGCTAAAAGATTTTGGAAAGCCTGGCACACGAAATCTGCCTGTAATCCTCCGGGCTCTGGCGATCCCACGCCTGGAGCCTCAAGTGGATCGAAGGCATCAAGATCAATGGTTACGCCAAAGCCGACTGTGCCTTTGTTCAGAATCTCAAGCGCCTCGGCAAGGCATACCTCAAAGCCGCGTTGTTGAATTTCTTGAATGTAGAAAATGCGCACGCCTAAGTGCTCAAGAAGCTGCTTTTCACCTTCCTCAAAGCTACGAATCCCCATCAGCACGACATTGTTGGGCGATATCTTGGGAGCGCGCCCGCCTAAATTCACCAGCTCGGGTTCACCATAGCCCAGAAGGCAGGCAAGGGGCATACCGTGATAGGCTTGGGAGGGGCTGGTCTCTGGTGTGTTAGCATCCATGTGCGCATCAATCCACAAAAGGCCAAACTTTTCATGCGCTTGAAGGGCTGATGTGACGCCCGTCCATGTGCCCATGGCAATAGCATGGTCACCGCCGATGACAACTGGAAATTGCTGTTGTTCAATAACGTCTTGCACCACGTGTGCCAAGCGCTGGCAATGGTCTAAGACATAAGGCAATGTTGGTTTGCCATTGGGAATGTTAACTCGACTTGAGCTGACCTGGGGCAGGATAAGGCCATCCCAATCAATGTCCAGTCCTAGGCGTGTAAGTTCACTCATACAGCCCAGATTTTGCAGGGCCTCAGGCCCTTTTTCAGTTGCGCGTAATTGAGCGCCCCAACCCGAGGCAGCCCCAATAACTCTGATAGCGCGTGGTAAGGCATGTTGTTTTTTGTTATTGTTGTTGTAATACACCCTTTTACCTCATGCGTTTTTTAACACGACTAATTTTGTCGACTTTCAGAATACTAAGCACGATGTTAAAAAAGGGTAATTTTATTAAAATCCAAGAGTAGTACTGTTCATGTCATTGAAAATAAATGACTTAAAAAATCTACAGTCATTTAATGGGCACGATGCGGACTTTCTGCGGTTTCTGCAGGGTGAAGATCAGGTATTGTATGAGCGTCTTCTCGAGGCGCGGTGGGCTTCTCAAAGTTGCCTGAATAGTAAAGAGATAATGGATATTGCGTTATTTGTTGAAGCTTACATCAGTTCTCAATTTTCCATAAAGTTCGTGCCCCAAGCACCATTCACACACCTTGCCGCCTTCAAAAAAATCTTTGTGCAAAAGTATGCCACCAAGCGCTACGGGCGTGATGCTGCTGTTAATTTTGATGGAAAAGAACTCGAGCGCCAGTTAAGAGAGCGTATGAGTGATTCGTGGAGTCATGAAGCCTTGGCGACCCAAGTCCTGTCCTGGCTTGAGGAGGAAGATCAATATAAAGATAGCCTAGATTTAGCTGCGCGCTATGTGGCTTGGCGCGTATGGGCCTTCGAGCCGCATCAGCACGAGCAAACCCCTTGGTTTAGTCTACAACAGCCTCTTAATTTTAGTGAACTGATCCCTGCGCACCTACCTTCACGGGGCCGCGACGGTTTTAATCTCACGGATCCAGGCCCGGGAGAGACCTATGCTCATGATCAAAGCCACATTTGCCTTTCATGTCATCGCACACAAAAAGATAGCTGTCGCACTGGCTTAAGGGACGAGGGGAAGAAGCCCAAAGTCAACGCCCTTGATAACCAGCTCACAGGTTGTCCGTTGCAGCAAAAAATTTCTGAAATGATCACGCTTTATCGTGCTGGACATACGCTAGCTGCATTTGCGGTTGCGATGTTGGACAACCCTTTTTTGGCACTCACAGGGCATCGTATTTGTAATGATTGTGCTAAATCATGCATTTTCCAAAAACAAACCCCCGTTGATATTCCGGCGGTTGAATCAGAAATTTTAAAAGCTGTCTTAGCGTTGCCCTGGGGTCTTGAGATCTACCAATTACTTGCTTGGTGGAATCCGCTCAACACTCAAGCTCCGCTGCCAAAGCTTCCATCAGGTAAAAAAGTGATGGTGGTGGGGCAGGGCCCTGCAGGCATTGCCATGTCCTATTACCTGCTGCGTGAAGGGCACACGGTTGTGGCCATTGATGGGCTCAAAATTGAACCATTACCCGATACGTGGTTACAACCACAGCATAACTTTACAGATGTTACATGTCCCCTCGAGCAGAGGCCAGGACGCGGATTTGGCGGCGTTGCAGAATACGGTATTACAGCACGATGGGATAAAAATCGTCTTATGGTTTGGCGTATTATCCTGGCCCGGCAAGAACGTTACACTCTTCATGATGGCGTAAGATTGGGTAGTCAAATCACCCTTGAGAATGCTTTTGCAAACGGCATTGATCATATGGCCCTTGCTACGGGTGCTGGGGCACCTATGATGCTAGATGTACCAGGTCTTGAGGCAAAAGGCGTGCGTTTTGCAGCTGATTTTTTGATGAATCTTCATTTAAATGCAGCGTTTGATCTCAAAAAACTTATGGCCCTTCAGCTGCGTTTGCCTATCGTCGTCGTGGGTGGTGGCCTCACGGCAGTAGACACTGCAACGGAAGCGCAGGCCTACTATGTGCGTCTGGTGGAACGTGCGGCTGATCTTGCGCAACACGCTAATGCCTGCACTTTGACCGCAGTTGAAAAGGAACTTTTAGCTGAATACCTTAGCCATGCACGTGAAATTGCAGCAGAACGTGCTGTCGCATCCCAGGAAAATCGGGATCCTCGTTTTGCGCCCCTCGTTCAGCGGTGGGGGGGATGCACTGTGGTCTACCGCAAGGCTCTGCAGCATGCGCCCAGCTACCGACTAAATCATGAAGAATTAAAACATGCCTTAGCCGAAGGTGTGCAGTTTCTCTCAAATTTTCAGCTACAGCGCATTCTACAAGACGACGAGGGTCACGTGCGAGCTCTGCAGGGCTTGCATCACGGCGAAATTGCAGAAATTCCTGCCGCAACAGTCTTGATCGCAATTGGTACGCGCCAAGACCAGAGCAATTTAACCGACCCTCGCATTACTTTTTTGGGCGATGCGAATCCTGCCTTTGCGGGCAGTGTGGTGAAAGCCATCGCCAGTGCTAAAGCTCTCTATCCCACCATTCATGCCGCACTGCAGTGTACCGCTCATGCTTCAGAAAAATTTCATGCTTTGGAAAACGATTTAAAGGCCCATGTTGTTTCAGTAAAACCGCTTGCGGAGGGCGTGATTGAGGTCGTGGTCCACGCACCTGCAGCCGCACGCCAATGGCGCCCGGGACAGTTTTTTAAAATGCAAAATTACGAAGCTTTTGCGCCCCAAGTTGGCGCTTACAAAGCTCTTATGGAACCTATTGCTCTCACCGCGTGTTGGGTTGATTCTGCTCAGGGTCATATCGGATTGGTTGCACTTGAGGTTGGCGTTTCGACCTATCTGTTGCGCTATTTGCAGCCGGGCGAGAGAATTGTGCTTATGGGGCCAACAGGTGCGCCCACACCATTGCTGCACAACAAAACAGTAGCCCTTGTCGGTGGTGGTCTTGGTACCGCTGTGTTGTTACCCTTAGCTAAAACCCTTAAACAGCAGGGTTGTCGCGTGTTGTTAGCTGTAGGTTATCAAAATCCGCAAAAGGTTTTTTATCAGGAGAAATTAAGCGCCATTAGTGATCACCTCCTTTTAAGTTACGAAGTACCTACAGCTGAAGCCTATCAAGGCCGCATAACGCAGGCTTTAGAAGCATTTGTGCAAACAGCTGAGGGAAAACACTGGATCGCTGCAGTAGATTATTGGATGATTTGTGGGTCATCACCTATGATGGCGGCGTGCCGAGACTTACTTTATGAAGGAGCTCTAGCCCCTTTAATTAAGCATCAAGTGCACGCTGAAGCCAGCCTGAATAACCCCATGCAATGTATGATGCATGGGATTTGTGGCAGTTGTATTCAGCGCCTCCAATGTGAGGATACAGGGCGAGACATCTATCGCTTTATCTGCGCAGGTCAAGATCAGCCGCTGCAGCAAGTCGATTTTACCTTTTTAGAGGCGCAACTTAGCCAAAATTCTCTCATGGAAAAACTCTCCTATGCGGCTCTAAAGATTTCCGAGGAATGTTCTTCTAAGGAGCGCGAAACTCGATAGTCATATCAGCAAATTTGGCTTGTAAAACACCGTTAAAGCTCGTTTCTTTAAGGGCGTGCAGGGCTTTATTAATCTGCTGTAGCTCTTCTTGCGTGGGCGTTTGACGGTGAATGAGAATCAGTTTGGGCGAGTAGGGTGTATCAGGCTCAATGGGCTGCAGTCGTGCTTGCTCAAACCATGGTTGCTGCCGCACAAAAGCAATCAAATCCATGTGAAGCTGGCGAATTTGATCGGCATTTTGAGGAATCATAACCCCTTGACCCTGATCCAAGTGGCAGGTGTCGTAAATAAACTTATATTTGGCAAGACGAGCTCCAAGAAGATTCTTCAGATCTGCGG
>CAYRKI010000008.1:51001-58692 GCA_964424815.1 uncultured Thiotrichales bacterium | reverse complement strand
AAAACCCCCTAGAAATCCACCCGAAAATCCAGAAAATTTACCAAAATTATAAAATAAAGTATTTGTTTCTTACCCGTTGTATATAAACAGCAGATAATTTTCATCTATGCGAAAAGCTATATCCTTATCACAAGGATGAAATAAAATTATGGCATTGGGAAATAGCCGCGCATGCAAGGTTTTCTATTAATAAGAAATAGTATGGGGACAGTTCTTTGCGCTCTGTTTGTTATTGCTTCCCCCTATTTTATCACACATCAATGGATCTTTAGGTCGAGCATGGCCGAAGCCAAAGTTATTGGTTTGAATGCGTCTAATGACAAATATTTTGTTATTGAGTATGAAACATCAGAGGGTGAAACCATAACTGAAGATCGTCACATGCATCCTAAAAGAAGCTTTTTACGAGGTGAAAATGCGACTTTTTATATCTTTTATGATCCCCAGAACCCAAAAGCTTATTTAGATTTGCTCACTTTATTATTAATTGCTCTGGCTTTTACCGTTGGTTGCGCTGAGGTTGTAAGTGCTTTCAGAACTTTATTGAATAAGTTACGTGATCAAAAGTGTGAGCCCTGGTCTTAGATATAACGCTAAAATATAGCCCTTTTAAAGTCCCCTCTGGTGGTGGTAACCTTTATTACAAGTCGAAATATCTATGGGCAACCCATTCTAGTGTATTATTTATAAATGTAATCAAATTTGACTTTGCAATAATTAAAATCACAAATTGACAAAAATTAATCTTTCCTTAAAGTGTCACTATGCCCCTGTTTATAAGGGCATGAAATGAAAGGAAAAGACAAATGAAGTCTATCATTCACCTCGTTATAGCAAGCGCTGCTTTGGTCACAAGTTCCCTGGCGTCAGAAAATATTCGTCAAGATTCCGGTTTAGTAGGACCTGGACGTTATGCGCCTGTTAAAAAAGAGGTGTCCCCTCAAGAAGATGAAAAAATTAAAGCGATCATCGGTGATCCTGAGCGTGCCAAAGTTTTGGCTCCTGATGCCACACTAGAGGATTTAGATAATTATTATACAGTTCCTTGCTATGCCACTGGTTATGTCGAGGAAATATTTGATAAAGTTCAAAAAGCCCAAGCTTCACCCGAGAGTATCAGGGAAGTTCAACAACTGCTTCCTGAGGGCAAGCTTCTGAGTGTTCACCGTTTCGATAAATCAGAAACTCTTGAAGGTTCCCCTGCTCAGATCACAACAACAGTGCGAAGAACGAAGGATGAGGTCATAGGCCAGGAGTCAGTCATTCGCGTTGTTGCACCCAAAAGTGGATTTCTCGTAGATGTAAAAATTTTTCAAGATCTTTTGAAAGCAGAAAAGCCACAGGTAAGCGTTAAAGAGACTGAAATGTCTCCGGAAGAACTTGCAATACAAGTATCAAAATTAAATGTTGTGGACGGTAAAGTGCATGTCGCGGTGCATTCTGATAAAGAGGACTTACCACTTGAAGGTGAATCTCCTGTGAAAGCAGTTAGTCAGGTTATTTCGCTCCAGCATTAAGGCCACGATCCTTTGTGGATAGTGTCTTGCTAGGTAGGGTAACGTGAGCTGCCCTTTTTTGTTGCCCATCTCACGTCAGGGTCGGTGTCCTCTACATATTGGGATAATTCGGCCCGCCGCCGCCCTCGGGTACGGTCCAGTGAATGTTTTGCAACGGATCCTTAATATCGCAGGTCTTGCAGTGAACGCAGTTCTGCGCGTTAATTTGCAGCCGAGGCCCTTGATCGTCACGCACAATTTCATAGACACCGGCGGGGCAATAGCGCTGCTCGGGCGCATCGTAAAGCGCCAAGTTATGCCTAATCGGGATACTCTCATCGCGCAGTTTTAGGTGAGCTGGTTGGTTTTCCTCGTGATTGGTGCTGGAGAGAAAAACAGACGAGAGGCGATCAAATGATAACACCCCATCCGGCTTTGGATACGCAATAGGCTGTGCATCGCTAGCACGTTTTAAGGTTTCATGATCATGGTGGTGCCTGAGCGTCCATGGGGCATGCCCGCGAGCGATATAAGTTTCAAAAGCCGCATTGATGAGGCCCGGTATCAAGCCCCATTTAAAGCCTGGGCGGATATTGCGCACGGCACAGAGTTCTTCTGCAATCCAGCTTTCCCTCACTTTTTGGTCAAGCTCGCCGACGCGTGGTTGCATTCCTTGATGAAGCGCATCAAAGATGACATCAGCTGCAATCATGGCGGACTTCATGGCGGTGTGAGTACCCTTAATTTTGGGCACATTGAGAAAACCAGCGGCACATCCTACAAGGGATCCGCCAGGGAAACTGAGGCGCGGTATGGATTGCCAACCCCCTTCGTTGAGTGCACGCGCGCCATATGCAATACGCCTGCCGCCTGCTAAAATTTTGGCGATGGCTGGATGATGTTTAAAGCGCTGAAACTCTTCATAGGGGCTGAGGTGAGGGTTGCTGTAATCAAGGCCAATCACAAAGCCAATCGCCAGTTGGTTGCCCTCAAGGTGATAGATAAATGACCCCCCATACGTATCTTGGCTTAATGGCCAGCCAATTGTGTGCAGAATTTGCCCTGGCTCGCTGTTTTGAGGTTGAATCTCCCATAACTCTTTAATGCCAATCCCATAGGTTTGGGGTTGAGCACCATCGCGAAGATGATACTTTTTCATCAGCTCTTCACTGAGGGAACCTCGGCAACCCTCTGCAAAAATCACATGCTTTGCGTAGATTTGTACGCCTGGTTGATAGTAAGAGGTGGGCTGCCCATCACGTCCAATTCCCATGGGCGCAGTTTCAACCCCCACGACGTGCTGATTATCATCAAACAACGCTTTAGCGACCGCAAAGCCGGGATAAATCTCAACGCCTAAAGCTTCGGCCTGTTGTCCTAACCAACGGCAGAAATTACCGAGACTGATGATGTAATTGCCCTGATTATGCATTTGCGGCGGGGTGGGAAGCTTGATAGCGTTTTTATCTGTTAAATATATGAACGCGTCACTGCGAGCAGGGGTCGTAAGGGGAGCTTGCCTTTCGCGCCAATCGGGAAACAGTTCCTCTAACGCACGAGGCTCAAGTACCGCGCCAGAAAGTATATGAGTGCCCACTTCAGAGCCTTTTTCTAACACGCAAACACTAAGTTCAATTCCCTGGGCTTGGGTGCGTTGTTTCAAGCGAATGGCGGCGCTAAGACCCGCTGGGCCAGCCCCCACGATGACCACGTCAAAGTTCAGGGTATCGGACATGAAAAAGTCTCCTTTGCCGTATCTTCAGGCGTTTATGTCATGGTATGCTAGAAAAATAATATAAATTAGTTAAAATCGTAATAAAAATACGATTACAAACGGGGTAGGCGGTTTTGCAGAATTTTCTGAGACGCGCTTTGATGCTGGCAATGCTGAATGCATGGATTTCATTGGCCTGCGAAGCGGCAACAAAGAGTGATTCACCGGCGCCGCAAATCAAAGAGACTTCTTCATTATCTCAAACTGCAAAGGACATTAAAACCAAAGATTCTTCATCCCCTGACACACCGGCTCATGGCAATTTTATAAAGAGCCCGCAGATCGAGCTTAAGCCTGAATCTGCTGCAGCTGAAACTCTTGTTGCGGTGTTGGAGGACAGGGATGATACGTCCGTGGAGATTACTTTTCCATGGCGCCAAAACGTTCATGCTGCCCTTTTTAACTATGGCGGCCGTATCTGGCTGGTGTTTGATCGGCCGGGAAAATTAGATACCAAAGACATACCTCAGGGCCCAACAAAACTTATCAAGCATGTGGCGGTCGTCACGGCTGATAATGCTTTGGCTGTGGTCCTAGAAGCATCTGAAAATACCGGATTTTACATGGAAAAAGGTGACAGAGGTTGGACCCTTGCACTGCAAAAAAATGCTTATTTTCCGTCCGTTGCCCGAGAGCTTGTAAAACCGCAGTATGACCCAGAAGGGCAGGGATATGCATGGCTTAAGGGCCCTGAATTGGCCCAGTCTGTGAAGCTTCAAGATGAGGTGACACACACGACGCTTTTCGTCGTTCCGACCCCACTCGATATGGCGGGTGAGAGTACGCATACACCTGATTATGAAACTCTGAAAACCTATCGTGGTTACGCAATTATTTCAAAGCGGGATGGTCTTAATGTTACCACGGGCAAAGAGGCAGTTTTTATTCAGGCGGATGCTCCGTTGAATATCGCGACTAAACTTGAGCGCGATCCCAAAAGACAACCCGCCTCGATTCCACAGCTCGTAAAACTTGAGAAATGGGGAAATGAAAAGGATAAATATTTTGAAATCGAGCGCGCACTGCAGGTTCAGGCTCAAAAACATATCAAAGGGCGGTTACGTTTAGCGCGCTTCTATCTTGCCAATATGCGAACATCTGAAGCCATGGGAGAGCTTAATCTTGCGGCGCGTCAAAACCCCAGCATTATGGCAACAGCTGAGTTTGCTGCTGCACGAACGATTGCCCTAGCGCTGGCTCACCGCACTGATGAAGCGTGGGCACTTTCCCAACTACCGATTCTACAAAATGAACCTGAGATTCGCTTGTGGCAGGGTTACATTTTATTGCAGAAAGAGGGTCTGAGTGCAGGCATTCCTGTTATTATGGAGAACCTCTATCTTCTCCAAAAGCTTCCCTCGTTATTGCGTAATGAAATTTCACGCCAAACCTTAAGAGGGGCAACACAAGCTCGTGCCCCTGGCCATGTCTTCCTGGACATGTATGATCAAAAGTTAGCAACAGAACATGAGCGTGAAGAGCTTATTTTGCGCCGTGCGCTGTTGGAATATCAAAATGATCGCAAAGTAGAGGGGCAAGCCCTTTTGGATAGGGCGCTGCAAAGCACTACCCCTGCTGTGCGCGTTGAAGCAACATTGGCGGATACACAGCTACGTCCCTTAGATGCTGATGCCGAAATACGCAAGCTTGAAGGGGTGCGTTATGATTGGCGGGGGAATAAGCTTGAGAGCCGGGTTTTACAGCGCCTTGCAGACCTCTATTTGCAAAAGAAAGACCCATCATCAGCGCTGCGTTTACTCAGACAGCTTATCACTTATTTTGATGATACCGATGCGCAGACAAAAGCTAGACACTCGGCGCAAAAAACCATTGTTGATCATTTAAAAAATAATCCCCATTTGGATCCTGTAAGCTTTGTGAAGTTCATCTCTGAATTTGACGACTTGATGCCTCAAGAAGGGCAAGACGGCGTTGCCGTTGCGTTTCTGGCGGCAGATAAATATGCCGAGCTAGGCGTGCTTGAAAAAGCGCAAATGTATCTAGAGCGGGCTCTCTCTAATAGTCGCAGTGAGTCAGAAACTCAGGCTCAAGCCCTGCAGCGATTGGCAAACCTTTATGTACTGCAAAAAAACTTTGATAAAGCGATTAGTCTCTACGATCAAGCTTTAGCTTTAACCCCGCAAGATACAGCTTTACAAAGCCAGCGCCGTTTGGCCGTGGCCCAAGCGAGAGAGGCTGAAGGTGACTTTGCCCAAGCAGCAGCGACATTAAAAGAAGATGGTTCTGAAGAAAGCCTTAATTTGCAGCTTAATTTGTTTTGGCGTGAGAAAAAGTGGGACCAGGCGGCCGATACACTGGAAAAGTTGATCGCCTTGCGTGAAAAGAACAACGCACTCACCCCTGATCTGATTTTGAACTTAGCTGTTGCGTATGATCATGGGGGAAAAAAGAAGCAGCTTAAGGAACTAGCAGGACGATACGGCAGTTTAATGAATAAAAGTCCTCTGAAGGCCCCGTTTGATATTCTCACAAGTCCCGAGATGGAAGTCGTGAGTCATGATCGAAAAGCACTGCAGGAGCAATTAGCGCGCACGAAACAACTCATGCAGCAGGCCGAGACTTCCATCGCCAAACTTAAAGGGGCGCAGTAATTGCCTATTCTTTGAATATAGGGAGTTTAGCGTGATGTTCAGTTATAGAGAAAAAAGTGTTCAATCATGGAAGGGGGCCAAGATATTACGGTTACTTGCTTTTATTGCTGTTTTTCACGGATGCGCGTTTGCAACACCGCAAAGTGATGACAATGCGCACATGCACGGGGCGAACTCTTCTTCAGCTCATCGAAGTTACGACCAAGAACTGGTGCTTTATGATGGTGCAAATCAAGATGAAATGAGGGATGTTAAAGCGAATTTATCTTATGCGAATGCCCATGGCCAACGGGTGAAATTGAAGCTTGCACGCTTGATGACAACGACTTTAGATGAACTTTTACCGCTTATGGGATGCGTCTTTTATCTTGATCTATCAGATACCTCAATGACTAGTGATGACTTTAATCAACTGATTCAATCTCCGCTAAAAAACCATTTGGAGGTGTTAAATCTAGAAGCGTTTACGCTTAGTAAACCAGAAGATTATGCCGGTATAACTTTTTTGCAAAGCCTAAAAGATTTGTATTTGGCGTATACAAATGCATCTTTTGATGATGTGAGGAAAATTATTCATTCCTGTTCATGTTTAACGCACATAGACATCATGCGCACTCCCATCAGCTTTGAAGAGTTCAAAAAGTTGGAAATCATCAATCCACAACTGCACATAGAATTTGATCGCCTGCGGTTTTTGTCGAATTCTGGATTCAAAAAGGAAAAGGGAATTTTAAAAGAATCATCCGATTCTATAGGTGATGATGAGAGTCAGGATTTGTAGTAATTTTTCAATAGTTTAAATTTTTATTGTTATTTATATGAATAATTATATTTAATTTTTTTTATATTACGTTTCAATTAAAATATTATATCTATTTTTTCATTTATTTTATTTTTTTATTTATATTTATTTTCGCCTGCTTCTCAAGTGAATCCAGGTCATTTATCGAATTTTAAGGTTGCTCTGATACTCTGAGAATAAGAACAAAAAAGAGGATCACATGCTGCGAGATTATTACGAGCAAATGCTTACCGCTATTGGTGAAGATGTCAATCGACCAGGACTTGCTGAGACACCGGAGCGAGCAGCAAAAGCGTTTGAGTTTTTAACCGAGGGATATCGTCAAGACATCGACGAAATTGTTAACGAAGCTCTATTTCCATCGGATAATAACGAAATGGTGTTGGTGCGCGACATAGAGTTCTATTCTCTGTGCGAGCACCATTTACTACCCTTCTATGGCAAGGCACACGTGGCTTATATCCCCGATGGAAAAATCCTTGGACTCTCTAAGTTTGCCCGGATTGTGGATGTGTTTGCCAGACGGTTGCAGGTGCAAGAGCAGCTCACCAAGCAGATTGCCGAATGCATTGACCGCATTACCGGAGCGACAGGCACTGCCGTGATGATTGAAGCGCGCCACATGTGCATGATGATGCGGGGCGTGGAAAAGTATGACCCGCTTACAGCAACGATCGTGACCACGGGCATTTTCAAGCAGCGCACCGACCTTGAGCGGCGCTTTTACGACATGATGATGCGCCAGCGCTAAGAAGGGGCAACGCCTATGCAGTACGCTTCACCAAAGGTCAGGTTGGTCAGAAAAGATATGTTTTGCGCCGCTCATCGCTTGTACAACCATGACAAGGACGTTGCATGGAATGAGCATCTTTATGGGAAGTGTGCGCGGGATAATGGCCATGGCCATAATTACGTCTTGGAAGTGACTGTTGAGGGTGTGGTTGATCCAGAAACGGGCATGGTCATCAATTTATTAGACCTGCAAACCTTGATTAAAGAACGCATTC
>CAYRKI010000008.1:45353-50988 GCA_964424815.1 uncultured Thiotrichales bacterium | reverse complement strand
TGATCATGTTGATCATTTTCACCTGAATCATGATGTCCCGTTCTTAAATGGAGTTAATCCAACAGCAGAAAACTTGAGCCGAGCTTTCTGGCGGCGGCTAGAAGAGGGACTCAAAGGTGCAAAATTGGTGCGCCTGCGTCTATGGGAAACGCCTGAAAATATGGTGGAATTGAATCTGTAAAGTAGAGGGTAAGTATCCTAGAGTTGGCTTTCCTAACAAGAACTCATTCATAGCGGTGCTTTCTTCGCTAAGTCACGGTTTGGATTCGTTGTTTCCTATGATGTGAACTTGATATCATCAATCGGAAATGGGCGGAGTATATCCCACCGTACCTGTTTAATCCTAAAAGATCTCTCATTAGGATTAAGTTATCCATGTCGAAATGCGCTTAATCTCTAACTCACTTACGTCGCATTGATTGAATGTGAAGATAGTTATCACGGCAGTGATGATTATCGAGCATAAACGGCTGAGCCTGAGGGATGGGAGGTAAATACTGCAGGTTTAATCACGGTCTTTTCTGGCACAAAGTTGCGTCCAAAAAGGTCTGATATTTCCAAAATGGTAGTTTGGAGGGCTCCCCCGATGGTTGGCGATCAGGTGGGGCCGAGAGCTTTTTCGGACCGTTCAGTCATTCATGACCTGGAACAATTTATAGTGAATACACATGTGGAATGGCTCTCAGCTTGGCCTAAAAGCAAGAGTTCCCATGTGGGCGTCGATGACCGAGCCATTGATAATAGGAGTTTGGCTGCAGTGATAAATAAGATCGGCAAGTTCTTCGGGTTTGATTAGCCGTTGTCTAGAAACGCGCTGCTTTTGCTCTTCCAGCATCGCATGGTCCTTGAAGACTTCATTCAGCATATCTGTTTCCACATTACGGGGGCAAATGCAGCAGGTGTGAATATGGGGGTGACTCCACAAATCTTGGCATGTGGCGCGCATCGCGCCGACCATGGCATGTTTTGCAATGGTATACGAGGCGGAGCCTGGCACAGACTCTGATGAAAGCATGGAGCCGATATATATAATAGAGGAATCTGCGCCCATCAACGGCACTATCAAAGAATTGAGAGCGAGAGGGGAAAAAATATTGACCTCAAGCAGACGTGTAAGTTCGGTTCGATCATGGGCAATAGCCGAATCAAAAGTTGTTAGACCCGCGTTATGAACCAAGGCTACTCGTGGCTTGCCAACAAGATAAGGCTCAAGCTTGGGTTGCAGTTCGTTCAAAAAATTTGCTTGTGTTAAATCACTTATGAGCGAGATGACCTGATTTAAAGGGCAGGGGGTGCGGGCAATGGAGATAACATCCCAGCCTTGTTCGGTAAATAGTTTGGCCGAGGAAAGGCCAATGCCGCGACTCCCCCCAGTGATGATTGCAAGTTGGTGCATGTGAATTCTGTTTCTTCTTTTTTGTATGACTTTTAGTGTGCCTGTGAAGTTTTCCCCAGGCAAGGGGGGTAAACGGCTATGCCCACGCGGCTTCAAGAGCTAGATTAATAGCCGATCTATAACTGACAAGTCGAGGAAGCTTGTATGCTGAAAGTTTGGATCAATAGACGAGGAAATAAGTGGCAAGAGATCACCTGCGTCATAAAGCAAAAGGGGGACATTACGTCCCCCTTTCCTTATTTCTGGCGAGTTAGGGCCAACTAAAAACGCCAGAAAGCCTCAGCTACGCTTACTCCTGCTTGTTTTACTTGGAGAGTCGCCCGAAGCAGGTAGCGTAAACAGCTCGACAAAATCTGAAAAGGTGGGCGAGAGCTTCAGCAGCTCTTGCAGATCTGGACGTGATAAACCCTCACCAATCTTTTCCTCTTTGCTGCGATCAGCATGAACGGTCGCAAAAGGCCGACGGTTTCTAAAATTTGCCTCAACCAAAATGGTCACTTTCTTGCCCAGTATTACGTCAAGATCTTATCTCCTGTTAAGTAAAATAAGATTTAAGGTAAAGGGGGCAACTGCAGTGCTACTTACAATTTATGACACTATTGCAATCAAGTCACACTGAAGCCGTGAAGACCCTGAATAAACACAGATTATCCAGGAGAATAAAGTGAAATTATTGTCAAGAATAGAGAATGTGCAGTGCTGCAATCGTATGATTTTTTCATTTGAAGATTCGACCACAGACCGCATATAGACTGGAGAAACGTTGGGCTGATAACTCAAAGTGTGTACACAACAAAAAGCCCAGGTCGTATGACCTGGGCTCAGAGGATATTAGATTAATTGGAGGTTATGCAGCTTCCATGAAGCCTACGATGCGGAACACGCCCTTCAATTTGTCTTGAGAAATCAGATTTTCGGCCTCACCAGTCTCGGGTGTGCGAATGACAAGCACGCTGCCGTTGGCATCGCTTGCTGGATTCCAGCGAATGAATTCACCTACGATGGCTTGATTATCTGTGGTGATCGCAAGGATAGAGCAGCTTGGTGACAATGGGCGAGAAGGGTGCGCATATACGCGGTCACCTGCGCGAAAACGTGCATTGTTAACGCTCTCAGATAATGTAAAGGAGATTGCTCCTGCAACGCCCTGAAGCTCGTGGGGGCGCATCACCCATTCAGAGGGGCTTGCATCCATGGCTTTAAAAGGTTGGCCAGGTGCTGCCTGCAGGCGATAAAACGGCAGATCCTGAGCTTGGTAACGGGCAGAGCCTAGTGATTCGGTTGAAGCAGTTTGTGCGTAACCGGAAGAGAACTTTGCAATATTGCTCTCGGTTGGTAACAAATCACCAGGATGGCAGGCAAGAATATCTGCCAAACGCTGCAAGATATCAGCATTGAGGCGTCGGGTGCCACTTTCAAGGCGTGATAAATACGATGGCGAAAGTTCTGTTAGTCCAGCCAACTCCTCGAGGGTAAAGCCACGCTGTAAACGAAGTTCGCGCAATGGATGGCGACTTTTTTTACGCTTTCTAGCCAAAACGCGGTTAATCACGTTTTGTGGCTGAGTTGAGATAGCTAGATTGCCATCAAACATAGGACGGTGGGTATCGTTAGCTGGAGTTGCTGTAGTCGCCATGGAGCCTTGAGAGCTGCCTTCATGACCAAAATTTCCCGCTTGAACTTCCCCTGTAAACTTATTAGCAACGGTCATTATTTTGCCTCACAAAAAAATTTTTAAGAATCCATTTCTATATTCATTGATACGCTATCAGACAGGTCTTGAATACACCAATGGGCAAAATCTGACAATCAAAAACTTGACATTTATCCCATAGATGTTTCACAACCTTGTCATAACATGACGGTATACCGTATATGCGTATTCCGCATGACAAGCAATAATAAAATAAATTGCAGGCAATTTTCTTGTTAATAATTTGAACAGGGTGGGTTAAAGAATGGCAGATTTTATCGAAAAAGTTGAATCTAAAGGGAAAAAAGCGAGCTGGACAGCAGATGAACTTGCCCGATTGGAGGTGGGTTACCAAATGGGCGCTCCATTGCGCATCCTTGCTTTGTCGGTTGGGCGCACGCCTACTGCAGTCAATAAAGCTCTTTGCCGTTTTGGGATTCGTCCCATGGGCCTTTATGCACCAGGGGCAAAGCCGGGTGGTAAAAAAATGAGAGGCATCCAAGCGCAGCGTTTTTTAGCAGTGGCGAAGACAATTCATGGTGAGCCTGGGGCTCATCTTCGAAAGTCCTCTGAGAAGTTCATGGACCATCCTCTCTCTTCTCCAGATGTGGCAAGTCACAAGTTACCCTTGTTGCATGATGATCTGAGTCAGAAAGTTATCGCTGTAAGGGTGGCCAAATTAGAAGAAGAGCTCTGGTCTTTGCCAAGGGTTATTGCAGAGCTCCGTATGCATGGTTTTAATGTCCATGAAACGCATCGAGCAGGTAAGATGAGGTATTTGACTTCAAGGGGTCCCATGGAGCCTTGGCAGCTGGTTGTTATTCTTAACAAACGTCGACTTGCACAGGGTTTGGCCGCTATTCATGTGGATGGGGTAACGGCTCATTAAACAGATGTATTGCGTTGCGCAAATGTCACATAAGCGAAAATGCCTGGTCAAACTTTAGAGCTTGGGTTGAGGCGCATTTAATCGAATGTTATCTAAAATGCAGGGTAGATTATCGATTTACTGCGTCCAACTTCAGGAGGATACCTTGACTAAGTTTATTCCAGTCATCGCATTGACCACAGCTGTATTCAGCGCCGGTGTTGCCCATGCTGCTTTCGAAACAGATAAAACCAAGTGGGGTAAGGATACCGCTGGTTGGGTTTTCCGTGGCGGCCTGACAGGTGGTTATGGCCAGACAAACATTCATGTTAAAAAGCCAAAGACCGTTAAAAAAGACGTTAACCATGCGTTGATGTTCCGTGGTAAGCACCTGGATGTATTTCGTGCAACCGGTACATTGAGTGCAACATACTACGATGGACTGTACCTAGAGGGTCGTGGATCACTCGGTTTCGTTGAGCATGGCCATAGCCGCTATCGCCTGTACAACAGCCGTACAGGTGCACAACGTGGTCGTGCCCATGGTGAGACCGATGGTTCTTTCCACAACACAGCTTCTGTTGCAGTTGGCTACAACTTAATGCCTCTGATCAACAAAGAAATTTCCCATATCATGGTTCGCCCATTGATTGGCTACAACTTTGAGCGCATCAACGTTCAAATGAACAAAAACAAGGCCCATCGTCATGGCGTAACCGGCAAAGATCCTCTTTCCACCAACGTGCGCTATCGCATGAACTGGTATGGTCCAACGGCAGGTCTTGGTCTTGGTGTAAACTTGGATCAACGTCATGCCCTTGGCTTCCGTGGTCACTACACCTACGTTGCGCATAGCGGCAAGGTTGGTAAGGTTCGCTTGAAGCGATCTGAAGGTCATGGCATGACATTTGCAGGCCAATACGGTTATCAATTGCTGCGTCAAGTACAGCTGGTGGCTGGCTACGAGTGGCAAGAGTTCCGCGGTGGTCGCTCTAAGTCTCGCTATGAGGGCAAGGAAATCCGTTCCGGCCGTCATAAGGTTTCATCTTGGACCGCTCGCGCTGGTATGGTTTACACATTCTAGTCGAAACGCTAGATTTCCATCTAAAAGGGGCCTTCGGGCCCCTTTGTTTTTTATCTTTTTGAGGAGTCCTCTTGCGCTATCTTAATGATGTTATCCTTTAAATGCCGCTGCCTGTTTGCCCACAAATATGCGAACAAATCTGCCATTCTCCATCCTCTCAGGTCTCATCATTTAATTGCCAATAAGTTTCGAACGCAGTGGTTTATTGCCAAAATGGGTTTAAACTTTTGGGTATTAGACTTACTCATTATTCCTGAGTTGGTGTCCACGATGTCGCTCAAATTTCAAATTGAACAAAGGATTAATGACATGTTTATGCGTTATAAAACTGCTAGATTTATTCTGGCAATGCTGACTGCTTTGCCTGTTGTAACCGCTAACGCGTCCTTTGCCACATCAGAAAAAATTAATTCAGACTTATCCGACCAGCCCATGGTGGTAAACAAAAACACCAAGCTTGGGATGGAAGATGTTTGGATGGTTGGTGATGGACGTGCTGCCGAATTGCGGGCGTTGATCGAGCCTTTCAATACCATTGTTTTAGACGATTACCCTTCTGCTGGCCCTTCTTTGTGTGAATTCGATAAACAGACC
>CAYRKI010000008.1:21985-45324 GCA_964424815.1 uncultured Thiotrichales bacterium | reverse complement strand
AAGATTGAGTTCGTTCAAAGAGGCATTGGATAAAATTCATGAACACACGCAGAATTTTCAAAAGGATAAGACCGTTCTAAAATGGTGCTTCATTTCGTCACGAGGTATTGAGGCTCGCAGTGAAGATATGGACACGACCGAAGTGCAGACAGTTTACACTATGACAAAAGAGCTCAAACGCTCTCATCAAAGGGATGAAGAACAGCGCTATTTTCTTCAGCTTAATTTTTCGGGATTAGCAAAAAAACTTCAGGCACGTGAGAGTGATAACGAATTAAAAAAATTACTTCCTGCTACCACATCATTGTTTCTGGAGTGGGGTGAATTAAAGGAAAAGGTTTTAACCCTTGACGAGAGTGATAAACATGCATTCAAGCAAGTGTTATCGCATTTCCCTCATTTGCGGTGGATTGTATTCAGGAAGAGCCTGCCGCTCGATTTAACCAATATTCTGCGTGAGGCAACCCAGGAATGGTACGGTGAGAGAGCCGCCATATCCCTGAGCTCAGCCATCATGCGCTTTTTGCCCTCAACGGATGCTGATAAAAAAGACTAATTGATTTCTGAGACCGCTAGATATCCCTCTTTATGAAGATAAAGGGGGATATTTGTTTAAATCATCATTAATCTATTTATCTTAAAAGGAAATGTGATGCAGGAAATATTTTGAGCCATGCCATACCAAAAGGCAGGAGGTGTCTCTGAACTCACTAAGCTTCATAAAAACCTCATATGCGTGTGCAATCACTTTTGTCATTTGTTTTGTATTTTTTAGAACCTCTTATGTAAATGCTACCCCTATCCAAATAGAAATTGCCCAAGAAACTAGTGATAATCAGCTGCGTACCTATACGATCAAGCGTGATCCTGACTATACGCCCAAGGGCGTTTCCATGTCAGCTTTTCCCATGTGGGATCGAGAGGCATCTTGCTGGAAGGTCAAAGGAGGCGTGGAGGGGGTGCTCCTTGATTTGAAGGTTGATCTAAGTCAGTTCTTCAATGAAACTCAATTCGTAAGTGACGCAAAAAAATCACCGTCTGGTGCAATAAATTTAGAACCCGTTTCTGCTTATCTCAGATCCGATCCTTTTAAGGCGACAAAAATTATCAGTGTGCATTTTGAATGGAGGGGAGGTTTTCATCAAAAATTTAGATCCGCGGATACAGATTGCGCGCAGCTACAATCCTTGTTCCAGCATTTACCTAATGTGCAACAAGTTTCACTAGATTTGGGGTGTCTTGAAACCGTTGCTTCGGCAATCAAGAAAAGTTTGAAGGTGATTTATCAAACATCCCCTCAGCCCGAGTCTCATTTCTTAAAGGGCTAAGAGCTCTTTCTTGCGTGTGCAGGATTCCTGGGATACTTTAGAGTTCTAGATTAAGATGATCTCTGAAAAAGGACAGGCCACATGCGCATTAGCCAACGTGTTCGCAAAATTCTCTCGTATTATGAAAGCGATAACCCTGGTGTTAAGACAAACATTGCAAGGCTGTTAACCCATGGGCGTTTGGGTAATACCGGCAAGATGATCATTTTGCCTGTTGACCAGGGTTTCGAGCATGGGCCAGGGCGTTGCTTTGCGGGTAACCCGGATGCCTACGATCCCCATTATCACTATAATCTTGCGATTGACGCAGGTCTTTCTGCGTATGCAGCTCCGCTTGGTTGGCTTGAGGCCGGGGCAGATACTTTTGCAGGTGCGATGCCGTTAATTTTGAAAATGAATAGCTCGAATTCCTTGATGCGCTCCACAGGTGATGCCCTTGAGGCTGATCAGGCGGTGACAGCCTCGATCGAGGACGCGCTGCGCTTAGGCTGTAGTGCTATTGGTTTTACCATCTATCCAGGCTCAGACCATACCTTTGAAATGTATGAAGAAATTCGCGAGCTTTCCGCCGCTGCAAAGGCCTGTGGGCTTGCGACCGTCATTTGGTCTTATCCGCGGGGCAATATGTCCAAGGCAGGCGAGACCGCTATTGACGTCGTTGCCTATGGCGCGCACATGGCCGCACTCCTTGGGGCGCATATTATCAAGGTGAAGCTGCCGTCAGAGCATCTAGAACAGGACGCAGCCAAGAAAGCCTACATTGCAAATAAAGTTGACATTAGTACGCTGGAAGCCCGGGTGCGTCATGTGACCCAAAGCTGCTTTAACGGGCGCAGGTTAGTTGTGTTTTCAGGCGGTGAGACCAAGGATGTGGAAGGTGTCTACACCGAGGCGCGTGCCATTCGCGATGGCGGAGGGAATGGCTCCATTATTGGGCGTAACTGCTTCCAACGCCCCTGGGACGAGGCGATGAATATGCTGGATAACCTGGTGAAGATCTACCAGGGTAAAGCCTAAAGGTGAGGGGCGTTTCGCCTCTTTAAGCTCACTTTTATAAAAAGCTTTTGCCTTGTTCATAAAAAAGGGAGGAAATTATCCTCTCCATGAGCAGATCAGGCTTGCATTTTGTGGGCCTGCCTGATAATAGATCAGGGTTATCTCTCGTGGCGTGGCGATAAGGTTTGACCTTGGGCATGCCTAATCCACGAGTTATTTTTGTTCATCATTTAATGAGGTTTAAAATGCCCAAATTGAAAACCAAAAGCAGTGTGAAGAAGCGGTTCAAAATTACCGCCACCGGTAAGATTGTCATGGGCCAGGCTGGTAAACGCCACGGCATGATCAAGCGGACGCAAAAAATGAAGCGCAATGCGCGCGGCACGACCATTATGAGTGAGTCAGATGCCACGATCTTGCGTCATTTTATGCCCTACAGCCGTTAAGCGTTTAAAGTTAAGGAGTTAGTGCCATGGCACGTGTTAAGAGAGGTGTGACTTCCCACGCCCGTCATAAAAAAGTTATCAAGCTAGCCTCTGGCTACCGTGGTCGTTCAAATAACTGCTATCGCGTAGCATTAGGTAAGGTCGAGAAGGCTCTGCGCTATGCATATCGCGACCGCCGCGTTAAGAAGCGCGATTTCCGCGGTTTGTGGATTCAGCGTATCAACGCGGGTGTGCGTCAATATGGCGTGACCTATTCCCAATTCATCAATGGTCTCAATAAGGCTGGCATCATTGTCGACCGTAAGGTTTTGGCTGATCTTGCTATGCATCAGCCCGAGGCATTTAAGACCATCGTTGACAAGGCGGGTGCGGCTCTCGGTAAAGCATAAAATCAGATCAACTTCTTAAAATCACAAAGAAGTAGAGAAGTTTATAAAGAGCCGCATAATGCGGCTCTTTGTTTTTGGTGATCCTAATATTGAGGATAGCGATGCAAGATTTAAATGCACTGCAGCAAAAAGCCCTGGAAGCGATTGAGGGGGCGCAAGACCTGAGAGCAGTTGAAGCACTGCGCGTAGAGATGTTGGGCAAACAGGGGGAGATTTCTCAGCGCATGCGGGGTCTTGGGGCTATGGACCCTGAAGCCCGCAAAACAGCTGGCGAGATACTCAACAAGGTCAGGGATGCTATTAGCAGTGCGCTTGAGTCGCGCAAAACCGTGCTTGCCGAGGCGGCGCTTGAGGCGCGTCTCGAGGCCGAGCGGGTGGATGTCACGCTACCTGTGCGCCCAAGCCCTGAGGGCCGCATTCATATCCTGAATGACGTGATGGACCAAGTCATTCAAATCTTCGCGGACATGGGCTTTGTGGTGGCTGAGGGGCCTGATATTGAGGATGATTTTCATAACTTTACCGCTCTTAATATTCCAGCATCACACCCTGCGCGCCAGGAACAAGATACGTTCTATCTTCCCCCGGTTAATGCAGGGGACGAGCCACGGGTGTTGCGCACCCATACTTCGCCGGTACAGATTCGCTCTATGATGCAGCATCAGCCTCCCTTGCGCATCATTGCGCCGGGACGGGTGTATCGCTCAGACTATGACCAAACTCATACGCCCACCTTCCATCAAATTGAAGGTCTTTATGTCGATAAAGCGGTGAATTTTGGACAGTTAAAAGGGTGCATTATTGAATTTTGTCGTCGCTTTTTTGAGCGTCCTGACCTGCCCGTGCGTTTTCGCCCAGGTTACTTCCCTTTTACCGAACCCTCAGCAGAGGTAGATATTGGGTGCGCACGCAAAGAGGGCAAGCTGCAGCTGGGAGCGGGGGGTGATTGGCTGGAAATCCTGGGCTGTGGCATGGTGCATCCCAATGTTTTGCGTAATTGCGGAATTGATCCTGACGTTTACCAAGGCTTTGCCTTTGGAATGGGTATTGAGCGTATTACCATGCTGAAGTACGAAATTGCTGATTTGCGGGCATTTTACGAATCTGATTTGCGCTGGTTACGCCATTATGGTGTGAATGCTGAGCGCGCCTTCTTGCGAGGAGCTGGACGATGAAAATCACCTACTCGTGGCTGTTAGAACACCTTGAGACTTCTGCCGATGTGCAAACCCTTGCGGATAAACTGTCATCCCTTGGTTTAGTGGTTGATTCCCTTACTTTTCCTGGTGAGGCGCTCAAGGGCTTTAAGATTGCAGAAATCATCTCGGCTGAACAGCACCCCAATGCCGATCGCTTGAGAGTATGCCGTGTGAATACAGGTGCTGAAGAGCTGCAAATTGTGTGTGGGGCTCCCAATGCACGTGCGGGTCTGCGGGTAGTGCTAGCTCTACCGGGCATGACCATACCCGCCAACGGAATCACGTTGAAGCTCTCTGAAATTCGCGGCGTGCAAAGCCAAGGTATGTTGTGCTCGGCTGCCGAGTTAGGTCTTGCTGAGGATTCAGAAGGTATCATTGAACTTCCACTCGATGCGCCAATAGGGGCTGAATTTGCGCCTTGGGCAGGCCTAGATGATCCTATCCTGGACGTGGAAATCACCCCGAACCGCGGAGATTGTCTTGGCGTGCGTGGCCTTGCCCGGGACTTGGCTGCAACCCAAATAGGCTCATTGAAGCCTATGAAGATTCCTACCGTAAAAGAGAGCTCTTCAAGTCCAACGAAGGTCACCATTGATCTTCCTGATCATGCACAAGATGCGTGCCCTTTCTTTGTGGGGCGCGTCATTCGCGGCGTTAAAAATCAGCCAAGCCCTGAGTGGTTGCAGCGTCGCCTTAAGGCTATTGGTCTTCGTCCTATTTCAGCCTTGGTCGATATCACCAACTGGATGACTTATGACGTGGGCCGTCCCATGCATGTGTTCGATCTCAGTAAGCTCTTAGGTCACCTCACTGTGCGTTTGGCGCGTGATGGTGAGGAGCTGCTTGCCCTTGATGGCAAGACGTATACTCTTAACGCGTCCATGACGGTGGTGGCTGATGAAGGCGGTGCTCAATCCATTGCGGGCATTATGGTCGGTGAGGGCACAGGATGTACCCTGGAAACAACTGATGTTTTCTTGGAATCTGCACTCTTTGCTTCTATTCGCACCGCTGAGACGGGGCGCCAACTCGGTATTCATTCAGACTCACGTGCGCGCTTTGAGCGCGGGGTCGATCCAGCAATGGTGAGACCCTGCCTTGATATGGCGACCGATCTTATCATGCAAATTTGCGGCGGCGAGGCGAGTGAGGTGGTTAGTGCAGGATCCGAGCCCACAACACGTCGCACCATTGAATTTCCTCTTAACCGTGTCAAAAGCCTCGGTGGTCTCGAAGTGAATGATCGTGTGATAACCGGGCAACTTGAGGCTTTAGGCTTTCAAGTCACCGGATCAGGAGAGACGCGTACGGTTACTGTGCCTTCATGGCGCAATGATATTGAGGGATCAGCTGATCTGGTTGAAGAGGTGCTTCGTACCCAGGGGTATGATAGCGTGCCTGTGGCTGAGATGCCTAAGGTCACCCCTGAAGAGCTTAAAGTTGAAAACGTTACCACGCGTTTGACTTATGAGCGCTTGGCAGCGGCGCGCAGAGCATTGGCCGCACGGGGCTTACATGAAGCACTTACGTGGTCATTTTTGGCACCCCATGTGGCGGAGTATTTCGGTGGTGGTGAATCGTCACTAACTCTCCAAAACCCGATCAGTGCTGATTTGGCGGTGATGCGCCCCACGCTGATACCGAACTTGCTGCAAGCACTGCAACGCAATGCCGATCGTGGCATTCCTGGGCGTGCGCTCTTTGAGGTGGGGCATGCTTATGGTGAGGCATTCGCGCAAAAACAAAGTCTGGTTGTGGCAGGTGCCCGTCAAGGTGAACAGGTTTCCCGCCATTGGGCGCAAGGTTCCCGCGCGCTGGACGTATTTGATGCCAAAGCCGATGCTCTTACCGCTATTGCTGCGATGGGCTTTGACGTGAGCCAAGTGCAAATTGAGGCCAAGGCCCCTTCCTGGTACCACCCAGGCCGTTGTGGCGCTATCAAGCTGGGTCCAAAGGTCGTGTTGGCTTACTTTGGTGAAATCCATCCCAAGACCGTTGAGTTCTTGGGCCTTGATGGGCCAGTAGTTGCTTTTGAAGTGATGGTTGAGGCTATTCCTGCACCCAAGGCAGGTGCGAAGAAATCAGCACTCACCTTGTCAGCTTATCAACCGGTGAGCCGTGATTTGGCTTTAGTGGTGGCCGATGACGTGCCGGCCCAACAGCTAATCACTGCGGTGCGCAAGGCAGAGCCTGCTTTGATAACAGATATTTCAATTTTTGATGTGTATAAGGGTTCTGGTGTGCCGGCGGGTATGAAGTCAGTTGCCATTAACTTTAAGCTCGAGCCTAAAGACCGGACCTTGACTGATCAGGAGATACAAGACGTGACTGCAAAAGTCCTCACTGCCCTTAAAACCAACGCGGGTGCGGAGCTACGTTCATGAAACAAGATCATATCCGTAATTTCGCCATCATCGCCCATATCGATCATGGTAAGTCGACGCTGGCTGACCGTTTAATTCAGTATTGCGGTGGTATTGAAGACCGTGAGTTCCACGATCAAGTGCTGGATTCGATGGATATCGAGCGTGAACGCGGTATCACCATTAAGGCGCAGACAGTGCGACTGCACTATAAAGCGAAGGATGGCAAGACCTATCAGCTAAACTTGATGGATACGCCAGGTCACGTTGACTTTGCCTATGAAGTCAGTCGGTCGCTTGCTGCGTGCGAGGGGTCGCTTTTGGTGGTGGATGCCTCGCAAGGTGTGGAAGCGCAGACCCTGGCAAACGTCTATCAAGCCATTGAGAACAATCATGAAATTATTCCAGTTCTCAATAAGATTGACTTGCCCGCGGCCGAGCCAGATCGCGTTAAACAGCAAATTGAGGATGTGATTGGTCTCGATACCTCTGATGCTGTGTTGGCGTCTGCCAAGAGTGGTATTGGCATCGAGGACGTGTTGGAAGCCCTTGTTAACCGTCTGCCAGCGCCTGATGGCGATAAGGACGCCACCCTTAAAGCCATGCTGATTGACAGCTGGTATGACCCGTATCTTGGTGTAATTATCTTGGTGCGCGTGCGGGATGGTGTCTTGAAAAAAGGTATGCGTGTCCGCTTTATGTCGACCAATGCAGCTTATCAAGTGGACCGCGTGGGTTATTTCACGCCCAAGCAGCACACGGTTGATGCCCTTTACCCGGGTGAAGTGGGCTTTATCACTGCCAGCATCAAATCGGTAGCAGACTGTAATGTTGGTGATACCATCACCGATGATCGCAATCCAACGCCAGAGCCATTGCCAGGCTTTAAGCCCTCGGTTCCCGTTGTGTTCTGTGGTCTTTTTCCTGTGGATGCCGATGACTTTGAGTCGCTGCGTGATAGCCTCGCTAAGCTTCGCCTGAATGATGCCAGCTTTAGTTATGAGGCCGAGACCTCAGCTGCATTGGGCTTTGGGTTCAGGTGTGGTTTTTTGGGTCTTTTGCACCTTGAGATTATTCAAGAGCGCCTTGAGCGCGAGTACGATCTGGATTTGATTACTACAGCACCCAGCGTGGTTTATAAAATCCACAAGAAAAACGGCGAGATGATGGAACTGCATAATCCTGCTGATTATCCCGATGTGGTCTATATTGACCATATTGAAGAACCATGGATTAAAGCCACCATCTTCGTGCCTGATGAGTACTTAGGCTCTATTCTACAACTGTGCACCGATCGTCGTGGTGAGCAGATTGACCTTAACTATGTGGGCAACCGCGTGATGGTAGTCTATCGCCTGCCGCTGAACGAGGTGGTCTTTGACTTTTACGATCGTCTGAAATCCATTTCCCGGGGCTATGCTAGCTTTGACTATGAGATGGATGAATACCGCGAAGGTGATTTGGTCAAGCTCTCCATCCTGGTCAATGCTGAACCAGTGGATGCTTTATCCTTGGTTGTACAC
Organism: uncultured Thiotrichales bacterium; assembly: GCA_964424815.1. Classification (GTDB taxonomy): domain Bacteria; phylum Pseudomonadota; class Alphaproteobacteria; order Caedimonadales; family Caedimonadaceae; genus JBKCUK01. The sequence goes on along the minus strand of CAYRKI010000008.1, from coordinate 37,080 downwards.
CGGGGTCGCGCAGAAAGCCGTGGTCGTCATTTATGCGAACGCTTAAAAGAGCTGATTCCTCAGCAACTTTTCAAGATCGCGGTTCAAGCAGCTATTGGTGGAAAGATCATCGCCCGTGAGACCATTTCCGCGTTGCGCAAGGACGTCCTTGCAAAATGCTATGGCGGTGACATCAGTCGTAAGCGTAAACTCTTAGATAAGCAAAAAGCCGGTAAAAAGCGGATGCGACAATTTGGTAAGGTCGAGATCCCGCAAAGCGCTTTCCTAGCCGCGCTGAAAATGGGAGATGACTAATGCGTCATGGGGCTCGATCAAACATGCATTCTTCTTGGAAACATGCCATGGTTACAGCCCTATCTCTCATGGTGCTGGTGGTTGGATGCAAACAAACCCAACCCGATGCTCATTTAATTATTGATACCCTGAGCCTTGAAACCGAGGCTCCGCGTAATTTTCGTATTCTTCCCCATTTTAAGCCCTTACAAGGTTTGAAGGTAGAGGGTTTGGCGAATGTGCGGGCTTCTGGCAGCGGACAATTTAACCCAGCCGGTCTAAAATGGATTGAAGGCGAGCTCAAGAGACAGGGTATCGCTTACCGAGAGCTGGTTATTGTTGATCTGCGTGAAGAGCCCCATGGCATGGTGGATGGTCAGGCCGTCAGTTGGTATGCCAAAAATAATCACTATGTTATGGGGGTATCGTGGCGCGAGGCGCAAGCCAAAGAAAAACAGTTGCTTGAAGAACTCAAGCAGCAAAAAGTGATTGAAGTGCTTTTGGTCAACAAATTTACCAATGGTGCCATGAGACGCGGTGAGGCGATCAAATTGCAACCGCAAGGAATCATGAGTGAGGGGGAGCTGGTCGGGCACTATCCGCATATGCGTTATTTGCGCGCACCAATTGCCGATCACGATGAGCCTGAGCCAAGGGACGTGGATCAACTCTTGGCGCTTTTTGAACAATCAACACCCCATACCTGGATTCACTTTCATTGCCGTGCCGGGCAGGGACGCACCACCACGGCTTTGATTCTTTATGATACCTGGATCAATGCCGGTAAAACACAGCTCAGCATTGAAGACGTCGCTGAGCGCCAGCGGCTTATTGGGGGCGCTGATATTCTAGGACGTGGTGAGCGCGAGAATGCAAGCGTGAGTGAGCGTGCAAGGGCCAAAATGGTCCGGAATTTTTGGCGCTATGTCCTGGCGCGCCGCCAGGGTGAAACGCTACGTTTTAGCCAGTGGCTGGCTGAGCCGCATAAAGAATTGCGTCAGACCCATCTGGAAGGACGTTATTTGCAGAGTCACCCAATCAGCCCCAAAGATCGTGTGAACGCAATCAATCTTATAAAAAAAGCAGCAGACGGTGGTTACCGGCCTGCAAAGTTTCAATATGCACTCGCTATGCATGATGGCATGGGCCTTTACCCAAAGCCTGAAGCTGCGCTCTTGCTGCTAAAAGACTTAATTCCATCCATTCAAAAAGATGCCGAGCAAGGTCAGCTTGAAGCTATGGTTGAGTACGCCGAGCTTTTGCGCCGCGGCTTAGCGGTTGCGCAAGATTTGTCTCAAGCGCGCTCCCTCTTGCAAAAAGCGGCTGAAGCTGGTCATGTGGAAGCCATGTATCTTTATGCTGATTATTTGCGTAATGGGCTGGGTGGGGTCCAAGATATGCAAGGAGCCCATACTTACTTTGAGCGTGCCAGTATGATGGGCCACAAGGATGCTAAGCAAGAATTTGCCCATTTCCTTAATGCTGGAGAAGCGGGGATTAGTGATCCCCAAAAAGCCGGTGATCTTTTAAGAGAACTGGCCGAATCGGGACATTTGGGGGGCACCATATGGTACATGCATTGGCTGAATGCCCATGCCAATACTGCGGCCGATAAAGCTAAAGCTGCTGAGCTTTCCCGAAAAGTAACGGCCGCATTGGGGCACGCACTCTAAGCGCCATATCAACATTGATAGCACTGTTGCCGCGCACTATGCGGTGGTTATTGTTGTCTAGCAAAGGTCCCAGCAAAACCAGATTCAGCTTATTTTGCTAGCGTCAAGAGACTCTTTACTTTGTCGCAATAAGGGGCGATCGAACGTATCTTATGGGGTCCATAATGCTCACTGAGCGCATCCCTCATAACAGCCCCTACATGTTTAGTTAGGCTTTCACTTAGGATAACCCATCGCAATTCTGGCATAAGCTCTAAACAATTTTTAAAAATAATTTTGCTTTCCATATCACCAAGAGCCATGACATAGTCCCCTGTTTGTTGGGCGCAAAACTGAGCCCTGGGATTACAATGTATTTCAAGTACTTTGGTGGACTTAATATGGGTTCTTGCGCGATTTAAGGCTGAGTATATGCGCGTAAAGTGGATGCAATTCAAATGGCTTAGGGTGTTTGTGATTGAGCTCGCTTCATCATAAGATATTGAACTCTCACCACCGGCTGTGCATGGTGTTTGCTCGATGAATAATGCTAGATTAAGGCAAATGTTGCGAACGCTGTCAGGCTCAAGGTAATACGTCTCGAGGATTGCTCCGTGGTTATGCTCAAAACCCCACTTGAAGAAGGGGTGAGCAGCGTCTTTTGCTAATTCTTTTAAGTTAGAGACCAAAGATTCAGCTGCCAGCATTGCGTCGATAACATCTGCTTGAAGATGCGCGCCTTCATTTTGATGACTTATACCTGCATGCCTGAATAAATTGGTAAATTCTTGTTGTGGTGCATCACTGATTTCATCGATGTCGCGGGGTGTTGTTCCTTGTGGGGCTAATTTGTAGATTTTCCTCTGGCCCAGTTGGTGTGCGCTCTCTGCAAGTTTGCGAGCTTGGGTTTTTTCGTCTTCATTAAAAGATGTTGCATCAACGGATTCTAAGGTGATGCAAACCACACCGAAAAATAGACCAAATATCATGAGGGGGCGCATTTTATAACTCCAAACTCATCCAAGCCATGCCAGGTGACTCATAATGACGATATGGAATAATGTCAAGCGGCTTGCCTTGCGTGATTATGATCAGGGTTTAAGGGGGTCTACCTTGATGACGTTATCTGCTGCAATTGTCGTGCTGCGCTGTTGTTGGGGAGAATTTAAGTCCACCTTTGGTGTATAGGCAGCCTCAAGCCGGTTTTGTTCTCGTTGCGGCAAAGGGCGGTCGTAGCAATCATTATCCCCCAGGGTGCGGTAACAATAGAGCGCTTGGGGTTGGTAAGGATCTTCCCAACGCCTTGCAAATCCATCGCGCACAATCCCTTCGCTGGTGCGGTTGGTCCAACTAAAGCAGCCTTGAAGCTGCAGTGCCATTACGAGGAGGCTAAAAAGTTTTACGCGGTGCATGTCAAAACCCTTCATTTTTTTATAAAGCAAATGCAAGCTATGTGCCAAGTTTTGGGTAGGGGATGAGAAATAGAGTTAATCGCGCATTAATTCTTAAGGCGTAGGATAAAAATAGAGCCAATCAATGCTCGTTAATGATTATGAGAATGGGAGAGGGGCAAATGAGGACATTACTCTTAGGGGCTCTGATAATGCTGGTGGGGCAGAATGCAAATGCTAGACTCATGCCGGATTATGCAATTGCAGCAGATTTTCTGAGGATCATGAGGCAAAACCAACCTGTGCGTGATGAGGGTGTGGGTTTCGTTCGTAAGATCTGCGATGGTCTTGTTGCGACGAAATTTAGTGAGCACGACAAAGAAGAATTTGTGAAATTGTTGGCCCAGAATAAAAATCCTAATGCGCGAAAAATTGTGTGTGATGTAAAAAAAATGAAGAGTCAATAAGATTTAACGTCAGCGTCCATCGGGCGGTGATGGAATAAAAAAGCCTGGGGGTGATATTGAGCAACCCTAGGCTTTTGTGAGATAGGGCATAATAAAGAATTTTTCACGAAGTACAGTCACTTACGTGCCGATAAATCAAAAAAATCTATAAATCATTTTGGCTTTGTATACTGCACTTTACCGTCGTTGGGGCCTTTAGGAAAAAGACTGCCGCTATCCGCATCTTGCCTCATGGGGGCTTCACCTAAAAGCTGGGCTTCGTTGCTAACACCAGAGTGATCCTGCAGCATGGGCTCAGTGGTGAGCGCGGCCTCACTTTGAGTGACAGAAGGGTAAGCCGTAGGACCACCCGCAGCTGACCCAGGCATGCCTTGGGCCTTGCTGAGGGAAGCTTGATAATCAGCCATATTTCTCTCAGCCTGCTTGATTTTCTCAGCCAAGTCCCTCAATTGCTCGCATTGCTCCGAGGCTTGGCCAAGAGCAAGGGAAAAATCTTTATGCTGGTTCAAAGCAACCTGATCACGCTGGGCCCAAATGGCTGCAATTTCTGCTTTGCAGCTGTTGCCCGTGTGAATCACATCAGCAGGCGCTGCGCCCACCATAGGGGCTGCAGCAAGGCTCAAGAAAGTCAGTGCTAAAACCTTATTCTTCTTCCGCATTAGGGCGCTCCAGAACATCGGCTACATCCTCTTCTTCAAGGGTGTCGGCTTCCAACATGTCATCATCCACCAACACATCGGTGTCATGAACCAATTCATCATCCAAGATAGGCATCTCGTTATCACGGGTAGTTTTATCGACTTTTTTGCGCTCACGCTTAGATACCGAGCCAAGGGTGCGTGATTTAGCGAGATAGTCAGCAAGACTCATTGTTGTTTCGCACTTTGGACAGGTAAAAGGATCTTTTTGAAGATCGTAGAAATGGGCGCCGCATTTTTTGCAAAATCGTTTTTGTCCCCATGTGGCTTTCATTGTGAATTAACTCCTATGCTATGCTTGAAAATCTCGTCATACTCACATTGGGCTTGCCATGGGTTTTAGGACGTGTAAAGCACTAATTTTAAGTTGAGTGAAGAAGACACACGTAAAGTGTGAATTTGAAAGAGGTTTTTAAATGCCCGAAAAGTCCTTTGTAATTGCAATTGATGGCCTGGCAGCTAGCGGAAAAGGTACCCTTTCTTATCGTCTAGCACGGCATTATGACTTTGCCATGCTTGATACCGGACTACTGTATCGTTGGGTGGGTTGGAAAATGCTGCAAAAGGGTCTAAATCCATCGCAAGAGGACGAGGCAGCAGAACTCGCGGCCTTTGTTGATATCAATGATTTTTCAAATCTCGCCCTGAGGTCTGAACAAGTAGCTGCGCAAGCCTCACAGGTGGCTGTTCATCCCAAGGTGCGTCAAGCTTTGCTTGATTTTCAACGCAATTTTGCGGCTCATCCACCTGAAGATAAAAAGGGCGCTATTCTTGATGGGCGGGATATTGGCACTGTGGTATGCCCTGATGCACCTTGTAAAATATTTGTAACCGCGACTATGGAAGAGCGCGCCAAGCGCCGCACCAAAGAACTCCTCCAGCGCGGTGAGGTGACGTCCTTCCAGGATGTCTATGAGGACATGGTCGCACGAGACGGCCGCGACGCTAAACGTGATCAATCTCCCACGGTAGCAGCCGCTAACGCCCTTGTTCTGGATACCACGTACTTGAGTGCAGATGAAGTTTTTAGCATGGCATGTAGGTATGTAGATGAGCGTTGGGCCGTGCGTCTTGAACAGCTCTCCAGTGGCGCTGTTGTCTGAGCATTTGGGGTGATCATAGTTGGCGCTCTTCACAAAAGGGCCGATTCGCGGTATCAAGGCAGATGTCCTGTCCACTGATGTTTTAACGTAATTTCGAGGTTTAAATGGCTCGACAGAATGTAGCGTGGAAAGTTTTAGGTCTTGTATGTGCCCTTGGCATGTGCGGTTGCTCAGATAAGGAAGATCCTTATAAAGAGCGCCCAGCCGAGGAGTTATACCAAGAGGGTATGCAAAACCTTAAGAACAAGAAATACGAGAAAGCAGCCAAGGCTTTTGATGAGGTAGAGCGCCAGCACCCTTATTCAAAGTGGGCGCCCAAAGCTCAGTTGATGGCGGGTTATGCTCATTATGAGGGCCAGCAATACGAAAAAGCCATTGCGGCTATGGAAGCGTTCGTCCAGCTGCATCCAGCTCACCAAGACGTACCTTATGCGCTCTACATGCAAGGTGTTCTTACGAGCAGCTCTCACCAGTTGAGCGTGATCAAAAAATCACCGAGCTTGCACTTAATGTATTTGAGGATTTAGTGCGTCGTTTCCCAGAATCCTCGTATGCTAAGGATGCACGCTACAAGATTGACTTGCTGCGCGATAACTTGGCAGGCAAGGAGATGGACGTAGGGCGCTATTATCAAAAGCGTGGTTCTTATCTCTCGGCGATGAACCGTTTTCGCGTTGTTGTAGAGAAGTTTCAGACGACTCAGCATGTGGGGGAAGCACTCTATCGCTTAATTGAAGTGTACCTGGCCCTTGGGATGCGCGCAGAGGCTGAAGCAACGGCGGCCGTTTTAGGTCATAACTTCCCGGGTTCGGAGTGGTATCAGGATGGGTATAACTTGCTGAAAAACTCTGATGCTAAGGCTCAGCAACAAGCTCAAGACTCGTCCTGGATCAGTAAAATCTGGCCTATGAATAAAAAAGCAGAGGCAGCATCCGTATCAGATACGCAAAAACCTGAGCAAAAATAAACCACGGGGCATCGGGGATGCTGAAAAGCCTGACCATTCGCAATGTGGTGCTGATCGAGCGCCTTGAACTCAGCCTTCAGGGCGGGTTTGCGGCGCTGACTGGTGAGACAGGTGCAGGTAAATCGATTCTGCTGGATGCCCTGGGACTTGCCCTGGGTGAGCGCAGCAATGCTGGCCTCATCCGCCCGGGCGCAGATCAAGCAAGCGTTGCGGCCGCTTTTGAAGTGGTGCCGGATCATGCTGTTTTTAATCTGTTAAAAGACCAAGGATTAGAAACAGACGAAGTGCTGGTGCTGCGTCGCGTTCTCAACGCGGATGGTAAATCACGCGCTTTCATTAATGATCAACCTGTCTCAACAGCTTTGCTGCGTCAGGTAGGTGGATTACTGATTGAAATCCATGGACAATTTGATCAGCTGTTGCAAGCTGCGACCCATCGCCAGAGCTTAGATCGTTTCGCTGCTGCTGAGCACATTAAAGCTGGCGTGTCTGAGGCCTACCAGACTTATAGGGAAGCCCAGCGAAATCTGGAAGAGGCTATGGCCTCGGCAGGGCGTGATGCCGATCAACGGGCCTACCTCAGCCATGCTATCGATGAATTGCGTCAACTTAACCCACAGCCTGATGAAGAAGGTGATCTTTTACGACGCCGTGATTATCTTGCCCATCATCGCAAGATTTTAGAGGCTGTTCAGGGCGCTCAGCAGATGCTGGAGGGTGAGCGGGGTGCCGAGGCCCTGGTGGGCCAAGCGGCTAAACGCTTGCATAAAGTGGCAGAGCTTGCAGGCGACCAACTTAATGAAGCGATCACGCGGCTTGATCAAGTCCTGGATGGCATAGCTGAGGCTGAGCGTGCGCTGAATGACTTCTTGAATCATGATCAAGAAGCCGAAGATGACCTGGAAAGCATCGAAGAGCGCCTTTATAGCCTGCGACATTTAGCACGCAAACACCACGTTAATACGGCTGAGCTCCCCGAACTCCTCCAGCGTCTTGAGGCTGAACTGCATCAGATTGATCACGCTGACGATATTATGCAACAACGCCAACAAGATGTTGAAGTCACCAAAACGCGTTATCAGCAAGAGGCCCTTAAGCTTACATATCTTCGCCAAGGGGCAGCATCTAATCTGGCCGAGCAGGTGATGGTTGAACTGGCGCCCTTGAAACTCGAGCAGGCGCGTTTTAGAGCTGTGCTCACCTCGCTCGAGCCCCATGCCTGGAGCGCTGAGGGTATGGAGCAGGTAGAATTTGAAGTGCAAACTAATCCGGGCCTTCCGTTTGGTGGGCTGGGTAAAATTGCATCAGGGGGTGAGTTATCGCGCCTTATGTTGGCCCTTAAAGTCGTGATTTCCCAAAGTCAGGGCCGTGCCCTGGTGGTTTTTGATGAAATCGACAGTGGTGTTGGCGGCGCTGTTGCGAGTGCCATTGGTGAGCGCTTAGCACGCCTAGGCGAGAGTGTGCAGGTGCTTGCTATCACCCATTCACCCCAAGTGGCAGCGTGTGCTGCTCATCAGATGATCGTGCGCAAAGAGAGCGCACTAGGTTTGACTACGACGCAGGTGCGCGTTTTAGCGGAGGCCGAGCGCCTTGAAGAAATTGCCCGGATGCTTGCCGGAGAGGTCGTGACCGAAGAGGCGCGGGCAGCCGCCTTAAAACTGCTGCAAGCTAGAAAGAACGCTGCATGATTGGGACAGATCGGTTGATGAATCCTGACGCGCGCAAAGCTGCCGTGCGTCAGGAATTAGAAGACCTTTGGCAGCAACTGCGCTATCACGATCATCTTTATTACGAACTCGATGCGCCCGAAATTGATGATGCGGCCTATGATGCGCTGCGCCAACGCGCTCTTGCTCTTGAATCTGAATTTCCGGAGCTGGTTACGGCCGATGCCCCTACCCATCGGGTAAGCGGTAAAGCGGCTCGGGGCTTTGCCAAAGTCTCTCACTTGGTTCCCATGCTCTCGCTTGATAATGCCTTTGCCGAGCAAGATGTGACTGACTTTTTTGATCGGGCGCGTCGCTTTTTGAATCTTCCGGCAAGTGAAGTCATTGAAGTAGTTGCTGAGCCCAAGATTGATGGTCTTTCTTGTAATTTACGTTATGTGGATGGCCGGCTGGTGCAAGCGGGTACCCGGGGCGATGGTGCTGTGGGTGAGGATGTGACAGCCAATGTTAGGACCATTGCGGATATCCCTCAGGTTTTGAAAGATTTTCCATTCAAGGGGGAAATTGAAATTCGCGGTGAGGTCTACATGACCCATCCGGACTTCGCAACACTCAATGCTCAGCGCAAGGAGGCGGGCGAAGATTTGTTTGCTAATCCCCGCAACGCTGCGGCTGGATCCTTGCGTCAGTTAGACGCCGCTATTACTGCCGTCAGACCTCTCAAGTTTTTTGCTTATGCTTTTGGCACGGCTCCTGAGGGTTTTGTGACTCATGGCGATTTGTTGCAGATTTTGCGCCATGCGGGTTTTGTGGTCAGTGATCTCATTGGAACCTGCCGTAATGAAGCAGAAGTGATGGCGTATTATGCGGCCATGGAAGCAAGGCGCGCGGACCTGAGTTTCGATATCGATGGCGTGGTCTATAAGATCAATCGCCTTGATTGGCAACGCCGTCTTGGCTTTGTAGCGCGCTCACCACGTTGGGCTATTGCTCATAAATTTCCCCCGGCCCAAGCGCAAACGACCCTTGAAAACATTGACGTCCAAGTGGGACGCACTGGCGTCTTGACGCCTGTGGCGCATCTTAAACCTGTAACAGTGGGGGGGGTGGTCGTTTCGCGCGCAACTCTTCACAATCAGGATGAGATCATTCGCAAAGACATCCGCCTTGGCGATCGGGTCGTAGTGCAAAGGGCAGGCGATGTGATTCCGCAAATCGTTAGGGTCTTGGATGCCGATCGCCCAAACCGTGGAGCGATTTTTCATCTTCCAGAGCGTTGCCCCGTATGCGGCAGTCAGGTGGTGCGCGAAGAAGGTATGGCGGCTAATCGCTGTACCGGCGGCCTGGTGTGTGATGCGCAGGCTGCTTTGCGCTTGCGTCATTTTGCATCTAAAGATGCCTTTGATATTGAGGGCATGGGACAAAAAAACGTTGAATTGTTCTATGCCAAAGGTTTGGTGCGTTCACCTGTTGATCTCTTTACTTTAGAAGAGCGCGATCAAAAATGCCTGACCCCACTTCGCAAGTGGGAGGGATGGGGGACGAAGTCAGCGCGTAATCTTTTTGATGCCATCAACGAGCGTCGGACTATCTCGCTGCCACGTTTTATTTATGCCTTGGGCATTCCTCAAGTCGGTACCGCGACAGCTAAATTATTGGCCCGGCATTATGGAAGTTATATTGCCTGGCGGACAGCCATGGAACAAGCCGTCAGCGAGGGCATCGGAAGTCCACCTTACGCCGAGCTTATTGCCATCGAAGGAATTGGCCCCAGTATGGCTGGCGATATTTTGGCTTTTTTTGCAGAAAACCATAATCGAGAGATTCTTGATCAGCTGGTAGGGCCTCACATCGTGGTGGAGGATGCCGAGGTCATTCAAAACGGAAAATCCCCCGTTGCTGGCAAGACGGTGGTCTTTACTGGAAGTCTTGTAAACCTTACGCGTTCAGAGGCGAAGGCCCAAGCCGAATCTTTGGGGGCAAAGGTGGCAAGCTCTGTCTCGGCTAAGACAGATTATGTTATACTGGGAGCAGATGCAGGCTCAAAGGCTGTAAAAGCGCGTGAGCTCGGTGTTCAGATGTTAAGCGAGGATGAATGGTTGGCCCTGATCAATAAAGGATAAATACCATGGTCACCCTGATTGCCCACCGCGGCTGGCCTGCCCAGTACCCGGAAAATAGCATCGAGGGCTTTATTGCCGCTGCAAAAGCTGGGGCAGATTACGTCTAATGTGACCTGCAGCTAACCCGGGACGGAGAAATGATTGTTCACCATAATTTCACCATCAATCCTTTGCTTTCAGCGGGCTTATCTTTCTTCGACAAACATGACACAAATAGCTTGTTATTAAGGGACCTCAACTTACAGCAGCTTCAAGATTTGAAAATACGTGCCGGCCTGCAAACTGGGGTAATCCCGACCCTTGATGAAATTCTCACTCACCCGCAGCTCCAAATGTGTCGTTGGGCGCTGGAGATAAAGTCAGGTGCAAGCGATGCTTTCGCTGTGCTAGCAGAAGAAGTCGTGAATAAACTTCACAAGTATAAAGCAATTGACCGAACAGTACTCATCTCGTTTGATTGGCATCTTCTTGAACATATTCGCAAGTTGAATAGCGATATTAAGTTAGGGTTTCTGACGGCGCGTGACTATGCGTTCGATATTGAGGTAAGCCTTGAGCGCATCCATGCTGCAAGGGGAACTTGGTGGGCGCTTCATGACTCTTGGGCTTCCTCGCAATTTATAGACCGTGTGAAAAGAGCAAATCTAAAAATTGGTTTTTGGACCGTGAATGATTTAGCAAGGGCGCGAGATCTGCTGGCCTGGGGTGCCGATAGCCTCACTACAGATCACATCGACCAATTTAGAACGCTTAAAACCGCGCCCCAAGAACAAGTGCAAGCCATATAAGCCCCCCAAAACCAGCATTAACTTTAAAGGCTGTGGCGCAATTCTCAGTATTTTTGAGATCAAGATTTTTGAGTTGATAGTGGAAGCCAAACATAAGTCCTATGATGACTACAAAATAGCTGAAGCTAAGATTTTCGAGCGCTCCTGTGGCTAAGAGACAACCGCACATTAATCCTGCCATCGCACGCAAGAAATTAAAGGGAGTGTGGCGAAAGCGCCTTGCAGTTGAGCGTACGCCGATCAGGATATCATCCTCAATGTCCTGAAAAGCATAAATGGTATCATAATAAAGCGTCCAAAAAATCCCGGCACAATAGAGCGAAATCACGGCTGGTGAGAGGTTTTCATGGACACAAAACCAGCTGAGTAAAATACCCCAGTTAAAGGTGAACCCTAAGAAAAGCTGCGGCCAGTAAGTTATGCGCTTCATCCAGGGGTAAAAAGCAACTAGTGCAATCGAGGCAATCCCAATCGCAATCGCTTTTGGGGGCAGCATGAGTAAAAGTCCAAATGCAGTAAGGCTCAGTGTGCCGATAAGAATCCATGCCTCTTTCGATTCGACAAGGCCCGCAGCGATAGGCCTTGTTCTGGTACGTGCAACTTTGCCATCAAAATTGCGATCGACGAGATCATTATAAATACATCCTGCGCTGCGCATCAAAACAGCACCAACTGTAAAGATGAGCGTTTCTTTTAAAGGAGCGAGGCCGGCGTAAACTAAACTTAGCCCCCACATGCAGGGCAGCCACAACAAGGCGATACCTACAGGGTGGTGAAGGCGCATCAGCAAGCCATATGTCTCCAATCTTTGCGCAAAACTCATCGGCCACATTTTCCTTGAGAGGGTTTTCAGTTAATATGAGCCGAGTTGTATTATTCCCGCAAGGACTTGTTTTGGCACGTAATCTTCAAAGACTCTTTGTCGAATGTGATCTGAGTGAGGGTGGCTCTGTTATTTTTTCTGAAAGCCAAGCCCACTATCTACGTAGCGTGTTGCGCTTGGGAGTAGGTGACCACGTGCGAGTCTTCAATGGATTACAGGGAGAGTTTCGAGTCATCCTTGCTGAAGTTGGCAAGAAGCGGGTAGCAGCTGTCATTCAAGAGCATTTGCGTGCGCAGCAGGAGTGGGCAGGATTACACCTTGCCTTCGTACCCTTAAGAGCAAGTCGTAATGCCATTTTAATTGAGAAAGCAGTAGAGCTTGGTGTGAGTTCGCTGACGCCAGTCATCAGTGAACGCTGCAATACCCGCGATCTCAAGGTTGACAAAACTTACGCACAGATTATCGAAGCCAGCGAGCAATGCGAGCGTTTAACGCTGCCTACGCTTAACCCAGTAATTACTCTTTCAGATTTTCTGAGGCTTAAGACCTTTGATCAAGTCTTGGTGGCCGATGAACGACGTACTGCTTCACCTTTGCTGGCGTTTCTTTTGCGCCCGGGATATGATGTTCAAAAAAATGCTCTCTTGGTTGGCCCTGAAGGTGGTTTTACAGATAACGAGTTTCATTTAATGGCGCAGCACAACAATCTCTCATTTATAAGCCTAGGGCCCAACATCTTACGCGCTGAAACCGCTGCTCTTTCGGCTTTGGCCTGCACCCAACAAGCGCTTGACTACGTAAGCTTCACACAAGCTTCCACCCGAGGTGATGCATGAAACGCCTTTTTCTTGTCTTTGCCTTATTGTTTGGAACTCTTACGCCTGTGAAAGCAACCCTCAGCGCCTTGCAAGAGGGCAAGCAAGACCAACAAAAAGCTGAGCTTCCCAACGTCAAAGAGTTAGAAAAACTCATTAAGACCATTGAAAACAAAACCTCACGTCGTGAGCTGGTTGAAAATCTACGCACACTGATCAAAGCACAGCGTAAGATGGATGAAGATGATGCGCCGCAAAATCTTTTCCTCCTCAACCTGATCAATGAATCGCTAAGGTTCGTAACGCTCAAGGTCGCAACTGTTTTTGATGAACTTGATAAGTTGATTGCAACTTTCTTAACCAATATTCAAGACGAGGTCTATAAAACCAAGCTACTGGATGGATTGGGCTTTATCCTTATTGTTCTGGGCGCAGGATTTATTGCTGAAAAAGCGGTCTATTATAGCTTAAGACCCTTGCGTTTACGCCTTATGCGACAGACATATCGAAAAGCGGCTATTCGTGCCAAAGTGCTGATGATGCGTGCAGGATTTGATGTGATTGGCATGGTGGTGTTTGCAGGCGCTACTTTTGCCACCATGCGCGCCTTAGATTTAGAACCTGGCCTTAAAGCGGTGACTTTCATCATGGCTGTGGGTTCATTGATTCTCTATTTTGTTCTCTCTCTTTTGCGGCTCTTGCTTTATCCTCAACGCCGCTATTTGCGACTTTTGAGATTAGACGATGATACCGCGACCATTTGTTATGCCTATGGTCGCTTGTTGGCGCTTTTACTGACATTTGGTATTGCGCTCAACGATATTATCTTTGCCCTTGAAGGGCCCAAAAGCCTTTTCACCCTTGTTCACAAGATGATGATCCTTTTTTGTTGCGTTGTGAGTTTTGTCTTTTTGATGAATGTGCGCGAAAAGGTTAAAAAAGTTCTTCTGCAACAGGTGAAAGAACGCTATCCAAGTCAAGGTCGGGGCCGCAAAAATGCTCTGACGCGTGTTGTTGAGACCTGGCACTTATGGGTGGGGCTTTATATTTTCGTCTTTGCACTCACCAGCCTTTATCAAGAAGCTGAGGATTTAAAGGCTTTTATTAGTTCATTTCTGGGCACTGCGGGTTTAGCAGCGCTCGCTTATATTATGATCATTAAAATCCCCGCTTTCATGAAGCGCTTTGTTGCCTTTACCAGTGCACCCTTTCCGCACATTCGGGCGCGACAAGAGTTTTATACCACCTTCGCGACCCTGTTTATCAATATCTCGTTAGTTTTGTTTGTCTTCTATCTTGCTGATCAATTGTGGGGCCTTGAAGTTTTTGATGAGTGGCTGGTCATTGGAGATCGTTCCCTTGTGTCCATTTTGAGTACCTGCACTGTTGTCTTGGTCATGGCTATCATCGTTTGGGAAATCTGTGAGTATCTTATTGATAAGAACTTCTTGCACCATCAAAAAGAATTTTCAATTGAGGTACGCCGTAAACGTTTGCTTACAGTTCTCCCATTGGTGAGAAACTTAACACGCTTTGTTGTTTTTGCTGTTTTTACGCTAATCCTTTTTGCCGAGATGGGCATGGACATTACGCCACTGCTGGCCGGTGCTGGTGTGCTGGGTTTGGCTTTGTCTCTTGGTGGTCAAGCTTTGGTCAAAGACATCATCACGGGTATTTTTATTTTAATTGAAGACACAATTAATGTGGGTGATTTGATTCAAGTAGATTCAGGTAAACGCGGTAACGTTGAGGCGTTGTCTTTGCGCGCAGTAAAACTGCGTGATTCTGAGGGTTTTTTGCACACCATTCCTTTTAGTGCAATTTCGATCATCACCAACATGACCAAACATTATGCTTACTATGTCTTAGATCTTGCCCTCACATATGACACCAATGTGGATAAGGTAACATCCCTGCTTGTGCAGGTGGATGAGACGCTTCGTTCAAAAGAAAAATTCAAAGATCTTATTCTTGAGCCCATGGATGTTTTGGGTGTAGACCGCTTTGAAGAAAATGGTTTTGTGCTTCGGGTGCGCATGAAAACAACACCCACTTCGCGCTGGGTAGTGGGCCGTGAGCTCAATCGCTTGATTAAAACTACTTTCGACGAGCACGGTGTATCCTTTGCGACCGGATCAAAAATCATTGAAATTAAAAGAGACGGTGTCAAAGTAACCGTTTAAAAACCCTTTTAAATATAACTCATTGCATTTTACGCATCTTTAACTCTCTTTTAAACTTCGCTGCAGAAAATGGGGAAGGTTTAAATGATTCAAGGGTGCAATGATGGCTGATCAAAATGTTTTACAACAACGTTTAAACTTTCTT
>CAYRKI010000008.1:14728-21975 GCA_964424815.1 uncultured Thiotrichales bacterium | reverse complement strand
GCATTGATGAAAAGGCATGCACAGATTTACGGGAGTTTAGTAAGCTTTTTGAAAAATATGCACCTGAAGTCATCGATGAATTCTATAAATTTCTGTCTCAATACCCCGATTTGGTCGCCATGTTTGGAGGTAACGATAACCTCAATCGCGTCAAAATTGCTCAAACTAACCATTGGAAAGGTCTCTTTGAAGCGAAATTTGACGATAATTATGTTAAAAGAGTAACAGCCATAGGAAATGCCCACGAAAAGGTGGGGCTTGATCCAAAGTGGTATCTTGGCGGATATACGAAGGCTATGACGCTCCTGGTTGATCGCATATATGACGAATATCGGCGTAAACCTGAAAAGATGCGCGACCTATTGAACGCCTTTTTGAAAGCAGCGATGCTTGACATGGATCTTGCTATCTCTGTCTATCTCGACGCCAGTCAAACGGGACAAATCAAAGATGCCATGTTAAAAATGTCCGATGCCCTGGAAGGTTCTCTTCATAGTGCTGTGGCTCGTGTTATAGATCTGACCCAATCGGTAAGAGCGAACGCAGAAAAGATGGGCGCGTCCGTCGACCGTGTTTCTCAGCAAATGAATTCTGCGACTCATTCTGCGGATCAAACTAAAGGTAATATTCAAAGTGTGGCTGCAGCTTCTGAAGAATTGTTGGGCTCTGTTAAGGAGATCAGCTCACAAACTTCGCGTTCTTCTGATATTACGTCGATTGCAGTTCAACGTGCACAGGGGGCGCGAGAGACCATCAATGAACTTGCGACGGTGGCTTCCCGCATTAGTGAAGTGGTCAAGTTGATCAGTGACATTGCTAGCCAGACGAACCTTCTAGCTCTTAATGCCACGATTGAAGCTGCCCGAGCTGGAGAGGCTGGAAAGGGATTTGCTGTTGTTGCAGCAGAAGTTAAAAGCCTTGCAACGCAGACCGCGAAGGCAACTGAGGAAATATCAAACCAGGTTTCTGCTATTCAGGCCTCTACCCAAGGTGTTGTCCAAGCGATGGAATCGATTGGCACCACCATTGATGATGTCAGTCAAATCGCCACAATTATTGCAGGAGCTGTGGAGGAGCAAAATTCAGCCACGCAAGAAATTTCACGCAATATGCAGCAGGCAGCGCAGGATTCGAACGAGATATCAAGCAGTATTGAAGCTGTTTCTAGCGAAGTTGCAACAAGCTTAATGCTTGCAGATGAAGTCAAATCCATGAGCGAGGAAGTGGATGCTTCAATGCAACTTTTAAAAGCTGATCTAACAAAAATTTTACGCACTTCTCTGGCGGGCGATAGACGAGCAGGGGAGCGTATGGCCGTTAGAATGACAGCTACTTATGCAGTCTCTGGCAGGGGAACTGTCAATGTGATGATACCTGAAACTTCAGCTTCTGGCTGCGTGTTTGATTCGCAGGGGGGTGCACTTGCTGATGGGGCGCGTGGCACTCTTACAATTTCAGGCTTTCCTGATTCCTTTGAGGCGGTGGTCGTGCGCAAAGTCAGTCCAACTCAGTATGGCGTGAAGTTTTTGTTTCAGGATACAGATGTCGCAGACAAATGGAAAAAACACATTGCGACTGTTGGCACGAAAATGGCGGCTTAAGCGAAAAACAAAAGAAACCAGCGACTTATTAATAATGCCGGGGCGAAAGGGATTCGCTCCGGCTTTTTTTCAAGCACACCTACGCCCAAAAAACCATAGGCAAGAGCTATAAGCCCGCTTAGAGCGATAAACCAGGGTATCTGATCCAAGCTAAGCCCTACTGTCAGTATGAAAAGCAGGATAAGATCACCTTGCCCGAGGGCTTGAGTATCTTTCAATTTTGTCACACACCAAGAAAGTCCATAAACAGTAATAGTGGTCATGCTTGAAAGCCAAAGTGTGTTGCCCCAGTCGACCCCTTTGTACATGCCCACAAAACCCAGTGCCAAAATCAAAAGGGCTCCCACAGACAAATTTTGAGTTTTCCAATCTTCAATGGCCAGATATATGCTTGCACCTGCAAAACATAAAATAGAGCAAAAAGTCGTTAGATTTGAGGAAATCATTGGTACATGATGCAACGCATAAATCCTCACTCAATCGGTTTTTCACCTACTATAACTTGTGTGCACAGTGATGTCAGCGTTGCATGGCCAGAAATGACATGGTTACGACTGGTTCGCCCAAACGATGATGCAAGGACTTCATTCTATAGAGTTTTGAATATAAGCCCAGTATAACGCTCTTATGACTTTAGTGTCTTATGTTGATATTTTTTCCATTTATCATATTTGCGTTGAATTTTGTTAGCTAGCGTTAATGCGCGCGAGGGTGGCAAGGGAATTCAGACTGAAAAGCAGGTTATTTGCTATAATTGACGATCTTGGGTTTGCTGATGGTCATTAGGCGAGCATAAAGGGTAGTTATTCATCATTCAAACTACATACCCTTGTCCCATGGGGATAGAATCCGCTAAGATCTTCACAAGCAAGAATTAAAATGGGTGCGCCACAGGGATGTCGCTGAAATCTCTTGATCCGCAAAGAAGGATGGTTCTGCCCCCCTCGCAATCCGCCATCACCATGTTGGCGAAGCAGGATCATATTTCGCTGAAGTTGGATTGCCCCTTAGGGGAAAACGCTCTTGTGCCCCTATGGTTTCAGGGACAAGAAACGCTATCTGAATTATTTTGCTACCGTGTGCACCTGGTTTCTGAGGATCCCGATATCGACTTTGACCTGCTCATGGCTAAAAGTGTAACGCTTCGCATCGAGATGTCTGAAGGTACTCGTGCTTATAATGGTGTGGTGGGGCAATTTCAGCAACTGGAAACGCCCTATCAAGGTGATGATAACGCCACCTATTACGAGGCATTGATATACCCACAGTTGTGGCTTTTGACTTTTGTGCAAGATTGTAAAATCTTTCAAGACATGTCGGTGATGGACATCGTCAAAAAAGTACTACAGGACAATGGCGTAACCGATCTGGATGATCAGACTACGTCAAACGGTAAAATCCCTCGTGAATACTGCGTTCAATATAACGAGACCAGCTATAATTTTATTCTTCGTCTCTTGGAAGAAGAGGGCATCTATTATTATTTCCGCCATGAAAACGGAAAGCATACGGTTGTTTTTGGGGATTCAGCTGAAGGTCATCAACCCTGCGATGGAGCACAAGATGCTGAAATTGTTCAGGCTCAATGGGGGGTTGAATACCTGAATACCGTGACCAACTGCCGCATCGTTCAAAAAGTAGTTGCGAAAAGCACTCAGTTGGTGGATTACAACTTTACCAGCGCCAGCACCAAACTCAGGGCCAATGAAGAGGGCGGGGGTGAAGGGGGGAAAATATATAGTTACCCCGGGCAACTGGACCATGAAGATATTCCCAAGCAGCAGTCTCTTGAAGATGTAAGTAAAACACGGCAACAGGAATATGAGTCTCTGCGCTATGAATTGGTAGGCGAGTCCACCATTCCTTTTTTGGCGCCAGGCTTTAAAACAAATCTCAAAGGTCATGCACGTAAAAGTGCAAATAGAGGCTATGTCATCTATGAGGTCAAGCATGAGGCGCGCGTTGATGGTGGTGAGAACCCAGGTCAATCCATGTACCGCAACAGTTTTACATCGTTTCAAGACGACTTGGCTTTCCGTCCTCCCCAAAAAGCCCATAAACCTCGGATTCCTGGGTCACAAACTGCTAAGGTGGTTGGCCCTGAAAAAGAGGAGATTTGGACTGATGAATATGGACGCATTAAAGTCCAATTTCATTGGGATATGGATGGTAAAGACGATGAAAAATCATCTTGTTGGGTGCGGGTGGCTCAGGGCTGGGCAAGTAATAATTGGGGCATTTTGTTTACCCCACGCATCGGTCAAGAAGTAGTTGTTAGCTTCCTAGAGGGAAATCCTGATCGTCCCTTAGTTACTGGATGTGTCTATAACTCAGATCACATGCCGCCTTACTTGCCTGAACAACCTACTAAAAGCACCATCAAAAGTAATTCCACTAAGGGCGGCGAAGGTTTCAATGAGTTTCGTTTTGAAGACTTAAAGGATTCAGAACAAATCTATCTGCATGCCCAAAAAGACTTGGACCGCGTAGTGATTCAAAATCAGACGACTTGGATTCAACAAGGAAGCGACTGGCACTGGATCGATCGCGGTGACCGTGTTGTCTCACTCACGGCAGAAGATAATCCTGTGCCCAAAAGTAGCCCGCCTGAGCAGACTTTGCCCGTGGGTAAAGGACATGACAATCTCCGCCTCGATAAGGGGTCGCGCAGCGCGCAGCTTCTGGGTGAAGGTGAAGATAAGGGCAGTGATCACTTGCTGATAAGTAAGGGCGATCAGGTTCAAGAAATTACTCAAGGGGGCCATTATTCTTATCAAGGTGAGGGACCGCGCTATACCCAGCTTGATGCAGGTGATGATGATCGTTATATAAAAGTTGGCTCAGCTAGCACTACTATTGATCAGGGCTCTCATCACACCCTTTTGAAACAAGGGGTTTATAACGTTGGGGTGACTGAAGGAGACGTCAACGTTGTCGTTGAAAGCGGTCACATCCATCACGGCATTACCCAGGGTACCCACACAACCTATGTGCAAGAGGGTGGTACTTACGAGCGTATTGAAAGTGGTGAGAAAAAAACCGTGATTGATTCAGGTGAACACACCTTCACCATCGAAAGCGGCAGCCAAACCATCACCCTTAACAGCGGTAATCAGACCATCACAATCGAGGGGGCGCGCAGTATTAGCGTCACTTCTGACGAAGATCATACCAACGCTGCGTCTTTTTCTCATGATGTTACCGCGGAATACACCCTTGATGTGGGCGGTAATATGTCCATCACTGTCGGTGGTACTCTGACGATCACGGCCACCGGTGGAGTCAATATTGAGTCACCCGCCGATATTACCCTTTCTGCCGGCGGCGAGATTGCCATCAACGCAGGCGGTGCCATGAATATGGATGCAGGCGGTGAAATCTCAGTCAATGCCGGTGCTGCCCTTGCTATGGATGCCGGTGGTGAAGCCTCGCTAAATGCTGCCGCTGCCGTCAGTATTGATGCAGGCGGCACGGTCGCAGTGAATGCCCCCATGATTATGCTGAACTAGGAATGCAAGCATGACTTCAGACCCCTCCGAAATACAAAATACACTCCAAGAGTTACGCAACCGTACGGGTGACCTTGTGATGCGCCGTGAGATACTCAATGGTCAGCCCCACGGCCTTGTGGAGCGTTTTCGCAAAGATGGGGCCTTGCAACAAAAGATGTATTATCAAAACGGCAAGCCTCATGGAGACTGCTTGGTTTTCGATCGTCAGGGAAAGATCGCACAGCATCTGCAATATGTTGAAGGCTATCTTGAGGGCGTATGCTGTTTTTATCGCCATGAGGCCTTATTTTCAAAAATCCCTTTTAAAAACAATAAGCCCCATGGACTTGCGCAAATTTACGATGCAGGTGGTAATCTGATTACCGAGATGACCTATGACGAAGGTATCGTGCATGGACCTGCAAAATCCTATGATGCGCTTGGTCATGTGGTCAGGGTTATGAGCTATGAGAAAGGCTTGCTTGAAGGAGAAGCGCGCTACTTTTACCCCAGTGGCGCTCTTATGCGTGAGGAGGTTTATAGCGCCAATAAACTTCAGGGTAAGGTGCTGCATTATTACGAAGATGGAAACCTTTTATCTGTTGCCCATTACGAAAATGGTAAATTACTCAAGCCTGTAGTTAAATTCGATCCTCAGGGACGAGAAATTGCTCCCTAATAAACGTGACGCTCTAGGCGAAACTGATTGTTTACCTTATAGATTTAGTCTCAGTTTCAATACGCTTTGGGAGGTGACATGTTAAAATGGATGCTGCACGTTCAGCTCATCGTATTTTTGCTAATCCCAAACGCCCTCGCATCCTCATTTTTAAATTGTGATGAAGATTTAGGAGAAGTGTTAAGTCCACTTGAAACTCTTAAAGTACGCTTGGAGGCTACAACTCTTCGGGATCAGGGTATTCGTGAACTGACCAATTTTCACCGCGACCTTACTTTTCACGCAGTTCGCGCAGCGTACGCCCGTAAACGCATAGAGCAACTCAATTCTCAAAGCAGTCTTTTTTTTAACCTAAACCTTGTGCTTGATAATCCCGATGATCATAGCTGGTATGTTCCAAGAGATTTGCAGGATGTTGAGGGATTTGGTGAAGAAGGAGATTTGCAATTTCAATTAACACTTTTGCAATCACTTTTTCCGGCTGGTCTTGATTGTTTTGCGCCCCACATCCCTTTGTTTTATTTGAAATTATCCGAGTCTCGAGACTTTTCTGATTATATGGGTCACCAACGTCTGTTTGCGCGCATGCAAAATCTTATTGAAGGTATTATTCATGTCTCAGGAAGACCTTACTTCAATGACCTTCTTGGAGATCTTTTACAAGAGTTTGTTGAGGGTGGGCAGAAATGCGCTGATAATGCAGTCCTAAGATTAGAGACATGCGATCATCTGGTTCGTTTAGGAAGTTTTATGGGGGAGGCTCACGAAGCTGGCGCGCAAGAACGGGGATTATTTAGCTTGCTGCTTAACGCCTTTAAACTTCATGTTTTGGATGAAATTGTCGATCATCGTGTCGCTGAATCAAACGAAGAAGCCCTTTATTTGCGTTTGATGTTTAATGTTAGCCTGAGTCTTCGCCAGCCTGTAGGTTATGTGACGCATCATGAAATTGCGCAAAAGCGTCCTCTCGGTGGGCTCTTGGAGCAATTTTTTGGACGTATGGATATGGAACACTTTGTTCATTTCGTCTTGAATTATAAAATTGGCGGGGCTGGGGTGTGGGATCAATATTTGGCCCTTCATTGCGAATCTTATAAAGCTAAGCGTGACTTCAGTGCTGCAGAAATGATCGAAAATGATTTGCGCAGCCAAATTGCCTTTGAAAACTTGCAGCAAGAGCAATATGTGCGTCTTCTGCAAATGCTCATCTATCAGGGGTATGTGTTAACCGCTGCAGATTATGTACTACCTGAAAATATGTAATAGTAATCATGTCATCTGCTAAAGAGAGAGTCAGATTAATATCCTTATTCATAACGCTTATGTTCGTGTCTTGGTGCGACTTTTTTAGGCTCTATCTGGGCCTTTATATCTCTAATTTTAGTAAAAAATTAACTGATAATCTTCCAAAGTTTAGATTGGTATCAAAAATACAATTGGTAGATTTATTTTTACCATTTTGATGACATGGAAAGG
>CAYRKI010000008.1:5248-14701 GCA_964424815.1 uncultured Thiotrichales bacterium | reverse complement strand
TGAATTTGAAGTCAGTATTAATGGCAACAACCCTTGCTGTTAGTTTTGTAGCCACAGCTCATGCTGTATCTCAAGCACGTATCGAGCGTGGAGCAAGCTGTACGGATAACTGTACAATTGGTGGGAAGTTTTACATGTCTGATATGGAATTAGCCGGTTTTAATAAAAACCAGCAAGAAATTCTGCGTGATAAGACAAAATTGTCCGAAAAAATTGAATTGATTAACCGGCTATGCTCAGGAAATCCAACGCACTCAGGTCAGGCGAGCAACGTAAACTGGTGTGAGGCAGAGTGCACCAAAAAAGGTGGTGTTCTGTCACAAATCAAAGGGCGCCAGACAAAAGTTCTAGAGTTCATCAGTCAGCGTAAAAATCAGTGTCACAATGTTCGCGAGGTTTACACCAAATATTTTGGTTCCGTTGTTAAATATAACCAGGCTAAAGACATACTTGAATTGCAACCTGGTGCCGAAGAAAAGATTAAAAAAATGGATGTACCTGCAGCGCCAAATTATACTCCAGCACCTCCTGCGGTGACTGTTAAGTAAATTTTAGGGCGAATCTGCGACTTTTTTAGCGGCACGGCCCTGCTAGGTTGTGCCGCTATTTTATAATTAGACAATTAATAGCCCGAGTTCTCATCCTAATAATTCTGTACCTCGGACGTGTATGTAAGTTTTTTGTTTAGGTCCCCTCATCATGCGCTTACTGGCTGTTTTATAAGGTATAATCTTGTTTTTATATCCCCCAAACGCCAACTTTACCTTTTGGTTTTAGCATTAACTCAGACAGTGCCCACACCAGCGCATCAACGCGATCGGGTGATTTTTTCATATCGGGTGAAAATGCAAGCATCTGCTGTTCTAGAAGTTCAAGGCCGTGATTGGAGTGCCATATTCTGCCTTGTTCATAAAGGGCTGCAATAGGCTCAGCCCTTGTAATTTTTCCTTTACTGGCATGAACTTCCACAAGACGCACATCAGGTGCTTGCAGTCTCAGCATTTCTGCGATCATATTGCCGCCTTTGTTGATTTCAGCAATAACATGCTGTGCACCATGACGGCGTGCTGCCTCTGCCACAACCTCTGCCCAGTGTGAGGGCGGGTGTCGTCCACTTAAATCCTCGATGACATAGCCATGACCTTTTGCATCGCATCCGACCACCACAATCCCTGTCTCGTCACTGTCATCATGGCATGAGGCTGCTGGATCAAGGCCAATCACGGTCCGCACAAAGGGCGGTAGGGTTGCTATTCGACTTCGAGCTATAATATCGCCTGTCCAGAGCGATGTGGTTGTGTAATCCATAAGCTCGCCGTAAATTTCTTGGCGACCCCAACGTGTGCCCTCAACTTGCTGTTGAATAGCTGAAATGAAATCTGGCGACAGGTGAGCCTTGTTTTCATAGGTGGAGCCCCGGGTGATGATGATATCGCCTGAGTGATCTTGGCTAAGGCGGGAGAGAAATTTCATGGGCTTAGGCGTTGTGGTCATGATGACTCTTGGTTTATCGCCAAGGCGCAAACAAAGGCGCAACTGTCGCCATACATGCTCGGCATCTCTAAATTTACACACTTCATCCACCCATGCCGCATCAAATTGATGGCCCCGCAAGCCATCGGGACGATCTGCGCTTAGCAATGTTGCTTGCGCACCATTGGGCCATGTGAGGAGATTTTTTGAGGGCTCGAAGTGAGGGCGATATCCATTTTGGCGGATGGCAAGAAGACCGCTTTCACCCTCAATCATGACCGCGCGCACGTCTTGTTGCGTAGCCCCCACAAGCGCCATCCTGCGATGGCTGCCAGATTCTGCCCATGCTTGGATCGTCTCAGCCCCCGTACGTGTCTTGCCAAAACCGCGTCCAGCTAGGATAAGCCAGATGCGCCATTCACCGTCAGGCGGAAGTTGATTTGGACGAGCTGTCTTGAGCCATTGTGCTTGGCCGCTACTCAATCGCCCATGAAGTTCACACTGAATTTTGGTGCGTACCTTATGGACGAGTTGCTCGTGTGGTGTCATGGAACATCCCCCCTGCATTTTTGAATATCATCAAAAAATTGCCCAATAGTGTGATTGGATTGTTGCACAAAGCTTGCAACTTCGTCGCAGAATACCTACTTTAACTTTGTGTATTGATTGAGGGGACAACCGTGCCAAATTTATCCCGCTACCAGCTGAGCCCGCAAGATACCCAAGGCGCCATTTATAAGGTGCTTTCCTGTCTATTCTTTGCCATCATTAACGGATTGGTGAGGCATTTGACTCATGGTGTCGAGGGAAGCCTCGCCCCCTTATCTGAATTTCAAATTGCATTTGTGCAAAACGTTTTCGGTTTCTTATTCACCCTACCACTTATGAAAATGGATGGTTTTTCTAGTTTCCGTGTGCGTTCGCCCGGGCTTTATGCTGTGCGGGTTTTGGCGGCGGTCGCAGGAGTGTGTTTGTGGTATGCAGCGCTTAAACATATGCCTATTGGCGTTGCAGTAGCCCTTGGTTTCACCGGACCCATTTTTACGGTTGTTGGTGCGCGCTTATGGTTGAATGAGTGGCTTACACCACTGCGCTTGTGGGGGGTGCTGCTTGGTATTGTGGGTGCCTTCATTATTATGCGGCCCGATCAAATGTTTTTGAAGCAAGCTAGAGATTTTGATGACGTCTGGGTATTTTTACCTTTACTATCTGCCATTGCTATTGCGCTCTCAAAGCTAGCCAGTAGGCGCTTAGGCGAAGTGGGGGAGCCTCCCAATCTCCAGACATTTTATCTATTGCTTTTCATGATTCCTGTTTCAGCCGTACCAGCGATGATGGTATGGACCCCCATGGATCCGACTCATTGGACTTTGCTGGCACTAGTTGGGGCCTGCGCGACCGGCGCTCATTACACAATGGCAAAAGCCTATGCTTTATCAGGCGTGCTGTTCTTAACGCCTTTTGGTTTTGCCCGACTGTTTTTTAGTGCGGTCATAGGCTATGTGGTGTTTGGTGAGGCTTCCTTGACGATGTCATTTTTTGCGGGAGCTGCTGCTATTTTACTAAGTGGGCTGGTCATTGCTAGGGATGAACAGCAACAAAAAGCAAGGATTGCACTTAAAATGGCCAGCGTTTGACCTGAAGAGATGGAAACGTTAGCATAGAGAGCAACAAGGAAGGCACCATGAACCTTAGATCACTCTGTTTAACGTTGCTATCAACAGTCATGGCCAGTCATGTCCAGGCGCATATGTTTCCTGTGGCGCCTTACGCGGTTTCTTGGAATGAGGTTTCAGTATCGAAACCACAGTTTGCTGGCACTATTGATCCAGAGACCCGCGCTTTGTTAAAGCTGCAACTGCTTGCGCAAAATCCTCAGGATGCGGATCTTTCTTTTGTGTTTAACCAGTTGTTTCTGGCGCTGGCATCTTCTCATCCGCTGGCGCCGGTATTAGTGCGGGACTGGGGTAAGTCAGCAGGAGCCTTGCTCTTGCCCCAAGTTGAGCTGCGCTTAAATGAACTTAAGCGCGTCGAGCAAGAGGTGACGTCCCTTATGTCAGCTTACGCCCAAGACCTGGGCAGCGCAGAAAAGAAATACCGTAAGGGCGCACTTAATATACAAGGGCTTATTAAAGCTGAAGACAGTAGGCGGGTATTGCAAACCTATGCCTGGGATTTGGCTCATATTCGCCGCGACATTGAGATTTTAGAGATCATGCAAAACCTATTGCGCCTCAAGCCATAAAGTTTTCTTTTAAAAACAATTAAAATTTTACCAATCATCAACTAATCACCCTCACACTCACAGGAATAACCTTCAATGGAGGTGCTGATGTTGGTGAAAGAAACAATCGCCTTGATAGGGCTTATTACTCTAGCCATTCTCCCTGCTTCTGCAAGTCCTCAGTCTGAAGAGCAACCCGAAATGAAAACTGCGCCTTTTCTAAAACCCATGCAGTTTATCATTGATGACGCTATTATTTTGGAAGAGGGACGGGCCAATTTAAAGGCGACACCAGAGCCTGAGAGGGCCGTGCGTTCAAAATCGGAACCTACCATCATCGGATCACAGTTGGTCATCGCTGATGAGAGCCTTTTGCGGGCCAGAAAACGGACCCTGCGGCATTCGGCCACCTTGGTGCGCAGTGATTTTCGCTCTGAGTTCACTAGAAACCTTGAAGAGCATGTGACGGTTTTTCGTAAGCGTAATGAGGGGCGCCTTTATAAACCGATCATAGAAAAAGTTAAAAGATCGCTTGCCGGCTTGGAGATGGGGGAGAACCCGTCCCCGCTGCAGACCGCTTATATTTTGCGTATAGAGCAAGAAGTAAAGCGCGACTTTCACCAACATCAGCTTGCGTTTCATGATTTTAAAGCAGAACTTATGGCCGCCTACCCACTGCGGAGTGGTCGTCCAGTTCAATTAGTGCTCCGCTTTGCAAAGTGCCTTCGTGAGAACTTCATTTTGGCAGAGCTCATCATTCAACATTATAGCGCGAATGGAGTAAATCTTGCGGAGCTAAAGAGCATTTGCGAGGGCAGTAATGCAGTCTTATGCGAGTTTATTAAAAAGCAACGTCTGTTGCAGTCGATTCGCCAGGGCACACAGTTGCGAAAGTTACCTGCAGAAGACAACATTATCGGACGCATGATGCACGCACCACTCGATGCGTCATGTGTTGAGGGCTTTTATGGTCTTAATCCTCGTAACCCAGATAAAATCATTGATGAGGATGGCACCGAGCGCTATGTGCACGGTACCGTGAAGGAACAGCCTCAAAAAACAGGCGGTATTCTGAGCTACCTCTGGCCTTGGGGTAGTAAATAGGTATAGCTAAATTTCTGCTAAAAACTTGAGTATGTGCCTGTAATTAATCGCGAAGTGGTGTGAATTGGCATAGATCTGGCGGATGGGGTGGGATTCGAACCCACGAAGAGCTTCCACCCTTGCCGGTTTTCAAGACCGGTGCCTTAAACCGCTCGGCCACCCATCCAAATGTATCAGGACTTTGATTTGATATCGGGTATTGGCCTTCAGGTCAAGGGGACTATTTGATCTTACTTGTATTTTTATTCATTCGCTTGGCACGGTGAGATGAGGAGATTTCAAAAAACTTTGAGGGTTGCTGTGCAACCCTCTTATCGGCGGAAAATGCTCGCTTTCAAAAATTATACCATTAAGGCAACTTTAGAGGCTCCATACGGGTGGACCTTCCCATATTGTACCCTCTGGTGAGCTATGCAGAAGTATACCGCCATTTTTGAACAGCTTTTGTTTTATGGCACTATCTACAGCCCCATCTTTTAGGTAATATAACACTTTATCCCGATGATTAAACCAACTTTTTCTGGCATGCACAGGATAAGGGATAATTTCACCAACATTATTTAGAGTCAAGACACCGGCTGAAACAGATGGTATCTGGGTATTAAGAGGCATCATTCTCCAATAATCCTCGCCGTAAATGAACTTTATGCCTTGAAGTTCAGATATCTCTCTAATAATCGTAGTAACTTTTGGCGACATTTTATCTTTCGCCTTTGAGCTAATGCTCGTTCCTTCTCTTACAAATTCTGCAGTCCAATATGACGTCATGAAAAATCCAGCGACTAAAAAAAAGCTGGCAAGTTTTTGAATGGTGAAAACTTTTGATAAAAAAAGATGAACAGTCAGAATGAAGCTCAGTTTAAGAAGCATGTAAGCCCACAAGAAATGTCGAGCTGTGTCTGCAATTAAAGAGGCAATTTCTAGTGCGCCAGAGATCAGGCCCAGCACTGCAACTGTTGAGATGAAAGTGTTGTAGGTAACTTTTTGGTCGTTTTTCTCGTGTTTAGTTAGATTTTTAATGGCGACAATTACATGATTCAATTTTCCCTTAAAAAAGAATAGCATTGCAATTGCAAAGCATAGGCCGCTGGATTGTACCAAGAGTCCTGTGAGGGAAAGTTTTAAGTTCGCTATACTGTTAATAGGTGTTATACTGGATAACGTTTCCTCTGTAATGGCTATTAAAAACTTCAATATCTCCCTGACGTTGTGGAAGGTCAAACTTTGAAAGTGATTGATGTATACTTCGTGATAACTAATCAAAAATTTGTTAAGAAAATACCCCAATAATGAAATAATTGTAAGTATTGTAATATGTCTGAAAGATTTTCTTTTATCAAAGTAAAGTAAAATTGCTATTGACAGTGGCAAGAGAATCATGAAGCCTCGTGCAGGAGACTCCAATGTTATTAACAAGAAACACGTTAAGGTGATTTTGTTAAAGCATGATTTTTTTGATGAAAGGAACAAATAACTGAATGCAACTGTGCACATAGCCAGTGCGAAATTTGAAAGATGAGATTGTTGGCCCAAGATATAGTCTGCTTCCCACAACCCTGTCGGGATTAAGAGAATGCAAGAATACAGTAAAGCCCTATTTCTGTCTCCAACCATAATTGAAATCGCAAAGTAAATGATGAGTGCCCAAAATACTAGGTTCGCAGTTGTGCCGGCCATAAAAGCATCATAGCCCTGGTAGCCTAGTGCAAGGGCTGCTGCAATGAAAGGGCTGGGGCGGAATAAGTTAATCTGGTTGTAGTTGGTAAAGTCGTAAGGTAAGAGGCTTTTCTCGTCTAGCATCGCTTTAGCCAAAACTTGTGTAGCAGAAGAGTCGCCATGAAATATCAGAGGGTAAAAGTATTCATGATGCAACATTCCGAATGCTATAAATATGCCCAAAGTTAATGTGTAGAAGAAGAACGTATTTATCCCTTTGCGTGATATGCTCATGCTAGAATCTTCCGTAATGTTAAAATGTTTTGCTTACTGCTAAAATTCCACCCAGCACAATGAGTTTAAAATTAGCATTGCCTGTTTTTTTTACTAATTCAGTAATGTATTCTGATAGCAGGATTATCATGAACAAGATAAATTGCAAGAGGAAAACGTTACTGTTGTGTAGCTGGTTCATTAGTATTGCTTGGCTTTTAAATAAATTTTGTACTTGTAGGTTTGGTGTATAACATTATTAATATATAGTAAATTTAAATTTATGCATTATTTTGACAATGAATATTTTTATATTATAAATTTATTAATATTTTCTGATTTTCATTAATCTATGCTGTCTTTGACAGGTAATATTGGCTCATGTATTATCCATGGGTGTTGTGTGCAGTTGCAAGGGCGTTGCGCAAAACGGACCTTAAAATAACTTGTTGAGCGTTTATCTCGCCCTTACACTGTATACGTGTGAATTTTTCACGTATCATCGGAGGTCTAATGAGTTTATTGCAAACCGTGCTCTGGACCGTGTTCATTCAAACAGACATCATCTTTCTTTTACTTTTGCTTTTGGGGGTTTATCTGCTGCCCAAGCGTCGACAGGCCAAACGAGGACAGCGTTTAATCTTGATTTCCTCGCTGTGGTTTGCGGTAGTTACCTTTACACCTTTACCTTATTTTTTGGCGCAATCGCTTGAAAACCGGTTCCCGCGTTTGGTGAGAATTCCATCAGATGTAGATGGTATTATTATCCTTGGCGGCGGTTTTGATCGTGGCATAGTTGCGACACGTGGGGTGCCTGGATATCATGAAACGATTGGTCGTCTGATCGAGTCGGTTAAGCTGATTAAAGGCGATCCCCACATACCAGTTTATTTCACGGGAGGAGGGGTGGTGATCCCTGGTGCGCCTGCTGAGGCTCAATTAGCCAGCGAATTTTTCACGGCCATGGGTATTGCACCTGAGCGGATTATTTACGAAGACCGGGCGAAAGATACCCTTGAGAATGCAAGGCATCTTGCAGGTCATCTGAAGCCAAATCCTCAGCAAAAGTGGGTGTTGGTCACGTCAGCCATCCACATGCCCCGTTCGGTGGGA
Organism: uncultured Thiotrichales bacterium; assembly: GCA_964424815.1. Taxonomy (GTDB): domain Bacteria; phylum Pseudomonadota; class Alphaproteobacteria; order Caedimonadales; family Caedimonadaceae; genus JBKCUK01. The sequence continues at coordinate 6,858 of CAYRKI010000008.1, read as the reverse complement.
TTGATGCGCAAAGTAGGTTTTAACGTTATACCTTATCCTGTTGATTATCATACCAAAGGCGTCGTGACCTGGACTCAACCCTTGAGTCTAACCCTGAAGTTAAGAGCATGGCGGGCGGCCATGCACGAATGGATTGCTATGTTTTATGGCGTGATAACGGGCGTCAGCGATGATTTTTTTCCGGGTCCCCAGAAGAATAGTCTTTGAAATTGATTTTAGAAAAATTGTATTCTAATCACGCACGATATTAAACCGCCCATTGTTGAAAAGGATTGTTGAGTCAAGATGCGACGTCGCCTGTGTCTTTATGCGTTGTTGGCCGCATGTGGCGCAGCCGGTTGTTCCAGTACCCGCGAAGCACCACCTACGGTCACAGGATCTACTCCTACCCATTCTCGTTTTGCAAAAAAGGCATTTAACCGCCCCTATGAAATTAAGGGAATAACCTACAAACCTAAAGCGCACTATGAGCACGTAGAGGAGGGGATCGCCTCTTACTACGGCGGTGGTGGTGTGTTCCATGTAAAACCTCCACGGGTCAAGTCTTTGATATGCATGAAATTTCGGCAGCCCATAAGCATTTGCCATTGCCCTGCATTGTCAGAGTCACAAACCTAGAAAATGGGCGTACCCTTAAGGTTCCTGTGGTTGACCGTGGGCCTTTTGTGGATGACCGGGTGATTGATCTCTCGCGCAAAGCTGCGCAACTTTTGGGCTTTCACAATAAAGGGTTGGCTAAGGTTAGAGTCGAGACGCTGGTCGAAGAGAGCTTGATGTATGCGCAGAATTACTCGGCTTCTGAGGGGCATACATTGTTTGCAGATAACCACGCGGGTGATGTCAAGAAAATCGATCTGGCTTCACTTCTACATACCAAGCCAGCAGAACAGACCATGGTTGCTGAGGCAAAGAAACGTGATGAACAACCCGCGGTTGTAGCATCGGCAACCGCAGGCCTAGGAGCAGCAGGCATTGCAGCCCGCGGACTCGCCCACGAAGGAGTGTATGCCGCTACAAAAGCTCAAACTGTAGCCGCCAAGCTACCGGTGCCCGAGACCACCTATATTCGCGCTGTTTCCCCTCATCTACAGCACCAAAAACCCTCACGCCCGGAAGTGTATGCCGTCTCTGCAGTACCACTAACTAACAGTCGTCAGCCAATAGTTCAACCCGCTGTTCATCAAGCAGCACTCAATACGCCAGAACTAGCCCATGTCGGTAATCCGATGCAGCAGTTACTTGCAGAGGCCAAGCCGGTGGTGCTCACCTCAGCTCAGCCAGGTCAGCTTCCGCCCATCCCACCCCAGTATCTGGTGCAACATTTAAAAGGAACCTTTGTGCAGGCGGGAACCTATGCGCAGCTTGATCAAGCGCGCCAGGTGCTGTTTGCTTTGCAAAAAGTAGCGCCGCGAACTCCTGTGCGACTACAGCTTCTTGAAGCGCGCGGCAGATACCTTTATAGAATCTATGTGGGCCCTGTGCAAAGTAGCCAGGAATCCAACCATTTGTTATCGGTGATGTCAAGAAACGGCTATCCACATGTAAGTGTGGTGCGTCACTAAAGAGTCATAATAAGGGAAATAAGAGGATAAAGCCTTGATTCGTTCTAT
>CAYRKI010000008.1:0-5232 GCA_964424815.1 uncultured Thiotrichales bacterium | reverse complement strand
AAGCCTTATGAGCCTTTTCATTGTCGTGTCTTCATCTCACGCAGGGCCTGAAATCCAAGCAAAACAGGCGATTTTGTATGATATGACCACAAACACTGTCCTGTTCGAGAAGGATGCCGACGAGCTGGTGCCGCCCTCTTCGATGACCAAGATTATGACGGCTTACATTATTTTTGATGAGCTGAAAGCTGGACGTCTTACTCTCTCTGATACCTTTTTAGTCAGTGAGCAGGCCTGGCGCACTGGCGGATCAAAGATGTTTGTGAAGGTAGGTGATCGTGTGAGTATCGAAGACTTGCTGCGCGGCACCATTGTTCAATCAGGAAATGATGCAACGGTAGCCCTCGCCGAAGGATTTGCTGGAAGCGAAGGCGCTTTTGCTGAAGAAATGACCCGCCGCGCACACGAGCTGGGGGCCACAACCGCGACTTTCAAGAACGCCAGTGGCTTGCCTGCAGAGGGCCACGTGTGCTCAGTCAGGGATCTGCTGAAAATCGCAGAAGCGACCATCAAAAACTTTCCTGATTTTTATCCTTACTACAAGGAAACCAAGTTCACCTATTCTGATATCGAGCAGATGAACCGTAATCCCCTGTTGTATTCCATGCCCGAGGCCGACGGTTTAAAGACTGGCTTTACCGATGCAGGGGGCTATGGTTTGGTGGCATCAGCCATCCAGGGTAATCGCCGCTTGGTTATGGTTATCAATGGCAGCCCTTCTATGAAGCAACGTGCACTTGATGCGGAATCTCTCATGCGTTGGGGTTTGACAAGCTTCATGAGCCCCAAAATCTATGATGCTATGGCTGTTGCCGCCGAAGCCGATGTGTGGATGGGTGATACAGTGCGTGTGCCTCTTGTCGTGCGGGATAATCTTTATGTCACTATACCTCGGGCCCAAATGCGGGATCTTAAGGTAGCATTAGTATACAATAACCCCATTCAAGCACCCATTAAATTGGGTCAAGAGCTTGGTTATGTGGAAATTACTCTGCCTGATCGCGAGCCCCAGCGAGTACCGCTTTTAGCGGGACAAGAAGTGGCGCGAGCTGGTTTCTTCTCACGCATCGGTGGTGCACTCAAGTATCTGTTCTTTGGACGTTCTTCCTCATGAGAGACAAGCCTGGCATCTTTATAACCCTGGAAGGTGGGGAAGGGTCGGGTAAATCGACCCAGATGCACACTATTCTTGCGTGGTTAGAAGTCCAAGGACACACTGTCCAAATCACACGTGAGCCAGGTGGCAGCCCTGGTGGCGAGGAAATTCGCCAATTATTAGTCCGCGGCGAGGCGGGACGCTGGGATCATATCACTGAATACCTCCTGATGAGCGCGGCGAGGCGAGATAACGTGGCACGATTGGTCGAGCCTGCTTTATCTCAAGGCAAAGTTGTCGTCTGCGATCGTTTCTTTGATTCGTCGCTTGCGTATCAGGGGTATGGCCACGGCTTGCCCTTAAATGAACTTCGCGCCATATACAGTTTTCTTGCAGGTTCCCTTACACCAGATTTAACGCTCTTGTTTGATGTGCCCGCAGAAGTGGGTTTGGGGCGTGCCAAGGCGCGTGCTGGCGATGAAGGGCGCTTTGAAAGCCTTGAATTATCTTTTCACGAGCGCGTGCGCCAGGGGTATCTTGACATGGCAAAACTTGAGCCCCATCGCTTTGTAGTTATTGACGCCACTCAGGACTTGGATGCTGTGCATCATGCTGTAGAAAACGCTCTAAGTCATTTTTTTGCAACGCGAGGCGCCTGATCCATGGATGTAGCACCGCGCGCCAATCCTTATCTTTTTGGTCATGGCGATGTCGTGCGACAACTCGAAGAGGCGATGGCCTCAAGACAATTGCCAGGTGGGCTGTTGTTGCAGGGGCCCAAAGGGGTGGGCAAAGCAACGCTTGCCTATCATATCGGAAGAGCTTTGCTTGGCGGGCATGATCGCCTGCAAATGGTCGAGGCTGATCAGCCCATGTTTGCTCGCATAGCTGCGGGGTCTCATGGTGACTTGATGGTGGCCGAGCGGGGGTTGAATACAGCTGGTGATAAGCTGGCGCGTGATATCTCAGTCACTGCGGCCCGTGATATCGTTGATTTTATGCATCATACCTCCCTGGAAGGCGGTTGGCGTATTGCAATCATCGATAGCGTTGATGAACTCAATCGACAGGGCGCTAATACGCTTTTAAAGATCTTAGAAGAGCCACCACAAAAGGCTCTGCTTATTCTCGTTTGTCATATGCCAGGACGGTTGTTGCCCACATTGCGCTCACGCTGTTGGTCGCTGCATTTAAGACCTCTTGAGGTTTCTGAGATGCTGGCGGCACTCGAGGCTATGCTGCCCACTAGCACGTCATCAGAGCGTCAGCTGATTGCTGAATTCTCCGAAGGCTCCCTTGGACGCGCTCAAATGATCCAGCACTTAGGTGGTGCCCATTTCTTGCAGCATGCACCCCAGGCTTTAAGTGAGGTTGGGCGCGGTATGACCAGGCGTCTTTTTGAGCTAGTGCAATCGATTGTTGCAAAAAAAAGTGATACTTTTGATCGCTTTGAGGCCTTTGCTCAGTTTCTGAGTTGGTGGCTGGCGCGTGCAATCAGGCAAAAAGCGAGTGCTTATCAATCCCTAAGTGCAGAAGAATCTCGTATGATTGACGCAGTATTGCGTGATTATCCGTTGCCTTTATGGATTGAGGTATGGGAAAAATCACAGCAGCTCTTGCGCGAAGCAAGACCCCTAAGTTTTGATGAACGCCAGGTATTGAGCACATTATTTGCTTTATGGCATCGACCCGAAAATAGTCAGACATGGAATCCTTAAAAGGAGCATCACACGTGAACGCCAAGCCCTATTACATTACAACGCCTATTTATTATGTGAATGATATCCCTCACATCGGCCATGCTTATACATCGATCGCAGCGGATGTTTTAGCACGCTTCATGCGTTTGGAAGGGCGCGAAGTTAAGTTCATGACGGGTACCGATGAGCACGGTCAAAAGGTTGAAAAGTCGGCGGCCAAAGCGGGTGTGGATCCGCAAGCCTTTACCGACCAGGTCTCACAACGTTTTCGTGATTTGGCAAAGTTGGCGGATCTTAGCAATGATGATTTCATTCGCACTACCGAACCGCGCCATCGCCGCTGTGCCCAGGCCTTGTGGCAAAAGCTGGTCGATAACGGCCATATTTACAAGGGCGCCTATGCCGGATGGTATGCGGTGCGCGATGAAGCTTTTTATGCCGAGTCTGAGCTTGTTAATGGTAAAGCTCCGACGGGCGCAGATGTGGAATGGTTGGAAGAGCCAAGCTATTTTTTCCGGCTCTCGGCTTGGCAAGAACCGCTGTTAAAGTTTTACGAGGACAATCCTGATTTCATCGGTCCTGATTCTCGGCGTAATGAAGTGATTCGCTTCGTCGAGGGGGGGCTCGAAGATCTTTCAGTCTCACGTTCTAGCTTTAAATGGGGCGTTCCAGTGCCGGGTGATGCTGATCATGTCATGTACGTTTGGATTGAGGCGCTTTCCAATTACCTGACCGTGCTGGGCTATCCGGACAATAAAGAGCAAGTTGCCCATTTCTGGCCAGAAGCCGTGCATTTAGTGGGCAAAGACATTATTCGCTTTCACGCTGTTTATTGGCCCGCATTTCTGATGGCCGCTGGACTTAACCCGCCAAAACGTGTCTATGCCCATGGTTGGTGGACCAACGAGGGGCAAAAGATCTCAAAATCTATTGGCAATGTGATCGATGCATTTGAACTGATTGAGCGTTTTGGTCTCGATCAAGTGCGCTACTTTTTAATGCGGGAAGTTCCCTTTGGCCAGGATGGTGATTTTTCTCGTCAGGCCATGGTGACGCGCATTAATGCTGACCTCGCCAACGATCTGGGTAATCTGGTGCAGCGGGTTTTATCGTTTGTAGCTAAAAATGCAGGCGCTTGCGTGCCCCAACCAGGAGAGTTCACACCAGCAGATCAAAAGATGTTAAAAAAAGCCTACGATATGCTGCCCACGTTGCGGGAATTAGTGGACTCCCAAGCGATTAGCAAAATGCTTGAGACCATTTGGGATGTGGTAGGAGAGGCGAACCGTTATGTGGATGCCCAGGCCCCCTGGACGTTGCGTAAAACCGATACGGCGCGCATGAATACGGTGCTTTATGTCTTGATGGATGTCATCCGTTATGTGGCCCTTGCTGCAAGTCCTATTATTCCAAGGGGGGCGGCCAAGATTATGGATCAGCTGGCGCTATCGGAAGATGAGCGGACCTTTGCAAGTTTGCATAAGTCCCTGGAGGTAGGTCGCACGCTGCCAGCTCCTCAGGGGGTTTTTCCCCGCATCGATGTGACGGAGGCCGCATAATGGCCACCCCAAAGCTGATCGTTGGTAACTGGAAAATGAATCTGGATGCGGCCGCAGCACGAGATTTAGCAGCAACACTTTCAGATACCTTTCACGCTCCTAATCCCAATGATGCTCGTGTCGTGGTGTGTCCTAACTTTGTGCATTTGGCTTTGGTCAGTCAGGTTTTAGCGACGTCAGCGGTCGCACTTGGTGCGCAGAACTGCGCTGACCGCGATATGGGGGCGTTGACCGGAGAGGTGGCCGCTGCGCAAATCCTAGACTACGGCTGTCAGTATGTCATCTTAGGTCATTCTGAGCGCCGCAGCATCATGCAAGAATCCAGTGAACATGTGTCCCGTAAGGTCCAATATGTTCAAGACCATGGAGCCCTCATTCCCATCGTGTGTGTCGGCGAACCTCTTGAGGTTCGCGAAGCCGGACAAGCCCAAGCGTATGTCAAAGAGCAACTTTTGGCTTCACTTCCTTTGAGTGTGGATAAAGTGCGTCTTGTGGTGGCTTATGAACCTGTCTGGGCTATTGGCACGGGTAAAACCGCCTCACCTGAAGATATTGCTGACATGCATGTGTTCTTGGCAGGGCTATTACCTGATGTACCTTTGCTTTATGGCGGATCAGTTAAACCTGACAATGCGCGCGGCATTCTGACAACAGCTCATGTGGATGGTGTATTGGTAGGAGGGGCTAGCCTTAATGCGGATCACTTTATCCAAATTGCAACCGCAGTATAGGGTGTAGTTGACAGTGTCTGAGAGAGCTCTAATATGTGTGTTGTGATTGCAAGTCATTGTTTTCACTAAAATAATAAACGGAGCTTCATAATGAAAAAATATATTCCAGCATTAATGATCCTTGTTGCAACCTCGCACCTTCAAGC
>CAYRKI010000007.1:56732-64472 GCA_964424815.1 uncultured Thiotrichales bacterium | reverse complement strand
GCATGGCCGCTAGCTGGACACCAAACTTTGGTTTTGTCGCTTCTTTTTGCGCATCGGGGGCTGCTTTTTCGACATGATCACCCACGACGTTTAAAGGGGCTCGTTCCTCTGCCGCAACAGGTGTATTAACGGGCTTTGCCGACATTTCTTGTTGAACAGGCGCTTCATTTTCACTCAAGGGCGCTGCGACCTCAGGGTCTGCACCGCCATCGGCCGGAGCTTGAAGTGTATCCTCTCGCACCACGTCCATACCGCCGGAATCCTCAAGATCACTCAAAAAATCATCACCCAGGCTTGGCGTCGGAGCCACAGGTTGCTCAGGTTCGGGCAGAAGCTTCTCGCCTGCGGTAGGCGCATCTTGAGCTTGAAGTTGGTTATAAATCGTTTTGTCTTGGTGAGGGATCGCCTTTGCCTCGGCCCCTTCAGCACGAACTTTGAGGGGCCCTTCTTCAGCTTTAATAATGGGTACTTCTGCCGTGTGGCGGCCAGAAAAGAACGAGGCGCTCCAATAGACTAAGCCCGCCAGCACCGCAATACCCCCGCTTAAGGCGGCAAGACGCATCATACGCCGGCGGTTTTCAAGGCGCTTCTCCCGGCGACGTAATAATTTCAAGTCAGGGTCACGGGGACGCAAATCAGGCCCGCGTCCTTGCGGACGGGGTTCAGCACGAAGGCGTCGAGCCTGTTGAGCCATTTAGCGCATCTCCTCTAACGGTTGAACACCAAGAACCTCAAGACCTGACGTTAGCACGCAAAGCACGGCTCTGACCAGACCCAGGTTTTGCTGTGTTTGCATGGGGTTATCAGGGTCGATGAATCGCAAATGCGCATTTTCTTTACCTTTATTCCATAAGGCGTGAAAATGGGACGCTAATTCATGCAGATAGTACGCAATTCGGTGGGGTTCATAAGCCTCAGCAGCGCTTTCAACAGTGCGTGGCCAGGCGGCCAGATGGCGAATCAACGCCAACACATCCGCATCATCATAGCTATAATCCACTGCAGCGAACGCTGGGGCTGATAAATCCATATGGGGAAAAGCCTCTGCTGCATGGCGCAGTACCGAATAACAACGGGCACTGGCATACTGCACATAAAAGACAGGGTTATCCTTAGTCTGCTCAATCACCTGCTGGAAATCAAATTCAAGGGGTGCATCGTTTTTGCGGGTCAGCATCATGAAACGCAAAGCATCGCGGCCAACACGCTCGACAGCATCGGCAACCGTAACGAAGACGCCGGCGCGCTTGGACATCTTCAGTACCTCACCACGATCTAAAAACTTCACCATCTGGCAGAGACGCACGATCACTTCAGCCTTACCCTCACTGATCGCCTTGACCGCAGCACTGATGCGCTTCACATAACCGCCATGGTCTGCACCCAGGATGTCGACAAGGATATCTGCGCCGCGCTGGTGTTTATCATAGTGATAAGCAATATCTGGTGTCATGTAGGTCCAGGTGCCATCTGATTTTTTCAAGGGGCGATCGACATCATCACCAAACTGAGTTGAGCGAAACAAGGTTTGCTCACGCGGTTCCCAATCATCGATGATCTTACCCTTAGGTGCTTCTAAAATACCTTGGTAAATAAGGCCCAGCTGCTCGAGTCGCGCCACAGCCGCTTCAACTTTTCCAGCCTCAACAAGTGCGCGCTCGGAAGTGAACACATCCATCTTGATATTGAGATCATCAAGATCCTTGCGGATCATCGCCATCATGGCCTCAACCCCAAAGGCACGCACTTCATCAAGCCACTCTTCCTCGGGCTTACCGACTAAGCTGGCACCGTACTTTTCAGCCATCGCTTTACCCACAGGAATGAGGTAAGCACCCCCATAAGCCGTTTCTTTATAGGGTGGATGACCAAGAACTTCTAAATAGCGATTGTAGGCCGAACGTGCCAGCTCATTAGCCTGATTACCGGCATCGTTAATGTAATATTCCTTGGTCACCTGATACCCTGCCTTGATCAAAAGATTGGCAAGGGCATCACCTACCACCGCGCCCCGGCAATGGCCAATGTGCATAGGACCCGTGGGATTGGCAGAGACATATTCCACATTAATGCGTTGATTATGACCCATGGTGCTATCGCCGTAGTGTACACCGGACTTTAGAACATCCTTGAGTTCTTGGCACCACACGGTAGGCGCAAGGCGCAGGTTGATAAATCCAGGTCCTGCAATATCAGCCGCTGCCACACCTGGAAGCTGGCAGAGCTTGGTCACCAAAAGCTCAGCCAGAGCCTTGGGATTCATATTGGAAGGTTTAGCCAAAACCATGGCAGCGTTGGTGGCAATATCGCCATGCTGGGCTTCACGTGGGGGCTCGGCAACGACTTTTGCGGTTTCTAATCCGCTTGGCAATTGACCCATCGCGCTAAGCTGTTGAAGCGCCTCGATAATATGGTGGCGATAAGTATTAAAGATATTCATGATATACTCAAAATATAAGCTATTGTGCGTGAAGTTGTTCATTGTTAGCAAAACTAGGGCCAGATGCAAACAGTCCTTTGCGGAAGAACCCTAGAATTGATATGGTAGCTTACATTTTGAACAGGATGGAACTCTTTAATGAACGACACCTTAATGCTTGTCAGCGACTCGCCCGCCGTGCCGACCCTTCATATTACGCCGGCTGCTATCAAGCGCGTCGAAAATATCCTGATGAATGAGGAAACCAATACTTTTCTTCGCATTCGCGTGGATGGCGGCGGATGTTCTGGTTTTCAATATCATTTTAGTTTTGGCAGCGAACGTCAAAGTGATGATATCACCTACAGCGTGGAGGGCATTGATATTGTGATTGACGAAGCTTCACTCACGTTGATGGCCGATTCAACATTAGATTTTGTTGAAGACATGGTGGGCTCTAGCTTTGTTATCAAAAACCCCAACGCGGTCTCTGCCTGCGGCTGTGGCAACTCCTTTTCAATCATTTAGGCCAACATGACACGCATTGTCACATGGAACGTTAATTCTGTTAGAGCTCGCCTGGAAGCCGTGACTTCTTGGCTTCGCACCCACCAACCAGATGTGCTTTTATTACAAGAACTCAAATGCCAGGAAGATGGATTTCCATACGAAGCGTTTGAGGATTTAGGCTACAACTGTGCTGTTTATGGCCAAAAGGCATACAATGGCGTTGCCATCCTCTCGAAATCCCCCATTGAAGATGTAACAAAGGGCCTTCCCGGCCTTGATGATCAAGCGGCGCGTTATATCGAAGCGTTTACCGGCACCGTGCGCGTTGCCTCGATTTACGTTCCCAATGGCAAAGATGTAGACACCGAAGCTTACGCCTACAAAGAGCGCTTTATGAGAGCCCTGACTGACCATGCACACACACTCATACAATATGACGAGGCTATCATCTTAGGTGGGGATTATAACATCGCGCCCTTTGCCGCTGATGTGCATGACCCCAATCTTCTCGAGCGCGATCGCATCTTGTGCTCGCTTCCAGAGCGTAAATGGCTTCGCACCCTCATCAATGTGGGCTTAAGTGATGCTCTACGCATGACCTATCCCCACGAGGAACAAGGACCTTTTACATGGTGGGATTACCGCGCGGGAAGCTTTGCAGCTAACAAAGGGATGCGGATTGACCACCTCTTTCTCACCCCCCAAGCAACGCAGAGATTCATAACGGCCGGTGTAGATTTAGCACCCCGTCAGGCACCTAAAGCCTCTGACCATGCGCCCGTATGGGTAGATCTCAAGAATGCGTGAGGGCGAGGCACTCTGGCCATCCTGCCTGATATTCGCTAGACTGATTCCAATAAACACATAAAAAGCAGTCTAGGGTTGGTATGATGCGCTCTGATGAAACCCTTAAATCACCTAACGCTATGATGCGGTCCACCATCAAAAGGCCAAGTCATCCCCTCTCATGGATGGGGCAAAAACTATTTGGCAAACCGCTGCGTAATTCAGCCCTGCATAACGAACAGCTAAATACCTTTTGGGGCGTGCCTATTCTGGCCGTGGATGCTCTCTCATCAACCGCGTACGCCACAGAAGAAATTCTTTTAGCCCTAATGGTGATGGGATCAGCTGGTCTTAATTTCGCCACGCCAATAGCTTTTGCAATTGTGACCTTGATGGTCATTTTGATTGTATCCTACTCGCAAACAGTGATGGCTTATCCGGAAGGTGGCGGCTCATATACAGTAGCTAAGGAAAACTTAAGCCCTTTTGCCAGCCTCATTGCGGCTTCATCACTTATTGTGGATTATGTGCTAACCGTCTCGGTGTCCGTAAGTGCCGGTGTGCGGGCCTTTACCTCGGCATTCCCAGCCACCTTGCCTTATAAGCTTCATATGGCCTCATTCATGATATTTTTCCTCAGTTGGCTTAATTTGCGAGGTTTGCGCGAATCTGCACGCGCGCTCGCAGCCCCCATATACGGCTTTATTGTGTTGATGGCGGCAACCGTGATCAAAGCCTTTTTCATTGATGTGCCAACGGAATCTCTTGGCGCTACAGGCGCACAGAATGACGCCGTTACGCATGTCATGGACGCAGCAGCACTGGCCATTGTATTGCGGGCTTTTGCTGGTGGATGTACAGCTATGACTGGTATTGAAGCTGTGGCAAATGCGGGACCTGCCCTGCAAAAACCTCATGATAAAATTGCGCGCCGTATTTTGATTATTCTCGGCGTCTGTTTGGGCGGTATCTTTTTAGGCGTCACTTTGGGCGTCGAGCGCTTCCATTTAATTCCGAAAGCCGAAGAGAGCCTGATGTCCCAATTCGTGCGCCTATTGTGGGGTGATGGACCAATGTATTGGACCATCCAAATTCTTACCGCAACAATTCTATTCCTTGCGGCCAACACTGCGTATGCCGGAGCGCCACGCTTGATGGCTTTGATTGCAAAAGATGGCTGGCTTCCACGCCAGCTGTCTGCCGTAGGCGATCGACTTGTCTTTCACAAAGGGATCTTACTGCTGACCTTTGCCTCTTGGTTTTTGGTAATGGTGTTCCAAGGTGATACCCATGCGCTTATTCCACTCTACGCAATTGGTGTGTTCTCAGCTTTTACGATCAGCCAGCTGGGCATGGTGCATTATTGGCTTGAAGGACCATTACTTCAGACATGCCCTACATCGCGGGTCAAGCACTTGACTACCCATCCCAGACTTAAGGCAACCATCAATGGTATTGGCGCTGCAGCCACTGGCTTTGCGCTGTTGGTGACCATGGAAGCAAAGTTTCTTGAGGGGGGTTATTTAGTCTTAGTGACCGTCCCGATTTTTCTTGGAATCTTTTATGCCATCAAAAATCACTATCAGCAAGCAGATGCGGAACTTATTGTCGATCCCGCCACTTTTCAGCACAAAACCTTTGCTACAACAGCAAAGCGTCCTGTCATTGTGCCCATATCCCGACTGCACAAAGGCGCACTCGAAGCATTAGCCCTGGCACGCGAACTCTCTACAGATGTAACGGCGGTTCTTGTTGATATCGGCACTCGTGACAAACAAGTGTTGAAGGAAGCCATCGAAGGCCTAGGATGGGATGTGCAAGTTGAGGTACTAAACTCACCCTATAGGTCCATCGTTCAGCCGATTATTGAGTATGTGCATCGCCTCGACATGGCCCGACAAGAGCTTGCAGTGCTCGTCTTGCCCGAACTTGTTCCCGTCCATTGGTGGGAGGATCTTTTGCACAATAAAACGGCAGATGCGATTGTGCGCGCCCTTTCATGGTCAGAAGCCTGCCCCGGTCAGGCAAGAGTTGTTATCAACGTCCCCTACCACCTGAAGAACTAGGGATATTGGGGATACTATCGCGCAAGCGATAGCAATCCCACGACCGTGCCACTCATACAGCTGGCAATGGTTCCCGCAATGACGGCCCTGAAGCCAAGCGCAATAATATCCTTGCGACGCTCAGGCACCATGGTGCCGATGGCGCCAATCTGAATGCCAATGCTAGAAAGGTTGGCAAATCCGCACAAGGCATAGGTCATGATCAAGTTAGCGTGATCACTCAGGCTTCCCTTGGGAAGGCCTGCCATACTGATGAATGCTACCACTTCATTCAGTACAGTCTTGGTGCCCAACAAGTTACCTGCAACAACAGCCTCGTTCCAAGAAATGCCCATAAGCCAGGCAACCGGCGCCATCAAAAGTCCAAAAATACGTTGCAAAGTAATGGGCTCACCTGCCACTTCAGGAAAAGCCCCCAAGATCATGTTGACCAACTTGACGAGAGCCAGGGCAACAATGAGCATAGCAAGGATATTAAGAAATAGCTTTACACCCTCACTGGCACCAGTAGAAACCGCATCCATGGCGCCCGAGAAATGGTAGGGCAGCACCATATCCCCTGAGGTATCTTCGCCCACATGGGGGATCATGATCCGCGAAACCACAATGGCCGCAGGAATACTGATGATAGACGCAGTCAGAATATGGCTAATGGGATTGGAAATGGTGTTTTCCAATATGGTGCTGTAAAGGACCATAATCGTAGCCGACGTGGTCGCCATGCCTGCCGTCATCACGGTAAATAGCTCGGATCTCGAAAATTTCGCCATGTAGGGGCGAATTAAAAGAGGCGCTTCAGTTTGACCCAAAAACACTTTGGCTGCAGCGCACACACCTAAAGCACCCCCGATATTGAGCGTGCGACGAAGAGCCCATGAAAATCCGCGCACCATAATGGGCAGAATCTTCCAATGAAACAACAGCATGGAAAGAGCAGAGACCACCATCACCATGGCAAGAGGTTGAAACGCAAAAACAAAAGATGAAGCACCCGGTTTCATCTCAAAGGGCACATCGCCTCCCCCTAGATAACCAAAAACAAACTTAGTGCCTTCCGTAGTTGCATCTTTAAGGGTACCGATGGCTGCGCTTGCCGCAAGAAAGCCGGTTTTGATGACATCGACGCGCAAAATCAAAAACGCCAACGCCACCTGCAATCCTAAACCAATAATGATATTCTTGAAATCGACCTTGCGACGGTTCTCACTGATCGTCCAACAAAATAGGATAAAGATACAAAGACCAAAAATTCCTTGTATGATATAAGGCATTGGAACCACTGTGATACCTCCTTTGGTCGTTTTGCGAGCACGCTTTATTAAAGTGCTCGTTGGATAGCCCACTTAGGGCACGATTGCAAACCAAATATGCCCATCCGCAATTAAGGCACGGGCATTAAACTTTGTGAAGAAAATTCATGCAAATCTATTTGATAGAATGTGGACTTTTCGCGCTAGGCGCCTTGATCGGCAGCGTGGGTCTTTATTTATTCAGTCAGAAAAAAATTAATTTCTTGCAACGCGAGTTAGATGTCAGCCTCGATCGCTTGGAGCGCGCGTTTTTAGATCTCCAAGATTACGAAAAAAATGCGGCTCAGTTTCAACACGCCCAATCCAAAGTGGCAGAATTATCGACCCGGCTTGAGGAAGAACGGCTTCGCCATCAAGAGAAAATCGAAACCTTGGAAAAAGCCAAAGCCGAACTCTCCACTGCCTTTCGGGCCCTTTCAGCAGAAGCCTTAGACCAAAACAATAAAAGCTTTTTAACCCTGGCTAAAGAGACCCTGATTCAATATCAGCAACAAGCGCAAAATGATTTGGCCCAGCGCCAACATTCCATTCACGAAATGGTGAACCCCCTCAAAGAATCCCTAGGCAGGGTTGATCTTAAACTACAAGACCTGGAGCGCGCCCGCACATCTGCTTATGATTTGCTGCGTCATCAGGTGGGCGAGTTACT
>CAYRKI010000007.1:52803-56711 GCA_964424815.1 uncultured Thiotrichales bacterium | reverse complement strand
GCCAAAAAGAATTGCGCTCGGAAACCGCTAATCTGGTCAAAGCCCTGCGCGCCCCCCACGTGCGTGGCCGCTGGGGAGAAATGCAGCTACGCCGGGTGGTGGAGATGAGTGGTTTATCAGCTCACTGCGATTTCATTGAGCAAGAGACCGTAGGAGACGAACATCAGCGCCTGCGCCCTGATATGGTGGTGAGACTTCCAGCAGGCAAAAGGCTTATCATCGATGCTAAGGCTCCCCTTGCAGCCTATCTTGATGCGCTAGAGGCTACCGATGACGCCACCCGCCTTGAGCGTCTTCGCGATCATGCCCGCCACGTGCGCACCCACATTAATGCGCTCTCTCAGCGCCAGTATTGGGATCAGTTCAAGGCCGATGAAACCCCGGAATTCGTGGTCCTCTTCTTACCCGGCGATACCTTCTTTAATGCTGCACTCGAACAAGATCCGGGCCTGATCGAGATGGGTGTGGAAAAGCGCGTCATTCTGGCAACGCCTGCCACGTTAATTGCATTACTTCATGCAGTCGCCTATGGTTGGCGCCAGGAAAAACTCACAGAAAATGCGCGTGAGATTTCTAATCTTGGGCGCGATCTTTACAAGCGCATAGCTGACATGGGCTCTCATCTCACCCGTTTGGGCGGGTCTCTAAGTCAAAGCGTGAACGCCTTTAACCGCACGGTGGGCACTTTGGAAACGCGTGTATTGCCCGCGGCACGACGGTTTAAAGAGCTGGAAGCTTCGGGCGGAGCTATGGATATAGAGCCTCTTACCGGGCTTGATCAGACTGTGCGCTCTTTGCAAGCCCCCGAACTTTTAGCGAGCAATCGTGACGAGCCCAGTTTTCAAGAATCCAAACACCTGTTAACTTGAATGACATAATGCGCCACAGGGAAGGCGGAGCAAGAAAGACTCATGGACGGATTTAGACTCAATCAAATTTTCATGGCAGTGTTGATTGCGCTGCTTTTGAGCAAAGTAGGCGGTGTGTTATCAGAACGCCTTGTCGCACCCAAAATGCTTGAAAAAGACGTCTACGTTGTGGAAGGTGTTGCCGAAGGCGCTACAACCACGACTGAAGCATCCTCTGCCAGCGATACGCCTGAGGATATTGATCCGCTTCTCGCAGCTGCCAACGTTGAAAACGGCAAAAACGTCGCGAAAAAATGTTTGCAATGCCATACCTTCGAAAAAGGTGGCCCCAATAAGGTAGGCCCTAATCTTTATGATATTGTGGGAAACAAAGTAGCCCACATGGACGGCTATGCTTATTCAGCCGCTTTCAAAGCCAAGGGCGGTACCTGGACCTATGCCGAACTTAATGGTTACCTCTATCAACCTGCAAAGCATATTCCAGGAACAAAAATGGCATTTGCGGGCTTGAAAAAAACACAAGAGCGTGCTGATCTCATAGCATATTTAAGGACTTTGAGCGATGCACCCCAACCGTTACCCAAAAAATAACATCCTGTTTTCATGGCCCTTTTATGGACTGATTTGCCTTGTGCTTTTCAGTCCATCCCTGATGCTCTCATCAGCCCATGCTGCACCTAGCCATGCCATCACTCGTTATGGCACTCCCCGTTATGCGGCAGACTTTAAACACCTTGGTTATGTAAACCCCAATGCCCCTCAAGGTGGACGCATAATCTTTGGACGGCTCGGAACCTTTGATAGTTTGAATCCCTTTATTTTTAAAGGAACACCCGCAGCTGGGCTTAGTCCTCTTTACAACTCTATGCTGCATGTCACGCTCATGGAGCATACAAATGATGAGATGCTGACAGCCTATGGGTATGCAGCCGAATCTGCGGATCTGGAAGACGATCGCAGCGCCATCACTTTTACCCTGCGCAAAAATATTACCTTTCATGATGGCACTCCTATTCGCGCCCAAGATGTGGTGTGGAGCTTTAATACCCTCATCAGCAAGGGCTCGCCCATGTATAAAGGTTATTGGGCCGACATTGCCTCATGTACCGCCCTTGATGAAAGGCGCGTACAATTTAAATTCAAAACCACACAAAATCCTGAGCTTCCCATTATCATCGGCGAACTTCCTATTTTGTCCGAAGCTTACTTCAAAAAAGTCAATTTCGAGAAAGCGGACCTGACCGTGCCTGTTGGTAGTGGTCCCTATCGCATCAAAGAGGTCAAGCCGGGACAATCCATCACCTATGAGCGTGTTTCCGATTGGTGGGGCGAAAAATTACCCATCATGCGGGGTCGCTTTAATTTTGGTGAGGTGCGCTTTGACTATTACCGGGATGATACGGTGATGTTTGAGGCGTTTAAAACGGGTGCGTATTCAGTTCGCGTTGAAAATTCAGCCAAAAACTGGATTAAAGGCTACACCTTTCCTGATGCCCGATCCGGTGCGGTGCAAAAAATGGAAGTGGCCGATAAAAATCCTGAGCCTATGACAGGACTTGCCTTTAACTTGCGTCGTGACCTTTTCAAAGATCAACGCGTGCGCGAAGCTCTCACTTTGGTGTATGACTTTGATTGGCTGAATAAAAATTATTTTTATGGTGCTTATCAGCAGACTGTCAGCTTTTTCCAAGGATCCGAGTTGCAAAGTGGCGCCCTACCTGAGGGTCGAGAACTTGAAATCCTCAAGAGCTTCAAAGACAACTTATCGCCTCGCGTTTTTGAAGATATGAGTTTGAAAAAATCCTCCATGCGTGATCGCCTGCAGCAAGCGCAAAAGCTGCTGGAGCAAGCAGGCTATGATGTGAAAGAAACAGGCACAATTCATCGCGCCACCGGTAAGCCACTGCAGATCGAGCTACTGATTGTTGAATCTCCCATGGTGAGGGTCATTGAAGCTTATCAGCGCAACCTGAAGCGCCTTGGCGTTACCCTCAATATTCGCATCGTGGATAGTGCCCAGTATGCTCAGCGTGTTGATCGCTTTGATTTTGATATGATTTGGGCGGGCTTTCAGCAATCGGCAACACCTGGCAATGAACAAAGGGAATTTTGGGGCTCAAGCTATGCCAAGCAGACAGGCAGCCGCAATGTGATTGGTATCGAAAATCCGGTGATTGACCAACTGATTGAAGGGCTTATTAAAGCTGACAGCCGCGCTGAACTGATTGCTTACTGCCGCGCTCTTGATCGTGTGTTGCGATCCGAGACATACCTGATTCCAGGACACCATTCGCCAGTCACATGGATCGCTTACCGCAAGGGTATCGCGTTTCCGAAGACCGTGCCTGATTATGGCATAGATCTTTTCACATGGTGGAGTGAGTCAGCCAACCAAGGTAAGGCGAAGCCTGCGCCATGATGCTTTCGTACCTTGCGCGTCGTGCATTGTTGATCATCCCAACCCTTTTAGGCATTTTGCTGATCAACTTTATCATCATCCAAGCTGCCCCTGGCGGTCCGGTTGAGCAAATGATCGCCAAAGTTCGGGGAGAGAACGTTGATCCTACCGCACGCTTTGCCGGTGGCGGTCAGGATACACAACAATTTCAAAATGAAGCACAAGGCGTTATGAGCGATCATTACGCCAGCAAATACCGGGGCTCTCGGGGTTTAGATCCAGAATTTATCGCCAAACTCGAAAAACTCTACGGCTTTGACAAACCCGCCTACGAGCGCTTTTTATTGATGATCAAAAACTTTGTGACCTTCAATTTTGGCGAGAGTTATTTTAAGGATGCCAAAGTTATCGAGCTTATTAAGCAAAAATTACCCGTATCCATCTCGCTGGGTTTGTGGTCAACCCTCCTTATTTACCTGATCTCCATTCCCATGGGCATCCGCAAAGCCGTACGCGACGGCTCGCGCTTTGATGTAATCACCAGCGGCCTCATGATTGTAGGCTATGCCATACCGGGTTTTTTGTTTGCGATACTTTTGATCGTTCTTTTTGCCGGCGGTAGCTTTTGGAGCCTTTTCCCC
>CAYRKI010000007.1:31777-52792 GCA_964424815.1 uncultured Thiotrichales bacterium | reverse complement strand
GTGGCCTTACCTCGGATGGGTTTGAGACGTTCTCCACCCTGCAAAAGATAGGGGATTATTTTTGGCATATTACCTTACCCATTATCGCCATCAGCATCAGCGGTTTTGCAAGCTTAACGCTACTGACCAAAAATTCGTTTATGGACGAAATTGGCAAACAATACGTGATGACCGCCCGCGCCAAAGGGTGCAATGAGCGTCAAGTGCTTTACGGGCATGTATTTCGCAATGCGATGTTGCTGGTGATCTCGGGTTTTCCAGCAGCATTTGTGCATATTTTTTTCACATCAAACCTTTTGATTGAAGTCATCTTTTCTCTCGACGGGCTTGGGCTTCTAAGTTTTGAATCCGCCATCAGCAGGGACTATCCCGTGGTGTTTGCCAACCTCTTCATTTTCACGTTGGTGGGTCTTGTGGTGCACCTTTTAGGCGATTTGGCCTACATGCTGGTGGATCCACGCATTGACTTTGAAAAACGTGCAGGCTAGGAAGAGAATCATTATGGCTCTTTCTCCTCTCAATCAACGACGACTTGCTAATTTCAAGGCTAACGGCCGCAGTTACTGGTCGTTCATGATTTTTTTTGTACTGTTCTGCCTGACTCTGCCTGCAGAATTTATTGCTAACGAAAAGCCCCTTGCGGTCCGCTTTGACAGTGCGTGGTATTTTCCGGTGTTCAAAACCTATCCCGAGACGGCCTTTGGCGGCACTTTAGAAGCCGAAGCAGATTACCGAGATCCCTTTGTGCAAGACCTGATTCAGGAAAAAGGTTTTGCAGTGTGGCCGCTCATTAAGTATGGCCCCAATACAGTTAACCTGCAGCTGGATGAGCCTGCCCCTTCGCGTCCCACCTGGAACAATCTTTTAGGTACCGATGATCAGGGCCGCGATGTGCTGGCGCGCCTCATCTATGGTTTTCGCATCAGCGTGCTTTTTGGCTTGGTCTTGACCCTCATCAGCTCGGCCGTGGGCATTCTTGCCGGCGGGATCCAGGGGTACAAGGGCGGGCGCCTTGATCTTTTCATGCAGCGCTTCGTGGAAATTTGGTCCGGTCTTCCAGTGCTTTACCTGCTGATTATCATGGGAAGCCTGGTGCAGCCCTCGTTCTGGTGGCTGTTAGGCTTGATGGTGTTATTCTCATGGATGACCTTGGTCGGCCTGGTGCGGGCAGAGTTTTTACGTGCTCGCAACCTGGACTACGTGCGCGCCGCTAAGGCTTTAGGTGTGCCCACATTGCGCATTATGTTGCGTCATATGCTGCCAAATGCCATGGTCGCCACCTTAACGTACTTGCCTTTCATCTTGAATGGCGCCATCACCACTCTTACCTCCCTTGATTTCCTTGGCTTTGGCCTGCCCCCAGGTTCACCCTCACTGGGCGAGATGCTTGCCCAAGGAAAAAATAATTTACATGCCCCTTGGTTGGGTCTCACTGCTTTTTTTGCTGTCGCGGTGACCTTAAGCCTCCTCATTTTTATTGGTGAGGGTGTACGCGATGCATTTGATCCGCGAAAGGTTGAGCAATGACAAAACTTACCCCAAGTCAACCTTTGGTCAAGATCGAAAATCTGCATGTGGGCTTTCGCCAGGGAGGTCAGGAAAGCGCTATTGTTAAAGGCATTAGCTTTGAAATTAACGCCAACGAGACTTTGGCTCTTGTAGGAGAAAGTGGATCTGGCAAGTCGGTCACTGCCCTTTCAATTCTGCGCTTGCTACCCTATCCCACAGCTTTTCACGCCGCTGGCGAAATTCATTTTCAAAAGGGTGATCTCTTAAAGGCTGATGAGGCCACCATGCAGCGTTTGCGGGGGAATAGAATCGCCTACATCCCCCAAGAACCCATGACAGCCCTCAATCCTCTCCACACCGTCGAGCGCCAAATTGCTGAAGTGTTTGCCCTGCATGGCGGTCTAACAACGGCTGAGGCGCACCCTCTCATCGCCTCTTTGTTGCAGCAAGTAGGCTTTCGGGAACCTGAGAGCCTGATGACACGCTATCCCCATCAATTATCAGGAGGTCAACGCCAGCGGGTGATGATTGCCATGGCGTTAGCAGGTAATCCTGAGCTCCTCATTGCCGATGAGCCCACCACTGCCCTTGATGTGACGACGCAAGCGGGAATATTGGCGCTATTGAGAGATCTGCAGCGACAAAAGGGCATGGCCATTTTGCTTATTACCCATGACCTTGCCATTGTGCATAAGTTTGCTGATCGTTGTTGTGTGATGAAAGATGGCGAAATTGTCGAGTCAGGCGCCGTGGATGTTGTGTTCACAAGGCCGACTCATCCCTACACCCAGCATCTCCTTGCTTCAGAGCCCAAAGGCCATGCGGCTCCCCTTCCTGAAACAACCGAAACATTAGTGCAGGTTAACAACCTCAGCGTTGCTTTTCCGGTACCCTCTCCTTTGTTTCAAAAGCGTAAACCGCCCTTTATTGCGGTTCACAACCTCAATATGAAGCTCTTGCGCGCTGAGACGCTGGGCATTGTAGGAGAGAGTGGTTCTGGAAAAACAACCGCCGCCCTGGGCATTCTGCGCCTTATTAACGCGACAGGCACCATCGTGCTGGCAGGTCAGCATCTAGAAAAACTGGATAGCAAAGCGCTTCGTCCCCTTCGTCAGCAAATGCAAATCGTTTTTCAGGATCCATTCTCATCCCTAAATCCAAGGCTATCCGTGGGCCAAATTATTGGTGAAGGTCTTGCCGTGCACTGCCCTGAGCTGAGGCAATCAGAGCGTGATGCCCGCATTGAAAAGGCCCTTGAAGATGTGGGACTTAACCCAGCATCCCGCCACCGCTATCCCCACGAATTTTCTGGTGGTCAACGCCAGCGCATCGCCCTTGCCAGAGCCTTGGTACTTGAGCCCCGTTTTTTGGTGCTTGATGAGCCCACATCGGCTCTGGATCGGGCAACCCAGGCCGATATGGTGGATTTGCTGCGTGATTTGCAAAGCAGGCTTTCTCTCTCCTATCTTTTTATCAGCCATGACCTTATGGTGGTAAAAGCCCTTGCGCACCGCGTGATGGTGATGCTGAAGGGCGAAGTGGTAGAAGAGGGACCAACCAGCCAGGTATTGTCCCAAGCACAACATCCTTACACGCAGAGTTTATTGAAGGCCGCATTTGATCTCGAGACGGTTTGATGTTCAAGATTGCCTCCAACTTTCAACCTTCAGGTGACCAACCTGCTGCAATTGCAGCCTTGGTTGAAGGTGTACGCCAGAATGAACGTGATCAAGTCCTGCTAGGGGTTACGGGCTCGGGTAAAACCTTCACCATGGCCCATGTGATCCAGCAAATTGGTCGCCCAGCCCTGGTTCTGGCGCCGAACAAGACGCTTGCAGCGCAGCTTTATGGTGAGATGAAAAGCTTCTTTCCTGAAAATGCGGTGGAATATTTCGTCTCGTACTACGACTACTATCAGCCTGAGGCTTATGTGCCTCGCAGCGATACCTACATCGAAAAAGAGTCTTCCATCAACGAGCAGATTGATCGCATGCGCCACTCGGCTACCCGCGCCCTACTTGAGCGCAAAGATGTGATCATCGTGGCTAGTGTGTCCTGCATTTATGGTATTGGTTCTGTCGAATCCTATGGCCAGATGATTCTTGATATCAAAGCTGGCAGTTCTATGGATCTTGTGGGCTTACAGCGCCAACTCATCGAGTTACAATACAAACGTAATGACATCGCCTTCCACCGGGGGACCTTTAGGGTACGCGGAGATAGCTTAGATATCTTCCCTTCTCACCTTGAAGATCGCGCCTGGCACCTTTCATTTTTTGGCGATGAGTTAGAATCCATTTCGGTCTTTGATCCGTTGACAGGCGAGCGCGAGGAAGATCTGGCAGAGATCAGGGTTTATGCCAACAGTCACTACATTACCCCTCGCCCAACGCTGCTCCAAGCCATTAAACATATTCGCCAAGAGCTTAAGGAACGGGTGGCGGAATTTGAGTCGGCTGGCAAGTTGTTGGAAGCCCAGCGCATTTTACAGCGCACCACCTTTGATCTAGAGATGCTTGAGGCAACAGGAGTGTGCCCAGGCATTGAAAACTATTCGAGATATCTCTCGGGCCGTAACGCCGGCGAGCCACCGCCCACCTTGTTTGAGTATTTGCCCAAAGATGCTCTTTTGATTGTTGATGAAAGCCACGTCACCGTGCCCCAGTTGCGCGGCATGTATCGAGGTGACGCGGTGCGCAAAAATACTTTGGCCGAATATGGCTTTCGTCTCCCCTCTTGCCGGGACAACAGGCCATTAATGTTTGAAGAGTGGGAGCGTATGCGCCCTACCAGTGTATTCGTATCCGCTACTCCTGGTCTATGGGAGTTGGAGCAAACAGGTGGTGTATTTGTCGAACAAGTGATTCGCCCCACGGGACTCATTGATCCCGTGACCGAGGTCAGACCAACAGCCCATCAAGTTGATGATTTGCTTGCCGAATGTAAGGCGGTAGCCAAGGCAGGACAACGGGCGCTGGTGACGACGCTGACCAAGAAAATGGCAGAAGCCCTTACTGAATACCTGACTGAAGCAGGTCTGAAGACCTCGTACATTCACTCGGACGTTGATACCCTTGAGCGCATTGAGATTATTCGTGGCCTTCGCCAGGGTGACTTTGATGTGTTGGTAGGTATCAACTTGCTACGCGAGGGGCTCGATATTCCCGAGTGCGCATTAGTCGCCATTCTGGACGCCGATAAAGAAGGCTATTTGCGCTCGAAAACCTCACTCATTCAAACCATTGGCCGCGCTGCCCGTAATGTTGAAGGTCGGGCCATTTTGTATGCAGATACCATGACGAAATCCATGCGCGAGGCTTTGCATGAGACCGCCCGCCGGCGCGAGCGTCAGCAGGCTTATAACGCTGAGCATGGTATTACGCCTGAATCAGTGAAGCGAGAGCTTACTGATATTCTGCAAAGCGTCTATGAGCGCGATCACCTGGATGTCACTGGACTGGGTGCCAAACCAGAAGAAGTGCAAAAAGAAATCAAAAAGCTTGAAAAACGCATGTTGGAAGCTGCAAGTAATCTTGAATTTGAGGAAGCAGCAGCTCTGCGGGATCAAATCACCGCCCTTGAACAGCAAGCTTTGGGTCTATCGCCCAGTCAAACAAAAGCCGGCTTTCGGCCTAAGCCACGCCGGCGTCGATGATCTCCTCAACCCAAAGGTGGATTAATTCTTGTCGAGATGATCCCTTAAACTATTAACCATCTCTTCGGGCATGAGTTGGTCCAATAGCTCTTCGGCGTCCTCATTGCCTTGCTCGGCCGATTCACTCAGCCAATAGAGGGCCTGGTTGATATCTTCGTCCCCTCCTTCACCATTCAGCATCATAATGGCTAGGCTGTATTGGGCCTCTGCATCATCGTTTTCAGCTGCTTGAGTATACCAATATCTTGCTTGAACATGATCTTGAGAAACGCCCGTGCCCGTATAGAAGAGGTAGCCCATAAAGCCCTGACCCCAGGCGCTTCCTGCTTGCGCGGATGCTTTAAAGAGAGATATCGCCTGTTGCAGATCCTGATCAACACCCTCGCCCTGGAAATAGAGAAGTCCCAAACGTGCCAGGGCATCGGGATGTTGTCCCTCGG
Organism: uncultured Thiotrichales bacterium; assembly: GCA_964424815.1. Taxonomy (GTDB): domain Bacteria; phylum Pseudomonadota; class Alphaproteobacteria; order Caedimonadales; family Caedimonadaceae; genus JBKCUK01. The sequence continues at coordinate 47,188 of CAYRKI010000007.1, read as the reverse complement.
CGGCGATACGAAAGTGCTTGACGGCCTTGTGCAGATCTTGCTCTACACCTTCGCCGTCCAAATACATTAAAGCTAGGTTATAGTCAGCCGCGACGTAACCTAATTCGGAAGCTTTTTCAAAACAAAGTTGCGCTTTTTCAAGGTTCTGATCAACACCCTGACCCTCCAGAAGCATAACGCCCAGGTTAAACATGGCCGCTGCATCCCCACGCACAGCGCCTTCCTCGTAACACACCAGGGCTTGCTCATAGTCTTGCGCACATCCCAAACCCTCAGCATAGAGGTAGCCAAGATTGGTATACCCGCCCGCATACCCCTGATCGGCTAATTGGCTAAACCAATAGTGTGCCTTCTCATAATCTTGGGATACCCCGTTTCCATCACGATAGGCGCTTGCGAGGAGAAATTGCGCTTCCGGATCACTTTTTTCAGCTGCTTCAATGATTTGCTTAATATCAGAATAATTCTCAGACGACATTCTCAATTCCTACTGGTTGGCAAAATGCATCAATAGATTAATAAGATAATAACATCAAAAATACACCTAGAATGTGTTAAAAGTTTTTATTTCTAATAACATTCAATTTTTAAATATATTTAATAAATTTTTTCTGGTAATTAAGAAAAATTTGAGATAAATGTCATTCTTCTCGTTCTGCTGATTGAGCCACATTTTCACAATAAAACACTTTTTGCTAATTGACGAACAAGCCCCGTTTACAGCCAGCTGCCACGATTTCTCCCGGAATGACAACTTTCGCTTCATTTATGCTTTATTTATTCTAAGTCACTTTCTACATAGGATTAGGGCTAGCCAACGATTCAATCGAAATAATTAAAAATTAATTAATGTGCTTTTAACATGAATCGTTGCGAAATATCGAGGTGGCAAAGCGCAGATCAAGAGCTTTTTTATTTATTTATATGTTTTTATTACTTGAAGTAAAAAGTAATTTGACTGGAAAACAATGTGAGGGTAATTTATCGAGTATTTTCCTTATTCTACAGGCATATAAATTTTATTGTTGACATCTGCGCTCAAGGCTCTAAGATCCATCTCAGATGATGCTTGGTCCACCTTAACGAGGAATCTGTAGGCTTGTTTATACAAACCGAAGAGACGCCAAATCCAGCCACGCTGAAGTTTATCCCTGGCCGTCCCGTACTACCGGGCGCGACGGCTAGCTTTACTTCACGCGAAGCCGCCGATCAAAACAAGCTTGCTCAACGTCTTTTTGACGTTAGCGGTGTTGAGGCTGTGTTTTTTGGTGAAGACTTTATTAGCATTACCAAGAATGACGCTGTTGACTGGCTTGTTATTAAGCCCTCGCTGCTAGGCGCTATTATGGATTATTTCTTGCGCCATGATCAGGTGATGATGGGCGACGAGAGCGATAAAACAAAACCTAGCTACGATGCCAGTGACCCTGTGATTGCGGAAATTTGTGAGTTACTCGAGACCCGCATTCGTCCAGCAGTGGCTCAAGATGGTGGCGACATTCAATTTGAAAATTTCGAAGATGGGGTCGTTTACGTGCGCATGCATGGTGCTTGCGCTGGATGCCCTAGTTCAACTGCAACCTTGAAATCAGGAATAGAGAATATGCTGCGGCATTACGTTCCAGAAGTTCAAGAAGTTCGCGCAATCTAATCTTAAATCAACCATTCAAGGAGCCATGAAGAGATGAAGAAACAGTCGCGTCTTTTCCATACTCTTGAGCGTTGGACTCGCCCAGCGTTGCTGGGTCTCACCGCCCTCATGATTTCAGCGCTTTATATTATGGCGCTGTTAGGCCCTGTATCTTTGCTTAAGAAACACACTACCCACGCTGAAGCGAACACGCACCAGCAAGTCACCCCTACCTCCTCTGATCAAAAAACTTCTCGCACTCTTATCGCAGCTCACACGGAAAAGAATGCGGCAAATTATTCTTCGACCAGCTGCAGCATTAACGACCAAGGCCACAGGGTTTGCGTGGATGAAACATCCCAGCTTGAGCAGGTTTTTGATGCCCATGGATATTGTCTTAAGGGCTGCGCCAATGGCGAAAAAGCTGTACCGCGGGTTTATTTAACGGCGCTGCCCAAGGACTTTTCCAAGCGCAACAGCACACCATCAAAGCGGGATGTTTTCTTGAAAACTATGCTGCCCCTGATTTTGAAGACCAATGAAGACATTCGCCGCGAGCGCTCTATTCTACTGCAACTCAAAAGCATACGCGATAAAGGGCAATCCCTGACCGTAGGCCAACGCCGCGCGCTCATGAATATTGCAGATAAATACAAAATCACCCGTCCGTCCATCGACGAGCTATTAAAGCGTGTGGATGAGATTCCTCCATCCCTTGCTTTGAGCCAAGCAATTGTTGAGACCGGTTGGGGTGTATCCCATGCAGCAGGGCGCAAAAATTCACCTTTTGGGATGATGGCCTCATCTACAAAGGTTAAGAAGTACGACAGCTTGGAAGAGAGCGTGCGCGGCTATATTCACAACCTTAACACGCACAATGCTTATCAAAAAATGCGTCAAATCCGTGCACAATTACGTGACTGTGGCGAGAACTTGTGCGGCATTAAGCTTGCCGACGGCTTGCATCGTTACTCTGAGTTAGGTCAAGGGTATATTGCCCGCTTGCGTGGCGTCATCCGTCAACATGATTTGAAAAAATTCGATCACACTCAGTTGACCCAAGAGCCTAAGCAAGACCGCTCTTAAATTCTATAAGGGGGAAGAGAGTGAGCACATCTGTTGCCTCAAGTGCCACCGCTGACCGCAACTCCGATGCTCTGCTTGATTTCCCCACTTGCTTCAGAGCTCTCAATGGCACAGCCCCTGCCTGGATCATCAATACTTCCCCTGTTCCCTACCCTGAAGCCCTGGAGGTTATGGAAAGCCGTGTTACAGCCATTCAGCAAGGCTCAGAGCCTGAGCTTGTGTGGCTATTGGAACATGACCCGGTTTACACCCTGGGCACCAGTGCTCACACCTCTGATGTTCTAAATAATTCACTTCCAACATACGCAACCGGTCGAGGCGGCAAAGTGACTTATCACGGCCCTGGGCAGCGTGTAGGTTATGTCATGCTTGATCTAAACCAGCGTGTTAGAGATTTAAGGGCTTATGTGCACGCTTTGGAAGCTTGGCTTATTCTGACACTCGCTCAGTTTGGTCTAAAGGCGGAACGCCGCCAAGGGCGTGTGGGCTTGTGGGTAAACCACGGTGGGGACGAGCGCAAAATTGCAGCCATTGGTGTGCGGGTACAAAAGTGGGTGACATCCCACGGCTTTGCACTGAATGTGAACCCAAATCTTCAGCACTTTCAGGGAATTATTCCCTGCGGCCTTACCCAATACGGCGTTACATCGCTCTATGATTTAGGGATTCAGTGCGCCATGAATGAGGTGGATCAGGCCCTTCAAGACAATTTTAAACAGATCTTTTAGAGTCCTAAGAGTGTTTTAAGTTCGCCCAGGACATAGTCTCGCTCATCAAGCGGTTGGTAATGCCAGGCTTCAAGAACACCCTTAAAGGGACGCGTATAACCATAGGCTTCAAAAGACTGGTGAAAACGTCGAAATTTTTTAGATCCGCCCGGCAGGTAAAAAGTGTAAACCGGTTTTCCCGTAAAGCAGGCCTCCGAGTTCATGTTAACCGAATCAGACGTCACCACGATCGCATCAGCAAGGCCCAGATAACCAAAGTAAGGGTTATCGCCTTCCCCTGCCCAAAATACATGGGGCAGATCGTGGATGAGGTGTTTTAAGGCGGTCGCATGCGCAGGGTCAGTTCTGCGCGAACAAGTGATGGCAAGGCTTGCGCCATGGTTTTGGCAGATCTTGCGCAAGCTCTCGGCGAGCTCGCGAAGCGCTTCAGGGGTGTAGGTGTAACAGCTGTTATCGCCGCCAATCAGAACGGTTACCAAAGGACGCGGCAAAAGGGCAACGCTACTTGCAAATTTTTCCGCCTCAAGTGCAAGACGTTCTTGGGTGACGCGATGCAGGGCACCACGCGTCTCGATGACCCCTGGGCCTCTCAGCTGATCATGGGCAGGTGCAATGACCGCATCAAAATGGTTGGGATTCACCCGGGGATTTTGTAAGTGTACCAGCTTGGTCTTGCCCCCGCTCAAGCGACGAATGGCGATGGTGGGGGCCACACTCACACGTCCTGCTGCAATGATCAGATCTGGCCACGGCGGGGTAAGTTTTGTCTGGCGATCAAGGCCTTGAAGGGGCACCACCCACATATAAGGCGGCAAGAAGCTCCAGGGAAAACGAGGGCGGATGCGCTTTAGGACAGGCTCAAAGCCAAGAGCCTCAGCAAGACCTAGGCACTGATTTTCTGTACCAACCTTGCCCTCATCACATACAACCCAGCATGTACCCCGATCTTGCCCCATCAACGATAGATGATCTCCAAAATTTCGTAGGCTTTTGAACCACCAGGAGTTTTTACCTCAACAGAATCACCTACGCGCTTACCAATAAGGGCGCGTGAAAGTGGCGCTGCAATAGAGAGCAAACCTTGCTGAATGTCAGATTCATCAACACCGACCAATTGATAGGTTTTCTCTTCTTCCGTGTCTTCGTCGACAATACGAACAGTGGCACCGAATTTAATGGTGTCGCCTGCAAGCTTTGCCACATCAATGACCTCAGCGCGGGATAATTTGTCTTCAAGCTCCGCAATACGACCTTCAATAAAGCTCTGCTTTTCGCGTGCCGCATGATATTCCGCGTTTTCAGATAAGTCACCAAGGGCGCGTGCATCAGCAATCGCTTTGATCACAGCATGACGCTCGACAACCTTTAAATGCTTCAGTTCTTCCTGCAGGCGCTCATAACCCCGTGCAGTCATAGGAATTCGTTCCATGGCCTTTGATACCATATGTTAAAGTTAAGCCTATCCGCTTCCTTATGATCTTATTTCGCGGTAAGCGAAGAGTGAATCACGAGCGATAAAAAAATGCAAGTCCTAGCAGCCTAGACTTTGCAAAATAGTCGAAATGTTCTAAGACTAAAGGCATTCCATTATAAAGAGAGATGTCATGACTGATTTGCGTGCCACCCTTTTCCTGCCCTCGACCGACTTTCCCATGAAAGCGAACTTAACGCAGCGCGAACCCTTGATTCTCGAGCGTTGGGAGAAGATGGATCTTTATGGTGAGATTCGCAAGCGCAAAGAGGGTTTGCCACGATATGTGCTGCATTCAGGCCCCCCTTATGCCAATGGTCATGTGCACATGGGCCATGCTTTCAACATGACGTTGAAAGATGTGGTGATACGCATCCGCCACCTTTTGGGCTATGACGCCCCCTTTGTGGTGGGTTGGGACTGCCATGGTCTGCCCATTGAATGGAAAATCGAAGAAGAGCTAAGGGCAAGCGGCAAACGCAAAGAAGATGTGGATCCTGCAACATTCCGCAAGGCGTGCCGCGACTTTGCTGATAAATGGATCAATATCCAGCGCGATGAATTCAAGCGTTTAGGTCTACTGGCGGATTGGAAAAATCCCTACATCACCATGGATTTCTCGGCCGAAGCTGGAACTCTGCGCGAGCTTTATACCTTCGTTGACAAGGATCTAGTTTACCGCGGTCTGCGCCCTGTGATGTGGTCGGTGGTTGAAAAAACCGCCCTTGCTGAAGCTGAAGTAGAATATATGGACCGCACCTCGCCCTCTATTTATGTGCGCTTTCCCGTCACATCCAGCCCGAAAGAACGCTTAAAGGGTGCTGACATAGTTATTTGGACCACCACGCCGTGGTCGTTGCCGGGCAACCGCGCCATCGCCTATGGTGAGGACATCACCTATGCCGTTATCAGTGTGAGCGCGGTGGCTGAAGATGCACTCGTTCAGCCTGGTGCAAAACTCCTTATCGCTAAGGACCTTATTGCCCAAGTGTGTGAAGCAGCGAAGATTACATCCCATCAAGTGATAGATGAATTTGAAGGCCACCTCCTTCAGGGCACCATCGCGCAGCACCCCTTCCATGGCCTTGGATATGACTATGATGTGCCATTGCTGCCTGGAAGCCATGTGAGTGTGGACGCGGGTACTGGTCTGGTGCACACCGCCCCTAGCCACGGCATGGAAGACTTTGAGCTTAGCAAGGAATTCAACCTTGAAGTGCCAGAAACGGTCTTGGAAGACGGCAGTTACGCTGCGTGGGTTCCCTTGTTCGCGGGTGAACAAGTCCTGAAAGTAAATCCCAAGGTGATTGAACAGCTAAGTGCTTGCAACCGTCTTTTGGCAAGCCATACTATCAAGCATAGCTACCCCCATTCATGGCGCTCTAAAGCCCCACTTATCTATCGCGCCACCCCACAATGGTTTATTGCCCTCGATCGTGGTGGTTTGCGTGAACGCTGCCTCGAGCAAATTGATCAAGTAAAGTGGTATCCAGCCTCGGGACGCAACCGCATCTATGGCATGGTGGAACAGCGCCCACTGTGGTGCATTTCCCGCCAGCGTGCGTGGGGTGTGCCCATTGCTCTTTTTGTGCACAAAACAACGCGTGAGATTCTTAAGGACGATAAGGTGCGGGCGCGCATCCTGGATGCTTTCGAAAAAGAAGGTGCTGATGCCTGGTTCTCCTCGGATCCAGCTCGCTTTTTAAGTCCTGACTATAACGTCGAGGATTACGAGCAAGTGCGCGACATCGTGGATGTATGGTTCGACTCTGGTGCAACTCAGGGCTTTGTGCTGGAGGCACGACCCGATTTGGGATTACCTGCGGATCTCTATTTGGAGGGATCTGATCAGCACCGCGGCTGGTTCCAATCAAGCTTGCTGGTGGGTTGTGGCACGCGTGGCAAAGCTCCCTATAAATCTGTCATGACCCATGGCTATGTATTGGATGAACAGGGACGCAAATTCTCTAAATCCCTTGGCAATGGCATAGCACCCCAAGAAATCATCGATGGCATGGGCGCCGATGGCCTGCGTCTGTGGACAGTGTCGCTCGATTACACGGACGACTTGCGCGTCGGTCAGCAGATTCTCAAACACCAAGGTGATATTTATCGCCGCTATCGCAATACCTTGCGCTATCTTTTGGGCGCCCTTGCCGGTTGGCAAGACGAAGAACGCTTGCCTTACGAAGACATGCCAGAGCTGGAGCAATGGGTCTTGCATCGCCTCAGCATCTTGCGTCAAAAGCTTGAGGAAGCTGCAAGAGATCATGATTATCCTGGCTTCTATACGGATCTTCATACCTTCTGCGCCTCGGACTTATCCGCGTTCTATTTTGATATTCGCAAAGACAGCCTCTATTGCGACGCTGAGAATACCACTCTTCGCCGTGCCGTGCGCACCGTGATGCATGAGTTGTTTGAGGCTTTGGTGCGCATGTTGGCCCCCGTTCTCTGCTTCACGGCCGAAGAGGCTTGGCTGATTCGCCACGGGGATGAGGGCTCAGTCCACTTTGAGACCCTGTCTCCATGCCCTGCCGCATGGCACCAGCCGCAGCTGGACGAAAAAATGGCTCGCCTTCGCGCCCAGCGCAGGGTGATCACCGGTGCCTTGGAAGAGGCCCGCACCAGTGGCTTAATTGGCTCATCTTTGCAGGCCCAAGTCGTGGTCTATGACCCCAAACAGCAGCTGATGAATGACGTGGACTATGCCGAGCTTGCTATCGTCTCGCAGCTCAAGGTCATCCATGAAACTCCTTCCGAGGAAATGTACAGCCTTGGCGAAGTCGCTGATTTGTGGGTCAAAGTAGAAGTAGCTGAGGGTGATAAGTGCCAACGCTGCTGGAAAGTGTTGCCTGAGGTGGGTCACCAAAACCATCCCGAACTTTGTATTCGCTGTGATGACGCGGTTCAGAAGCATAAGGCAGCCTAAATGACAAGACGATTGATTCCAGGAATGCTTGCGGCGGGCCTTGCATTTGTGGCGGATTTCTATTCGAAAACGTGGGCGCTTAGCATGGCGCGCGAATTGCCCATGGAGATCTTGCCGTTTTTGAATCTACGCTTGGCTTGTAATCGTGGCATTAGCTTCAGTCTGTTCTCTGCGGATAGTCAAACCGGTGTGTGGATGCTGGTAGGACTGGCCTCAGTCATTACTTTGGTTTTGCTTTATATGCTGTGGCGAGCCACTAGCACACTCGAGCGCATTGCCCTGGGCTTGGCTTTGGGCGGTGCTATCGGCAATATTCACGATCGTATTCGCTATGGCGCGGTTGTAGATTTTCTTGATTTTCACTACCAAGGCTACAGTTTCCCCACTTTCAATATCGCCGATACCGCGATAAGCATAGGAGTTGGCTTACTGTTGATTGCAAGCCTCACCACAAACCAGGAGGGCAACTGATGTCACGTGATCTGATCTTCTTCGTTCCCCTTGCTTTGATGAGTCTTGCGGGCTGTGAGCAGGGACGCCAAATCATGGGACTTGCTCGCGAACAACCCGATGAATTTACCCTTGAAACACGCAAGCCTTTGCAACTTCCTCCAGCGAACACTCCCCTGCCCGAACCAAGACCAGGTGCACGGGCACTTCATGATGTGGACCCCCGCAGCGAAGCGCAAGTAGCCCTTGGCGTCAGCACTCAAAGCATAACAGCGCCCTCAGAAGCCGAGAGAGATCTGCTGCAGCGCACCGGTGCGCTTGAGGTGAATGACTCGATCCGCACCCAAGTCAACCGCGAAGCCGATATGGATCGCCAGGATCACCACACCACTCAAACGGTATTTTTCTGGCAGAAGAAAAAGGAGCATGGCAAAGCCATCGATCCCAAAGCTGAGTATCAGCGAGTCCATGGCGATAAACACCCAACAGAAACTATGCCAGTTCAAGAAAACGTAGAAACCGATCTGACCATAAAAGGGGAATAGCCGGTGATGTGTAGGCGTATTACTGGTGCTTTGTTCCTGTGGTTCTTTAGCTGGAACTCAGGAATTGCAGGTGAAATCAATTATCACCATTTCAAGCTCGCCAATGGCCTAGAGGTGGTGGTGGTGGAAAATCACCGCGCCCCCGTGGTATTGCATAAACTTTATTTCAAAGTTGGATCGCTAGATGATCCCCGCGGCAAATCAGGTCTTGCCCACTTCCTCGAGCACATGATGTTTAAAGGAGGGCCTGAAACCCCACCAGACCAGCTCAATACGTTACTGCATCGCATCGGCGGTCTTCACAATGCGACCACAACACCAAGCATTACCGATTATTATGAGGTGGTGCATAAAAATTACCTTGATCAAGTTATGGCTATCGAAGCTCAGCGCATCCACAAAATGTATTTTGATGAGAAGGACGTTGCGTCTGAGATTCAAGTGGTTCTAGAAGAGCGTCGCATGCGTGTCGCTAATGATCCCGTGCATGAATTGGTGGAAGCAATGCGCGCATCAAGTACATGGAATCACACCAGTCGTTTGCCTGCCATTGGCTGGGAGCACGAGATTAAAAGCTATACTTCTGAGGATGTACGCCGTTTCCATGACACCTGGTATGCCCCTAACAATGCTGTGCTGTTGCTGGCGGGCGATATCACGGTTGAAGAGGCTAAAAAGATGGTGGAGCAACGTTATGCTCCCCTCGCTTCGCGTGAAGTTGCGCGGCGCGATCACCTGATTGAGCCGCAGAAGCAAAATTTCCAACAACGCCTCATTCACACCACACCGAATGTGGCAAGCCCCATGCTTATCGAACTTTATCAGGCTCCCTCGTTAGTGGAAGGCTTCAACCCTGAAATAGGGCACCAGATTCTTAGCACCCAACTGCTTATTCAATGTCTTGTAGGTGGGCGAGGAGCCCAGTTGTGGAAAAAATTAGTTGAGGAGCGTAAAATTGCGACAAGCATTCACATCTCTTACTCCGTCGATCTAGCCCCTGGTGTGCTTGCCATCGTGGCAGAACCTACGGCTAAACACTCCATCTCCCAACTGGAAAAAGCCATCCATGAAGAGATTCACCAAATCCTGCGCCTTGGGCTAAGGCAGCAAGATCTGGATCAGGCAAAGCAACGCGCCCTTGTCACCCGCGACTACACCAAAGATAATCTGATCGAAGCTGCTGATGAACTTGTGGACGATTATGCGTTAGGTGTGCCACTTGAAGTGACCAACAGCTGGCCAGAAAGGCTGCAAAAGTTAGATTTAGACTCAGTCAATAAGGCCTTGCAAAAGGTTTTGAGCAACGCTCCATTCATGGTCGGCGAACTTCACCCTGCTTCACCCAAGGAGCCTCAATGATGCGCAACATTATTCGCTTGTTTGTTGTCATTTGGCTCTGCACACTTTCTCCTGCAGTAGCTCATATTAAAGTACAAGAACTCACAACCCCACAGGGTATTAAAGTATGGTTTGTGGAAGATCATACGGCACCCATTCTCTCTTTGAGTTTCAGTTGGCAAGGCGGCAGCGCCTATGATCTAGCCTCCCAAAAAGGCGCCACTGATCTTGCCATGAGCCTCTCGACCCAAGGCGCGGGCGATCTTCAAGCTGTCACTTTTTCAGAGAAACTGCAAAATTTGGGTGTGCATTTGCGCCTTTCTGCGAACGAGGATGACATGGCTGGAAGCCTCAGCACGCCCATCCAACATGTGGAAAAAGCTTTTGAGCTCCTGAAACTCAGTTTTGAAAAACCCAGATTTGACCATGAAGAAGTCGTTAAAACACAACAACGCGCCAGCCTTAACCTTGCTAATGCCCTGAAGGAACCTATTTACATTGTTCAACGGGCCCTCACACAAACCCTATTTAAAAATCACCCTTACTCCAACGCTGCTAGCCTGACACCTGCTGAAATCGCGCAGCTCAAACGGCAAGATCTCATGAATATCCTGAAAAGCCGCGCAAATCGTGAGACTCTCGTTATAACGGCTTGCGGCTCTATTGAGGGCCAAAAACTCCTTACATTGATTGATCAAGCTTTTGCGAGTTTTGGGCAAAAGAACAATCTCTCTTCTATACCCGCTCACTTTTGGCCTACGTCGCCCCAGGCAAAGCCCATTACCATCGATACCGCCCATCCCCAAGCTTTTGTGACACTGATGCATCCAGGTATTGCGGAAAATCATCCAGATTACGCAAAATTAAGTCTTTTAGGGCGTGTGTTGACGGGATCGCTCAAAGCTCGACTTCCCCTTGAGCTGCGCGAAAAGCGTGGTCTTGTCTATCATGTTTACAGTGGGGCAGAGAATTCAAAAGCTGCCAGCATGTGGTCTATTAGTTTTGCCACCGACTCAGCGAAGGCAAGACAGGCAATTGACGTGGTTAAAGCCGAACTTAATCAATTAAAGGCCCAAGGGTTAAGCCAACAAGAGTTGGAAGAAGCCCAAGAAAACCTCATCGGCACCATGGCGCTGAATTTGCTCACCAGCCCTTCTATTGCCCAAACGTTGCACACCTTCATGCACCGGGGGTACCCCAGTGATTACCTCGATCTCAGGGAGAAGATCATTCGATCGATAACACTCGAAGACATGAACGCCTTCATTCGAGATTTTATCAAAACCGAGCAGCTCTACGTTGCTGCTGCGGGTGCTAACATTACAAAGGAACTGAACTAAATGATCCCCTATACCCAAGCTATTGATGGTATTATCAATCCAGCCGAGATGAGTGAATTTAAAGGCTTTATTGGTCAAGCTGTTGAGGCTAATAAAAAATTAAAATCTGAATATGAAGCTGGCACCTATCCCTCTCTGCTGGCTGTCAGCAAGACAACAGATGTGGAGCAACTGCAGCTCATTGCTGAACGCATTGCCCACACGGTGAGCGATGTGGTGGTTTTAGGCACAGGTGGTTCTTCTTTAGGAGGCCAGACAGTGGTGGCGCTCAGGCAAACCGCATTCTCTCATTTGGCAGGCCATCCACGCCTGCACTTTGCAGATAACGTTGATCCCCACACTATTGGCCTCATGTTAGGCAATTTCTCACCACTTAACACGGCTTTCATTATTATCTCTAAGTCGGGCAATACGGTCGAGACCATGGCCCAAGCCATGGTTGCGCTCTCTTGGATGCAATCCTCACTGAGTGCCGATGAGATCAAGGCCCACGTCGTCATCCTGAGCGAGCCAAAAGATTCAGCCCTCACTAGGCTGGCCCATCAAATCGGCGTAGAGGCATTGCATCATCATCCCCAGATTGGCGGACGCTATTCGGTGTTTTCTAATGTGGGCACCCTTCCAGCTTTAATCGCAGGCGTTGATGTTTCACGTTTGCGCAGAGGTGCTGTAAGTATGCTCTCTAGCTGTTTTGAGGTGAGCGATGCCAGTGATGCAGCGCCTGTGGTGGGGGCTGCCCTTCATGCCTATTTAGCCCATAAACGCGGCTGTACCCAAGCGGTGGTAATGCCCTACATTGATCGACTTTTCCACTTTGCGTTTTGGTTTCGTCAGCTTTGGGCAGAAAGCCTGGGCAAAGAAGGCCGCGGTACCACCCCGATTGATGCTTTTGGCACGGTGGATCAGCACTCGCAACTGCAACTTTACAACGAAGGTCCCAAGGATAAATTCTTTACTATCCTCAGCAGCAATACATGGGGCAAGGGCTTACGCATGAATGCTGATCTTGCCACCTCGCTTGGTCTTGAGCCCCTTGCAGGGCGCACCCTCGGCGATCTTTTAGCCGCAGAATGTCAGGCAACGACTGAGACGTTACGCCGCAATGGATGTCCGGTGCGCACCATTCACATGGACATGTTGGATGAGGAGTCTCTTGGCGCACTTTTGATGCACTTTATGCTCGAGACCATGCTGACAGCGAAGCTTTGGAACGTTAATGCCTTTGACCAGCCGGCGGTAGAGGAAAGTAAAGTGCTCACGCGCCAGTACCTCGCGGCCTCAAACGCTTAAAGGAAACAACCATGATCCGGCTGCTGCCCCCTACCCTCATTAATCAGATTGCTGCCGGTGAGGTGGTGGAGCGGCCAGCCTCTGCTATCAAGGAATTGGTGGAAAATGCCTTGGATGCAGGGGCCACGCAGATCGATGTGCTGATTCGCGATGGCGGTCGGGCTTATATCAGTGTCAGTGATAACGGCTATGGTATGCGCGCCAATGAGCTGACCCTTGCGGTCGAGCGTCACGCCACCTCAAAACTTCCCGATGAAGACCTATTTGCCATCAAAACTTTGGGGTTTCGGGGTGAAGCTTTACCTTCCATCGGCTCTGTTAGCCGCATGACCCTCACCTCCCGGGCGCGCGGTTCTGAGGAGGCGTGGAGCCTTCTAATCGAAGGTGGTGCCAAGGGTGAGCCCACACCTACAAGTCATCCTGAGGGCACTAAAGTGGAAGTGCGTGACCTTTTTTATGCAACGCCGGCACGACTGAAGTTTTTGCGCCAAGCCAACACAGAAACCCATCATATTGAAGAAGTCATCACCCGCCTGGCGCTGGTGCATGCCCATGTGGGCATCACCCGCCTGGCGCTGGTGCATGCCCATGTGGGTTTCACACTTCGCGATGACCAAAAAGTTATCCTGGATTTGCCGGCAGTTGCCGCCGATCGGCTCGATCAACGTGTCGCAGCTATTATGGGACAAGACTTCACTCAAAATGCTAGCGTGGTGAATTTGGTTCGTGAAGCAAACAACGTCTCTGGCTTTGCTGGGCTTCCGACTCTCAATAAAGCCACAGCCCAGTGCCAGTATCTTTTTGTCAATGGTCGCCCTGTTAAAGATCGCGTGTTAAGCGCTGCTGTGCGTGTAGCTTACCAAGATGTGCTTGCCCGAGACCGTCATCCCCTGGCGGTGCTATTTTTAAATGTGGCACCCGAAGATGTGGATGTGAACGTGCATCCAGCCAAAACTGAAGTGCGCTTTAGAGAGGCCGAGAAAATCAAAGGACTGCTCATCGCCGGTATTCGCCAGGCTCTTCAAGAAGCTGGTTTTAAAAGCTCAAGTACAGCGGCAACAGATGCATTGCGGGCCTTCAGACCTGCTGGAGGTCAACCTGCCTCTTCACCACAATCAAGTCTCAGATGGAATACCCCTCACCAGACCACACCCGCCACCTATCGCAATGCTGCACTGGCTCAATCCCCTGTGCTGGCTGAGGTGCAACTGCCACACAACACACCTGCGACCCAGCTAGGTGAAATTGATCTTATGCCAGCAAGCCAGCAAATGCCCTATCAGGCACGCGAAGAGAGCTCTGATCACTTCCCTTTGGGCCGCGCGCGCGCCCAACTTCACGATACTTACATTGTAGCAGAAACAGCCGATGGGCTTGTTCTTATCGATCAACACGCTGCCCATGAGCGTATTGTTTTAGAGCGCATGAAAGCAGCCATGCAGCACGGACATGTGCAACGTCAACTCCTTTTGGTGCCCGATGTGGTACACCTGAATGGGGCTGCCAGAAACGCTCTTCTTAATCATGCGACAGAACTGGCTGACTTTGGCCTGATTATTGAAGCCTTTGGTCATGATGCGATTTTAGTGCGCGAGACGCCAGCTTTACTGGGCGAGATGAATGCTACAGGGCTTCTTCAGGATTTAGCCGATGAAATAGTGACCCATGATGCCGCATTTTCTTTGAAAGAAAAGATTCATGAAGTCTGCGGCACCATGGCTTGCCATGGCAGTGTTCGCGCAGGACGCAAGTTATCACTACCCGAAATGGATGCCCTGCTGCGCCAGATTGAGGCTACACCTTTATCAGGCCAGTGCAATCATGGAAGGCCTACTTATATTGAATTGAAAAAACACGACATCGAGCGTCTTTTCGGCAGGCGGTGATTGAAATCAAGTTTGCGTCAGGTGCAGGATTTGGGATTTTGCCTAGACGCAATCTTGCGGTGGTCGTGATCTTGTCTAGAGCTTCTCAGCGCGGCGATTAGGACTTGTCGCCACCTTTCGAATTACAGAATAAGCCAAAGCCAATAAGGGCGAAAGGCATGCCAAAAAGCACAATAAACTCAATGAAATTCATGAATGCACGAGATTTATGATGGGCAAATGCAAAACAAAATACCCACAATAAAACAACGACCAACGAAGTTAATACAAAAAGAAACCTCAAGAGCCACATCATCAATCAATTTTCTGTGGCTGAACTTAACTGTTGCAAAAGCTATTTCTTATCAAAAATCCCTCCTAAGTATGCTAGCCCAAGAGGAACAACGACAATTGAACTCATCTCATAAAACCTGGTGAAACCGCTCAATAAAAAGCCAAATGAAAGCAAATAAAAAACATAGCAAAGCACTAAAGATAAGAGATAAATAATAAGAAATATTTTTATGTATAATTTCATTTTTAAAAATAAAATATGTTTAAAAATTGAACACAGCCTCATTTAACGTGTGAAATATAAGCTATTCATTTAAATTCTTGTTTCACCTGTGCGAGGCGTCATTATCAGCGCGCAAAATAAGAAATTTTTCAACGGCTTATCATTGACACATCTGCCAGCATTTATATTGACAACACTACCTGATATAATGCAAAAAAA
>CAYRKI010000007.1:17344-31733 GCA_964424815.1 uncultured Thiotrichales bacterium | reverse complement strand
AGTCCCGGCAGTTTACAGGGAGGCTCGGAAGGGCAGGGAGGCCCCTACCGAGAATTCGCGCACTTGGGATGCACGAAACTTGTATCGCCTTGGGCAATTGAAGCTCCGCAGCGTTGACATTGTATAATTCTAACGCTACGGTTGGATGCTTTCGCTACCCAGGGCGCCTAGTCGGAGCAGCGGCTCTACAACTAGAAGAAAAATTCTTGCGCCACGTGATTAAAATTCACGATTTGGAGTCGAATGTCAAGAGGGTTGTGTTAAAAATTTATGAATAGCGATATTTTCGCCCAGATGTGAGTGAGTATGGACCAAAAATCCCTTCGCGCCCTTCTCCACCTCTCCCAAGCTGACGGCCGTCCAGACTTTCAAAAATGTGGTATGCCGCCTCATACCTTTTGGTATCAACTGCAACAGCTTGAAAAGAAAGTGGGCACTCAACTTTTTGTGCGCGAGCATGGGCATGCTTACCTTACCAATGCTGGCGTTACTCTTGCAGGGCATGCACGTAAGATTTTAGAGGCTATTGATCTTGCTACCAGCGAAACGCAAATGAGCGACCAAGCGAGCGCGAGTTATGGCTCACTTCGGGTCGCAACTACCAAGGCCATGGCGTCGTCTTGGCTCATCGCGGGCCTTAAAGAGTTCGTCAAACGCCATCAAGTTAAGATCGATGTGAGCATGGATGATTTCCTTACTCCCGATCAGATGAATGCCGCTGATGTTTTCATTCGTCCACTACACAATTCAGACCGCGTCAATATCAAATGGCGCCTGGTTCACCGATTTGGTTTATTTGCAAGCAAAGAATATCTTAAGGAAAACGGCATGCCTGAATGTGGGCGTGATCTACTGCAACACACGATCATAGCCTATGGCCCAAGCCCATTTACCGGCCTTCCAGATATTGACTGGCACCTTAATGGTAGCACGGGTGATTTACCACCGCTGACACCACGAATTATTGTGAACTCCACATCTGCCATAGCTTCGGTCGTTCAGCAAGGTTTTGGCATTGCTGCGCTGCCTTATGAGACTTCTATATTTTACAATTATAATCTTGTGCGCGTTTTACCCGACATTGAAGGGCCAGTCCGACATACCATATTTGGTGTCAAGGTTGGTCGCCTTGAAGATCGGACAAACTCGGCAAAAGCGCTCGAAGAATTCGTAAAAAAATCAGCCCTTGAAAGGGGCTTCGAGCTTGAAGAACAGGGATAAAAGGGAACAGATTGTGAATAAGAAAACTGAAAGCTTCTCCATATCCATTGGTCACTTTGCTCAAGTGTTCAATGGGACTTTGTATGGCTATTTTGCTTTTTTCCTCGCGGATGTATTTTTCCCTGCTGAGGAAGAGGAATGGCTTCGCCTAGCTGCGTCATACGCAGCTTTTGCTGTAGGGCTGTTAGCCCAACCTCTGGGAGCTCTATTTATTGGGTTTCTTGGTGATACCAAAGGACTTCGGAAGGCGCTTCGCCTTTCAGTCGCCCTGATGGGGGTACCCACCCTTGCGATCGCCATGACGCCCTCTTTTGAAAATATAGGCGTGTTAGCACCCATCGCCATTATCGTGTTTCGTGCCTGCCAAGGGTTCGTTTACGGTATCGAATACGTTGGCGCTACGATGCACAGCTGTGATACGGCTGAAACCGTTAACAAAAGGTCAGCAAAATCAGCAAAAATGGTTTTTATTGGCTTTGGCGGCGCTATGTTAGCCATGCTGCTGAGTGCTATTTTGAACATCCCCTCGATGCCAGATTGGTCCTGGCGTCTCATTTTTATCTTCGGCGGATGCTTTGCCTTTGTTGCTTATCTTGCCAGCAAGTCTCATGAAAATGGCCAAAAGGAAGTAACACCTCAAATTCAAGCCCGCTTTAATAAGAGTGAGATTTTTGCTCCTCTGATGAGTGCCTACCAAAACCGTTTTTGCACCCTTACTGGCGCGGTCATCGCAGGCATCAGCGCTATTCCCTTGTTCTCAGCCACAGTTTTTGGGAATAGTCTACTGCATCAAAGTGGCCTCTCGCACTCAGCCATCTTTTTAGTCGATTTCTTTATTCTAGCCCAAACCGGACTATTCATTTATTTGTTTGGCCTGTTTTTCTCTCGAATGAATTTCAAAAACACTACCGCCATCTCTCTGGTGCTCACAGCTTTACTCGCTTTGTGCTCGGCATTTCCACTTATTGGATACTCTTTGAAGGACATTCCACCTTTGAATGCAATTATATTTGTGGCAATTTTAAGCTCAGCAAGTGGACCAATTGGAAGTTGGGCAATGCCCTATGTGCACTCGCTGTTTAACTCGAAATACCGCTTAACGGAAAGCGCCCTGTCTGTCACCCTGGGATACGCAGTCATTGGAGGGTTAACGCCCAATATTTGCTTATTTCTTGAACAGTTAAGGGGATTACCGCGATGGATGGAGGGAGTTCAAGCGATCCTCTTCCTGTTTATTCTCCCGATGATTGCATTGGGACTTTTCATGGTCAGAAGAGTTGACCGGAAAACAAATGTGACAGCGAAAAGCTTGACACTGGAGCAAGGGTTAAGCTAAGAGCCCATGAACAGTGGATGTATCGATAGAACGATTACTTTGACGAGAAAGAGTCAGATTGCCGTGGCTCTTTTGAGGAGCACAATATGAAGCAAACCCAAAAAACCGTTAGTCTAAGACAGAAAATGTCTTTGGCTTTAGGCCATGTGGTAGAATGTTACGATAGCACAATCTACGGTTTCTTCGCGGTTATGCTGGCGCCACTCTTCTTCCCCCCCACAGCGGGTAAATATGGTCAGCTTGCGGCCTCATTTGGTGCCTTTGCTGCAGGTTTCTTGGCCCGTCCCCTTGGTGCTATAGTATTTGGTGCTATTGGTGATAAACTCGGTCGACGCAAAGCATTACTTTGGTCCATCGTTTTAGTGGGTATTCCTACCCTCATCATTGGTTTAACACCCTCTTATCATGACATTGGTATTATCGCGACGTGGTCAGTGGTGCTAGCACGCCTTGCACAGGGCTTCTTTTATGGCGCTGAATATGCGGGCATTAATCTTTATCTGTGCGAGACAACCGAGCGCGCTCAACGCCATGCAGCCACTTCAAGCATGATTTCACTTGGTTTCGTAGGTGCAATGCTGGCTATGGCCCTTGGTGCTGTTGCCACCCATTCATCAATGCCTGAGTGGGGATGGCGCGTACCTTTCATCGCAGGCGGCCTTGCTGCCTTTGGTGTGTATTGGCTTCGTCGCAACCTCTCTGAGTCTCCAGAGTTTGAAAATGTTCGTCAAGATTCAGCCAATGTGGTGCGTGAATCCTACAGTTACATCTGGCGCTCCATGCGCGTATTCTTTACGGCCATGCTACTTGCAGGTATGTGCGCTGCCCCCTTATACATCAGCACCGTTTTTGGCAATCAACTGCTCAAACAAGGCGGCCTTTCTTCTGCAAGCATTTTATGGACCAACTTTTTTATTATGGGTATTGCTGGCCTCACCGTTTTCGTTTCAGGGCGTATCTTTTCAGGCTCGGACGAGACCAGCGCGATTAAAAAAGCTCTTCTGGCGTGGATTAGCCTGAGTGGGCTTAGTTTTGCAGTGCTCACGTGCCCCTATGGTTGGTGTGATCTTGAAGCTGTGACCATCTTTGGTCCTGAAAACTTCATCGTGGCTTTGACGTTTATGGCACTGATTACCATTGCAAGCCAAACCCTTACCGGCTGTGTTATGCCTTATATCAATCAACTTTTTGATGTGCGCTACCGCTATACCTCGATGGCCCTTGCCATATCCTTGGGCTACGCCCTTCTGGCTGGCACCACTCCTAACATCGCCTTATGGCTGGTGAACAACCCCTTGATACCCGCAGCGGGCAAAGGCTTTACCACCATATTCTGGCTATGGTTACTACCGCTTTTTGCCATCAGCTATGGTCTAGTTACCCTTCAATCCAAAAAAACATTGCGCCTAGCACAACATTTTTCTTGATCTTCGTCGCAATTTGGGGCACTCAAATTAAGCGAAGTTTAAATATGCGGTCGTGGCGGAATTGGTAGACGCGCAGCGTTGAGGTCGCTGTGGGAGAGATCCCGTGGAAGTTCGAGTCTTCTCGACCGCACCATCAAAAAAACTCTCATCCCTAAGTTATTATTATCAACATAATTTATCCCGTGAGTTGGCAAGATCGTATCGAACTCTTAACCAAGCTGTGCTAATCTGCCCGAAAGGTCAAAGAGCCATGAAAAGCAGTTAAGAAAGTCGACTCCATGAAAGAGCTTTATGAAGCAGCTCTCGAATACCACCGCGCATCCAAGCCTGGAAAGCTTGCTATTCACGCAACGAAACCACTGGCCAACCAAAGAGATTTATCCCTTGCCTACTCCCCTGGTGTGGCAGCTCCCTGTGAGGAAATTGTCAAGAACCCCCAGAACGCAGCACAATATACCAACCGTAGCAATCTAGTAGCTGTGATTACCAATGGTACGGCTGTGCTTGGTCTTGGTAACATCGGGCCCCTCGCCTCAAAGCCTGTGATGGAAGGTAAGGCCGTTCTCTTTAAGAAGTTTGCCGGCATTGATGTGTTTGATCTGGAGATTAACGAACAAGATCCACTAAAACTTGTTGATATTATTGCGAGTCTCGAGCCAAGCTTTGGGGCCATCAACTTAGAAGACATTAAAGCACCAGAATGCTTCGAAATTGAAGAAGCTCTTAAAAAACGTCTCAAAATTCCTGTGTTTCATGATGACCAACATGGAACCGCGATCATCGTAGCAGCCGCTATTTTAAATGGCCTAGAATTGGTGGGCAAAAAACTTAAAGACCTGCGCTTGGTCACCTCTGGTGCTGGTGCAGCAGCGCTTGCCTGCCTTGATCAGTTGGTGAAATTAGGATTACCTCGCGAACATATTACCGTTACGGATATTGAAGGTGTCGTTTATGAGGGCCGTACCACGTTGATGGACCCACTTAAAGCTACCTATGCACAAAACACGAACGCACGTACGCTGACTGAGGTGATTGCAGGAGCTGATATTTTCTTAGGTCTTTCCGCCGGCAACGTGCTGACGCCTGAGATGATTTCGAAAATGGCCCCGTCGCCGTTAATTTTTGCGCTCGCCAATCCAACACCGGAAATTGATCCCGCATTGGCTCGCCAAACACGGCCTGATGCCATTGTGGCGACCGGCCGATCTGATGTGCCGAACCAGGTGAATAACGTTCTATGCTTTCCGTTTATTTTCCGGGGCGCCCTTGATGTAGGAGCCACAGAAATTAACGATGCTATGAAAATGGCATGCGTGAAGGCTCTGGCCTCCCTTGCCAAGGCTGAGGCGTCTGATGTAGTGGCAGGTGCTTATGGCAGTGAGGATATGTCTTTTGGGCCTAATTATATTATTCCCAAGCCCTTTGACCCACGTTTGATGACACAGATTGCACCGGCAGTGGCTCAGGCTGCCATGGAATCCGGCGTTGCTACCCGTCCCCTTGAAGATATTGAGCATTATCGGATGCATCTGATGCAGCAAGTGTTTCGATCAGGCCTTGCCATGCGCCCTATCTTGGCAAGCGCCAAGAAGAACCCTAAACGTGTAGTTTATTCTGAAGGTGAAGATGAACGTGTTTTGCGGGCTGTACAGGTGGTCGTGGATGAAGGTGTGGCCCGCCCTATTTTGATTGGCCGCCCTAACGTGGTCGATATGCGTATTCAGAAGTTGGGACTGCGTCTGCAGCAGGGGCGTGATTACGACCTGGTCGATCCTCAAAATGATGCGCGGTATGCGGACTACTGGCACACTTACCATCAATTGATGGAGCGTCGCGGCGTAACACCCGATTTTGCCAAGACCATTGTGCGTACAAACACCACAGTAATTGGCGCGTTGATGCTCATTAAAAACGATGCAGATGCTTTGCTCAGCGGCCCTCTTGGTCGTTACAATCGCCAACTTACCTCGATCCAACAAATCATTGGCCTACGTGAAGGCACCTCCGTTGCCGCAGGACTCAACGTTTTGGTGCTTGATAGCGGCGTAATTTTTATGGCGGATACCCATGTAAATGAAACACCAAGTGCAGAGCAATTGGCTGAAATCACGCTTCATGCAGCTGAGCAAGTGGCGCAATTTGGTTTTGTGCCTAAGGTAGCTTTTGTGAGTCATTCCAACTTTGGCTCGAGCTGTAACGAGAGCGCAGTGCGCATGCAAAAAGCGATTGAGCTAGTGCGTGAGCAAGCTCCGCACTTAGAAATTGAAGGAGAGATGCATGCCGATGCTGCCCTGAATGAAGAAATGCGCTTGCGCATTTTTCCCAACTCACGGCTGCAGGGACAAGCAAACTTGCTCATCATGCCTTCCCTTGATGCGGCGAATATCTCCTTTAACATGGTACGCACCCTGGCTGATGGTCAATCCATTGGTCCCATCGTCCTAGGCCTTGACCGAGCTGCGCATATTTTGACGCCATCGGCTACCGTGCGTGGTATTCTGAATATGACTGCCTTTGCAGTGGTAGATGCCCAGCGCCACGCCCTTAGGCCCGATTGGGATCAAGGAGAGCTATCTTTATGAATGATGAGTTGCAACGCGAAGAAAGAATAGATACACCGCTTGAAGAGGGGGATCAGCCCCTTTTTGGTGTATCCACCGAGCGTCTGCATCAAATTTCTGATGCCCTTGATGCCCAACAGTTTTCTGTTGTTCAAGAGCTAATTGCACCGCTGAAAGCTCCAGACCTCGCCAATGTGATTCAGGAACTCTCCCCGGACCTTCGGCGTATTTTCTTAAGTCGCTTCAAAGAAGCCCTAACCCCAGAGACTCTGATTGAGTTTGATGAGGAACTCCTTCAAGAAGCCTATGATGTTCTCGGCACCGAAGGTATTGCTGCTGCGGTTCAAGAGCTTGAAAGTGATGAAGCGTTTGAACTTATCGAAGACCTTGAGGACGAGCAGCAGCAGGAAGTGCTGCGCGCCATTCCAGCAACCGAGCGCGCCATTATCGAAGAGAGCTTTTCTTATCCTGAAGACTCTGCTGGGCGCATCATGCAGCGCGAGACCGTGTGCGTGCCGCCCTTTTGGACGGTGGAAGAAGCCCTTAATTTCGTGCGCACTGCTGAGGGCATGCCCAGCCACTTTTATACCGTGTACGTGGTTGATCCTCGTCATCATCCCATCGGCTGGATTGACCTTGCCACACTGATTCGCAAACCCATGGATCAGCGCATCGGCGATATCATGGAGACAGAGCTGACGCTCATCCAAGTGACTCAAGACCAGGAGGAGGTCAGTAAAGTTTTCCGTCACTACAACCTGGTCTCCGCACCTGTCGTTGATGGCTCGGGTCGCATGCTGGGTACCATTTTGATGGATAACGTCGTCACAGTTATCGAAGAAGAAGCCGAAGAAGATATCTTTCACATCGCCCGTCTTCGTGAATCTGACCTTTATTCAAGTGTTACCAGCACCTCTTATTGGCGTATTCGTTGGCTGATTGTAACCCTAATCAACACTTTGATGGCTTCATTCGTAATTTCCCGCTTTGAATCGTCCATTCAAAGTATTACCGCCTTGTCGTTTCTTATGACCATTAATGCGGCCATGGGCGGTAATGCAGGTATGCAAGCGCTGACCGTTGTGATTCGTGCCCTCGCTACTCGTGATATTCGCCAAACAGATTTCTGGAAGGTGATTCGCAAAGAACTTTCGGTGAGTCTTCTGACCGGCACTTTCTTCGCACTGATGCTGGGTGCCGTCGCAGGCTTTTGGGTCGGCAATCCCAAAATCGGTGTGATCCTTGGCACATCCGTTCTTTTTAACATTATATGGGCTGCCTTTGCCGGCAGTGCGCTCCCGCTTATCATCGAACGCCTGAATCTAGATCCAGCAGTCAGCGCTGGTCCGATTCTCACATCGACCACGGATATTGTCGGCTATAGCATTTTTTTAGGCCTTGCGACCCTCATTTTGCTCTAGAACTTAGAGTGATTATATTCCATGGTTTGCAGACCAAGAATTTGAAAAACCTGATAAATGAGACTTTGCCGTACCTCATTGTCTTGTTTGAGTTGGTGGATAATCTCTGGAAAAGTGCTTTGGTACTCGTCAAACAAGAAGGGATCAAATTCAAAGTGAACCCCACTTAAGATCACCTGGCCAAGACCATGGCTCATATGAATAAGAGCAGGCAACCCTTCATCATACCGCCCAATCACTTTAACATCATTGTGGGCTTCATTTATCTCAAAAGAACACCCTTGCCGATAAAAGAGTGAGGCATTCACAGTATCTTTCAAGTACAGGGTCACGAGAGGCACAGAACAATGACCCCCATTTTCTGACGTTAGTTGACGCAGGGGACCCACTGATTTTCCCTTAAAAAACTTCAGCTCTCTCTCGGCTATGACTTCTGTTGGACCGCCCTTGTCATACTCCACATAGGACGAAGCGTAATAAGCCCCTGCACATAACCCCAGGTAAGAACCGCCCTCGGCAACAAAACGCTTTATTTGATCGTTACCCTGTCCTTGAAGCTTCTTGGCATACGGTGAGGCTATACCACCTGGTAGAATCAAAAGAGCGGCATCCTTGGTCCACGCACCTGCTCGGATCGCTGTAGCGTTGATGCTCTCCACACGATAATCCTCATCCAAGTGGGCAGTGCACATTCGCTTTGTGTGCATTAAAAATTCTTGATTTACTCCCTCATCATCATAAATGAACACCATATTCCTGCCCAAAGGCTCAGAACTAAGCGAGGGGGTAACAAAACCGATGAGGAGCACAAAAAAGAGGAACGCGTTCAGCTTTTTCATGACCTGTTGCTTACCAACTTAACTCACCTAGAGTGTAAGTGGGTTTAAAATTGTCGGCAAGGGATGCTTCAGCTCCAAGCCCTGTGCCGATAAGGAGGGAGGCTAGGCCCACATTATGTGCACCCAAAATATCTGTCATCACTCCGTCTCCAACACAAATGGCGCGCGACGGATTGAAGTCACGAAAATGCTGAAAAACACGCTGATAAACCAAAGGATAGGGCTTTCCCACATAGAATACTTCACCACCCATCTCTTCAAAGGCATTGGCAAGGGCACCGGCGCACACAACGCGTTCACTTCCCACATAAGCCGCCACATCAGGGTTGGCACAGAGCATGGGCACGTTATGGTCCATCGCTTCGCGCAAAAAAACGCGATAGAGTTCAACGATGAGATTATCGGGACCAGTATTGAGCAACAAATCAGCGTCATACAAATTGTCCACGGTCTTGAAACCAAGTTCCTCCAACTCTTGTCGCAGAGTCGAATGGCGATCAACGGACATGAGGGGATAAACGCGACGCCACTTTTGTTGATGCTCTTGCAGAAGATTGAAGGTCTCCTCGCCAGAAGTATGCAGCAGGTGATAGGACGAGGCACCTAAACCAAGAGAACTCAGTTGCTGAGCCACTTCTTGTGAGCGTCGCGGTGAGTTAGAGAGCAAAATCGCCTGTTTTCCTGCATTTTGCAGCTCTTGAAAAACTTCTTGGGTACCTGGATAGAGTTTCAAGCCATTATGCACTACACCCCAAATATCCACGATGAAATGATCATAGTCGGGTGCGATTTCACGAATTCCGCTAATTGAGTGCATCAGGTGCTCCTTGTTAAGGCAAAAGTATGCTATTTCTTGAGTAAGGGCGTATCATGAATCAGAGTTGCAGGAAAGTGATCAATCATCCCATCATCGGCATTGTCGGCGGACTAGGACCCGAAGCCGGGCGCCTGTTTCATGGCTATATTATTGAAGAAACGCCACGCCTTAAGCCGGTGCATGTGGATCAAGATCACATTGATGTTATTCACTTTTCACTCTCAAGTATTATTCCCGATCGCGCCAGTTATGTATGGGGTAAAATTAACGAAAATCCCGCAGATCAAGTGTATGATATTTTAAGTATGATGGCTGCATCAGGCCAGCACCTTGGTCGACATATTTATGCGGTAGTGCCTTGCAATACGTTTCATGCACCCAAATTGTTTGACCCTTTGCTGACTAAAGTACAGCAAAGTCCTTTTACCCAAGATCTCACCCTCCTCAATATGATTGAAGAGTCGGTCGCCTACATCAAAAAACTTTATCCTGAAATCAAGCGGGTAGGTGTGCTGGGGACCAATACCACCTACCGCACGCAGATCTATGAAAAAGCATTGAAAAAAAACAATATTGAGTTGGTGAGCTTAACATCAGAGGTGCAAGAAGGTGTTGAGGAATCCATTTATCATCCTGATTATGGCTTGAAAGCACTCTCTTATGCATCCGATAAGGCTCGTCAACTTCTCCTAAGTGCGGTACAACAGTTACAGGGAGAAGATGTTCAACACATCATACTGGGATGCACAGAACTACCACTGGCCTTTCCAACACAATCGGTGCCCGGCGTCGAATTGATCGATGCGGGACGAGTTTGTGCGGCACGATTAATCGACTTGGTCATGTCTTACCAAGGCTAATGACGCAGATATTCCTCGCAGCCTTACTCAGTTTTTTCTTTCTGATAACCTCTAACATCGGTCAAACTGCCTCGCTATCCGTCATCGCGCCTGAAGCTCATGATATTCAAAAAATAGTTAAGCGGGGAGTATTGCGGGTTGCCATGCATGCCATCGATCACCCACCGTTTTTTATGCGTGATGCCCAGGGTCAATTGATTGGCCTTGATGTGGAGTTAGCTCAGCAAATTGCAGCTGAACTTGGGGTAAGGATTGAATTTATTCGCACCGCCGATACCTTTGATGGTGTGGTTGATCAAGTGATGCGCGAAGAGGCCGATGTTGCCATTTCAAAAATCAGCCTTACCCTAACCCGGGCGAAGCGCGTCCTCTATACGGAACCTTATTTCGTGTTTCGCCAAGCTCTCCTTATTAACCGTTTAATGCTTGAGAGATATCCACAAAGTGTATCAATAGCAGAGCTTGCAAAGCATGAAAATTTTAGCATTGCAGTGATTGACCAAACTTCCTACGCCCACTTTGCAGAAAAAGCTTTCCCTAAAGCACGCTTGATGCGTGCTAGAAAGTGGCAAGAAGAAGCTGTAGCTGCAGTCGCGGAAGGCCATGTCCTGGCAGCCTTTCGGGATGAGCTTGAAGTGATTCGTGCCCTTCGAGATTTACCCGAGAGAACGCTTACCATGATGGCGGTTGTGTTATCTGATCGTGAGGACCCGCTGATGATGGTGTTGCCCATGAAAAGCCAGACTTTTCGCCATTGGCTTAATTTGTTTTTAAGGGGTGGAAACGTGCGTCATAACGTCGACTACCTCAAACAGAATTATCGAGACTACTTATGATGCTGGTCAAAAAAAATCTCAAAAAGATTGCGATCAATCCCATTACGCTCCTGATTTGTATTGGTGTCGGAGTGCACGTTGGCACAAGTTATCCCTCTCTTCAGGATTATTTAAAGCCGTTGTCCGAAATCTTCATGTCCCTTTTGCACATGTGCGTACTGCCAATTATTTTCTTTTCCATCACTCTAAGTTTATCTGAGCTCATCTCTGCCTCAAAACAACAGAGCATCCTACTCCCCTTTGCAGTGTGCTTCGTCGCTTTTACGCTCCTTACATCGTCGATGGGTGTGGGATTAAGCCATTTGATGGGCTCGGGCGATAATTTCCAGCATGTGAATAGCTCTACCATCAGTGAGATTATCGTCAATGCCTCGACTGTAGTGCGCTCCTCATCAGAAAGCATCGAAGGGGTCAAAGATTTCAGTTTCTTGAATTTCTTTACTCAAGCATTTCCGCGCAATGTAATTGAGGCTTTTGCTAAAGACCTAGCCCTTCAGGTTTTAATGTTTTCGATCATTTTTGGTGTAGCCTTGGGTCATTCTAGCCAAACAACACGGGCCCACTATGCGCCATTTGCTCACGCTGCTTTGGAGGCATTTCGTAAGATCATCAGCGCCTGTCTTTATTTGCTTCCCCTTGGAATTTTGGCACAAGTCGGCACAGGTGCTGCAACAGTTGGACTTGAGATGCTCTCCTACATGACCAATTTCGTTGTCGCCGCCTCCGGCGCTTTTGTTCTTCTTTTTGTGATCGTCACGCTGGGCATGAGTTGGCGCTTTGGCACCTCACCTTTGCGCGTTGTTCAATCTTTTAAAACGCCCATTTTGATGGCCCTTGGCACCAGGAATATCATTGCATGTCTTCCCTTTGCGCAAGAGAGCTTGAGCCGCGATTTAGGCTGCGAGTCTAAAATTACCGAGTTAACCTTACCGATTAGCGCACTTGTGGGGCGCTTTGGGAATGTGTTCTATTTTGCGTTTACCACAATCTTTATTACCCAAGTCTACAATGTGGCGCTGGAGTGGAATCAGCTTATCTTTGTAATTTTTTCAGCTATTTTCGCGGGAATTGCCACAAGTGGGGCGACGGGCATTGCGACCCTTGCCCTTCTCTCTATATCGCTTGAGCCCCTGGGTCTGCCTATTGGTGCTTTGATGGTTTTGTTTATTGCCATCGACCCACTTATCGATCCTTTGCGCACATTGGCAACCGTCTACACCGCTTGTGGCTTGGTGCCTTTTACCCATCATCCTAAAAATTTTAAGAGGGAAACAAAGGCGAACGTTGCTCCAGAAGTGTCTCTGACATGATATGCCACAACCCGTTAGGGGCCACGCAGGCATAGCCAAAGCTGTGCTGCCAAAAGTCATGGATATAAAGAGATTGCGCAAAATTCATACACGTCGTGCCACGATCTTGGCTTGAGGTGCCAAGAGCCACTTGTCCCTTAATCCCCTCTGGCACCCGCCAAAAATAAGCACGCCCTGGCGTTCCCGTGCTCATGGCATTTTGCCATTCAGAGGCAGCGATATAAAGCTCTTCGCCACACAATCTTTGCGTAAATAAACTTGCGCTATACGCTCGAATTATGTCGCTGTAGGGCGGTTTGGTATGAAGAGGATACATGGGGCAATAAGCTGGGCAGCTGCGCACTATTCCGCGCTCGACACACCCACTTAACCCCACCACGAACCCAAGACAAAGGGCAAAATTTTGATAAAGCCTCCACATGGCGATTATTTTCATGCATAGTATGAGCCATGTCTTCATGGTGCGATAGAATGACGCATGACGCAAGTACAGCGAGATGAACGCGCAAAATTAGTGCGCCTTGCCAGTTACGCTTCAGTAAGTGTGGCGGTGGTCTTAATCACCGCTAAATTCATTGCCTATATTATGACCAACGCGTTGAGTCTGCAGGCAACGCTCATTGACTCGCTTCTTGATGCTGCAGCATCCCTCATTAATTTGGTGGCCATTCACCATGCGCATCGTCCAGCAGATGCGGAACATCGCTTTGGTCACGGTAAAATTGAGGCCATTGCAGCCCTTGGCCAATCCCTCTTTATCGCGGGCTCTTCAGGATGGTTGCTTTTTGAGGCTGTGCATCGATTTGTTCATCCTCAAACGACAGAAGCGGTTGGCATTGGAGTTGGAGTCATGGGTCTTGCCATTGTGTTAACCGCAAGTCTTGTGGTCTTCCAAAATTATGTTATTCAAAAAACCCACTCTACCGCCATCAAGGCCGATTCGGTTCATTATCGCAGTGACTTATTAATTAACATCAGCGTAATTATCGCCCTGATTGCAGGGGATAACTTTGATCTACCCTTTTTGGACCCGCTGTTGGGATCACTTATTGCTGCTTATATCCTGTGGACTGCATGGACAATATCCCGCGAAGCTTTCCATCTACTCATTGACCGCGAGCTTCCCGATGCAAAGCGGGCTGAAATTCTGGTATTGGTCAAATCTCACCCAGATGTGAGGGGCGTGCATGACCTTCGCACCCGCTCCTCAGGCTCTCATAGTTTTATTCAATTGCATCTTGAGATGGATGGCTCCATGAGCCTTAATCGCGCCCATGAAATTGCAGAGGAAATCATTGAAAAGATTCGTGAAAAATTTCCCCATTGCGAAGTTCTCATTCATCAAGACCCTTATCTTGATCAGCCCGAGCGCAGTGAGTAACCCCTCTTAGTCCTCAAGTTTGCGTGCCTCATCGGGCAGCATCACAGGAATACCATCACGAATCGGATAGGCAAGGCGCGCAGTCTCACTGATCAATTCAGCCTTTTCAGCATCATAACGAAGCGTTTGCTTGGTCACTGGGCATACCAAAATCTCGAGGAGCTTTGGATCTATTGGGGCTTGTTGTGTCATGAAAGACTCCCTCTTTTCTCGTTAATGTTTCGTCCAGGACCCCGAACGCCCTTTTAAGAAAGCCATCTCAAGCAGCGCCGTCATCATACGGCAACGCTCTTGCAAAGTTGGTGTCTCAAGAAGGGCCTGCTTTTCTTGCGCATCAAGAGGGCAGAGCATAGCAAGGGCTGCGATCAAGCGATCATCCG
>CAYRKI010000007.1:0-17334 GCA_964424815.1 uncultured Thiotrichales bacterium | reverse complement strand
CCAGTATCCAGCCAACACGCGCCTTAATAAAATATAAATTTCTTCCCAATTTGCATTGATGTCATGCATAGAGAGATAATCTTTGAGCGTCGACAGCAATTGCGCGCGATCTTCAGGAAGGGTTTCCTCTTCTAACACATCAAATGCATAAGGAGAATAATCAACCCGTGCGCGCAAGGGCCCATGGGTTAAATTCAGTGTCTCAGCTATATTAAAACGAATAACCCCCTTCAGGACAACAAGCATGCGCTCATCCTCTAGTTCGCTAAACGTGGTGATACGCCCTAAATTGTTCTCATCAACCGGCTGTACCAAACCGATGTAGCGATCATTCTTAAGCGCTTCTAGGATGGCCTGCTTATGGCGCTCGTCTTCAATGTTCAAGGGAAGATTAGAGCGCGGCAATAATAATTGCCCCGGCATATCAATGATTTCTAAAAGCGTCGGCCATTGGCCATGATCGAGCTTTGAGATAATTCCCATGATTCCTTGTCCTACTTAAACATTAACTTTGAAAAGTCTTTACGACTTTCAATCACCAATGGATGGGCAGCGCCGAGTGCCTCAAAACACTGCAATAGGTATGCTTTTACGGTGTTTTCTTCTGCGTCTATCTTGGTTTTGAGGATTTCAAGTACAAGATGCAAGGCGGAAGACAGCGCGCCTTGCGCAAACAATCCCTGGGCGAACGCGAATCGCGCGGCAAGATTGTGCGGATCAGCCTCTGTTGATGCTTTAAGCACCTTGATGTCGCCCAATTCTTGACCTTTTGCCAAAAGCTGAGCCCATACTTTCAACCCGGCTACTTCAGGGTGCTTTTGCTCATCGGTGGTGAAACTGGTGATCAGCCCTTCAGCTTTTTGCAGCTCACCACTTAAAAGCAGACAGCGTGCATACCCCACACGTCCAACCATATGCTGCGGATCTTGCTGCAGAAGTGCAGCATAAAGGCCGAGGGCCTGTCCCACATCGCCCCTATAAAAAGCGCGATGAGCCGCTTCAATAATAGCTTCCACCTGGCGCGTTGCGGTCTGATCAACATGGCGTTCGATAACCTGACGAAGCGCGGTTTCACTCACCAACCCCTGAAACCCATCCACGGGCTGGCCCTGTTTAAAGATGATCACAGTGGGAACAGACT
This sequence comes from uncultured Thiotrichales bacterium, assembly GCA_964424815.1. Classification (GTDB taxonomy): domain Bacteria; phylum Pseudomonadota; class Alphaproteobacteria; order Caedimonadales; family Caedimonadaceae; genus JBKCUK01. The sequence goes on along the minus strand of CAYRKI010000007.1, from coordinate 16,193 downwards.
GAACGCGAAATTGCGCAGCCAACTGGGGCTCTTGATCCACATTGATCTTGGCAAGCTTAACAGCGCCTTTGAAGCCTTCAATCACACGGTTGAGAAGAGAATCGAGCTGCTTGCAAGGCCCACACCAGGGCGCCCAAAAATCCAGCACCACTACTTCATCAGGCCCCACATCAAGAACTTCTTCACGAAAGTTGGCTAAACCGACGGTAACTCCTGAAGATATCGATTTTTTAGCCCCAATGAGACCGTTCATGATGTTTTACATGCCTCGTTAGTGATTAACAGTGTCTTAACAAAATATAGGACTGATGTTACGAAATTGCAAATTTTACCTTTACGGTAAATCCCACAAGTTACCTTGAGGTGAGTTTGAATTGTCTTGTTTTTTATTGGTTTTCAGGAGCTTTTCACGTGCAGGCCCTTCGGTTTCAATGCGCGCCTGACGACTGCCGTCTTGCACAGTAATCTTAATCACTTCACCTGATTTTAAAGCTGCAACGGAATTCAGCAATTGACCTTTAGCATCGGTGATTACGCTAAAGCCGCGCGAAAGGGTGGTATGATATGCAGAAGCTTCCAGCATTTTGCTCAAATGTAGCAGATTGTGTTGGGCACGCTGCATATAGATCATCATCGCCCGGTGATTTCGCTCGCTACGTTCATCAAGACGCATGCGCAGCTGATCGAGCATTTGATCTGGGCGCAGCAAGCGCGAAGCGAGTGATGTTAAACGCAAGCGCTGAGTTTCATAGGTACGGTAAAGACCGCCCACCAGACGATGGCGCAGCTCTTGAGTGCGGGTAATCAATTCAGCGCGCACTGGTACCGCCCGCTCCGCCGCGGCTGTGGGTGTTGGTGCCCGCAGATCTGAAGCATAATCAATCAGGGTCGTATCGGTCTCATGGCCAACAGCGGAAATAAGCGGTATTTCACTTTCAGCCGTTGCCCGAACCACGACTTCTTCGTTAAAAACCCATAAATCCTCCAAGCTGCCGCCACCACGGGCCACAATCAATACATCGGGACGAGCTATCACGCCACCTCGTGGCAGCGCATTGAAGCCCCTGATAGCGGCTGCAATTTGCTCGGCTGCCCCCTCGCCCTGAACAAGAACAGGCCACAGCAAAACATGGCGGGGAAAACGATCTTTGAGCCGATGCAAGATATCGCGAATTACAGCGCCCGTAGGTGAAGTCACAATACCAATCACTTGGGGTAAGAATGGCAGCGGCTTCTTACGTTCTAAGGCAAAAAGGCCTTCGGCTGCCAATTTGCGTTTACGCTCTTCCAGTAGTTTAAGAAGAGCCCCCTCACCGGCAGGCTCCATGTGCTCGACAATCATTTGGTATTTAGAGCGCCCGGGGTAGGTGGAAAGGCGTCCGCTTGCAATCACTTCAAGACCATCAGCAGGGGCGAAACCAAGGGTGCTCATCGATCCGCGCCAACACACTGCATCCATCACCGCGTCTTGATCTTTAAGGGCAAAGTAATAATGGCCTGAAGTGTGGCGCTTGCCGCCACTAATCTCACCCCGCAAACGCACAAAAGAAAATTGCGTCTCTACCACCCTTTTGAGTGCCAGAGAGAGCTCACTGACAGATAAAATGGGCATTGACGCGTTATTTTGATCCAAAGTGCTAAATTCCTTTGCCATAATAGTGCATTAGATTTACCAATAATTCATTCAGATGCGCTGCACTAGTCCTTATGAGCAGCATCTCGTTTGATGGGGAGTAATACAAGGTATGAACTTTGAAGCCTATTTCGCCAATACCCTCGCGCAAATTAAGCAAGAGGGGCGCTACCGTGTTTTCATCGACATAGAGCGCATTTGTGGCGACTTCCCTTATGCCTGGCTCAACAGTGCCCAAGGGCGTGAGCGCATTACGGTATGGTGCGGTAATGATTATTTAGGCATGGGCCAAAACGAGACGGTGCTGGAAGCTGTGCAAACCACCCTTGAGACCTGTGGTGCAGGGGCTGGTGGAACCCGCAATATTTCAGGGACCACCCATAGCATCGTAACCCTTGAACAAGAGTTAGCGGCGCTGCACCATAAACAAGCAGCCCTTGTTTTCACCTCAGGATATGTGGCCAATCAAACAACACTCTCCACTCTGGGTGCTAAAATTCCAGGTTTGGTGATTTTATCCGATGCGCATAACCATGCCTCGATGATTGAGGGTATTCGTAATAGTCGTGCAGAAAAGTTGATTTTCAAGCATAACGATGTGGATGACCTCTATCGGCAGATTAAGTCCCTTGATCCTAACCAGCCCAAGATGATCGCGTTTGAATCGATTTATTCTATGGGCGGGGATATCGCCCCTATTGAGAAAATTTGCGATGTGGCTGATGAATTCCAGGCCCTCACTTATCTTGATGAAGTCCACGGCGTGGGTATGTACGGTCCTCATGGCGGTGGCATTGCTGAACAGGAAGGCCTCAGCCATCGCTTAAGCCTTATTCAAGGAACTCTCGGCAAGGCATTTGGCCTGATTGGGGGCTATATTGCTGCATCAAACAATCTCGTAGATTTTGTGCGCAGCTTTGCCTCAGGCTTTATTTTTACCACGGCTTTGCCACCTGCACTGTGCGCCGGCGCCGTTGCCAGTATTCGCCACTTGAAGCACTCCACCCGTGAGCGTGAAACCCATCAGCAAAACGCCGCCTACCTTAAAGCGCAACTCACCAAAGCCGGCATACCGCACCTGGCCAATAAATCGCATATTGTGCCCGTGGTAATTGGGGATGCGGTCCATTGCAAGGCCATTGCGGATCAATTGCTGCATCAATATAAAATCTATGTGCAGCCTATTAACTATCCAACAGTTCCGGTGGGCACCGAGCGTTTGCGCCTGACTCCATCTGCCCTTCATACCCGTACCATGTGCGATGAATTGGTCACCGCCCTTGCAGAAATTTGGGGTCAGCGTCAACTCAAACTTGCAGCTTAACATAGAAGGGCTTAGTGGGCCCTTTCGTGTAATCTCATTAGACACCTACTTTCATGACGTCACTTGCGTTTTGATGGGCATGAAACGCTTTTTACGTATCCGTTATTAAAAACACTTCATTTTGCCGTGCATCGGGCACGAGCGGCATCCCATTGATAGCCAGCGGGAATCCGCGACAACAAAGCGATTTAGCCAGGAAGCTACAGGTGTTGATTGCAGGACCTCAATCTTTTTAACCCAAGGATTTTATTTATTGTGTGCATATTCTGAGGGTAAGATCCCTCAAAGAAGCAATTGTCGCCGCTACGCTCAGGAACTTTTTTAATCAAGAAACCAATGTTTAAGCAGACTTGTTTTCTTTAGGTGTTGCAGCGGCAACGGTTTCTTGCATCATCGCCTGCACAATAGCGTGACGCGCTAAAAAGTCAGCGCGCTCGTTTTCTTTATGCCCCGCATGCCCTCGCACCCAGTTCCAGGTCACCTGATGCTTGGCGCACAATTCATCCAACCTTTGCCAAAGGTCGATGTTTTTAACCTCTTGTTTTCCAGCCGTTTTCCAGCCGTTTTGCTTCCATTTCTCAAGCCACTGGGTCATGCCATCGCGCACATAGAGTGAATCAGTGTAAAGCTCGACTGTTACAGGTCGCTTCAAAGCTTCCAATCCTTTAATCGCTGCCATCAACTCCATGCGATTGTTGGTGGTCATCATCTCAGAGCCTGAGAGCTCAAGGGCCGCATCAGGACCGCTTTTCAGCAACACACCCCAGCCGCCCGGGCCAGGATTACCGCTGCACGCCCCATCGGTATAAAGCTCAACGATTGTCTCGGACTTACCTGCTGCCATTGCTAAAATCCTTGTCACAACTTCATTTGTGCCTACACTATCATAAACTGATCAGAAAAGAAGAGGATGAACATGACCACACCCATTTGCGCCCAAAAAGGACCATATGCTATCGAGGTAGAGGCCGGCAAAACTTACTATTGGTGCACCTGTGGCCTTAGCGCCAATCAGCCTTTTTGCGATGGTGCCCACAAGGGCTCAGGCCTAAAGTCTCAAGCCTGGACAGCGCCTGAATCCACGACCGTCTACTTTTGTGGGTGCAAAGCCTCTCATGCGACACCTCTTTGTGATGGATCACATAGCGGGTTATAGATTCTAGATAGGCGCTCAACCTGCGGCTTTTAGGGCAAAAGCCTCGGCCGCATCCGCCACATTTTTCAAAAGACAAGCAACGGTCATAGGTCCAACTCCCCCTGGTACAGGGGTGATAGCTCCAGCAATGTCCTGGGCTACCTCAAAGTCCACATCCCCCACCACATCGGATGATCCGTCAGCATTCACCAAAAAGTTAATACCCACATCAATGACGCTGGCGCCCGGCTTGATCCAAGACGCTTTCACTAGCTTAGGCTGACCTACAGCAGCCACCAAAATATCAGCCCTTTGGCATTCTTCTTCAATGTTTTGGGTCTTGGTATGGACCACCGTCACAGTGCAATTTTCCTGTAACAACAAGAACGCAAGCGGTTTGCCCACCAAATTTGAGCGCCCCACAATAACCGCGTGCTTTCCTTTAAGAGATTTATGGACAGACTTTAACAACATTAAGCAGCCTTGAGGCGTGCAAGGGATGTAGCCTTTTCCGCCCATCATTAAATGGCCGAGGTTTGTTGGATGCAAGCCATCCACATCTTTGCTGGGATCAATGCAATCAATGATTTCAAGGCTATCGAGGTGGGGAGGTAATGGCAGCTGCACAATCATACCATGAACGAGCGGATCAGCATTGAGACGCAAAATGGTCTCAATGACTTGGTCTCGGCGTGCATGCTCAGGCAAATAATGGGGGAAAGCTTGAATGCCTACCTCTTCACTTTGACGGCACTTTGAGTTCACATAAAGTTGGCTGGCGGGATTATCGCCTACCCGCAAAATGGCAAGCCCAGGAACGATCCCATGCTCTCGTTTAAGAGAAGCAACTTGGCCAGCAATTTTTTTCTTTAAATATGCGGCCGCCTGACGGCCATCAATAAGGCTTGCAGTCACATGCGTACTTTCAATAGTTTAGAAGAAACAATTCATCTTCAGCATGATACGCATCAGAATATGCTGAAAAAAGTAAAGTCCCAGAATCAGGACTAAAGGTGACAGGTCAACTCCCCCCAAATCCGGAAGAAAACGCCTCACACGTGACAATAGGGGATCAGTAATCCGGAAAAGGACGTCAGCCACAGTCATGATAAACCGGTTATTGCCATTCAAAATATTAAAAGCCATAAGCCAGCTTAAAATAACGGCGATAATGATGGCCCACGTGTACAGGGATAACACCGTATTGACTACCTGCAGCAAAGGGCACATTAGGATGTCCATGAATTGAATCCTCCCAGTTTTTGATCGGCCTATAGTATTACAAATCTGTCAAAGATGCGAGAGGGCAAGACCATGCCCCCACGCAATCTCTTATACAGATCAAAAGTAGATTCCTCGGCTGCAGCACCGAGGACACTCATCAAGGGAGATCAGTAAGAAAATAGGCCCTTTATTCAACCCACCGATTCACTAAGTGCGACCCACATAAACAAAAGCGTTGCTGGTGAGAATGCGCAGCGCATATTCAAGATCAAACAAAACATCACGCACACTGCGCTCAAGCTCACTGGGCCTCGGCTTCAACCCCTCAATTAAACCCTTTTCTGCAACCTGGTGCTCCAATGCACGTTTGATGTGATGCGATGCCTGCTGTAAGGCTTGGTAATTTTTACCAGAAAAATCAACGGTGTGAATCACTTGCTCGGGCAACTTAGGGTAAGAGAAAAAACGCATGGCATGGTTGATGACCTGCCAATCTTCGAAGTATTCCGGCAACTTGGTCTGCGCAAACAGCAAAAGTTCACGGTAAGTTAGCGGATTACCCCGTTCATCTGATGTATACTGCGAAAGCCGATCCATATGATGACCATTTGAATCCACTTCTGGATTTCGCGCCTCTGCATTCATGTACAAGCTCGCAATACTTTTACGCGCCTGCAATTCTTTTTCAGCGAATTCTTGAATAGGTTGAGAAGCATAAGTTGCTAGGGGCAACGAAACAATTACATTAATCAATAGTGGATTAAAATACTGCATCGCTATTCTCCTTATTCTTAAATTGAGAAAGCAATCAGTCTTGTAAATTATAGTTATATGACGATTACGATGCGATTATTATCATTCGAAGTTAATGAAATCTTACTCAGAGCCCACTTCGTATATTTTTAATTTATACCCTTGATCTTAACAGAGTAGTTAGGTTTTCCTGGTGAAATAAAAAACAAAAAACAGGAAGGATATCCCCAGCCATGCTTATGGACGACATTGCGATTGTAGCGGCTAAGCGCTCACCCTTGGGGGCGTTTCAAGGAAGCCTCTCAGGTCTTAGTGCGCCTGAAACCGGCGCCCAGGTTTTAAGACAAGCTGCCGCAGAAATAGGGCTTGCGGCTGCCAGTGTTCAAGAACTGTGGATGGGATGTGTGCTGCCAGCAGGCCTTGGCCAAGCACCTGCGCGCCAAGTTGCACTTTTGGCTGGTCTTGCCCAGTCCACCACCTGCACCACTGTGAATAAAGTGTGCGGCTCTGGCATGCGCGCCATAATGTCGGCGATCCAAAGTCTTTTAACCCAGCAAGCAACGATCGTTGCAGCGGGCGGCATGGAGAGCATGACCAACGCACCCTACATGCTTGCAAAAGCTCGATCAGGCCTTCGCATGGGCCATGGCGAGGTCATTGATCATATGCTGCGCGATGGCCTTGAAGATGCCTATGACAAGGGTAAGCTCATGGGTGTATTTGCTGAGCAAACAGCGGAGAAATATGGCTTTAGCCGTGAAGATCAAGATGCCTTTGCGATTGCCTCCACCCAAAAGGCTCTAAAAGCAATTAATGACGGCGCTTTTCAGACAGAAATAGCTGCAATAACTGCCAAAATTGGTCGCGAAGTCATTGAAGTCAGCGCGGATGAATCCCCCCTTAAGGTCAAAATTGATAAGATTCCAACCCTTCGCCCAGCATTTAAAGAAGGGGGCACCGTTACCGCAGCTAATTCAAGCTCCATAAGTGATGGCGCCGCAACGCTTATCCTCATGCCCGTTAGTGAGGCACAAGCTAAGGGCATGCCTATTCGCGCCGTTATCAAAGGCATGAGCAGCCACGCTCATGAACCCGCGTGGTTTACCACGGCCCCCGTGGGTGCGTTAGAAAAACTGCTGAGCCAGGTGGGCTGGAATAAAAATAGCGTCGATCTTTATGAAATTAACGAAGCCTTCGCTGTGGTCACTATGGCCGCCGTCAAAGACCTTGGACTTGATCCTTCACGTGTTAACGTTCACGGTGGTGCCTGTGCGCTTGGTCACCCCATTGGTGCGACAGGCGCCCGTATTGTGGTGACTTTGCTGCATGCCCTCGAGCGCCACAATCTTAAAAAAGGGATCGCAACTTTGTGCATTGGTGGCGGTGAAGCTACCGCCCTTGCCATCGAACGGCCTTGACCATCAAAAGAAAAAGGGGCCCGAAGGCCCCTTATAAATTAGACTTAACACCTAAGTTTTATTGGAAAGTCTCAGCCAATTCCTCAATAATGTCATGCTCGAATTGGGCACGATCACGCCGGCTACGCTTAGTTTCAGTACCTTTCGGAACTTCACGGAAAGCCGATCCCATATCCAAAAGGCTAATACGTGTTCCCTTAATGTGGCGATTGAGGTCCTCGGTCAGTTCAGCTGACAATGCAATTCGGCGTTCGGCCTTAGGGTCTTCGAAATCAGTCATGATGCTGAAGTGGATGTTCGCAAGCTTGGTCATCACTAGATTCATTAAAGCATCAGGTGAGGACAACTTACTATTGAGCTTTGCGTGAATCACGAAATCCTCGGGCTGCGCATGGATATAGATGCAACGGCGACTCAAGTTCATGGCTGAAGGATGTTTATAAGTAATCCCATCCTTTTTAGATTGATTTTCAGGATGGTTATAGCTGTGACCTCCATTAGGATAAATTCGCATCACAACATTATCAACGAATTCGCCATCTTTGCTGCCTGCACGCCTTAGATAAGACATTGTGGCTTCTAGTTCGTTGTAGCGATCATTTATCGCATGGAAAATGCCGAAACGAATCGAGTCAGAAATTTTGCTTCCGGCCATTTGGAAAATGGGAAGACCACCGCTAGCATAAATAGCCTTGAAACCGTGCTTTCCATTTTCTGCAGGAGAACCAAAAGCTGCATGGGTTAGGGTTTCATCGGCCAGCAGGTCTGCAACAACGCCGCTGTACGACTCGCCAAAATAAGCGATACGCTCAGCGTCAACGAAGGGAAGATCTTCTGCCATAGACTCAAGCAATTGGGCATCAGCATAATGAGAAATAATACTGACCTTCATTTGATTGTCGGTGGAGGAGTCTGGAATTCCGCGAGATGCATTTGAATGCAATGCAAAGACCATGTAACCGCGTTTATTCAAAAGATCGGCAAACCACATCTCAAATTCTGACACGCCATTGCTTCCGGGCCCCAGAATAACGAGCGGCCTTTTACCGTCACGATAATCTGCTGGCGCATGCAAGCTAAATACACTCTTACGGCTTGCAAATTTTAGAGGGTTACCACTGGGAAGATTAGCGCACAGGGTGGGGTTAAAGAGTTGGATAAGAGCCATCGGCAGCATGGACGAAGGAGCAAAATCAAAGCTCTCAAAAGCTGCAAACTCTTGGCGAGGGTTAATATTTTTAGGCTCCTTAAAGAATGGAACCCTAACTTGCTCAAGGGTTTTAGATCCTGCTGCATGCTTGTAATATTTGAAATCGATCATCTCATCAGGCTGTGGACCCTTAACAACAGATTCAGCAGAAGATGTTGAAGGTAAGCTTATTTCAGCAGATACTCCCGACACAATAGTTGGATCTGCAACCGGCTGTGAATCTGAGGTAGGCACAGGATTAGTGGCCTGAACAACTGGCTCTTCGACTTGCGCGCTTGGCGCAGCAACTGGTGTAGGTTCGGGATTGGAGGATACACTTTCACTAAGAGGTTGCACAGAAACCTCAGGCTGAGGTGGTGTCTCAGAGGGAACGGAAACTGTCTGCGCAACTGGAGTTTCGATAACAGGCTGAGGTTCTGGCGTTGTCTCAGATGGAGGCGTTACGTCAGTTGCCCATGCGGATACAGCGCCGCAAAAAAGCGCTAGAGATAAAAAGATCGGGTTCAGCATTGCTTTCCCTTCTCCTGTTGTTAAACCAATAAATGAAAAGGGTCACAGCATTTCACTGGCGCCCTAGGGCTACTTTTTTCCCTATTTTTTGTCTTTGCCACAAGCGAAAAATTTTTATCCCCCTTTTCACAACGCCCTAATCATCGTTATAATCCTATAAAAAACTAAGGTTTTCGCCATGCAGAGAGGTATTAACTTTTTTTTGCTTTTTTTGTTGAGTATGACGCTTAGCTACGCCGGACAGCCCCATCCATGGCAGTTTAACTTCCAGGAAGCCGCCTCTCCTGTCATGGAACGCATTCACCACATGCATAACATTTTGCTGATTATGCTGCTGGTCGTTGCCGTGGTGGTATTTGCTTTGCTTTTTTATGTCATGTACCGTTTTCGAGAAAATCGCAATCCTACCCCCTCTCGCTTTAGCCACAATGTCAAACTTGAAGTGGTCTGGACGCTGATTCCAACACTGATGGTGCTGGCCATCATGCTTCCATCAGTACGGTTATTACATTTTATGGATCGCACTGAAGTGGCCGATCTGGTCATTAAAGCCATTGGTCGGCAATGGTACTGGTCTTATGAGTACCCTGATCAAAAACTAAGTTTTGATAGCTACATGATTCAAGACAAAGATCTCAAACCAGAACATGTGCGACTTCTCTCGGTGGATAATCCCATCGTAGTACCGGTGGGCGCGAAAGTTCGCCTGCTGGTCACCGGCGCTGATGTGATTCACAGCTTTGCTGTACCTGCGTTGGGCGTCAAGCAAGACGCTGTTCCCGGCCGTTTGCGCGAGACCTGGTTTCAAATTACCAAACCCGGTACTTATTATGGTCAGTGCTCCGAGTTGTGTGGCGTAAATCACGGTTTCATGCCCATCGAAATTCGTGCCGTCAGCCAAGAGGACTATCAAGCTTGGTTGCAAGAAGCCGCGAAAAAGTTTGCAGCCAATCCGTTGCAGTTAGCAGCCCATCCCTAAAACTTAGATAATGATAATGACAAGGACGAGTTTATGAGTACGCACGCCGATCACCATCACGATATCCCCACTGGATGGCGCCGTTGGGTATTATCAACAAATCATAAAGACATTGGCACCATGTACATCGTGTTTGCCATTTTCGCAGCTGTCATCGGTGGCGGTCTTTCGGTGATGATGCGCATGCAGCTGGCCCACCCTGGTGGCACGGTGTTTGGGGGTAACTATCAACTTTATAACGTTGCCATCACCATGCACGGCCTGTTGATGGTGTTCTTTGTTGTCATGCCGGCGCTCATTGGTGGTTTTGGCAACTGGTTTGTGCCTTTACTAATAGGTGCACCCGATATGGCTTTTCCAAGGCTTAATAATATCAGCTTTTGGTTGATGCCTTTTGCGCTGATTATGGCAGCCCTAGGCGGGCTTGTCGGCTCAGGCGCTGGTATTGGCTGGACCATGTATCCACCCTTAAGTTCGATCGCATCCCATCCTGAAGCGGCTGTTGACTTTTTGATGTTTGGTCTGCATTTAGCAGGTGCCTCCTCCATCTTAGGGGCCCTGAATTTTATTACCACCATATTCAATATGCGTGCCCCTGGCATGACGCTCCATAAAATGCCACTATTCGTCTGGGCCATGCTGGTGACGGCATTCTTGTTGGTCTTTACGGTCCCGGTACTGGCAGGTGCCATTACCATGCTGATTACAGACCGTAACTTTGGCACCACCTTCTTTGAAGCGTCTGGTGGCGGTGATCCTGTTTTATTCCAACATCTCTTCTGGTTCTTTGGTCACCCTGAGGTCTACATTATGATTCTGCCTGCCTTTGGCATTATCTCTCACGTTTTGGCCACGTTCTCTAAAAAGCCTGTCTTTGGTTATCTTGGCATGGTTTATGCCATGGTCGGCATCGGCGTGGTGGGAAGCGTGGTTTGGGCCCACCATATGTTCACTGTGGGTCTCGATTTCCATACCAAAGCCTACTTTACCATCGCGACCCTCATTATTGCGATTCCAACAGGTATCAAGGTGTTCAGTTGGATTGCCACCATGTGGGGTGGATCCATCTCCTTCAAAACACCCATGCTTTTTGCGGTGGGATTCCTCTTTGTGTTCACTCTTGGTGGCCTGACCGGCGTTGTGCTCGCTAATGGCGGTATGGATATTGCCCTACACGACACCTACTATGTGGTTGGACACTTTCACTATGTGCTGTCCATGGGAGCCCTTTTTGGTATGTTTTGCGGCTTTTATTATTGGTTTCCTAAAATGTCCGGCCGCATGTACCCTGAAGGGGTAGCCAAGGTTCATTTCTGGTTGACTTTCATAGGCGTAAACATGATTTTCTTGCCCATGCATTTCATGGGACTTGCAGGCATGCCACGGCGTATTCCAGACTATCCGACTGCATATGCCGGTTGGAACCACATCGCATCCATGGGAAGCTATTTAACTGCAGCAGCATCACTGTTGTTTATTGGTTTGGTTCTCTATAGTCTTCGCAAAGGACAGAAGGCACCAGCTAATCCTTGGGGTACAGGCGCCACCACATTAGAGTGGACATTGCCCTCCCCCGCGCCGTTCCATTGCTTTGAGGAACCCCCTGTGATCGAGCATCACCCTCACGATGGCCCGATTGTGGCAAAAGGTTAACAGAGGTTTTTAAAAAGGCACATGTCAGCATCAACGGTAAATTCCGATATTATTGGAGCACCAACTTTTAATCCTGAGTTTGCTGGCAGTCCCTGGGACTTTGTGGCGCTTACTAAACCGGGCGTGATGTCTTTAGTGGTCTTCACTGCCTTGGTAGGTGCCTTACTGGCCCCTGGTGATCTCCACCCTGGCCTGATGACCATCGCCATCTTATGTATTGCCCTTGGCTCAGGCGCTGCTGCAAGCTTTAATATGTGGTACGAGCGCCGCATTGATGCACTGATGGCCCGCACTCAAAATCGCCCCCTACCTGCAGGCCGCCTTGCCCCAGAAGATGCGCTGACTTTTGCCTGCCTCTTAACCCTTATATCAGTGACTTTCTTGGGTCTTGCCAGCAATTGGTGGGCAGCATCCATGTTGGCATTCACGATATTCTTTTACAGCGTGATTTATACCGTTATCCTGAAGCCCTCAACAGCGCAAAATATCGTGATTGGTGGTGCTGCGGGTGCCTTGCCGCCTGTTGTGGGTTGGCTTGCGGTCAGTCCTCATTATGACCCGCTTCCCTGGGTACTGTTTTTAATTATTTTCATGTGGACCCCGCCCCACTTTTGGGCATTGGCTCTTCATCGCCATGAGGATTACATCAAGGCTGGCATACCTATGTTACCCGCTGTGGCCGGTAAGTCAGCGTGCCGCAACCAAATCATCGTCTACAGTGTACTTACAGTCATCAGTAGTTATTTGCCGGTTTACCTGATTTCTGGACTGCACGGACTTTATGGCGTGGGGGCCACCATCTTAAATACACTTTTCCTGGTGTTGGCTATCGCGGTGAAAAAGCCAGGGCGTGAGCGCGATGCATTGATGCTCTTCTTTTTCTCGATATTTTATCTCTTTGCATTATTCGCACTACTCATCATGGCCTACTGGCGGAGTTAATCGATGAAATCCCCCCTCAATTCACGCTTGCGAGCCAAAAACCGCGCAACTCTTGTGGCGCTATTAACTGTTTGTGCCCTGTTCTATGCCATTGCGATTTTGCGTATGTCCGGTCTCTAGACTATGGCTCGCTCTAACCGCGCCACAGTTTTAATTGCAGTTGCCATTTCCTTTGCCATGGTGGTGTTATCTTTCGCAGCTGTGCCGCTTTATCGTATCTTTTGTGCTAAGACAAGTTATGGAGGCACACCCCAACAAGCTTACACGGTGAATGTTACACCCATCGATCGTTTTATTGAGGTGCGTTTTACCTCGAGTATTCAACGTGATTTAGAATGGCAGTTTGAGCCCTTGCAGACCACACTTAGGGTTCAGCTTGGAAAGCCAGCTCTTGCCTTTTATCGTGTAACTAACCTCAGTTCCAGGCCCGTCGTCGGTATTGCGTCTTATAACGTGAGCCCTGATAAAGCTGCGCCTCATTTTGTGAAAATTAAATGTTTTTGCTTTGAAGACCAACGCATTGAGGGAAAACAAAGCGTTGTGATGCCTGTGGAATTCTATGTAGACCCTGAATTGGCGAAAGCTCAAAACACCCATGACTTAGAATCCATCACACTGTCCTACACTTTCTTCGAATCGAAGCGCAGCCCCTTTACCGAGATGATTCGCGGACGCTGAAATCCTCAAAAGCTCTCATTTAAGTAAATTTTGTCTGAGGTTTTTTATTAATTGAAATTTACACAAAATTATCAACGTGATATAAGTTAATAATATTTAACCTTCATCAAATACTTGACAAAGTGGTGCTTATCTGGTCTATAGTCAAGATCACGCGAAACATGCAGCTCATTTCAACCTAACAGGGAAAAAAATGACTTTGAATTTAAAAGGCGGTGATTTAGTCGTGTATCCTTCTCACGGCGTTGGTCGTTTGATGGATATCGAAAATCAGTCCGTTGCAGGCTGTGAAATCCAAGTTTTTGTGATTAACTTTGACAAATCTCGTATGACATTGCGCTTGCCCATGGCCAAAGCTAAGGCCGCAGGACTCAGAAACCTTAGCAGCTGTGATGAAGTTAATGCAGCTCTGGCATCACTTAAATCCCGGTTGAAGCCTAAAAAAGGCGTCATTTGGTCCCGCCGTGCACAAGAATATGAAAGTAAGATCAACTCTGGCCAACTTCACATTATTGCCGAAGTCTTGCGCGAATTGCACCGCCAAGGGGACGCCGATCAATCCTTTAGTGAGCGCCAAATTTATCAATCAGCCCTCGAGCGTTTTGCATGCGAGGTGGCTGCCATTGAAAATGTAAGCGAAGCTGAAGTGATCGAACGAGTGGAAACACTTCTTCAAGCCGCTTAACAAAGATCATCTGCGCGAAGTTAGGTTTTACCCTCTTCGTTGAGATGCCATTCCTTTATGGAATAGGACTTCCCTCCACAGGGCAAGTCCCGTACGTGAGGCAAAAGGTGAACCTTCATTCACAATCACGATAATCCCCAATTCCTCGCTGGGGATACTGCCAATGAATGAATTGATGCCATTAACATAACCTGAGTGAAAAATGAACTTCTGGTTAGGATCTTTCTTCAAAGAGAGAACGCGCCACCCCAGACCATACCCTGCCTCAATAACCTTTGGCTCATAGGGCCACTTCGCGAACCATTTAAAAACGTCATCACTGCCCTGCATCGGGGTATAAAGCTCGGCAAGGGTTTTCTTTGAAATGATATCTGGCCGATAGCCAAAACTAAGACGGTAAAACTCGATCATCGCATCAAGGGATGCAAAAATACCTGCAGCTGCGGCCACATTCTTGGCATAAAAAGAATCCAACGGCAGGGGATGGATCGATTTTTTAGCTTTTTGCGTTCTGATGGCATGCGGATAAGCAACGTCTGCACCCTCTACCAGAGGCAAAACTTGAATGTGGGGATCTTTGAGCGTCATACTTAATTGATCAATGATGTTCTCAAAGCTCATACCTGCTTCCGCAAGGCTAACTTCTATCAGGCCATAAATGAGATTGCTGTAGGTGTAACAACTCCCCGGTCTGCATTTTGGGCGCATGTCAAAGACAATGTTAATCAGCTGCTTTTGCGAAAGACCGCGCTCAATTTCCTTGTCTCCTCGAATAGAAAAACCTGAGGTATGGCTCAACATATATCTTAGCTTCATACCTCCCTTAAAGCAGGGGGCATGCATCACCTTATCAAAGCTTAGGCGTCCCTGATCCACCTGCAAAGCAAGGGCCACAGCTGTGACAGCTTTTGAAACTGAGGCTAACGGAAACAAAGTCGCAGAAGTCACGCTTCCCTGGTCACCGCGCGCGTGTCCGAAGGCGGTTTTATAAACCACCTTCCCCTTGTGAAGGATCGCAATAACACCGCCTTGGCGCTGATGCTTTTCCTGCTCTAAACGCGCCACAAACGGCTTGAGATACTCAGGTAAATTTTTATCTACCCATGTTTGCTCTCCCAAAGCATTAGTGATAAACAGCGTAAAACTTAAAAGGGCATACGCAAGGTATTTTGTCATGAGGGTTTACTTTCAAAGCTGGTAGCTTAGATGTAAACTTTTTCGAAATGACGCTCAAGCCTTCTCAAGTTAGGAAAGTGAGCTTAAATTAAGGGAAAATAATCACTTATCTCGCTTCATTAAGCTCACACCCGAGGATGCCATGAACCCATTTAAGAGTTATCGCGACTCAATCATCATCAAAGACCATATTACCGCCAAACATATTATCGCAGGCGACTACAGTTACTATTCGGGTTATTACCATGGCAAAGACTTTGCTGACTGCGTCATGTACTTGGACGCAGCCGATAATCACCACGATCCTGAATCTATTGACCGGCTTATCATTGGCAAGTTCTGCTCAATTGCAACTGGGGTGAGATTTATGATGGGGGGAACTCAGGGCCATAATTACAGCTGGCTTGCCACATATCCCCTTGATTTTCTTGATGATGATTTTGATAGTTATCAAGAAACACGCCCCAAAGCTCAGCAAAGCAAAGGCGACACTATCATTGGCCACGATGTGTGGATTGGTGCAGAAGCGATGATCATGCCGGGCATCCACATTGGCGATGGCGCAGTTATTGGGGCGCGAAGTTTGGTGACTAAAAATGTCGGACCCTACGAAATTTGGGGAGGCAATCCCGCACGTTTACTCAAGAAACGTTTTAACGATGACGTCATTGAAAAACTCAGGCGCATCAAATGGTGGGACTGGGATTTCGAGATATTAAAGCGCCATTATCAGCTGTTGCGCTCGCAGGATATCGACACCTTGTGGGCGAAGTTTGAAGCAGGAGAGTTGCCAAAATGAGTGATCCTCTCTGGCAGGTGGCACTTGATGTCTATACCATCAAAAGGATAAGTGCAGAAGATTCTTCAGGACTG
>CAYRKI010000006.1:65171-65381 GCA_964424815.1 uncultured Thiotrichales bacterium | reverse complement strand
AGCAGGTGCTCTACCAACTGAGCTACAGGCCCAAGAGATGGGCCGCGCGCTGGCCCTTGAGTTTCCGGTGGGAATCGAACCCAACATTCGCCCCTTCCGGGGGCGGCCTTGTTCCACTTGGCTACAGAAACATGTTAGGTGGTTGGCTCCCAACCTACTACTCCCTGATGGGATTTGAACCCACGACCTCCCGATTACAAAACGGGCGCT
>CAYRKI010000006.1:57792-65108 GCA_964424815.1 uncultured Thiotrichales bacterium | reverse complement strand
TTATTCTTGGTAACATCTGCAAAGAAATTTTCACTTCTATCATCCCAGGGGCAATAGATGATGGTCAAGCCATTACGCTTGGCATACAACTTTGCTCGCTGGACAAGCTTCTTACCGATCCCCTCACGGCGGCGGCTCGGGTCTACATAGACACCGATTTGCATTTCGCCTGGTCGTTGATAACGATCGCACATGAGGAGCCACCCAACGATGTGATCTTCGTCACGGGCCAAGAAATAATGACCCTTGCGCTTGATCGCCAGTTCACCTTGGAAGGCCGATGGTGTGCGCTCTCCGTGCCACAGAGTTAGCTGCTTCAACCTATCCACGATTTGTGGATTGTTGTAGACTTGTGTGTCGGTGATACGTTCGATCTTAATCGTCACTGCTGCTTCCTTTGAAATTTTTGGCGGTCCATACGGGTGTCGATCCCGTCACCTCTGCCTTGACAGGGCAGCGCTCTCTCAACATGAGCTAATGGACCTTGAAGATGTGGAACACAAGCGTTTCGTGATTTAGCAACACCGATCCTAGATGCGTTGACTTAGACGGATCCAAGATCTCCGAGATGTTAGGATTACCGGTTGTTCCAATGAAGAACTGCTGCTCTTCGGTTTCTGCTTCCGTATCCACCGCGAACCACATTTGGGGTTCACCGTTTTGAGCTTGAGCGCAGAGGAACCGTGCACCTTTCGGTACGTTGAGCGTAAATTTTGCTTCAGGTGGAACTGGGTATTTCCAGACTGTGATCATTGTTATTTCCTTATGGCGGAAGGTATAGGGTTCGAACCTATGCGGCCTGTTACAACCGGCTGCGGTTTAGCAAACCGACACCTTACCTCTCGGTCAACCTTCCGTGGGAGTTTGATCGTTTAGGGCCTTCTCGATGTGCTTGAACAGTTCGCTGAAGAACATGTAGCTGATCGCCAAGAAGAGGGCCAGTTCGATGAAGAACTGAGGCCACATACCCATGACAGCAGTCAAAAGGGTGCTAACGCCCGTGATGATGGAGGCGTGGAGCCCCAAGATGAGACGCCAGTACTTCATTGTTGCTTCCTTCTTAAAATTTTTGGTGGAGCTGCCGAGAATCGAACTCGGGTCCGCTACGGTTAAAACCGCACCGTCGAAAAACCTTTACAGCCCCATATTAGTGCTTCTTAATCCTAAACGGGTTAGGTGGTCTAGGATTGATTCGTTCACGCATCGCTCGAATCTCCTCATGTAGACGATTCATCTCAGTTTGCCATGCATTGAGTTGCTGTATATCGAGGTAAAGTGCATAGACAAGAAAGGCTAACACGCCAGTGATTAGAAACCACGTTAAGACTAGTACCATGGGTCCCAGTACGGATCGTCATTGATGAAGAATTTGCGGTGAGCGTAGGCAAGGTTGAGGTAGTCTTCTCTATCCAATTGCCTTTCTTTTCGTAGGTAATCTTCGTTGTGGGCTTGAATGATGAGCCATAGAAGGGACATCATTAGTAGGATGAGTAGTGTTGCAATCATAGGTTTGGAGCGAGGCTCAAAAGCCCGGTTAAGGGATAAACCTACCTCGCGTGGTTTATTTAGCCGGTGCGCCGGCACGGACAGTTAGCCTCCCACTGTCAAGGTAATATGGCCCTTTATCGGCAAAGGCCGAACCATCAGGGCACTATAGTCGGTGCAAGAACCCTCACTGCTGTATACAGCCCCTGCGAGGTAAGACACACCGAACCTTGGTCTTAAATTTGGTGGAGCTACCGGGTCACGATCCCGGTCGGCGGAGGTGCTTTGCGCTTTCGGCCCCGCGTAGCAGCCATGCTAGCCCCAAGCTTTGAAAACTGCACGGGCGACGGTCTTTAACCGTCCATCCTACCCCATATAGGCCCCATCTTCTGAGTCCCGTGCAGTGATGTGCGTCACTTATTCAATTGTCAAGGATCATGCAAAAGGTTCACGCCGGTCGCCACCAGGGTGCTCATAGACCGAACTCTTGAGGGGAAGAGCCGGAGACCCCAACAATTTAGTTGGTGGCTGAGCTGTACGCTCGGCGCTCCGTTTCTTTACTTCATTTGCTCGGTCCCGTAAGACCTTAGCGGCCTCAGGCGGTAGCGACTTCGCTTTTTCGAATAGTCCTTTGAGTGGCTTAAGCGCCTCATTTTGCAGAGTCTTAAACTCTCGCTCACTCATTGGATGTTTGATTGCTTCGAGGAACTTGCGTTCCAGGTCTTCGATGTCGTCCACTTTTCACCTTAGTTAGGAGAAGATACCCCACTCGATGCGACCGAGAATCTCCAAACCTTGCTTTGGGTTTTGAATTGGTCGTTGACCACCCATTGCTCTATTTGGACTGAAGATCCAACTAATCGCTTTCTTGCGGGTACCTAGAACCGCTACAGCTTCGTTGTATAACTGCCACATTGTTGCGCTCCTAGAAAATCTGGTGCTGGGAGTTGGATTTGAACCAACGTGTGGAATGCCGAGGTTACAGCTCGGTGGTTTCAGCTGCTCACCCATCCCAGCAAACTTAATATCTCTGATAGGACGCGTGACCCGCTTTCACCATCTTGTCTGAGATGGCTTCCGGATCGTTCGGAAAGAAAATCTCGACCAGAAACCGTCCGTATTTCTCGGTGTCTCCTTCTGGTTTTTTGGTTTGGATCAGCACCCGCTCTACTCCAGCCAAAAGTGCTTCTAGGTGCCGCTTAGCAGCATCGCCTTCCGGGGTCCCTAGCTCGGGTGCATTGATCCGCGCCAGCCTAAACGTTTCTTTTTCTCTCACTACGTGAAGACACAAATCTACGTCTAGGACAACTGTGTCACCGTCTTTGATTTTTACGACTCTAGCTCTATATTCGTACATACTATCTCTTTGAGTTATAGGTTCCGCTTTGCTTGTGATTGCGCTTCTTCGCCTTGTTGGCTGAGAGGCGACTCTTACGATCGCGGATCCTAAGTCGTCTGTCAAGTACTTCCCTGGCGGTATTGAGAATTACCATGTAACGATAATCCGTCCACCCGCGAGCTTCGTACTCAGAGTAGATACGAATGTAGTTTTGAATTTCGTCGTCTGGCCGAGTCTCGAAGTACTTTTTCCAAGAGTTTTTATGCATAAATTAAAAGCCCCGCTTTTTGTGCGGGGCAAGACACAGCTATAGCTATGCCTCACCCCATAGTATCATAGGCAGCAGAAAAGGACGCGCGGTTTGCGCGTGTTACGATCGATTGCTCAAAACGTTTCATTTTCCGTCTCCTATGATTGAACTCTGGCTCCAGCGGGTGGGATCGAACCACCGACCTTACGGTTAACAGCCGTTTGCTCTACCGCTGAGCTACGCTGGAATGGCTAAAACTTACTATTGCACAAAAGTCTGTTTTTGTCTAGCTATTTTTAGCGTTAATCTCTGCAACTAACGCGGTTTCTACCATCTCTCGTTGCCCTTCACGTAGCCATGTGTAGGCAGTTTTGTCGCCAATGTTCAATAATGGCGCGCGCAGGAACTTGATGGTGTTACGCAGGCCCAACCCGGCCCAACCTAAGCGTATGATTCGCCACATAGAAATCGTGTCCTGCTCCTACTAAGCGATCCTCAGGGATCTCAGAGCCCTTGACGCTTTTAACTGAGATAGTGCGTGAGTAGTATGTTTCTGATGGGTTGATGATGTACGGATTATCGTACCAAACAGTCACTTCGTAGACTCTAGGTGAGGATCGCATAAAATTACGAGTATGGTATAAGCCAGGCTCTGTAAGCCTGAAGTAATACCACGTCTCGTGAGTTCGATCGTCACTTTCGTCTACAATAACCCCGAAGAAAAGTTCACTTCTGTTGTTTAAACAGAGAAAGCTAAGAGGACGGTCATAGTAGTCTAATTCCTCAATGATGATCCAGTCATCACCGAGTACTGTGTTGAGTGGGAGCATTACTCACCACGCTCGGACCAGTAGCGTTCAGCGTTCTGCATGGCCTGCTCAATTCGCTTTTTACCTTGAGGATTGGCCGATTGACAGCTCCATGTCATCCGCTTGACGGTGCCGTGATAGGCGCCTTCTTCAATATACCGTGCGACATCATACCCAGTTCCGTGATTGTCGTCACGATCGTTGTGGTAATAATGCTCAACCGCTAGGTCATGATCGAACCCAATGTGAGTAACCACGCCAGCTTTGACCAATTCGATCAACACACTGGCTTTCATTACCCAGATGTCGTAGTCTTCCGGCATGTGCCGGATGTCGTCTAGCCAGACACGCATTAGAAACTCCTGGTGGGCAAGGAGGGATTCGAACCCATCAACTCCTGGTTTTTGAGACCAGTGCCTCTGCCGTTGGGCTACTTGCCCGTACAATACGGGGTGTGATCAATCTTGTGAAATGTCCAGTGTAGAATTTCCGTGAGATTCCCTAGTGTGACTAGGCCGACCAGGGTTATCGTCATCAACACGATCTTCATCGTTCCCGTGTCCTCTGTCGTGATCCGCGGGTTTGTTGTGACCGGGGTTGTCCGGATCTACTTTACCAGGGTCGTTACCGAGGCCTTTGTCCGAGTCACTTGGTGTTGGGTATGGACTTGGGACGGGTGGGGAAGCTGTTGGAGAAGGGATCCCAACGCTGCTCCCAGGACTAGGATTGCCAGGATGACTTGAAGGGCTAGCACTTGGTGTTACCTCCGGGTTGATACTGCTACTAGGCGTTGGAATAGGTGAAGGTGATGCGCTAGCATCGCCGTTTCCTATGCCGCCACCGCCGCCACCAGAGTTCCCACTAACGTACCAACCGCCACCGCCTCCAGAAGAGAATGTCGGTTGCTGACTAGCGCTAGGTAGGACGACAGAAGGAGTAACAAGAGGTGTGGGGACGACACTTGGTTTAGCCTCCATCTCGCTCGGTACTACTTCTAATCCGGGGCACGAGTTAACCATACCTGGGATACCCCAACACCAGGTGGCTGTTCGATAGATGATCCGATCGTCCTGTTTGTTGCATCCTAGCAACAAGCTACCAATCAGCATCACCAAAAGGGTTGTCGATTTCGCCTTCATATATGAGTCCAGTGTGCTCTAGCATCTCTGCATCAGTCATCGAACCGTCTAGGTGGTCACCTATCTGTAATTCGAGACGTTTATTTAACGGGTCGTGTGATGGCGCGATTGAAAGGCAACCGTAGCGATAGCGAATATAGAGTTCGCCACCATCTTTGGTTACAGCTTCCCAGGCGCTAGGACACGCTAGACAGGTCCGCTTCAGCGATTTTAATGAACGCGAATAACTTCTTCGCCAACAGGATTCGGACGTTGGGCGTCGCGAGCGATACACTCATCAAGCGGAGTCGTCAGCAACCTGATTTCGATCTCCACGTTGAGGTAGCTCAACTCAGCAACCACGTCCCGAAGTTTCTTTTCTGTGAGCGGATGGCCGTTCGTGTCATCAATAATGACATTATAGCCTTCCAGCAAAGCACCTTTCAAGATGCTGTGGTTCACCGCCGTGACGAAATCTTCGTTTGCACGACTGAACTTACCAGCATCCAACATTTCCCGCATCAGATCGCGGTTAATCCGTTTCCAGATACCCCCACCTTCCGCGACGATCTGTTTCGCGAGTGTCGATTTCCCGCTGCCGGGAAGGCCTTTCAGAATGAGAACCTGCTGTGGTTTCTTCGACATATGCGATCGTGTCTCCGTATTCATCGATGATGACTTTTTGTCCAGCTCTGTTCGTACCTGGTCTGCAATCAGGGAACTCGGCTATACACCAGAGAAGGATCTCTGCGGGATAGCTAGAGCGGAAGAGTTCTTTGTTGGTTTTGTAGTCGCGTACGACGAGTTCCATTAGAGTACTCCGATGATGAGAAGTGCAAAAAGTACGAGCCAATTAAACAGTGAGAAGTTTCTCGAATCTCTTTTTGGCACTCTTTAAGACTTTTGGGTGATATTCGATGTTGGATGCAAACGTAGCGTTTTGAAATCTATCACCACTACGTTTTTGGAGTACAGCTACACAACCGTCATAACTTTCCAGAACCCACGCACCTTGTAGCTGTGGTAAAGCGCAATGGATCTTTTTGCCAACCCATTTGGGTAGCAGATGTTCAGGGATTCTAGCCATCGATTAGCTGCAAGTGAATCCAGTGGTAGGCCCAACCGAAGAGCACACCGATAACGATGTACACAGCAGCGGCGAGGTCGTGTGGGTGTTGATAGGCTTCCACAACGCCCATACTACAGAGGCAAAACCAAAAGGTGAGGAGTACCGTTTGTAGTAGCGATAGTGCTCCCATGATGCTTCCTTTATGGTGGGCGCAGAGGGATTCGAACCCATCACTTAAGGAGGTTTAAGCTCCTTGCCTCTGCCGTTGGGCTATGCGCCCTTAACCAAGACGATGTAGTTGTCATTCTGATGGGAGAAATCATAGCCGTTTTCTGAGGCTACAGCAATCACCCAGTAGATAACCTTTTGTTTCTCTTCTTGAAGCCAAGGTGTTTTGGAGATATCAATAGCCAAAAAGAGTTGGCCATTGAGTTGCTCGAAATGTGCGACCGTAATCTTAGCGGTATGTGGTGCTCCGTAGGGTGCATTAACCAACCGCACAAACTTCTTCCAAATCTCTAATTGCTTAAGGGCTTTGTTTGGTGCCCACTCAGAGCAGAGATAGAAGAATTGCGGTTCGTAAAACCCGTGGTTCCAAGTATTATTCAGAAAGGCTAGGATTACATCCTGCATCTCTGGTGGAACTGTCAGGTCTGGGCCGCCTAGACTCGTGAGGTCCAAGAGTTACATTCCTATCAGATAATTCTATGTAGTCGTACCCCTTTTCAGCAGCAACAACTAAGAGCCAATCTAACAACTGGGTCTTTGCTGTAAACCGTGGCGGATTACTTACAGCCGTGTTGTTAAGTCGGATCGTTCCGTCAGTATTACGGGTAGCTACATGTGTCGCGCCGACTATTTGTGCTGGGTCCATCGATACATATAAGTTTGTTCCGTTACTTACAGCGTAAAACCTAGCGCCAACAATGATGCCATGACCTAAGTAAGCCCCGCGCAGGAAAGCGCGAAGTACCCGTTTGACATCTTCGGGTGGCTGGTTTGAGTTAAACGATTGCTGTAAATCAAGAAGGCTCACAAACGTAATCCAAGTTAACGCTATTTGCTAGAAGCTGACCTTTTTCGTTGCGACCATAATACGTCGTCATTTGCGTGCTGCTGGCGATGATGACATGACCATACTTGAGGTAATGGTCTACCAAAGCCTCTGATACAGAGGCGGCACCGGCAACAACTGCGTGTGTTCCGAGAGAGTTGGTAACGTAGACCGTCAGCATTGAAGCTCCTT
>CAYRKI010000006.1:53237-57778 GCA_964424815.1 uncultured Thiotrichales bacterium | reverse complement strand
ATGTCTTCAATTAAACATTCGACAATGTCTTCCTTGCCTTCATCGATGAAGCTTTGCGGAGTCCGATTGTCCAAATCAGAATTACGGGTATTCAGCCAGAAGTTGGCTCGCTCTCTAGTACCCATCAAGTGAATTAGAGCGGTCATTGCTTGTTCGCTAAGCATAAGAATTGTGGTGCCTGGGAGTGGATTTGAACCACCACTGGATAGGGCCTAAACCTATTGCCTCTGCCGTTGGGCTACCCAGGCAAACTCATTACTCCATTAATTTATGACTTTTGCATCCATGTCAATAATAGATGCAAGTACGACACCATGCAAGAGCTTTGCGTAATTTCTTGCGATTTCTGGTGGTTTGTTGAAGGACATTGCGTCCGCTGCGGTAACAGAACCCATGAGGTATTCACCTTTGTTGTTGTGGGTCCCACGGCAACAGATAATGACGCCATCACCGTTTCCGCTATTGAATTTTACTCGACGCCCGATCGAAGACGTCTGTGGCTGCATCGTGGACTTGAAGTAGACCCGTAGATACAAAGCAAACTGGAAATCCTTCTTCGGGTCTCGGAAAGGGTAAGGGGTTTTGTATGCTCTGACGTACAATCTTCCCTGATCGGGAAGGAAGATATGGGCTTTATCCGCCTTCCCG
The DNA here is from genome assembly GCA_964424815.1 of uncultured Thiotrichales bacterium. GTDB lineage: Bacteria > Pseudomonadota > Alphaproteobacteria > Caedimonadales > Caedimonadaceae > JBKCUK01. The sequence goes on along the minus strand of CAYRKI010000006.1, from coordinate 57,130 downwards.
CTGAGAAAGTTGAGGAGAACTCGTTCTATGGCAGGGTTAGTTGCCAGACCCGACGACGACAGAGTCTTGATCAAGTCCAGCTGGGTTGTAGACGTCGCATGTGACTTCGAGGTCGTCATCTTCGTACTCCTCAAGGTGTTCTAGGTCTGAGAGTTTGACTTGCAAAACTTTCTTGTAGAGGTTTGCGTAAGCGTTAAGAGTTTGGTGTCTTACGGACCCGTAGAACGGTCGGCAGAAAACCAAGTTACCCTCTTTATTCCAAGCAACCAGTCTTTCGTAAACGAATCTCTCACCTTGTGGCGTTAAGACCCATAAATCTAGAGCGTAAGCTCCAGCATGGTTTTCGGTTACGAGAATGAACTCTTCGCCTTTATGTCTGGTTCTGGAGATAAAATTCTCTTCTTGCTTTAAGAAAGCGTTGAAAGCCTTGTCAAGATCATCGGTGGTTAGATCATAACCACCTAAGATTTTAATCGTTTCTGTTGTAGACATCGTAGCCGTATTTACCAATTCCATAATTATCTACAAATGTAAACTCTTCTTCGGCTTTGAGTTGGATCTCAAAGACTTGTTTGTAGAAGTTAGTGTAGATATTTACTTCTTTAGATATAGGATGGTCAATCACATAGGGTTTCTTTACGAGTAAGTTACCATGACGATCAAAGTAAGCAATAGTTTCATGCGCTCCAGATCGATGTTTACTATAGACTGCTAAGGACCACATGCCTTCCGAAACTGTGCCTCGCTGTGCAATGCCTGCATAGACTATCAACGTCTCGTCTGTCTTATTGACATAGAGATGTGCACTATCGATTTGGTTGTTAAGAAAGGAGGTGAAGACCCGTTCGACATCGGGGTGCACGGTCAGGCCTTCACCGCCTAGAACACTGATGGTTTCAGCTAGATGTTCCATTGGTTTTCAATCTCACAAATCGACGTTTGCCGACTTGCATTACTTGGTTATCTACCGTAAGATTGGTGCTTGGGTCTGTGACTTTTGCACCATTCAGTTTCACTGCCCCCGACGTGACGTGCTGTTTGGCCTCACGACGACTCGTTGCAAAGCCGGCTGCAACCACAGCATCGACAACGTTAATTGGAGATAGCACCACCATCTCGGGAATGTCATCAGGCAACTCCTTGTTTTGAACTGTTCTCTCGAAGTGGGCCATCGCCGCGTCCGCTTCTTCTCTGTTGTGAACCAGACGGGTGATCTCGTGAGCAACCGCCTTCTTGCGATCCATAGGATGCTCAGGCAGCGTCTCAAGCTTGGCTAGCAGCTCATTGTAGTGATCCACCAGCTCGTCAGGGATTGACATTAATTTGCCAAATATGTCTTTGGGGTTTTCGTGCAGTGCGATGTGATTGCCCAAAGACTTGGACATTTTGTGTGTACCGTCAAGACCAATCAACAACGGTACTGTGATGATTTCTTGCGGTTCCATTTCCCGCATTGCTTGAATCTCACGGCCCATGTGCATATTGAAGAGTTGGTCTGTGCCGCCTACTTCGATATGTGCACCAAGATACCATGAGTCATAGCCTTGAAGGATAGGATACGTTAGTTCATGGAGATGAACTGGAGCCCCCATAGCCATCCGAAGCCGGAAGTTGTCGCGCTCTAGCGTCTGCGCAACAGTGAACTGTGCAATCAGCCGAAGAAATGCTTCGGGCTTCATCCGACCAAACCAATGACTGTTATGGTGGATGGATCGGTTCGGCGGCAAGAAATTTAGTTGACTGAGGATCCACTCACCATTGGCTTGTGCTTCCGCAAGAGTTAGCGGAGGCCGGGTTTTGTCTTTGCCTGTTGGGTCGCCAATCGAAGCTGTGAAGTCTCCGATGACAATAGCCACTTCTGTGCCAGGCTCTTTCGCAAGTTCCTGGACTTTCCTAAGCAGAACGAGATGCCCCAAATGAAGGTCAGTCGTCGTCGGGTCGAAGCCCACCTTGATTCTCATCTTCTAACCCCCAGTCGATAAACGCGATACGGATGGTCTCCATGACCCACGAGAACTTATCCAGAGGGATGAACGAATTGGTTAGGGCGGCCTTGGCCGCTTCACGAGCCAGCTCATGTCGTACTCCCTCCGGTCTGTCTGCGTTGTTGTCATACGTCAACCGGTATTCGCGCACCGCGAGGGCAAGGGCATCCCGTTCATGCTTAGTCATAAGGGCTCCTTATTGCTTGTGCTTCAAGGCCATGCGAAGCAGCCGCTGTTGACGCTTGGCTTCTTCCAAGCGCTGTTTGATTTCGTCCGCAGAATGGGTACTCGTGATCTCGGCCAGGCGGATGGTCTTTTGGTAGCGGTTCTTGATCTTCTCGATCCGCGCATCCAGTTTGCTCAGCCGCTCAGAAAACTTGGTGGCGAGTTCTTCTCGCTGCTGTTCGAGTTGGGCGAGCAGTTCCGTTGGGGGCCGACGATTACGCTTAGTAGCCGTCTTACGAGCAGCCTTACGAGGCGCAGCCTTGAGAGTAGACTTGGGAGCCATAGACGTACCTCCTAATAAACGATAACTAACCACGAGTCTCACGGATGGTCAACCTTTCCAGCCATTGGGGACCCTTTGTGTTCCGCAGCTGTTGAAGGTGGATCCATTCGCCAGGCCATTGTGAACCAGAGTTCATCCAGTCGTCAAGGAGTTTTTAAGGCATTAACTTGCTCCTCAGTTAACATGATAAGGCTTACCCCACTTCAGATCAGTGATTTTGATTAGAGACCAGCGGATGCCAATCTCTTTGTCACTGCCAATGTCGTAGTACTCACCAAGAAACCACCCAGCTTCGTAGTGAGCTTTCCACTGCTTGCCGATGGTTGTGCCGGTTGGCAATGAGCAGGAGTATTCTGGTAAGCTGTTGAACTGCTCTCGTGTTAACCATTTTACAGGGAAGTCATTAAGTGTTCTCAATCACTCGCCCCTTATCGGGACAACAATCTCCGCACGTCGTCATCGTCGTACTCAGCGATACTGGCGATGATTGCCAGCACCTTGACGTTGCGGCGGTTGATTTGGATGGGGTTCTCCATTGAGCAGGGGTCGGCTGGGTTCTCGGCGTCATCGTCAGCCACATAGGCCACGATGTTGTCGGTCGGCGCCGCATTGAGGAAGCCTTCCAGGTCGTTACACAGGGACTTGAGTGGAATACTGGTTGTTATTACGGGTTCTCATACACGTCGAGGGTGAACGTCCCGCCTTCGGGAATGTCGGCCTCCACCGCCTTCTCCAACTTGTCGGCCAAGGCGTCGAGATCGGACCCGTCTTTCAGGTCCAGGTAGATGACAATACGGCCCTTCATCGGACCCTCCTCTCGTGATAACGGCTATTATTCTTAGCGTCTGCTACCACATAGTGAGCACGCACCTTCTGTGGTGTTATGTGTATGTAACCGGCAGCAGTTGCACCAGAATAAACTGTGGCCTTGGTCACACTTAGTCATCAATCTCCTTACCAGGTTGCTTGATTATGAGCACAATCCCAAAGTTCTTGCTCGGTAGGTTCTCGTGTTACCTCACCTGTGCCATTACAGACTAGGCATTGTGCGTAATCGGAGCAGCACCCATCGCCGCAATCACGGATATGATGGGAGCAGTTACCGTGACAGCACGGGCACTCCAACTAGCGTCTCCTTCCTATCGAGTCTGCCGCTTTACGGCACGCATCGCAGAGTAGTTGCCAGATTTCACCGACTTCTTGTTCATGGCAAACGTGGCAGAGCTTTTTACCCGGCTGCGTTTGGCCGGTTCCTTTGCAGGCTGAGCAGTTGACCAGGTCAGGTCCATAAACCACATGACCTGTTCCTCCGCACGCCGAACACCTGTCATCGTGCATTCGTCTACTCCAAACAAACGCTGCATTTCTTTGAGGCGCTTGAGGTCTCTCTTGCGCCTAGA
>CAYRKI010000006.1:52737-53227 GCA_964424815.1 uncultured Thiotrichales bacterium | reverse complement strand
CTTTTGACCCATATGCTAACCCTTTGAGTATTGACCTGAGTACCGCTTCTCCGATTGGTTTGATGTCTGCTACGAGATCGAAGAATAAGGGTTCATCAACTCCAAAAAGCTTTTCCATTTCTTTGATTTCAGCCATACGTTTTTGATGAGCTTTACGCTCACGCACGGCTTGAGACACAGAACGCTTGCGAGCACGCTTTTGTTTCTTGTTCACTTCTATCCGACGTGGTGTTTGATGTACGGGACTTGCTTGAAGCCTTGCTTGATCAGCTTGTTGATCATGGCTTCACGGACAGATGCTGCGCACCAGTCGCCGCGGTTCTCGGTTTGTTCCTTCCAGACCTCGTTCATCAGGTCTTGGGCGCTGAAGTCTTCCAGTTGTTCAGGAGACATCTCTTTTTCAAAGAGAAGCTCTTTACCGACCACGTTGATTAAGTGGTATCTCATCGGGCCTCCAACACAGCAATCTGATGTTGCAAGACTTGCTCGC
>CAYRKI010000006.1:52466-52714 GCA_964424815.1 uncultured Thiotrichales bacterium | reverse complement strand
TCCAAGCTTTGCAGTTCGAGCTTCAGCAACAGGAGTTGGTGCATGATCATGCGATCTTGGTTGCTTTGGCAAAGAAAACATCGATGATGGTACTATCGACTTCTTCAACGCGAAAGCGGTGGGTTGTTCCGGTGTTCCGTTCGGTCATATGGATTTCGTCGCCTGGTTTGGGATGCTCAAGCGTACGTCCAGTGATGACAGGCCGCTCCCAGGAGAGCAGCTGCAAAGATGGGTGCGAGAAGATGTTT
>CAYRKI010000006.1:48226-52430 GCA_964424815.1 uncultured Thiotrichales bacterium | reverse complement strand
TCCATTAGTCGTTGGCTTTTCGGTTCATAACGAGGATTATTAATAGTTACCTCGGGGAAATCTGAGCGATTAAGCTTTCGGCCGAGTCTTTGTTCGAAGCAGCCGATGCAAAGCATTCCCTTATTGCTGCCCACTACGGACAGCCAAATATGAGTATGTACGAAGTAGTGCTCGTAGATTTTTCCTGTGTCGATTTTACAATCTAGACAGAGGAACTTTCTTCGGGAAGCCGTGGCTCGATCCTTCCTTCGTTGGTGAGCCAGGACCAGATCCATGCACTGAATGTACGGCGGTCCGTGGCTTCGTCGTCTAGGTTGTTGTCTGCGTCGTAGATAGTGTGTTCGTCTCGATGTTTGTCGTAGAACTCCTGCCAATCCATGGTTGCTCGTTCGAACCAGTCGTGACCGCGTGGGTTCCACGGTTCGACACAGAGATAGGCTGGGTGTTCAGGGGTAAAGATCACAATGTGATCCATGGTGATGCGATCGATCTTGATAGGTCGGATGAAGAATGCTAGGGCTTTGTTATAGTAGCGCCGCATGAATGCTTGCAGCAACTCTTTGGTGATTTGTGTTTCCCTAGTGATCTTCATAGTTAGCTCCTAACTTAAGGGCGATAGATTATCTGCGAGCCAGATCGTCTCCATCGTGTTGTCCTTAATGATGGTAGAGTTTTCTAGCATAGCTCGTAGAAGATTACGAACTAGGTTGACTTCGACTTGATGAGTACGCGGACGCGCCTTTTCGATGCGGATTAGATTAGAAATGGTACCGAAGGAGGCGACATGACCAACTTGAGTAATGAGCCGTTTGCAAACCTTGGATTTGCCATTGAGGTTCACTCTCACCGACTCTTTGGTTTCGACGTCTTTGACAACTTTAAGGATGATCCCTTTGTTAGGCGTGCGGGAGGCTACTAGGTAGCACTCACCAATTGGGATGCCTTCAGGGTATCCAAATGTGCGCCCTTCAAGGAAGTCGCGCAGCTTCTTTTCTGTTTTGCTGGTGATTTTTAGATTCGATCCAACAATTGTATCAAGACCTTCGATCATGGTGTCTCAGATGATTAGGGTGACAGCGATGTTGAGGTATTGTAGCTGCTATGACGTCTAGGTTGGCTTCCAAGGTCGGCCAGTATCTCCCCTGACCCTGGCGTAGCCTCTAGCTTGCTGCAAGGGATCCATTGAAGAACCGCTCTCGTGCGTTGGGGAATGTGGCTTCGTAGTTGGGATCGGTAGTGCCGAGAACGTAGATGGTGTTGTGGGTGTGGACTTCTTCGTTGTCCTTGTCCACGTGTTGGATCGAGCTGGTGGTGATCCGTGTACCATCGGTGAAGTTGGGATGGCCGTAGACCAAGCCATGAAGGCGGCTACCGAAGACCAGAGCCCATTGTTCCAGGCGTGCAGTGTGCATTGGTTTACTCCTTTAAGATAAGAGATACACCGTTGAGGGCTGATGTTGCTCCAATGAGACAACCTGTGAAGTAGGCACACCAATCGATGCCCCAGCCAGTGATTTTATGGGTGGCTACTGACAGGATGATACCAAGCAGAAGTAGGCCGGTTGTTGTGAGTAGCCAGGATAGGAATTTCACACTATCTCCGTTAAGGGCAAGCGTCCGTCGATGTTGGCGAAGCCATATGTGATGTGAGAGGCAAATCTTTTGTGAAGCTTATTGTTTTCGTCTAGTAAGGAGAAAGGGAAGGCCGTAGCAAAGTTTCCGTCTTGCCAAGGACCAAGGTGGAAGACCATTGCATCGTCGTAGATGGTTTTAGGATCTTCTTCAATAGCCCAGTTGTAGACACTGCCAGGAGTCTGTGCCATGCCTTTATCCTCGCTTTTGATCACGCTTTTGGCTGTGCTTTTGATCACGCTATGGAAAGCGACGGCGTGCGGTAGCACGCGGGAGCGTAAGGGGTGGGTGTACAAGCCCTATTTTAGGCAGTTAAGAGATGTGTTAGTTTCACAAGAATTTGCCTAAATCGCACACTTGACAGCTGATGTGCTTATGGCTCTAGGTATTGAGATTTAAAAGTGGTCGTTTCCGTTGTCTGAGGTGTGGGCTTTTGAGTGTTATTGTGAAAAGTTTTTACTAGGCTTTTGTTACGCCTTTTGTCAAGGCTTTTGTTACGGTTTTTAACCGATGTTGGCGCCGCCATAGATGTTTCCAGACGTACGCTGCCGGTATTTTTCGTAAGCCCACGCCCCAAACTAAAAACTTCTTGGTCCTGGCAGTAGGATTCGAACCCACAACTTGCACTAATCTGGTGCTTTAAGGAGGTATAAGCTCCCCGTTTTGCCGTTAAACTATGCCAGGCCGTGATATAATACCCTTATGGAGGTAGTATACATGACTGTACTTTGTTTTCGCAAGCCGCGTGAGCCAGGCCTGACTAAAGGCAAGACTTACGAAGTTTTGCAAGTTGTTAAGGATCGTCATGGGCGGCTGTGTTACGAGCTGATTAATGATTTTGGTCAGCAAGTAACCTGTTCTCAAATTCCGTTTAGGGTGGTTCAAGAGCGTTTCGAAATTTGAGTAAATCTCACCCTTGATCTTGGTTTTGGCGCATGCTATGATTACGAAGCGTAACTCGTTCAGCTAGTTATAGACTAGGTTTATAACCTGGTTATTACAGGTTTTAACTTAGTCTTTGTTTCCCGTTGAAGCTTAAAACAAGGCCGTGAATGAGCGAGCGACACGAGCGAAGCGAATGCAACGGGTCCACCGCCCTACCTAAGCAAGGCTAATGGCTTCGTCTCGGCTCTCGCCTCGACACGGTTATAGATACTATTTATAACTAGCTGATGACCCCACGACAACCCACGAAAATGGGCTGTTGTGGAGCCACCCATTTCTGAGTGGCCCCTGTGTTACCTAGGACTTGACCAGCGAGCGAACCTTCCGGGCAATGCCCTTTCCGAGCGCTCGCAGCGTGGCCAGCAATTCAGGGTCAGCCCCTGCCATGACCGTGCTCTCGCGAGCCTCCGTTTCCAGTTCGTCCTGGGCCAGTTCGACCCGGTTGACGACTTGGATATCGGAGATGCTCAAGCCCACCAGATTGAAGATGGGAGACTTGGTGCCCGTCCGACGATCCGGGATGTGGTCAGCCGCTTCCGCAGCGATCCCCACCGCCGGCAACGCCAGCCGGAAACCCTTGTGCATGTCGGCCCGTTTGGGATTGTCCAACCCCATGGAGAAGCGGACCAGCTTGCTGCCGCCCTTCAACTTCTTGTAGTACTTCGGGTTGTCGGCATCATAGATGCCGTACACCTCGACCAGCACGGAGATGTTCTTTTCGAAGATGGTGACGTTACGCACCTGACCAGCGTAGAGTTTGGTGTTCATGGCAGTCCTCCTGAACAGATAACACGAGTGCCTTACGGCAGATTGGTGGAGGTTGTTAGACCGTCTCCGCCACTTCGGTCGTCTCGGCTTCCGCCTTGAGTTCCTTGGCGACTTCGACGCCGGCGGCGACCGTCGTCAGCCGCCGAAGCTTCGTGGTAATGCGCCCGCTGATCGTGTTCTGGTAGACCTTGATCATCGGGTGCAATGCGTTGCCGCGGAAGGTCGTCTTGCCGTCCCACTCGCCGGGACCGACGCCTTCAAAATAGACAGTGGAGCCCGGCCGGAAAGCCACTTCCTGATTGGTCTTCACCAGACCGATTTCGGTCCAGTTTCTAGTCAGTTCGGCGGCCTTTTCGTCCAGGAAATTGTGGCCGCGCAGACGGAAGCAGACTTGGACGGGTTCGCCCTCGATCTGCTTGATATCTTCGGGTCCACCGCCGGCCTTGGACATGCCAGTGATCTTGGCGATGACCTTGACCGTGTTGGTATCCTCGAACTTACGCACGTCGAGGATCGTGGCGGCAAAGAGAGGCTTCGGCTGACGCATGAGGATTTCTCCTTCTTTTCACATTGATACGACGACGGTAGTTTTATCCCTGTGTATCACTGACCAAGCAGTCTCTGCTTCAGTTCCTTTCGGATCTGAGCAGGGATTGGCTTTCTACCCGTGAGGAATTGAGCAATCTCAATCATCACTGTTGGGTATTCGGCCATCATGTGGCACGGACTGAGCCAGGCAAAGAGCCATTCCCATTTCCCGGTCTTTAGATCATCGATCTCGAATTCGGCTGCTTGCAGCAGCGGATGTTCGTCATCCTCTAACGCATCGTAGATCAACGCACACGTCTGAACTCCAGTC
>CAYRKI010000006.1:37705-48216 GCA_964424815.1 uncultured Thiotrichales bacterium | reverse complement strand
GATCAACAGACCGATGTACGCACCCTCGATGGGTGTGAAGGGTTTGTATCCTTCCTGACGCAGCCGCTCCAACGCTTCGGATCGTAGTGCCGTCACGTTTAGCATGCTGCTTGGTGCTCCCTCAAAAGCTTCTTGCACTAATTAGCCTCCTCTAGCTAAATAACGGGCCTCAGCCCCTTACGTAGCTATCTGATTTGGCTTCTTAATGCATTAAGCCGAATATTGTCGCCAGTGATCCCGACAGGCCCAGATAATAAATCAGGACCGGTCCGGTCAGCGACACCAAGAGTGCCTGATTAGGAACATACCAGGCCCGCGCCTGTGTGCTGAGCAGCCATGCGGCGATGTAGATGAGGAGGCCAGACGCACCGGTTTGAGTTATCACCAACCAGGTTGTCATCACCAGCAATCCCGCTGCAAATGTCCGCTGAGGCAGTTTGTGGATGACGAAACGATACACACCGTGCAACGCCGCCACCAGGTTGTGCCCCAACAAAAGCCCGAGGGCAATAAACCCCAGGCATAGGATCGATCCAATCGCATCAACTTGTGGAGCAGCCTCCGCTAACGCTGCGGCCGTACCACTCCTCGTTGAGCCGATGAGACAGTAGGCCAGCAACGCAAACATGCTATTTGCTGAGTCTGCTGCCGCACCGAGCGACAGATAATCCTCGTCTTCCATGTCATCGCTGCGCACCAGCGCAACGACACTGGACGTGCCGATGCCGGCTAGGAAACCCGTCAAACATCCTAGCAGCGAACCCAGCGTTTGAATGGCTGGGTCCGTTTCCCAAATGTTATCTTGGTCAGCCTGCATCTTTAGTGGTTTTTGCTTCACCAGAAGCGATGCGGCAATAGGTGCCATGAACAGGCCCGACAACAGAGGCGTCATTGCCCAAGGGTTACCGGCCAAGCCGGCACAGTTGAACGTGACGAACCCGATGGCAGCCGCCATGCCGCAGATCATAACCGTGGAAATCTTACGGTCAGCCCGTACGATCGTCAGGATAATGGCCGCAGCCAACACCCATGGTGCGATCGCGCCGATGGCTCGGCCAAAGGCTTGGGCTGAGTTGTGTCCCAACAGCTGTGGCAGAATAAACAGGGCGCCCAACACGCAGACGCCCGTAAATCCCATCCAAACTGCTTGGGTGTGCAGACGGACAACGGCTGGACCATAACCTTGGTAAGCCAGCTTGGTTGCCACGTCAGCGCCTGCAATCATGCGTCGAGACATGGGCTGATACGCCACATTCAACACATGAAGTAGACTACCGGCCCCTGTTGACACGGCAGCTGCTGCAAGCGCCCCGTCCGTGCCGAGGGCAAGGGAAGGCAGGAGCATCAGCAGGATTCCTGCTGGGTGGATACCTGGGAACAGGTTCAACAGGCTGATAGCCAGGCCCACCAGAACACCCCAAATCATTCCCATCCCTCGATGTAGAAGTAGTTGTTGGTTTGCCGGTAGCCCTTCAGGACCGTAGGCACTTCCGCTTGGAGTTGCTCGGCGTAGACCGCAGGCACTTGTCCAGTCCCTTCAACGCCGTCAAGAGTCCGGTAAGCGACATAGACGTTCCCCTCCTTTTTGATTGGTGGGACAATACGCAGTGTGGCAATCCCAAATGCCACCCGTTGATTGATCTCCGCAGGTTGAGATGCCTCAGCATACGTCTGTGAAGGAAGTGCCAATGGCTTCATCATGTCGTGGTTTTCCACGCTGACAAAGCCTGGCCCCAACATCCGGCCCGTAATTTGCATATACGAACCGATAGCAGGGACTCTTATGTCGATATTCGGGCCAGCGTAAACCGTGATCTGCTGACCTTCCACGGCAAAGACATACACTTTGCCACCCTGTTTGTTGAACTTAAGCTTGAGCAACTCGCCATTGAACTGCACAAGCTCTGGTTGATGCTGCATCAGTTCGATGCCGGAGACCACTTTGGGCACCATGCGTAGCCGATATGGCTCGCGCAGCTCCGCCACAGCCCCCAACAGGACACAGAGAACTAGGAGCCTGAGCATACCATTACCCTCGATCCCCGCCGCTTGCGCATGGTGGTGTAGATGGCGTCACAGTCCACGAACGGCTGTTCGGGACAGGGAACGTATCGGTTTTCCACCCGGATGAGATTGAGGAGCTTGGGTTTACGGCCTACCAGGCCTTCGATGGCGTATGGGAACAAGACAGCCGCCTGAGAAACACCCGGCGGCGAGATGATGATGTCGTCTGCGGATTGCAGATCGCACTTGCGATCAGCGAAATGGATCGTGCCTAGAATAGCCTTTTGAAGTTCTTTCATGGCTGTGACGTGTAGCGTGTACACAAAAAGCGTATACGCCGAGCCGAATTGCTGGTCCAGGAATTCCTTGGTCTCGGTGGATGGAGGATGCCCCATCAGAACGACTGTCTTTCCCATACGTCCTCTCTTCTAACTCACTGGAAAGCTGGCTCTATGGTCCAGCACACGATTCGTCAGCTCGCTCACCATGACCACACAGCCAAACTTATGGCCGGTAGACTCGCACGTGGCACAGCCAGTGCTACCAGGTCCGTGAACGACAAGTTTCAGGTTCAAGCGCGTCCGAATGGGCGCCGAAGGATAGCGAAGGATCTCAGCGACACCGGCTTTCATCATGTATTTGAGCGACAGGTAGCCGATGGTAGCCAACATGTCTTTTGCGTTCCCTGGTGCGTAGATTTCGATGACAGAGTAACGATCGTTCTGCTTGGCGTGGTACAGACCAGGTTTGAGATCCCGAAAGCGGGCTTTCAGCTGCAAAGAAACCATGTGACTATCTCCTATGGGCGACGGTTAGACGATGTTAGCGGGAGATCTTATCAGCCCGCGACAGCATGATGTCAGAGAGCTTTTCCACGACGTTGACGACCTTACCACCGTTGAGAATGGCGTAGTAGGTACCCTTGCGCATAACTCTCTCCTGGTGATGCTGCGGTCTAAAACCCCGACAGGTGAAACCTCCGCAGTATGGTTTTTTCAGGCCGGTGAAATTTCTCATTCGTCATTTGTTTCGCCTTACGGCGAGTCCCGTGGCATGCGGCCTCCATCCACTTTTTGCTCGTGTGCTAAGGCTCAATCGGTGAGCGAAGCACTGGGCTACGGCTAAGATTTGGGTCTCACCCCTAGGCGTCTCGCCTTATCGCCCGGATGCGCGTGCGCGAATATACCGCTGGCAGTGGCATCACTCCTGTGCAGGCGCCGATTAAATACGGACTTTTCGCCCCACTCACGCGCGGCGTTTGCTCTCCTGCATAGCTATGTTTAACGTGCGCTACCTAACACGGCCCCGCGGGCTGCGAATCCTCATTGTTGGTAAACAGCCTCCTAACTGACGTACTTCTGTATGGTTTGTGTGGCGTGTTATTTAATCGTCCGTCAAACCACCGAACGGACCGTTGAAAAGGTCGTGAATGGTTATGTACGTGGCATTAAGGGTGGCACGCTCACCCGTAGCTAAGTTCTTAGGCTAACCTAGCTGATGCAGTCCCGAGCGCGCGTCTCGTAATGCAAGCCCCAGCTGGCGATTCTCAAATCCCCAACTCTCAGGCCTCTTTCTACCTGAGCTGCAACCAGATCTGGGTGTTTTACGCCCAGCGCCGCATATGGCTACCCTCCTTCCCAGCCGTGGAGTTGGTCCCCACGCATGAAAGCCCCGGTCTTGGGGCGCTCATGTGTAGGGGCCTTTCGGCCCCGCCAAACTTAGAACGTGACGCCAGCGCCGCTCTTGGTGCTGTTGATCGCCGCCAGCACGGAACGGAGGCTGTTGCCACCGAGTTCGCCGCCGTTGGACGCAGCCTGCGTGAGGTTACGCCGACGCTTGCGAACCCGCAGCGTGCCGTCCTCGACTTCAGCGCCATCGAACGGAGTCGCCTTCGCGCAGCCGTCCACCACGAACTCCAGGGCCAAGACCTGACGGTCTTCCTGGCCTTCGCGGCTCAGCGTCGTCTCGACCGCACCCGTGTAGCGTGCGGAGATCTCGACGTTGGCAGGCCATTCGACACGACGCAGCTGCGGCAATGCGGCCTTGGAAACCCAGCCGGTGCCCCACACCACGCCGTCTTCAGTCATGAACTGCTCCGGATTGTAGTCACCCTTCAGCTTCTTGATCAGGGTTTCCGCTACATCCAGCGGCAGTTCGAACATGATCAGCCGTCCCGAGGACCCTTCCGGGGCATTCTTCGCGACGTGCCGCATGCTGTTGACCTTGACATTCAATTTCATGCTTTTCTCTCCTTAAATCGGCTGTTATGAGACGTTTGGTTACGTCTAGGTGCTTGTGCTATCCTCTCGGACCTGGCGCACCTCTTTGCCAGGAACACTCACGAGCCGCATCGCGGCCCTTTCATCGTCGTCAAACGACCTTGTTCAACAACAATTCACCGCCCGCATCGCGCCCCTTCATACATCTCTTCCCGACGTCTGCGGTGATCGAGGGAGGGTTCAAGAATAAAGGGGCCGAAGCCCCTCTATTCTCTTTTGCTTGAGATTAAACCTCCTTTCTCATATCAACAGCACTAGTCGTCGTTGATGACGATCAGGCTGTCATCGGCGTCGAAATCAGGCGCAGTAACGCCCAACTCGTCGGCCACGACGCCCAGACCCACGGAGATCATCCGCAGGAGCTGGTAGAAGAACGAGCCACGGAAACCCCACGCGTCGGCAACGCCGTCCATGAGCAGGTTCCCGTCCTCATCGCGAGTAGCCACCGCAGCGGCGTGCTTGAGGCTGAAGGACAGGTGCCCCCGTCCCAGGCGCCACGCCAAAGCGATCATGTCGTAGAGATCGGTGTAAGGGAAATCACCGATCAAACCACGATGACCGTTCGGAATAGAGCCTTTCTTCACGAGCTTGTTCAGCTCGCTGGTCAGCTTCAAGCTGATGCCATCCAGAGCGTGACCCTGAGCAGCGTAGCCAGGGTTCTCGTCTTTCAGCATCTTGCCGAAGGCCAGGACCATGTCGTCGGCCTGTTCAGCCTTCTTGATGGTCTTGATCCAGCTATTGAGCGCCTTTTCAGACGTTTCCTTGAGCTTCTTGTTTGCCAAGCCACGGTGCTCATAGCACCACGCACCCAACAACATGGCCCGCAGCGAGCCAAGGCCCATGGCTTCGAGGATGCCACCGAATTCGAGAATCCGATAGCTAGTACCCGTCCACCACGTGGCAGCACGCGCTGCACCAGCGAACTCATCTTCCCAAGCCTTGATGTGCTTGGTTTCAGACTTGTTCTGCATTTGTTCGACAGTCTTTTCGTCCAAGAACTCGCCGTAGAGCTTCAGGTGCGGCGTATCAGCCGGCAGACCCAACACGGACATATTCATATCCGCATTCGGCAGCCGACGATCGAGCTGCTTCTTCATCTTGATGGCGAGCTTCTTGCTCTTGATCGGGAACAGGTTACCGTTGTCACCATCACCATCACCCTGAGTAACGCGACGCTGCATTTCCTCATTGATGAGCATTTGATGCTTGGTGATGCCCTTAACCAACCGAATACGCAGGACTTCGCCCACGATCATCGGATGGCGCAGGTAGTAGCTGTACCGACCGTTGAGATGACGAACCGGAACCCCGTGAGTCTTGGCGACCTTCTTGGCGAGCGGACCACGCGGATCCAGCCAGACTTCGTCTTGCGGGACACGAGCGCTCAGCGCAACCTTGGCAGAAGCGCCAAAGTCCACCTTGAAGACCTTGTTGAGGCTATCAGCCTTGCTCATACGGCGGCAACCGTTGATGTACTTGATGACCAGGCCGCGCATATTGAACGTCGGCAGCGCCGCAATACCCGGCATCGCCATGAGACCGACAATACGGGCAGCAACTTCGCCAATACCCGTAAGGCCAGCACCCATGCTGTCCGGAGCCGAGATATGCCGGATGTAACCACCATGGAACCACACCCGTGCAGTCCCATTCTTGTCGCTGGCTTCCAAGATCACGCCACTGGGATAGCGCAGACCGAATTCAGCCAGCAATTCCTCATCATTGAGGCTCGGGTCGATGTCCAGCTCATCGATACCCAGTTTGAAGACAGGCAGGCCAGGCAGCACGATGCTATTAGCCGCAAGCAACAAGTAGATCAGCGTGCCAACCTTCTTGCGCGCTTCCGGCATGATGTTAGCCAGAGCCCACTTGTTACCCGCAGACACGCCGCTGACATAAAGCAGCTGGTAAAGAGTCATGCCTGCGTCGGAGATGTTCTCCTGAATGGTAGTCCGCTCGATCTTAGCGGTGATTTCCACAACCACAGCCTTTTGAACCGTGATCATGAGATATTCCGCATCATTCCACTGGAACCGAGCATCAGCCCCGTACTGAGCCTTCCGCATCGCGTACAGCTCAGGATCGAGCTTGGTCACCCGCTTGGCTTCCACCTCACGGACGAACTTGCTGTTCTTGTTCCAATGCAGAGTGTTCTTGATCACACCCTGACCGATCGAGAGGTGCGGCCAGTAAACCCAGTCAGCACCTTCCTTGATGAAGGTTTGACCACCGTGGTCTTCATCAGCCACGATGTTGGCCTTGCCCACATCACGGATCTTGGCTTCACCGATGTCATAGAGCTGAACTTCGACCACCATCTCCATGACGATCTTGCCGGAGTCTTCCAGCTCGTACTCCGTGCGATGAACCTTGGTCACGATACCAAACGAGGCACCGTTAGTGCGGAGCGTGCGCACACGACCATCGTACATGAGGATTTCCGAGCCTTCGTAGACCTTGTCGCCCTCGTTCACCAGGATTTCGCTGTTCTGGTAGACGCGGATGAACTTCTTGATCTCGTAGGGCTTGCGGAACTCCACAGCACCACCGATCTTGGTCTTACGCCGCGCGACGAACTTCTTGTTCATCATCTTACGCGACATAGTGGCGATACCAGCCATGGACAGCGGATCGTTGGGCAACAGAACCGCCAGCAGCTTAGCAACACCAGCGTGCTTCGCATGGCTCTTCGTCACGTGCTTCATGCCGTTGCAGGGCATCGTAACCATGCCGTTGTCATCCACGGTCACACCGAAGATGTTGCTGCCGTTCTTCATGGACTCGAAATCCATGCGGATCAGCTCAGCACCCATGTTGTTGGGCACCGTCCAGTGCGTTTCGTCGTATTCCCGCTGCAAAGCAGCAAGCTCAACGAAATCCACACCAGCAGGCGTGGCGTAGATGTAGCCTTCGGATTCGTCATCCCGCATACGCAGCGTGACGCTCCCGATCCGGTTTTCGTGGTAGACCTTGAGGCCAGCCTCGTCATACTGTTCGAGATCAGCCTCGGTAACACCCTGAGCACCAGAGAAACCAGTCAGAACACCCAGCGCGTACTGAATCTTCTGACGACCATCCTGTTGAGCAATGATGATGCACCCGATCGCCAGCTGAAGCAGCTCTTTGGGCGACTTGATGCCAACCGGCATGTAGGGCAGTGCATGGTTCTGCGTGGTAGCACCGTAGCCCAACAGAGCCGGCTTCCACATCGTGCCATCCACGAGCACCTTGCCGTCGTCGGTGATTTCGAAGGTGTGCTTAGCACCTTCAACCGGGATGAGGATCTTCTTGTTGGGATTCTCCTCGTCCTCCTCGACGGCTTCGACACCATCGAGCGCCTGGAGAACATCTTCCAGATCGTCAGCCGTTTCGAATTCCGGCATGACATCCTTCAGACGCGAGTTGAGCAGGATGCCGCTTTCGAGCAGGATGCGATGGGAAATCGCACCATTGCTACCACCGCGGAACTCTTCAGCCAGTTCCTTGAGCGTTTGGTTGTCGCCGTAGCTGCCGAGAACTTCCTTGCCCACGACAACGAAGGTGTTGTCCGAACGGAGCAGTTCGAACAGCAATTCGATGGCGATGTCCTTGATGCGCAGCTCGTCATCGAGCATGTCGTCCATGATCTCAACCACAACATCGTGGTCAGGCCGCATGGTCATGAACACCGAGCGAACCATGTCCGCATCGTTCAGACCAATGCCGATGATCTTGATCGTCTGTGCTTTAACAGTCGTCTTCTGCATAACGCCCTCCACATTCGCATTGTCGCTGGTGTTGTTGAGGTTTTGAGCATTGCTCATGGCGTTAGTGTCCTTTCTCGACACATAATAACGACGAGAGCGACCCGAAGGCCGCCCTCAAACGAACTACCATCCTAGAACGTGACACCACCGTTGCCCTTCTTGGGCAAGATGATGCCACTCTTCTCAAGGATCTTGTCGGCTTCGCTCTTGGCTTCCTTGAGCACCGACACACCCGTGCTGACGCTGCGCTTGTTACGCACATCGTTCAGCTTGGCCTTGACCTCTTCCGGCAGCTTGCGCGGATCGATCTTGCCAGGGTAGTTGAAGCAGCGGATCAACTCGATACCCTTGATCTGGGTCGGCCAGTATTCAAGAGTAACGAACTTAGCGCCGCTCTCCTTGTCAGTGCTTTCGACAAAGTCGAAGTCAAAGACACCGTGGATAGCGATCGACCAGAAGCCAGGCAAACCACGGCTAGCCTCGATGAGCAAACGCGTGTAGTCCACGACCTTTGCCCATTCCGTATCGCCCTTGTGGAATGCCTTCGTGAAGGTCACATCCGTGATATCCTCCACACCGAGCGGATCATCCTTGATCGGGTCAGCGAAGCGAGAACTGGCATACTTCTTGAATTCCTCCATGGATTCAGAGTAACGCCAAACCCGGATACGAACCCGGTTCTTGTCCTTGGGCTGACCATTGATCTCCTTGCCGGTGCGACGCGAAGTGCCCAAAGGCCCTTGCATAATCGCTTCAGAACCAGTGGGCTTACCGACAGGGAACTTCACCTTACCAGAAGTCCCGAGATCAACCTCGTTTTGAAAGCCGACGAAGATGCGATTAGCAACCTCGGCATTCATAGTGCCGAACAGCCGAGAGAACACCTCGTGAGCTTTGTCGATCATGCTCATGATGGTTTTGTGTCCTTTCTGACACGGTATACTACTTGGCCTGTTGTGCCACTGAAATTCTCCTTTCAATGTGGCGATAGTATAGGCCAAAAGATTAAAGGGGCCGAAGCCCCTTCTGATGTGTTGTGCCAGTGAAAAGGTTTTAAAGGGACCTACTGTAGTAGGTTAGATAGTGTAGAGAGTTGTTTAGTAGATCCCTTTAATTACACGTTAGTGGTTGTATTCGAACGCTTGCTGCTGGCAGAGCAGATGATACTGCACGCCCAACCAACCCCTGTACTCAGGGTTGTCCGTCTTTTTGAAGTATGCGCGCCAGATCTGCGGGATATTACCCCAAAACATGTTGGCTTCGCGAAACTCCCAGAACATCTTGATCGCTTCGATCATGTTAGGCTCCTTCTACGCGACGCAGGAACTTTTCCCACGAAAGACGCTCTTCTTCGTCCAAGCGCATCTCCTCTTGCGCTTCAGCGATAACGACCTTGACGTCAATGATGGGTTTCATGCTTAGCCCTCCAACTTCATTTCGAGCTTGACCTTGTAACCGTCGATGTACTGAGCGAGCACCACACGCCCAGTGAGCGTGACGGTAACCACACCAGAAGGGTGAGAATCAAACAACTGGTTGAGATACGCACGGCACAGATCGTGGTTCATCATCCACATATGCACCATGTAAACCTGATCTGGTTTAAACATCGGGTGATCGCCGTCCTTGAACATAGGCGCCACAGCCTGCTTGAACTCTTCGTTCACATTACGCAGGACTAGCATAGACATCTGCGGTCCGCGCTTGGACCATGGATTGTCATAGATAAGACGCCCGTTGGTGATGTTGCCAGTGACAATGATACCCATGTGTTGCCTCCTTTTGACGCAACCTATACACAATAGTAAAAGGGCGCCGAAGCGCCCCTTTACCATTACCAGCTGTTGTCCATAGCTACCAACTCAATCTCCTCGAAATCGCTGACCCGAACAGCATTCCACCCCTTACGCAAATAGTAAGCAGCCAACCGCAGAGCACCAAGCAAAGTCAAAGCATAATGCCGTTCCGGAGTGTCCCAGTAACCACCAGCAATGCTGTTCTCCATGACTTGGACCATGTACATAGAACCTCCTCTGCCCTATTCTGGGCAATATAATGGACAATAGTAAAAGGACGCCGAAGCGCCCCTTTACCGTTAGTATGCTCCCAATTCTTCCTTCAGGTGCTCGATCCCATCAAACTGAGCGCCCTCGAAGAGAATGTAGTAATCCGTTGCATAGGATTCATTCTTCTGTTCTTCGAATGCTTGGCGGCTTTCCTCTTCTTGAGGATCATAGCCACGCTCAGCGCACCACATATCGTAGTGCTCTTCGGGAACAGGCTCAGACATGACCGTCACCTCTTGATAAGTGACGTCCATGTAGCGAGCACGCTCACCGCTACCACCGCAACCACTGCAATAGCGGAAGGTATCGTGGTGCCAGTTCTCACCACTACCCTCACACGTCTTGCAGATACCATCTCCACCATGACTTCGATGGTGCGGGTCTTGATGATGTTGCTCATGTTAGCCTCCTATAGC
>CAYRKI010000006.1:29290-37605 GCA_964424815.1 uncultured Thiotrichales bacterium | reverse complement strand
CATGACTTCGATGGTGCGGGTCTTGATGATGTTGCTCATGTTAGCCTCCTATAGCTAACGACCTACTTCGTGTAGGTACAATAATTAAAGGGCCTTGCGGCCCTCTAACTATTTACCGAGACATGTCTACGATTTCCCAGTCTAGATCGCCATAACGTACTAATTGCCGATCATGAGCAGCTTTGATAATACGTTCATCAATGAATGACGTATGCTGTTGTGCTTGGAATTCACATCCAGTCATTTTGGCCATAGTAATGCCAATCAGGATGTACATAATAACTTTGCCCATGTTGTGACCTCCTATTGTCACATTCATAATCTGTAGCCATAGTGAGCTACAAAAAATAAATGGGCAAAATGCCAGGCGAACTGTGAGATATTAAAAAAATAAAGGGATTAAAGAATAAATGGGACCTTTCGGTCCCACTTATTCCTTCCATAGTTAGATTGCAGACAAAGCTTCCAGAATAGCAGCTACTGCAACTTCATTACCAAGTTGCATAGCTTTACTGTAAGCTTGAATAAGCGAAGACTTAAGAGATTGTTCCATAGTTTGTTCTTGAGGTTCAAACTCGATGATAGGAGTTTTGATCTCCTTATCTTGGAGATCAGAAGTGATAGTGATAGCTGCCATATTTAGCCTCCTATTGCTAAATATAGATATGCAAGAATAAAGGGGCATAAAGCCCCTCTATTCTTAAACTTCAACTAGAAAAGCGCAGCTTCACTACGAAGTGCATTAACTGCATCGTATTTAGCCATATAAGCCTTAGCAGAGGCTTTAGAGCTAAATACCATAGCAGTATAGGTATATCCAGGAACACGAAATTCTTTAATCGTAGCTCCAGACCAATAAGCCTTACCTTGAGTAGAACGCATGCGTTCTACAGTATCAAAGGAGGTACTAGCTACGAGTTGGTTGTAAGCGTTGTAGTATTGTACTGCTGCATTAGTAGTAGCAGCAGTAGCAATAGCAGCAACGATGATGATGAGGGTCTTCATGGTGTTCTCCATAACATTGTTCATCAGATCGAACAGGTTGGACATGATTACTCTCCTCTTATAGATAATAAGATGTGTAAGAACAGTTATTTGTTCTTACGCTTGATGTACTGCTTAACGCAGTACACACATTTGGTGCAACCGTATGAGGGAGACTTGCATGTCTCCAGATCAACGACAGCGAAGAGAACACCGTTGTGATACACTTTGAACATGTTTGTTCTCCTTTCTATGAGAACAGTAATATACTTGGAGAAAATCTCCAAAAAATAAATGGGCAAAATTTAGTTTTCGATACGCAGGCAAGGGGGGTGGTGTTTTCCATAATTAAGGCCTTTTTAAACGAGCGGATAATTCAAAAAGTGCCTCTAGTATTTCATAGTAAGCAGGCGCCTATGAGGCGGTTAGAAAAAACCCCTAGACCCTGTTTTATATAAACGGGTCCCATATTTTGCGTAAATCCAAAAAATGTATAGGAGATATAGTAAAATTAGCTTATAGTAAGTTATAGCTCCCACCCGCTCTCGCGGATCGTCGCCTATGAAAAATATTCTTAAACAACTACAAGAAACCGGGGCCATCGTTGAGTGGGGTATAAAAACAACTCCCCACCATGGCCGGGTACTCTACGTCGATGATGAGGTCGTCCAGTTCTCTATCTACAACAAAGATGGAGAAATCATTGGGCGTCCTTTCGTGCGTATAGATAACGTAGATTGGTTGGATCCATCGGACACAGAGGCTCACCGCAGACATTTTGAAACCCTGATAAAAGAGGAAGAACATGTTGACGATTAAACTACAGGAAGCCACAATCAAGGCCGATGAGCTGCTTACTATTCTCGTTGAAGCTGAAGCCATCGCCCGCTCTGAGGCTCTATCTGACGCTGACAAAGAGATCAATTTATCTTTGTTACAGCAATGCATGACGGTTCTTACCGAGCGGCTAGCACTAATTGGGGCCGCTACAGATTCCATTAAATGGAACACCAATCTAGGTGTCGCTTATGCAGCAATCAAGCAAGCTCTTGACAATTCTGTTAATTCATAGTATTTATTAGTTGTTGCTGCCGTTCTTCAGCAGTACGCGCGGGGTTTCACCTCCTTTGCCCGCGTTCACCCTGTTGGAAGGGTGATTATGGGGCGCCCACGAGCGCCCCTTTTAGCCAAGCGACATGCAGCGAACAAAAAGACCGCCCCGAAGGGCGGCCGAGGGAGACCTAGGCTGTTCTTCTACGCCTTGCTCGCTCCTCCAGCTCCTCTCTGGCGCTCCGTGGCCGCTCCGCAGCCTCTTCGCGCTCTTCTTCTACGCGTCCCTGCGTCTCATCGCCTTCCTTGGAAACCTCTTCTTGCCCCTCTTGTATGCGGCGTATCCGGTAGTCGTCCACTTTGCCCCAACGTCCAGCAATAGCATCGCCCATTTGCTCCATCTGCGTGATGCAGAACTCGGCGGCTTCTTCATCCGTGTTGAAGCCTAAATTGGGGTTACTGCGAGCATGTTCGACAAAGCGCTCGACCCTCGTTTCAGGGGTTAAGCGCTCGTCCCATATTATGCTATCGCCTGATCCGTGATACTTGTGATAGAGATCCTGCAATGTTCTGAGACGGTCTCTAAGGCCTGTGTCGCGGCGCCTCATAGAGTGCACCTCCTTTCTTGCGTTAAAGGGTAACACCAAAGACGAGCGCGAAAGCATGCGGGAGCTATATTGACCTAACTTAACAATACTACTAGAATGTAGTAGTAACATATATAGGTTGGTAGGATTATATGGGCAAGAGATCGCAATTCAACTCTTATGTAGAAAACTCTACAGCTGAGTTCGTTCGCAAAGAAAGCGACCGTACAGGTAAGTCAATTGGGGCCATCATTGATCAGGCCGTCGAACTGTACAGTATGGAAGACCTAACGGTTGTTAGGCTTAGACTCTCAGAGAGGCTAAATGAAATCGAGGAGCCCTCGGCCGAAGATATTGATAACCTTCGTAGACTCAAGAGCTTCCTCGATCTATACCTCGGTATGATTAGCGACGCTTAAACTTCTTAGCAAAAGTATTCTTATACTTGTCGCGACTGTACTTGTTGCGCTCTTGTTCTTGATGACGGATGCGCTCTTTGCGCTCGCGGTCCTTTTTCATGCCCATTCGGACATTCATCTCTTGAAATGTGGCGATACCCATGTAGCCGCATTCGCAGCGCCATCTTCCCCAGCCTTCTAGCAGACCGTTACCGCCACCTACAATTACCCAGTCCTTGCCGTCACATTCAGGGCAGCCCAATGCAATCGCTCCTATCTATAAAAAGATAGACTGGACCCTTGGTCTCACAGAGAGTTCAGAGCCAGTCTACGCGCTAGGTTCATGCTTTAAATATACTTAGATCTCCTGTTCAAATCTGGGCGATTTTTGGATAGCCAAGATACACACGCATGATTTTTTGTGTGGGGGAATGCCCAACCAAAACCAAATAGGCATTTAGTGTTGGGTAATCAACAACCACCGTAATAGAAGGCCCGTTCTCTTCGAAATCAACAACTGTACCTTCTTGTGTTCGCAACAACGCAGCCTGAGGCGCGTCACTTGCACTAATACCTGTAGGCTTGGTAGCAATCAATCCTTCGCCTCTGGGAACACCATTTTCTTCAACGATGTACGCAATATGGCCTTTTGGGTGATTAAATGAATAGATGGTTACATCCTCTTTCGTTTCCACCTCAACCGGCTTGCCATAAATCGCCGTAAAAGTATTGTGATTATTGATTTTAATCATCGGCGGCTTTGCCGCAGACGAGAGAACGACCAATAATGCCAAGGCCGCTAGAATTTTCTTCATATATTGCTGTCTCTTACAATCGATGCAACGTTGTCACCGTACTCATCTTGCCAATCAGCAGAGGCCCAATCTCCATCGCCTTCAAAGAGTACGTTTTCTCCAGTATCAGCATCGATAATTTCACTTACACCAGTGACATCTTCAAACAGTCCTTCGACTGCTCTAGACAGCATAGCTTCGATGGAGTTAATAGCACCGTCTGCTAGGTTCATATCTGAAATTTTAGCTTGTTCTGGCTTCTTATGGAATACCCAATCTACAACTTTATTAATAAGTGGGGCAGCCAAAGAACCACCGATAGCACCGGCCAACATGCCAGCACCCCAACGGGTTCTACCCATAACTTCTGGAATGTGCTTGGTTACAGCACGCTCGGTCATCATACCAGCTAGAGAACCAGCTCCAAATAGAGCCGCAGAACGTACGCCAGCCTCAAGGGACTTCGTATCACTCAAACGAGCAGCCGCAACTGGGTTCATCATTGCGACACCCATTACACCCGCCGTTGCAGCCTCATCTACAGTTCCCCGCTTGTGATCAAGTGCTCCGGTTACCAAAGCACCTACAGCACCGCCAGCCAGACCAGCTACTAACTCGGCTGAAGCCTGACCACGCTGACTATCTAGATCGACAAATGGCTTGAGAATAGTCTCAGCACCCTGGAAGATCTTATAAGTCTTACTATCGACGGTGTTGTTATAAGTTCTGTTGGTAACGTTAAACGCTTCTAGGACTTGATCCTGCTGACCCATGTGCACACCACGCACCTGATCAAAGATTTGGTGTACAGCAGTTTCTTTACCATCACTACGTAGGTATAGTTCACGTTCGTTGGTTGTTAGACCAAACAACGTTGCTTCCATTACTTTATGACGCTCTTGTACATCCTTCATAACTTCACCAAGCTTCAGCTCTTGCATCTTACGGCGCTCGGCGTCAGTCATGTTGCCAGAGACAGACTGGTCAAACAGTTCTAAGAGGGTAGAACCCAACTTCTTACCGTAGCTATCCATCGAGTTAACATGCTCAGCAAAACTCTGACGGACCTTTTTAATAGTTGCTGCGTCACCCTTGATGTTACGCAAGCCGATATCCGTTTGAGTGGGGTCTAGGCTTCTCAGATCGATGGTCTCGATCACATCCATCGCCATGGCTAATGTTTGTGTCGGAGTAGCAGCCGTCTCAGGCCTTGCCATCTTGTCTAGGATCGCTGAAACCTTAGCTTGGATACCAATCTTCGAACTACCAAGAATGTGCAGGTTCCCGGCCCTTGTAGCGCCTTCTGCCATCGCAAGGAATTGCTTCTTCTGACCGCTGACTTCTTGGAGCTGAGCAAGACCTTCTAGGTCAAACTCGAAGCCTTGGAATGCAGCCTTATCCCCTTGCCTAAACTTTTCTAGCCTATTCTGATAGTCATCAGCATTCTTAGTGCTGGACCAGAACGAAGAGTAGATCTCAATGTTCTTGTGCATTAGCAAGGCTTCAGCCGCAGAGACCTTCTCAACACGACCGTTAATGCTGACCTCAACCTTATCAACAACGTTGTTACCGTTGGCGTCTTTGAGATCACCGCGTAGATAACCCAAGAACAACTCTCTAAATTGATGGTTGCTCTTAAGCTCAGCAAAGCTTGAGATCCTAGCGTCTTTGTCTAAGCCAACATGACGACCGTAATCTGTTGCCGCAGCGTTAGCCAACTCCACGATCAAGTCATGAGATACAGACTTGAGGTTGACCATAGCAGGATCAGTAAACATGCTCGTCATGGTCTCAGTTTGGAAACGAGCCATTTCAGACGCAGCTTCTACAACAAAGCGTCTATGTAGTTGATGGGATGACTTCGCAAACTGAACCGGAGCCATGGGCGCAGCATCGCTATTCTCAAATTTGATGCTGTGCAATGTCTCTTCGAGCGGGTTACCAAAGAAATCTTGGACCTTATCGCCGCCATTAAGAATAGAGCTGAGGTACATGATCGTACGTACACCAGCTACGCTCTCCGCAGCAGCTCTAGCACCATCACCACGGTAGACAGTCATGGCAGCTTCCATAGCGGCTTCACCACGTGGCTTCATGCTGTCACGAGGAGCCTGAGAGAAGTCCTTTAAGAAACCGGCTAGCTTATCCATTTGAGTGAGACGTTGGTCAACCACTCTTGGATCGGTATTATCCAAAGCCAACTCAGTCTGACCATGGAAGACAGCGTTGCCGCCCTCTAGTGCACGACCAGAGAGTGCTGAGATCGACATCATGGCGTCATAGGCGACGTTAAACGCGCGGCCGATGACTTCAGTACCAGCGAAACCAATATAATCACGTAGGAACGCTGTCATCTCTTGGTTGAGACGAGTAGGTGCCGTAACACCTAGTGCGATATCACCAAGTAGCTTATCGTGAACTTCCCTAGAAGTCTCTAGGTGTAGATTACGCAGAGCTTCGCCTGTTGGATCAGATCCGTGAGTACCGCGGAACTTTTCTTTACGGTCAGCAAATGCTTCTACATAGGAATCATACCAACCATCGACGTTACCCCAGAGGTCTCTAACCTGCTGGACGGTCTCCATCGCTTCGAAGATAACCTTCTTGCGCTGCTCATCGGTGTGCTCGCTCCAGTTAGCTAGCCAATCTTCACGGCCAGCATAACGAGCAACAGACTTAACAAGATTGAGACCACTCTTAGCTTCATTGACACGACGACCAAGGATATCAATTTCGTGGCTCTCTTGTTCAGTTAGACCTTGCTTAGTACCAGCCTTTACAGCTAGGTAGGACAAACGAGTAACGTCCATCAAAGCCGCAGGGTCACCGTCATAGTCACCGATGGTTAGACCTTGACCAGTTGTGTTGAGCAGGATCGTACCTGCCATCTTGCTATAGTCTAACTTGAGTCCTTCTAACTTCCAGGTCTCGGTTAATGCCTTCCAATCGTCAGCCTGGAAAGCATGGATTAGTTCGTGCTCAGAACCGAGCGGAGCACCTTGACGACCACCGAATGCGAAGAAGTGATCTGGATTAGTTATACCAAGATCCATGACAGTGTCAACTATCATCTCATGGTAGTCATGCAGCGATATACCAGACTCCAAAGCGTTGCGTAGCTTGAGATGCGCCTTCTCAGCACGAGCTTCGATAATGGGCTTCAAGTCAAGATTCTTAACAACTTCATTGCCGTTAGCATCGGTAAAGTAAAGCTTTGTATCAGAAAGCGTATTCTCACGATAGAAATCTAACGCTTTGTTGATTAGGCTATATCCCAAACCTTCTACAGCAGCCATTGACTTAGTCATCTGCGTAGAGCGAGACATAGACTGCTTACGCTCTTTGAGCTGTGCTTCTAGAGCATGAGAATTGGTCAGCGCCTTGATTGGGTCTTCGCCAAGGAATACTCCAAGATCCACGCCAGCTTTCTTCGCGATCGCATGCATGTCTTGAAGAGTATTAATACTATCTCTATTACCTTTGTTATAGTTACTTACTTTCTTGTAGAGATCGTTGTAGAGTCTCTTGGTCTTAGTAAACTCTTTGTTACGAGAATGCTCTAGATATCTATCATGTAACGTTTCAATAGAGTTATCTACTTTAAGAATAATATCTCTAGAAGACTCTGCTTTACCTAATCTCTTTGCATTAGCTTTAACGGAATGAACTTCGTTATCTAACGTTTTGATACTAATATCACCTTCATAAAGGCCTAGACCTTCTAAGATTAGTTGTCTAGATCTTCTGTTAATAGCATCATTCTTAGCATCTTTTCCTAGCTCTGCTTTAGCTACATCTCTAAATTTATTAAATAGAGCTTTCTTGTGCGCGCCTACGGCTTTGGCAAATGGCACTTCACCCATAACAGCTACGCCGAATGGGATGCTAGCGTCTGTGGCAATTGTTACGTTTGTACCACTGCTCTTGACAGCACCAGAGACTTGCTTTAGTCTATCTCCTCGGAGCGTCTCCACGAACCACTCATGAATGCGAAGAACTGAGGTCTGGAGATACTCTAGATTGCGAGCCTCGTCCTCGGAGACAATCACATAGTCTTCTTGCGAAGTAGACTTTTTATGCAGATCATTCAGAGCCCTAAAGATACCAACGTTCTCAAAACCAATCTTAAGCAGCTTGAGGTAAGCATCGACAGCCATATTGGCGCCGTTACCTTCAGCCGTCATCTGGCGCAGCGTCGAAACGTCTGGCATTGCAATCTGAACGGTCTCGACCACACGAGCAAGAGCACCACTTCCGGTGTGCTCCAGGTGAACCATCGGAACTTCCATCGTCAGAGAACCGATGCCAGCCTTTTCAAACACAGTCAAAATCTCGGACGTTTCGTTGATGACGCCATGACCCGCTTTAGCTTGACCCTTAATACCTTGAGCCTTCTCAGACCACTGACTAAACCACTCACGTGCCGTTCTAGCCTTTTGGTTCTTATCTGGCGGGATCAAATCCTTGACAGACTGCTCCAAGAACGTTTTAACATCTGGATC
>CAYRKI010000006.1:17996-29279 GCA_964424815.1 uncultured Thiotrichales bacterium | reverse complement strand
GTTGATAATGCGCTCAGCCAACCCTTGACGGTACTTACTGAAGTTAGAGGCCAATGCAGCTACGTCACCCTCAGTTCCAGCGGTAGCCTGGGCAGCAATCATTGCTTCATGGACTTCACCAAAGACGATCATGCCTTGACGGCGACCTTCCTGAGTGCCCTGTCCAGAAATATACAGCGAAGCCAAATGCATCATAGACTTCTGCTCAGCAGTCAAGCCTTGATGGATAACATTCATAACGTTGGTGTTCTCAGCGATGTTCATATAGGTCAACGCTTGAACATTTGGACGGCTAGAGATTGGCGTAGTATTTGTGTTGATACCAGAGTACAAAGTCATCGGCATCATCAAACGCACACTGCTCATCTCTTCGATGTCAGCTTCGTTGAAGCCCATGCCACGGAGACGCTTCTCACGCTCTTCTTGAGCAACCTTACTGATTACAGTTCTATGACCACGACGAACGCTGTAGTCATCCCTAGGTAGATCGGCGTTTTCCGCTTGAGTGCGACGTTGAGCATAATAGTCTTGTACGAAGAACTGCTCATGCAGGAAGTAGGCCATAGCCGCAGCTGTTTGGTGTCTGACATGCTTGATGTTCAGTCTACGGGTCTTCTTACCCTTAAACTCGTCATCCAACGCAGCAAACTCTTGCTTAATCTGCTCCCAAGCGTCTTTAGCACCCAACAGTTTAGCCAAACGATTGTTGACCATATCTTCGGCTTGATTATGATAATCACCATACTTTT
This sequence comes from uncultured Thiotrichales bacterium, assembly GCA_964424815.1. Classification (GTDB taxonomy): domain Bacteria; phylum Pseudomonadota; class Alphaproteobacteria; order Caedimonadales; family Caedimonadaceae; genus JBKCUK01. Next base: position 28,530 of record CAYRKI010000006.1, on the reverse strand, counting down.
TAATGGTGCTATCCATACGCTTCTTAAGAACTTCAAGAGCAGTCTGAATACCTCTAGAGCCCATACGCTGTTCCATAGACTCTAGGAACTTCATTGCCGTAGGTGAAGACTCAACCAATAGATGAGCACCAGTTTGCAGCAGGACATCTCCTGTCTTAATGTTGCTCTTGTTGATCAAAAGATCAATATCTTTAGAACCCTCAACATTGAAGAACGTCTTCATATACTGACGAACTTCTGAGCGAGAAAGATTGGTCTTATTCCAGAGGTCGTCAAACGAGCTGCCCTCTGCGAACATCATAACGCCCTTAGCGCCAATGGTTGTTCTATCACCAGAGATAACAGGACGGGCGACCTTCATATGAATATTGACGACAAACTTACCACGATCAGCCGACACACGATGATCGACATCGGCAATCGTAGCAAAGCCACCTAGATCTCTAAACGATCCAGCTGGGTTTTTAACACTCAACTCAATTGCACGTGGTCCAGAGGTATGAGCAACTTGAACTTCACCAACGACAAACGTATCGTCAGTAATACGTACGTTCTCGCGCTTCATCTTGCTCAAGTGAGCCATTACTTTAGCGATATCGGCGCTACCGACCTCTAGCTTTTGTGTAATGATCTGCTCACGAACAACCATGACTCCATCGAACGCCGCAGCGTTTGCATAGGTAATGTCATGCATGGTGCTCGGACCAACCTGCACCAAGGTATTATATTTGAAGAGCTTAACGGCATGCGGGCTCTTTGGATTGAAATTACCGTTCGCATCAAATGCCGCCTCAGGCTGCATCGGAGCAAAAGACGGATCCATCATCTGAAGCTTTTTAGTCTTCTTGCCAGAATCTGGATCAATATGCTCGACAACAGTTGCCTGATCCCAGATCGTAGATGACATAACGTTACCGATACGCTGGGAGATCTGAGCCATCTTAGTGTAAGGAATGAAGAACGTGGCCTCATCCTTACCGTCTCGGCTGCTTACAGCAACCATTGTCAGTGACTTAAACGACTCACTGGTATAGAACTTACCAACCTGTTCATCTGGTAGACCTGTTACAGGATTGATACGGCTGTTACGCTTCATATGGCTATCGCCAGCACGCATAAACAGCAGACCAGACATACCAGGATCAATATTATTGTCTCTGAAGCCAACTTCAGCAGGGTGAGCTAGTAACTCTAGGTCGTTAGCATTATGTTCAAATGCAAGCCTCTGGTGGCCCTTTGCGCCTGGGTAAACACGGCGGCCTAGTGCGGGAGCATCAAAGGATTCGATTGCATCCCTAAAGAACGCTCTAGCGCGCTTACGAAGTTCATGCTGAACGTAACTAATCTTAAGACGATCGCGAACAAGCTGATCGACTTCGGTCTCAGTGACTTTAGCACCTGGCTTTTGTGCCTGAAGGATACGAATAGCATCAGCTCTAAACTCACGAGCAATGACTTCATCTTGAATAAACTTTGTAGAGAGATACAAAGCGCTAGCCAATACACGATCAGCTCTGGCTTCTTTCATACTGGTGTACTTACCAGTTTGAGGATCTTTGAAGAACTCAAGGGCTCCTAACAAAGTTCTCTGGTAGTTAGGCAGATAGATACCACCGTCAGGCGTGTTGAACACTTCTACCTGAAGTAGTTTATCAATTGTAATACCTTTAGCTTTTGCACCAACCGTCATGACGTGGTACTTCTTGTTGATATCCATTTCAACAGAAGCCATTACGCCACCTAGACGTAGTTTGCTGGTTTGCTCCTTCAGAGCTGTATCTGTAGCTTCGTTAATACCCCAACGAGCCAAAATAGGCGTGCTATAGACATCAGGCTTTTGGTCTTCAGCAATGTTATCGTAGCTTTCGACAGTTGCTGGAGCAGCTCTTAGATCCAATGCATAATCAGAAACAAATGAACGATGGAAGTTAAGTAGGCTCTTATCTTGAGACGTATCAAGGCCTACAGCACCTTCGATGTTTTGCTTAGAACGCTTAGTATCACGTGTCGCACGATCAGATACGTTGGCAGAACCAAAGATAGCCTTGACGTAGTTGCCAATCTCTAGGAAGAAGCCTTTAGCGTGGATACGCTTGCCCCAGCTTTCAGCAATCGTAATATTTTGATGCTCTAAGCCAAGGATCTTCTTAAGCTGGCCGATACCTTCGCCAGTACCTTTAATATCTTGCTCCATGGTGATGCCGTGCTCAGCAAGAACTTTGTTCTCCCAGTTGTCCTTACCAATACCCTCCATAAGCAAGGTAACCTTACCACCGGCATCAGCAAACTCTCGGATGTGTTGATGTAGCATCTCCCATGTTCTACCAGGAGACAGCACGTCAATAAGCAATGTCACACGCGGTACAGACTGTGGCGTTAGCGAACGTTGGTTTAGATTACGCAAGCCAGTTGTTTGCTGCTTAAGGGTATGCACAATGTCTGAGTACATTGCATCACCAGACATGAAGTACTTGCCCCTGAAGCGACGATCGTTTACGTTCGTAGACTTCATAAACTCAGCGAAACGCTTAGCTTCCGATGTCATCTCACGGAACGTAGACATGGACATATGACCTGGCTTGACCAGTGTGTCATACGTAGCAAGATACGTTAATTCGATGTTGCCGATACGCGGCAAGAAGACACCGTCACGCTCCATAGCACCCAAGGCGGCGAGCGTAGCGTTAGCGGAACCAATAGCAAAACCACGATTACGAATATCTTGGTCTTCTAAGTTAGCTGCCAAGAACTTATAGTGCGCAATCTCAGGAATGTTTTCTTCACCGCGACGAGCGTTAATTCTATTTTGAGCATCGTCTTTATCAGCTGATCTCGGATCAAACAACAGCGATGACTTATCAGATCTATCAAGACCCAGCTTATGCATCCAGTTACGCATCACCGCAAACGTCAAAGCGTTTTTGATAATGATGTTATGCGGCATGTTCAGACGAACGTTAACGTTACCGCCTGCTTCTGCAACATTGTGCATAGCAATATAGGTTTCAGCCAACAACGCTGCATTCTCAAACTGGAACATACCAATGTCCAGGCTCTTCGTAGCAAGTCTGAGAATTCGAGCATAAGCTGAACCATGACCTTTGGTCATTAACGAGTAATCACCTTGAGGCAACCCCAAACGGGACTCATATCTTGCAGCGCCACCAGCTACGTTTGCATCGATGTAGTCTGTCGTTCTCGCAACATAGGCAGATACATAGTTCTCCATCGAGTAGACAAGAGATGCTGTAGTGAAGTTACGCTCCCAAGTGTAATAAATCCGATCTGGATCATCAGCACTCTGAATGCCCTCGCGCGTGAGCGTGTATCCTAGATTCTTAATAGTGATGTCGTGTAGAGCTTTAAACGGCTCACTATATGGATTTACTTCTTTTGGGTTAGCGTTGCTTAAAAGATTCTCTAGGATCTCTGCTGACTGTCTATCAGAAGAGTGCAACGTACGAACGAGATTAGTTAATACTCCATGCGGAGAAGCCATCTTACCAAGCTTGGCAAATGGATCCATACCAGGATCTCGTACAGCTTGATTGAAGACGCTAAGAAGTCTAGAGTCTGTCTCTAAATTCTTGTCAGCACCAAATTCTGCTTCAGCAATCGGCTCGTCAATTCTGAGAACCGATAGATCTGAACGCAGTCTATGCTTATTTAATAGGTTTAAGCCTAGTGAACCTAGACTTCGTAGATTAATCTCGTCAGCCAAGATATAGCTCCGCTACAAGGACTATAGACATGATATCTGTAGGCAATCTGTATAATTTGATCATAATACCTCTTGCACAATTTGTATATTCATGTAATATATGTACTTAGCGACGTGCAAGAAATTTTTAGTAGTTGCTAGGAGAACACAGTAAATATGTACGAGCTAGAGCTGCCGTCTGGAATGCGCATTACATTCCGCGCACCCAAGAATTACGACAGAAAGCAAGTAATCGACAGATATGTCGGAACGGATCGAGATAAGCAGGCTCAATCTGATGTAGAAATTCTTGCTTCAATGTGCCTGCTAAGTCAGAACGATCAGCAAGTAATGGAGCCGGATCCTCGTCGTCGGCTCGATGCATGGGAACTTAAGGACGTTCAGTTCTATCAGGGAGTTTTCCTTGAAATGTTCTTCATGTCTGACGAAGACGACCTCAAGAAGGTTAAGGAAGCGGCAAAAAACTTGCTAGGCGCCGCTACAGTGTCGAGCTAAATTTAGAGGTCGGCGCCGTTCTAGCAAGATACGGAAACATTCAGCCCAGCGAATTCTATCGCATGGAAGATAATGAGGCCGAAGCCTGGGCTGAAGAACTACTCGCACTTGTTCAACGTGAAAACCAACGAATGGATGACACGCTCACATCGATGCAAAACAGACAAGCCGAGTCCGCAATTCAAACCACTACTTTCAGTAGTATCGTAAGGAATCTACAAATCTAATATGCCTAAGGATTCACCAAAACTAACGCCTGCTAAGAGGAAAAAGCTATCTACAGATAAGACTGTTGGTGCATTGCCTCGTGGCTCCGCTAAGCAGGTTGGATCCTCTGTACTGACAGCTACGGTTAGCAACATCAATGGCTTTTTAGCCAATCCTGATGCTATCCGTCTCTCTGAATATGAGAGAGCGATGTCCACAGATGCTACTATTGCGTCTGCTTTGGACTTTGTAAGGCTGTCAGTTTTGGCATCTATGGGTGAGTACCAACACGAAAACCCAAGGATCCAAGAATTCGTACGTGAAAATCTGGCTGCTATGGAAGGTAACTTCCGTTCTGCGGTAGGTGAGCTGGTTTTGTCTGGGCTATGGGCCGGGTTCGGTTTGTCTGAAATTATTTGGACTGTCGAGAACGGCTCTTTATATATTGAGCGTTTAGCAAATTACCACCCAGCTACAATTCATATTGCTGTTGATAGTCATGGGTACTTAGCCGAAAACGGCGAGCCAATGACAACAGGCGCAAAAACGCCTGGGATCTATCAACGTAGTGCTCTTTCATCGGGTGATTATCAGCGAATTCCATTGAATAAGTGCTGTTTAGTAACTCATCGTAAAAGGCACAATAACTACTATGGAGAATCAGCCATTAGACGAATCTACAAGAACTGGAAGTACAAAGATCCAGGACTTGAGATGTGGGCCATCGCTCTTGACCGCTACGGCACGCCTGTCGTTTATGCAATCGTCCCTAATGTGGCAACAGGACGTGAAGTTGTTGACTCTTACGCCGAAGGCGGAAAACGAGCAGAGATGCTCTCTGACACGGCCGTGGATGCCATCTCTAAGATCCACTTGGGGACCGGTTTGGTTCTCGAAAACCCAGATCCGGAGAACGAGGTAAAAATCGGTACGATTACTACTGGTAATAACTACGGTTCTTCGTTCGAAAACTTTATTGCCTATATGGATAAGGCAATCTATAGAGGTTTGTTAATCCCAAGCCTGATCTTTAATGACGGTAAGGGTGGAATGAACTCAACAGCTAACACTCACTTTGAAGTGTATAAGCTGATGATTGAAGCTTTGTACTCTGAGTTTATCGAACCGTTTACAGAGCAAGTCATTGGTCGCTTGGTTCGCTACAACTTTAATGAAAACGATCCAGGCTATTTCCCGATGATCCCGTTTGATGCTACGACAGCGGAAATGTTAGCTAACGTGCTCGATAAGATGGTTAACGTTGGCGCAGTTGATCCTTCCGATCTCAGCGATCTCAATACGATTAGACAGACCGTTGGTCTGCCAATCCGTAAGGAGCCGGTCATTGAATCCATTGATCACGTGGTACCCGATAAGGCCCGTGAATTGGACATCAAAGAGAAGGCAGCTACTAAACCATTGGCAAAACCGTCGTCTAGCAGCTAAATTTGCGTAGAAAATGCATAGAGAATTGTAGTAGGGTTAAACTTGGCTACTAGAGCTATTGTTGGAGTAAAAAATGAGTGAAGTGACGGAAAACTTGCTCAAAGTTCCCGTGGCGAGGCTTGGGCGTTGGCACCATCCTCTATACGGTATCGTCTCGTTCTCTCAAAACGATTTCGATGACATGATCCGTAACTTTGAGGCGGATGAACTTGGGTTCCCTCCGTTTATGCGTTACGGCCACGATGTAAGTCCTAATGGTGTAGTAGACGCAGAACCTTCTAGAGGAAGTATTGTTCGTTTAAGTCAAGAAGGCGACGTACTATTTAGTTATGTAGTGCCAACTGATGACGGCGCTGTAGAAGACGTTCGCAGTAAGCGTATGCGCTTTGCCTCTGCGGAACTTTCACGTAATGTTCCGTCGAAGCATACTGGACAAAACATTGGTACCGTCTTAAAAGCGATTGCACTGACGAATTCGCCGTTTATTCCAAATCTACCCAATTCTGAGGTGCTTTCAAACTGGGTACCTGCATATCCAGATAACTTTAGTGAAGAAAAGCTTTCAACGTCTACAGATGTTGTTGACAACGAATTCTTCGTACTAAATCTGTCTCAAGCCATTGCGGAGGAAACTGTGACTGACAATAACCAAGACACTGGAAATACTGAGAATGTAGCAGCAGCTACTACTGAAGCAACAGCTGAAGTACAGAAGCTTTCCAGTCTAACCGAAAAGATTTATGAACAGCTATCCAGCTTCATTAACCTATTTAAGTCCAGAGAAGTAGCCCAAACAGAGGGCAACGAAGGACAAACTGCGACTTCTGCTGTAGAGGTTGAAAACAATAATCAGGAAACTGTGGAGGAAAATGATATGTCCATGACCGATAATGGTCAACTACAGGCCGCGTTTGAGGAGCGCCTTGCAGCACTAGAGGCCGCACAAAACGAGCGTCTTGCTGCGCTAGAAACAAAGCTTTCTAATGCGCTAACCGAGAACGAGACCCTAAGAGCTGATCTAGCTGCTGCTCAGAGCACGCTAGCCAGCACTTCTGAGAAGGCTGAGATGTTTAGCCACACTCTAGCCGAACAGCGTCTTGCTGATACTAAGAATCGTCTAGTTGCTGCCGGTATTCCGCCAGTACTAGTAGAGAACGCTTTTGCGTTGGTTTCTAACATGGCGCCGGTTGGTGAGATTAAGCTCTCCAACGGCGCCACTGGCTCCCTTGTCGATAAGATGGCCGAGGTTCTAAACACGCTTCCGACTGAGAATCGCGTGAAGTACGGTCAGGTAGGTCATACCCTATCTAACAACGCCGTTACTGAGAACCCTTACAAGGACATCATCAACAAGATGACCAAGGGCAACTAATTAAGGCTGAATAGGAGAGTTATTAAATGCCATTCGGAGCAAATATTACGGATTGGAGTCAAGTGGGCGATCTCGCCTCACTAGGCACTACCGTCCTTACGGAAATGGCTCAGACTTTTGAGCAGTTTCCCGGTGACCCAATCTCTCAGTTCTTCCCAATGCGAACCATCACCGATACGGCCGTCGTAATCGAGCGTGTACGTAACGGCGTTGGTATCGCCCCGCTCGTTGAGCTAGGCCAGCCAGACGCGATCACTGACACTGCGTTGGTTGATCGTCGTATGGTAAGCCCTGCGCACATTCGCGAGTCTGACTTCATCCCTCAGCACGTGATCAACAATCTGCGCCAGGTCGGTACCATCAACGAGAAGGTTGGTATGGAGTTCGTGGCTGAGCGTGTACGTCGTTTGACTGAGCGTTCCAACCACTTCTTCGCTGTTATGCGTGCACAGGCTCTGCTCGGTGGTATCAACTACACCGATCCACGTACGGGTACTACCCTAAACGTGAACATGCAGATTCCTGCAACTAACTTCCGCGATCTTTCTACTCTAGGTGCTACCCGTACTTGGGATGCCACCTCTACCGCAACCCCGATCCGCGACCTAGTTCTTTGGAAGCAGCGCATGTACATGCTTGCCAAGACCAAGCCAACGCATATCGTTATGCGTTCTTCGCTCAAGACCCTTCTAGACCTCAACTCTGAGATTCTAAGTAAGGTTGAGGGTTCTGGTGCTGGCAACGTAACCGGTTTCGTTGAGTACCGTGACGGTGAACTAAAGTCCATCGCTGGTTTGCAGATCCTTATCTGCGATACTCTATACGACGATCCGGTAGACGGTCAGAATAAGTTTGTATGGCCGATCAACAAGGTTGCCGTGGTCGCTATGCGCCATGAGCAAGCTCAAGGTGAGTTCGTTGGTCGTCAGGATATGTGTGTTGGTGAAGACCCAATGGGTCGTCCAGGTCTATGGATGCGTTCCGGTCCTGACACCACTCCTCCTGCACCTCCGGGACGTTCTGTCCAGATGGGTAACTCCGGTCTTCCGTACCTTCGTTATCCGGAATGGGTAGGCATCTTGACTGTTGGTGATGCAACCACCATCCAGAACAAGATTGATGCTGCTAGCTAATTAGTAGTATAATGGGGGTTGGAGATCCCAGCCCCCTCTAATTAAGAGAATTCAAGAGGAGTAATCTAAATGGGCCTTAAGACTAACCACGAGGGCATTCGCAATGTCCGTTCTGGTAAGGGCGTAATGGATGGTTGCCAAGTATCCCGTTCTGCTGCCAATACTCTTTCCATGACCGCTGGTCGTGTAAAGTTTGGTCTAACCTCTGCTCGCATCGCTGCTCTAAATGATCAGCAGATGAATGAGGGTGGTGTACAGCAGGCTGTATCCGCTACAACCTTTGACGCTTCTGCTCTTACCGCCGACCGTAAGTATGTTCTATACATCAAGACGGACGGTTCTCTAGCTGTAACTCCAGAGGCTGGGGCTGCTCTCACCGAGGGTCCTATGGTGCTGTTTAACGTGCCTGGCGTAAGCCCTGCACCGAACGTTGAAGTGCTACACACTCCATCTGTTCGTCTATGCAGCTTCAAGAAGACCGCAGGTGATGTAACTGATATCGATTACGATATGAGAGAGTCCCTAATCTAATCAACTCTTAGAGGTACTAAATGAGCGATAAAATGAAGCTTCTGGTTTTGCATCCACACCATGTTGGTGCAACTAGCTACAACCCTGGTGATACGCTAGAAATGGATGCGGATCAGTTCGAAAAGGTAACTTCGGAGCATCCCTTTGCTTACTATCATGTTATGCATGATACTCGTAATCCATCTGCTGGTAAGACGATGGCTACTGGTGAGGAGCCCGCTAAGGCTGGCTTTTTACCACCTGAAGTAAATATGTCTGCTGAAGAAGAGCAGGCAGCTGCTGAAGACCTTCTCACACAAGAGAAGGAGATGGAAGAGGCGGAGGTTGCTGAAGAAGAAGCCAAAGGTAAGAAGAAGCCGAAGAAGAGCGCTGAGTAACTTGAAATAGGAGGAGGGCGGCTACATGACCTGTGGTCGCCCATTTTTAATATTTTATGGCACTAAGAAACACAATCCTTTCAAATACTGATCCGATCATTGGCATGGTCAAAGCTCTATCCCCTCTGGCACAAACCCAGAACAGTACAATTAGAGCTGTATTAAACGACCATGCTTTTCCGCGCATCCGTATGAGGATTTTGTCTGCCACCAGAGCAAAACAGACGAGTGTAGGAGGAACCAACGAAGGTATTTCGATTTGGTTTGATACGCTTGCTGATATGGCAGATCCTGTTAAACAGGCTGCCGTAGATTCTCTCATTGATACAATGATTACATCTAATCCTTTGATGAGAGACGCTGTTTACTCCATTGCCGCTAAAATGGCAGCGGTAGTTCTTATGGGTGGTATCACGACGGGTGTCGTGAAAAACATCCAAGAATACGCAAACGAACTAGATCGACAAGCTGTAGAAGATTTAGAAAAGCTTATCCGCACTCCGTTCTTTAGTGAAGCGGTTGAAGCCTTCAAAGAAACTAAACTTAAAGAAGGCAAGCTTGTTCGTATTTATATGGCCCCAGATATTAATGACAACATTACAACATACAATTCAAGTACAAACGAGGGCCAAGTATACGCGGGGGCACAACAAACAGGTTTAGCGAGGCTTTGGATTGGGTTAGATTCAGTAACAGTAAACGTTAATGTGGGAGATACTCCTAACGTTATTTTTAACAAGTTGGCCGCAGAGTGGCGTACGACTCAACAGTCGCGTTCTTCTCTGGGGCAACCTCCTATTAACGTTGTTCTTGCCCCTGATGCTGGCACTCCTGTGGCCGGTACTAGACCTATTCAGTATCGAGACTATAGTGGTGGGCCTCCAGGTGTTCCTACTGGAACTCTACAGTCTCCTGCGATCAGAACCAATCTCTCGCACATTGGTGTAAGCCCTTACCTTTATGATAAAGGTATTGACTTTCTGAACGTTAACCTAGAGCTACTCTCAGAGACAGTTGCTGGAAGTGGCATATTTAACGTACCAAGTATTAAAGGTTTGATCTTTGGTACTGAGGCGTTTTATGGCGGCCTAACCCAAGAAGGACCGCATTCGGTCATGATTGACCTAGAAACAGGTGAACGTACCTCGTTAGCACAAGACAATCAAGATGAAGAAAATAGTCTATCAGATACGTTCTACTTTGCTATGGTCCCTAATCCGGGGGCTGCTGCTAGCGGCACTGTTACTATTGG
>CAYRKI010000006.1:7401-17965 GCA_964424815.1 uncultured Thiotrichales bacterium | reverse complement strand
TGTAACAGTTGGAGGAACTCCGTATCAGTATACAGCTAATGCTCTAGATACACCAGCTACAGTGGCCGCTAGTCTAGCGACAGCAATCGACGCGGATCCCCAGATTCTCGCGACGAGTGCTGGAGCGACAATTACACTCACTGCAGCAACGGTGGGTCAAGCTGGAAACTCGATCACGTTGAGTACGAGTACTACCTCAACCACGGCGACGATTACCGCTTCAGGCACAACTCTGTCTGGTGGGAGAAATATCAACACGCTAACACAAAACGGTGTTGTTAGGTTTAGATCTCAAGAGATGATTGATATTAACAACCCGGTACCAGCGACGGTAACACGGTCACGGAGTGTGACTGTTACTGCTGGTATGAGTATCTTAGAGGTAGTGCTAGCAATCGCTAACGACATTGCTACTTTCTCGGCTACTAGCCGAATTCTGGGCGCTCTCAGAGCCCCAACCAAATTTGTAATTACAGGTACACCAACTAACGCTCCTGGCTTAACTATTGTGCCTTATACAAGAGACGCAATTCACTACAACGTCGTATTTGATATGTTAGAAGTGCCTAGCGACGTAAACTTTGCGGCCCTACCAAGTACGTTAATGCCAGACCCAACGGGTATTTTTGACAACAATCCCAAATCGCTAGTTATCCCAGCAAAGTATTACGCGCCTAGTAGTGCAAATGATACACGTCAGAACCCATCTAGTGCCACTGATAAAGGTAAGATTTATATCGCTGAGCCAAAGATCTCTAGCAGAATTCAAAATGCATTTGACGCCATCAAGCGAATGAATGAGGATCTATGAGCCACTACCAAGGTCCGGCTGCCATTAATAGCCGCAAAACTACAAACATTCAAGAGGTCTTAGAGACTACATTCGTAAGACTTGCTGCGCACCCGCTGTTCAATGATCCACCGATTCTGGACAAGCTAGGTGTACCAGTTAGGTTCACCAAAATGCGGGACTATGATGGTATTGAATTAAAGAATACGGGTCCTGGCCTCACTATTTCAATTTTCCCTTATACATACTCGTCTAAAAATCAACCGCTTACTATCAACAGTACTAACGCTTCGATTATCTATAAACCGTACACACTTGGTAATTCATTGGGAACGCTAGACGAGTGCAAGGCTCACATCGCTATTAAACTGCATTATTTTGGATATGATACAGTTGCCGATACTGATCCTTACGCTATTCAGGGACAGCAAACAATCTTCGAATTTAACCGCGCCGAACAAATTCTTAGGCGTTGGGCTGAGGTTGTTCGCTTAATTTTGACATCTGATTTACATTATTTACCTTCAGTTACACTGCCTCTGCGAAATTTGCTCACAAATTCCTATGTAAATTGGATTAACTTTGAAACAGGAAGGTGGGAACAAGACGAAAATCTTATTTTCCACACCGCAACTATCCTTTGGGAGGTTACCTACTACTCTAAACGTAGGCTGGAAGATAGCGATCTGATCGATATCATTGGAGGGCCTGTCGGTACAATACCTGATCCTAATAACCCCGGAAATACTATTCCGGTGTGCTACGACTTAACTAACGATCGTTACTATAACTGCATCACTAACGAGACCATTCCTTTAGCGTGGCTAATAGATCCGGCAACAGGCACTTTCTATACAACTATCAACGTTGGGGTTATTAAATTGGTGGACCTAATTAACAGCTCTAGAAATGATTTTGTGACGATTAGCAATCAGTAGGAGAAAGAAATGGCTCTTAAGAACAATCTGTTCCCTGATATCCAATTTGAGGAGATTAACGACAGTCCTCGTCCGGCTCAGGTTGGATCTATTAACAGAATCGGTATCGTTGGTACTTTCCGCAAGGGTCCCAACGGTCTATTTAAGCTTCGTAGCTCTTATGAAGATTTTCGTAAGATGTACGACGCTACTACTCATGCGGGATCTGTTTCTGTTCAAGCTGCTATGGATCAGGGCGCAGATGACTTCGGTATCATCCGCGTAATGGGATCTGCCAAGAAGTCCACTGGAACCATTGAGTTTGTGGTGGCCGATCCAAACGCAGTAACTGCTGGTACTGTACACCTCGATCTTGAGGTTTATGATACCGATAATACCACTCTATTGCGTTCAGCTACTGTAGCTATCGCTGTAACGGCTAACCAAACTGCCGCACAGATTGCTAGCTCTGCTGTAACGCTCGGTAACGCAGATACTGATGTAGCTGCTGAAATCGATCTAATTTACGATGCTGCTGGTCGTGTTACCTTACAGTGTCAGACTGCTGGCTTTGCTGGCAACTTTGTGAAGTATCGTCTTCGCCTAGACGCCACTACACCTCCGGCTGGCGTAACCGTTCTTCCTACTGCCTTCACCAACATGACTGGTGGTCAGGATGGACCTAAGCGTGCTACAAGAATGCTTCAAGACAACACAGCAACGCCGGCTAACTTGCTACTCATTTCGGCTGCCAACGAAGGCTTGTGGGGTGACTCTGTACAGATCACAACTACGCCTGGTAGCCTACCCGGCAAGTTCAATCTAATTGCTAAGGATACCGTTACGGGCGACGAAGAAGTTTATGTAAATCTTGATCTAAGCACAACGAGTGTTGATCAGAACACCGACGAAGTTATTGCGTTCCGCAACTCTAACTTGATCCGTGGTACTTATGTAGGCTCTAACCCGACCCTAGTTCCTCAGATTGTTACCAACGCTCCCCTATCCGGTGGTACAGAAGGTCCTGCAATCACTGATGACGATTACCTAAATGCTCTAGATAACCTAGCAAAGCGTAACGTGAACATCATTCTAGCTGCTGGTCAGACTAGCGCTAATGTGCGTGCAGCTCTGATTAGCCAGGCTGAGACCTCTGGTCCAATCTCTGGTTTCCGTATCGCTGTGCTAAACGCCGATAAGAACATGCCGATTGAGGGTCTAAAGACTGTCTCCCAGTCCTACAACACCGCAACGGGTTCTGCTGTAATGGTTGCTGGCTGGTGCACCTACGCTGGTCAAGCCACTCTTGCACGCTTCGGCGCTTCTCCAGACGGCTTCTACGCTGGTCACCTAGCTGTCACGGGTGTTCAGGTATCTCCTGCTGCTCGTGCTTCCTCTCCATTCTTCCAGAATGTTGTTGAAGTAGACACCGAGACCACTGAACAAGCATTCAATGCTTACACCGATGCTCGTATGGAGGCTATCATTCTTGATCCAGCAACAGGCGGTTTCCACTGCTTGAATGGTCGTACTCTAAGCTCCGATGGAGCCTGGTACTGGATTTCTGTACGCAGAGTCTACAACCAGATCAAGTCCGACCTATTCAAGATGGTTCAGTGGGTCAAGTCTGCTCCAAATACTCAAGCAATTCGCTCTCAGCTTGCTCAGCAGCTTGATACATACATGCAGCTCTTGCTATCTCGCGGAATCATTGCTAATACTAAGGCTTCTCAGGTTGATGGTACCAACAATCCACCCGATCGCGTTGCCAGCGGCTTCCTACGTGCTGAAGTATTCTTCACTCCGGTATTCCCAGCTGACCATGTGATTATCGGTGTACACCGCTTCCTCTCTGCGGATGTTATCACGCAAGTTAGCGGCGGCTAATGATTAAGGTTAAAGATACTTGTCACAGGTGCGGGGACTGTCTCAAGGCATGCCCCGTGCCTGGAGCACTCAGTAATAAATTACCAGGGCCGGTCAGAGTTAACCCAGTAATTTGTATTGAGTGCAAGCAGTGCCTACCAGTGTGTAGGTTCGGTGATATTTATCATGAAACCGATGCAGCCCCACAAGTAGACATTAAGTCTATGCTGCAAATGCCACAATCAACAGTTAAAATAGAAGAAGATACTAAGAGCAAGCGTAAGGGAAGAAGATAATGGCTGAATCCCATATCCCAGCGGGTAACATCGCCAAAGTCACAGATCATGGCGGTCCTGATCCAATTCAGGGCTATGATGTAGACGTTTGGGTTCAGCGTCAGGATCTCATTACTGTTAATAGTCCTACGCAGGGTGATAGCCACAACATCGGTGGTATGGTCTTGCTCGGATCTTTTACGGGCATTAAGGTACAGATCCGTACGGCATCTGAAGTTTACCTTGAATACGACTCTCGCAATCCAGTCTATATGGATGGCGAAACTCAGATTCTTTTCACTCTAGAAAAGGGTCTGATCGATATGAATGTCATTACCGAGACCTTCGGTGCATCCGTTTTAGGTCGTCGTGCTAGCTACAACGTAATGCCTAGGTTTAACATTACCTTCAACGTAAACACTGTCTCTTACACGGCTAACGGACAACCCTTTAGCGAATTAAACAGTCGCGTTAATTACGGCCAGATGCCGAACTTTGATCAGTTTCCTTCTAACGGGCTTCCAGGAATTGTAGGTCAGCTACTGCCTACAGTAGGAGAATCTGCTGTTCCAGGCTTTAGTGGACCGCCTGGAGCAATGGAGAAAAACGTTCTTTATTTCGATCGTAGTCCTAATGGCAGATTTGTGCTCAAAAATTGCAAGATGGATGGGTTTACGATTGATGCAGGCGCTGGTAAGCAAGTTGTTGCAACACAGTGGAGTGGAGTAGCTGATGAGATTGTCTCTTTAGCCGGTGACCCACCAGCTCTTAAGAAGGCGCGCGGCGAAACCGCACATCTTCAGGATGGAGCCAGAGACACCGTTCCAACCAGAGAAGCAGATACAACGTTACCTAAACAGGACATTATCGCAAGGGCCAGACAAAAGGCCGCTAAGAATATAACCGGCGAAATTGTGGGCCAATTTACTAGAGGACTTGGTTCAGCTATTACAAATGGTGGATTTTAATATTGGTAATCATTAGAGGAGAGAACAGTGTCTCTATCGTCTATTCAAAAAGTCACTGACCACGGCGGTCCAGATCCGATTCAGGGTTTTGACGTCGATGTATGGGTTCAGGACGCAGGTAATGTAGGCAATACAGGTAGTAACCTGGTTTTGCTAGGCTCATTCACCTCTATCGTTGTTACCGTGCGTAACGCTACTGAGGCCTACCTAGAACTTAACCAGCGTATCCCTCGCTATCTCGACGGTGAAGTCCAGATCGCTTGGGTTATGGAAAAGGGCATGCTAGACATTCACGTCTTGCAACAAACCTTCGGTTTCGCTAAAATGAAGCGTGATAGTCGCTTTAACCGCAGCCCACGTTTTGTCATTACGTTCAACGTATTCCCGAAGGATGAGTTAAAGACTTCCATGACGCTTCCGTTGTCTCAAATCGAGAACAACATGAACCGTCAACCAGATGGTCGCTTCGTGCTGTACAACTGCAAGGTTGACTCTTGGCACTTTGCTGCTACTTCTGGTAAGCAGGTTGTTGCTACTCAATGGCAAGGTGTTTGCGAGGGTGTTGAGGCTATCCCTGGTGGTGTTAATACTGACGCTAATGTTGGTTACGCTGACACCACGCTACCTAACATTCCGAAGAACTTTAACTAATTGAGGATGCATGGCAGTAGTTAAGATCCCGGCAGCTATTGTCTATTGTTTCGATAATCCGAGAGAGTTGGAAGGGCCTACGCCTCTATTCACTAGGGTACCAATCCCTAAGGAGGCGTACCCTTCTTCTCTTTTAACGGCATTAGATAATATTCCTGTCATTAGGCCAATCGATGACACGACACCACTAGGCCCATCTGAATTTTCTGACAGATGGGTGCTTTTGTCTGCAAAGGTTTCTATCACCCGCTTCTGGGCGTGTTCTACCGCAATATTTACAATTGCGTGCCCTTTAGAAGATCCTACGCAGCCAATGCCGGCCGCTCCAATTCATCCGGAGATGCCTATTACAATTGCATTGGGTTACGATACAGGACTCTACGGGGTTCCTAAAGCAAACCTCAAGCGTGTGTTCACCGGTTATGTAGATACGGTGACATATAAGCTTACACCTAAACGTGTTATGGCGATTGTTGCCTTACGAGATCCAATTAGATTCTTAGTAGATAACAAACTAACTAAGATTTACGACGCTAACGAAACCCAAAACTTGGACCAAAATATTGTTATTCAAGGCGATCGAACCGAAATCATTAAGAAGCTAATTGAGGATGGTTCTGGTCGTTACTCTGATGGTGCACCGGCTATTCCACGCAGTCGTATCTTTGCTTTACAGTCTGAGCGTGCATCTATCCTGCCTGTAGATCAAGGTACGCCTACAGATACTGCTTCTGGGTCCGGGCCGAAAGTTCCTCAGGTTTACAACGTTATGAATCGATTTCCAATCGAAATCATCAAGCATTTATCATCTGTTGAGGGCCATCCACGCGAACTATACGCTGATGAGTTTGGACGTGTGTTCTGGGATATCCGTAGAACGAACTTAGGACCAGATCCAGCCGATGAGTCTAAAATTATCAAGCCGCGAGATTACTACTTCCGCAATCCTGTAGTTATTGACACCAAAGAAACCGCTGGCATTTATCCAATCATTACGGCCTCAATGGAGTGGTCTACTATTGGTACATTTACAGAGTTTGTAGTAGTTAATGCAGACTCAAATTCCCATGGTGTTAGCGGTGGCTCGCTTGCGTTACGGGGTACGCTAGACGCTCAAAAGGCTCTAGGTTTTGATATGGCTATCCGTACACGTTTTGTGTTTGACGATACCCTACAAAATCAAGAGGTCAGCCAAATTGCTACTGGCGCATTTCTGAACGCTATGTTAATGCTGCACGGTAAAGATGTGCGAGCAGGCAGCATAGAAACCGAAGGTGAGCCAACAATCAAACCTAGTGATGCAATTCGTGTATGGAATACGGCTATTTATAAACCACCTAACAACATCTTCAGGGTTGAAGCTGTTGTACATAGTTTCACAGGAGCCGGACCGAAAAAGGGCTTCCGAACAAATATTATGTTCTCAGCTACTGAAGAAAGTCTTAGAAAGTATTATAATCTAGATAGCTTTTCTATTGGTCAGAATCATATTGTTCCGGGGTAATTATTATGGCATTGCGTGATGGACAGTGGATACACGTCCACGACTTTGGTTTAAGCCACCCACGAGATCCAAATGGATCCATCGTTGTTGCGCATGCGTACGATAAACACACAGCTAGTCCAAACCATTTACGTGCAATTGTTGTTGGTACAGACCCGTTAGCGTATACATGTGATGTAGTATTAACAACTATACGTACTAATATGGGTGGGCCTATTATCTGGCGTAATGTCAGAGTTGGCGGAAATTATGTTGGTAAAGGTTGGGGTGAGCACAACCTTCCTTGGATTGGACAAGAAGTTGAGCTGATTGCGGAACACGGTATTACGACGAACCCAGCTAAAGCTGTAATCGGTCGTAGATTCTACAACAATGTTCATAAGCCACCTCAGCACCCATTACTTAGCGATCAAAATTATCAGAAAGGTCATTAGGAAGTCTGTGAAGGCGGAAGTTTCATCTTTAAGGCAGCTGACGGTAAAATTACTCGCTTCAGCGCTAATCTCTATAGCTCGGACGGTACGAGAGAAGCTAGAAGATCTACAGGCACGCCAACAACATCGATAGAAGCACGTCAAAACAAAGCACGACGTAATTACCGCCAGATGCAGAATAAGCTAGACCAAACTAAAGCAGCAGCGACACAAATTCAAAATGCCGCACAAAAAGTAGAGCAGCTTCAGGGTGTTATGGATTATCTAAAGAAATTTAGAGATAAACTTTTAGAACCAGATCCGGATCCGTTTGGATCTTCTGGTACAAGTGGCACAGTAGGCGTTAGAGGTTAATCATGGCTGGACTACCAGACGTCAAACTTCCAGACGATATTACTCCAGGAGCTATCAAACAGTTTCTGGATGATCCTACGCTGCTCACTCAAATGATGGCTGACGCAACGGGACAGATGGCTACGGCAACCGATGCTGCTGCCACTAGCGCAGCTGATGCTGCTACAGCAGCTAAGAAGTCAGCTGAAGACCAAGTTGCTGCGGCTATTCAAATGGCAACCACTACAAAACAACGTATTGAGTTTGCGTTGAAAGCACTACTTTCTGGCAATTTAACTGATCCAACAGCCTTGGAGGAAATCTAATGGCTATCAATGCACAAGATGTAGCAAAACTAGGTGATGTTGTACCTGGAGCCGACGACCCTAAGTTTGTAAAGAACAAGCAGAAAATCGAGAAATTCATCGCGATTCTGTCTCAGATTGATGAAGGTCAGGAGCCTATGAAAACCGGCTCCAATCCTGCTGCATTACCAGTAGCCATACCAGATCTTCCAGATCGTCAAGACATCTCAATGGAGACGATGAAGTATGTAACTGGCGTCTCTACATTGGTCGCCACACTAATGCCCCTCTACTTAATAATGATGAGTGTGTGGCAATTCCTAGGCGGTCTAGGAGAATTAACAGCGTCTTTGGCGAAAATGGCTAACGCTATTGGTCCAAGCATGCACACACAGGCGCTTACTAGCCTTACTAGTGCACTCGAAGATCAAGGGATGACTCTAGAAGATCTAAAAGATCCGCAGAAGGCATTGGAGCTTGGTCAAAATCTGACTGTACCACCCGTATCAGGAGTTAGTAGCGAACCATTAAAGCTTGGTGAGTTTCTTGATCGTCTTGTACCACAACTACCAGTTGTTGCAGTACCCGGCACTTCAAATAGCAGTAGCGACAGCAGTGCACCACCAGGTACTATGAATGACTCTAATACAATGGTGATCAGCGCGCCTGTGAAGGAGCGTCCTGAACTAGTAAATCCAGCAGCTGAGGAACCCCCAATATGTAGTTTAGTCAACACCAATCAGTTTAGGTATGATCCAAACCCGTTCAATGTGTTCGGAGATCCAGCGGCAGCTCTAGCTGCTGATTTGGATTTGGCCGCGGACATGAATGACATCGCGGGCCAGCATAACAATTTGGCTTCCGCAGCAGAGGACATTCAAGAAGCAGCTGAAAAGTTCAAAGCCGAAGAGTACGATAAAAGCTTTTGTGAAGCGTTACACGCAATTATGAAAGGTCTGGTTACATATAATTTTCAAACTGATGCAACAGGTTCTATTACCTCTAGCACAGAAAGATCGTTACGATGGTGGAACGACTACCTACCACCACCTGCTATTATGGACCCGGCGTTAACTCAGAAGATTGCAAACGGAGAGGCACTAACACCAGCTGAGGAGACCGCATTTAATAACGCATTGACGCTGCTCTCGCAGAAAGCAGTAGATGTAGTTGCCGATGACCGTCGTTGGGGTGCTCTACCCGGTACTTTGGTATATGCAGCTTTGAAGGACAGTGCATACAGCGGCACTCTAGACGACTTACTAGACGACATTCCACAGCTTATCGCACAACAAGAAGGTCTATCTGGAACCAACGTGAGTCTGATCCAAGATATCATCTTTGACATTGTTGACCCAGATGAGCGTATTAGCGATATTCCCACCATTCTTATGGGCGGTGACCCTAGAGTAGCTGTCTACGGTGAACCGATCCTACGTTGGGCTACCACGCTAAAATACCTTAAGGATCTCACTCCTGCACAAGTTAATAGCCTACAAACACGAGAGACTCAAATCTCAACTGCGACTCTTTTATTTATTGCAGACGTTAAAGCCTCTTCAATTCAGTTTGAGAACTTATATATCGCTCTGCTTCGGCATACCCTTACATACGAGCAACGCGTTGAACTAAACGAGCTTGCATCGTTTTGGGATCAATTATCCAACTCGTTGGTTATTAACCCAAGTCAGCAGGACCCCGACATCGTTGTGTTTCTAACTGAGCTACTCGCTGCAAAAGCCTTACTACCGAATAACGACAGTATGCTTGATGCTGTTGAACAGTTACTGGAAGCGACACTAACGATTGGTGGACCGCTGGGTTCTGACTTAGCTCAAATGGTTGGTGTATTGGGTGGGTTACTAAGAGCATGTGCCATTCTTGACAGTAATACTGTTAGCGAAAAAGATAAAGAAACTAGAACTAAAACAATTCTAAAACTAGCAGATGAAATGTCCAAACCGGTCGAGCATTTCCCTAACCCAGGTCTGCTAGCGAACATCGCTGAGGCAATCTAATGTCATTGAAAACAGGTGCCGCGGCAGCTATCGCAGCTGCGTCCACAGCAACCAAAACTATCTCCGGCCAAGTTGAGACTAATACTAAGGCGGTTCACTGCTTAGGTTCGCAGTCACTAACCGGGAAGTCTCCTGCCGTCAAAATTAGCCCCGTTCAGGAGAACAACCCTCTTGCCTTCGAAGAGGATGACGAACAGATTGCTCGTGGCTCAGCTCAATGGATTGCCAAAATCTTAGGGTCTACTAAAGACTCTCTCGAAGATGCTTTCAAACACAGCGGAAAGAAGTTGGGTGAGACAGTTATCGACCCAACGTTTATCACGCCTGGATTACCAGGTGCTCCAAACCGCTTGGCTAAAACCTTCAACGATATTAGCAGAACCATCACAGCAGTCACTCTTCAGAAGGATAACGGTACCGCTGTAGAGAAGAACGCAGAAACAGTAATTAAATTAGGCAAGATTGTCTATCAGAAAGCTGGGTCTGCAATCTACAACGAAGCC
>CAYRKI010000006.1:1658-7391 GCA_964424815.1 uncultured Thiotrichales bacterium | reverse complement strand
TAATTAACGCAGCTAGAGCTTTGGTTAACCGAGGCAACGTAGTTTTAACTGAAGGATCAGATGTTTATACCAAGGCAGATACTGAGCAACACCGTGTCAACCACTATATTATGTCAGCGGGTAAGATCTCTAACTTAGTTACTGGAGATCTAGTTTACGCTGTCGGCGGCAACCTAAAGTTTGTGCAAAACAGTAGCACAAAAGACATCATAGCTCAAGGAGGCCGAGACATTGTGTTAAAAACTGTATCTGGTAAAATTAATTTACATAGCACAACTAGTATTGAACTTAACGCAGTTTCTGACGTGAAAATTACTGGTACAGCCTCTGCTAAGTTGTCAAGTCCCGCTACAGTTACAGTAGAAGCTGGCGCCAACGTAAACATTACAGCGGCTGGCATTATCAATCTTGGCGGCGGAGGCGTACCTAGCCCGATCGTACCACCAGTACCAGATGTCGTACAACCTCCAACTACAGCATCGATCCCGGCGATTGCAGTCAATGGTCAGGATAAAACACCAGGAGTACTACTTGAAAGTAAGTTTGGTAAGAACCCATCTGGTGTCAATGCCCATCGCGTTAACAAGACAGATAAGCTCAATAGATAGTTGCGCAGAATTTATTTGTAGGTCTGTGGTGTTGTATTAGTATGGCGTTAAATGATCAACAAACACACATATTAGAACAGTCAATCGAACCTTTCTTGGGTGTCGATCTTGACATGTCGCCCGCTTCTGCTCGAACTAGAGACCTAAGCGCTGGCGATCTTAAGCTCACGCCTACACACGACGTGAAGACAATCAAGGGTGTGGAACTTGTTGTTCAATCTCGTATCAGAGAACTTACAACACCTTATGGTTACTACGCTCGTTACGTAGAAGATTACGAAGGGGTCAAAGTTCTAGATGCTAACTACGGGAATAAGGCATTCTCGTATCTATCCGAGCCGATGAACACTCTGCCATTAGATAAGATAATTGAAGCTTGCGCAGAAGTAATGCTCAAAGACGCTCGTATATCCTCAGCTGAGGTTATTCCTGACTTGGATATTGAGAATGGACTTATTCTAATCCGTATTAACTTTACGGTTATTGATGGTAATACCGGCGATCTACAGTTTGCTCTAAATCAGCTGAGGAACAACTAATGGCAGTAGAAATCAAAAACATTCAAGAGCTTCTTGATGAAGCTATGCTAGCCATCTTAGAAGAAGGTGGACCTGTTACAGATTTTACACCAGGATCAACAACATACACGTTCATTCGTGCTATGATGTCCGTTCTGGCAACCGGATACAAGAACTTAGACGAAGCTCTAAGCAATTCGTTTATTGCTACTGCAACTGGTATTGCTCTCGATTCACACGTTAGCTCTTTTGGTGTTTTCAGAAAACAGGGCACCCTTGCAAGCGGTGCTTTAGTGGCACGACCACGTGTAGTTGGGGCAACGGGTAATATTGTTGCGGGCATCACACGTTTTCGAACAGCTGATGGTACACTAGAGTATGTTGCCACACAAAACCAAGTTCTACAAGCACCTTACACACTAGTTCCTGTGACAGCCACTCAGATTGGTCAGAAGTACGATTTGCCACCAACCACAGAGTTGCTGGATGTTACTAACACACTCAACGCTGGTTGGACATTTGTTGTTGGATCTGATGGATTAGATCTTGCTGGTAATCCTACAGGGTTCCTTCGTGGTGGATCAGATCGTGAAGACGACGAGACACTCAAAGCTCGTTTTGTTGAGTTTGTCAACTCTCTATCTCGCTCTACATATAGGGCTGTCCGTCAAGCAGTTCTTTCGGTTGAAGACGTTCAGTCAGCTGTATTACTAGAGTATACACCTGCTGTAGGTTGGTTTACTGTTTATATTGATGATGGTACTGACGAACTACCTCAGGCATTACTCGACAGGGTAACTGAAACACTCGAAGAAACCAAAGCCCTTGGTATTGGATACGAAGTCTACGCAATGCCGAAGACCTTCGTTCCCATTACAGTCCAAGTCAAAATTGATCCAACTTTCTCGGCAGCCTCAATTACTGCTGCTGTTAAAGAAGAGATTGAAGCCTTAATGAATACATATACCTTTGGTCAGTCTCTATACATTTCCAAGATTATGGACGCAGCTCACAACGTACCTGGCGTTCTACGCGCTACAGTCTTTCAACCTGCGACAGATGTTATCGTTGACCCGCAAGAGATTGTTAGAGCTGGTCTAATTACAGTGAGCGCTGTTCTATGAGTCTAACACGTAGGGTACTAACGCCATCGACGCAGCTAATCAATACACTTACAGAAGAGCAGCTTAAGAGTTATATTCCAACCGGTTATCGCTGGTTCCAGCCTATCAACTTGGAAGGCGATAAAGCAGCCGGCCAAATCCTGCGCGCCATGATTAAAACGGTTTCACCGTTTATCGTTGCGACTGAGCAGATGAAATACAACAACACTCTTGAGACTGCAACAGACGTCCTGCTTGATTTATTGGGTCAAGGCTACGGCATTAACCGTCAGTTTGCTGAACTAGACGATGATTATGCTGTGCGTATTCAACAAGAACTTCTAATCGAACGTATTACTAAACCAGCAATCCTAGCAGGCTTGTTACGGCTAGTGCCACATGCGGAAGTTTTTGAGCCCTGGAAGAATTTAGCCAAACCATCAGAGAACTTTATTCCTTCTGGTGATACTTACCTAGGTAGTCCTTTATATTGGAACGCTGCTGTATTTGATGTCATTATCTACCCAACCCGCGGCGAAGTACCAGGCGTAGAAAACTTCCTTCAGGTAATGAAGGCTTATGGTGTTAAGCACTGGATTACATTCCATCATCCAGATCAGTTCCTTGACTACCATCATGACGATCCTCTTATTCCCGACAACACTGCTGATGTGCTTCCAAATGGTGCACAAGACCCAAGAACCTCTAAGCAAAACCAGTTAGTAGTTGTTGGTAATACTGTCTTAGAAACCAACGATTTTGCCGGACCGGTGTACGAAGGGATGATGCCCTCTACTCCTGAAGGTATGGCTTCCGAAACGTTCTACCCGTCAGGTATGGAAATCCTATACTTCACGCTGGATATTGTCAACGACCATTTCTCGATTGTACAGACACCTATTATGTGCGGCGACATTATTCGTGTAGCTGCATTGGATAGACATTCACCAGTGTTCTCCACGCTAGAAAGTAACGGGTTTGTGATTGATGGTTCATTCAATCTTTCGAATTTGAGCAAAAATTGCATAATCGAGACTGATATGATTGCTTCTGAGGCTCAAGGGCAGCATGTATATAACATAACAAGAAGTGAATTTTTGTGTGGATCAGTGTATACTGAAATACAGGCCGGAGCTGCCGTTTTACAAACCATTTCGCTTGGTGATCCAAATACTATCGGAGATGGCACGACATTTGGAACCATAGTAGATAGCTAGGAGTAATTATCAATGCCCTTACTACTAACACCAGAATACGTAGGTGTTTCAACAGTTCGAGCACACGTTAGACGAGCCTTAGAGTTTACTCAGAAGACTGATGTGTATGTTGCCATTGGTAAGACTACACCTTGGGATGGTGGTAATCTAGGTGGCGATGATACCAACCCACCCGAACCTGACGCAGACGCAACTGCACTTACAGAGGTGGTTGGTTACAAGAAAATTAGTCAGAATACATTAGTCGTGCCTGATGACAACGGCACAATCGAAATTTATGGTGTGAAGTGGCGTACTGTAGACGCTAATGATGCTTACACCGAAAAAGCTAGACATGTGTGGATCCAGGCTCAAATTAACTATGATGAGCTTCCTGTAGATATTTCTTATCGTCAGATTGGTATCTTCAGCGGTCTAGTTAGAGACCCAGTAGATTTAGCTGCTAATCCAGGTCGTACAGTTTTATTGCCTGTACATGTAGATGATCCTGGAATTATAGAGTATATTTATCATGATAGACCTATTCCAAGAGCACTAAATCGACGTGACATTATTAACGTCGTAATTACATTCTAAGGGAGCAGTAGATGCCAAACCTTCAGATTTATGATAGATACAACAGGGCCACGAAGAAGTGGAAGAAACTTCTATTCGTGCCTGGCCGCGTTGTGCAAGTTCCTGAACTGAATGAAATGCAGACGGTGGTTCAGGACAACATCAAGCAGCTTGGTAACGTCCTGTTTAAGGATGGTTCGATTATTGCGGGGCTGCAGCCAACCATCACGAACAACACGTGTATTATTGAAGCCGGTCAAATCTACGCCTATGGATTTATCCATGATATTGCTGCTGGTTCTTTGACTATTGAGCGCTCTGCCGAAGAGAAGATTGGCGTTAAGCTTACTGCAACTACAGTTACTGAAACTGATGATCCAGATCTAACCGACCCTGTAACAGGGGCAAAGAACAAAGGTCTACCAGGTGCCTACCGTCAGACCTACACTGCTGAGTTTACGATCAACGATCCAGATGCTTTTACGCTACACGTTTTGCGTTTCGGTGAAGTTGTTACAAATAATATCCCACCACAGTTCGACCAGCTTAATCAAACTCTAGCTCTTAGAACCTACGAAGAGTCTGGGTCTTACCTCGTAGACGGTATGGATACCCGTATCGACGACACTCGTCTTGACTACGTACTGCTGTTCCGTTCAACGAAACTAGATGATTTGGCGGCTACTGTAAACATTACTCGTTTGGCTAACGAGCCTGATGAAGCTCTTGCACAACGAGTAGTCGATGCTTCGCAGACAGTCACAGTCGAAGCTGGTGTAGCTTATGTATCTGGTTTCCGTATCGAGAAGCCGTCACCGACCAAGATTCTCATTCCTAAAGCCAAAGACGAGCGTTTCGTTAACAACGAGTTCCACGTCTACACTGGAACGTTCGCAGCAACTAATCAGCGTGCTCTGTTCAACACGCCGGTCAGCCGCATCACCGAGGCTACGATGCACGTGCGTAAGACGCTAACACCGCTGCGTTCTCCATTCGTATCAGAAGACTTCTTAGCTGTGGATGGCCCAATTGTATCTATCGTAAGTGTTACCTATACTGACCCTACATTTGTGGTACACACTTACACTGAGGGTACCCACTTCACCTTTACTGGTACAGGCCTTCTTTGGTTAGATCCTGATAATGCCAGCGCAAGCGTTACGGTTCCCCGCGGCGCCACTTATAGCGTGCAGCTTGACTACAACGCAACACTAGAGATTGGTGACACGACCGATAACAAAGACATCTACTTGATGGATAGTCAAACCGTTAAGCTCACTGGTACGATCAATGGCAATCCGGTTACCTATACACCAAATGGTGACTTGGTAATCGATTATCACTGGTTCCTTAACCGCTCAGATTTGATTTACGTTGATAAGCTTGGCGAGATCAGCCGTTTGCTAGGGCAGTCTGATCGTGTAGCAATTGCTCCGACTACTCCTGTAGGTACATTAGCCATCGCAGAAATTTCTCTGGTGGCTAACCAAGGTGCTGCTGCGTCTCGCATCAAAGATCTAAAACTAAAGCGCTTTACTATGGCTGAAATTCATGACCTAGTGAAGCGTCTTGAAAGAGCTGAGTATAACCAAGCTATTACTAACCTCAACATTCAAGCTCGTTTAGGTGTAGCTAATTCCGTACCGCTTAAGGGCATTCTAACGGATTCGTTCTCCAACCTTGATAAAGTTGACAGCAACAATGCTTTGTTCTTGGCTGCTCCAGTTGCCTT
>CAYRKI010000006.1:0-1626 GCA_964424815.1 uncultured Thiotrichales bacterium | reverse complement strand
GAAATTACGACCGGGGAAACCCGTCAGACGGTTATCCCCACATTGAACTTGGCTACAAGCACAAACATTACAAAGACTGATCGGTTTGTTACCACAAGCTTTACTTCAAACACAACTAGAGTAAGTCAAGAGAAGGCAACTAGCAGCGTACTGGTTAACCCGTACATGGCATTTAGCCGTGGGCCTGCTATGTTCATCACACCGAACCAAGATACTGCTCCGCAAAGCTCTACCAACGTAACGATGAACAACACCCAGAACGGTGGAACCATCACGGTTAACTCGGTCGCACTAACAGCTAACACACTGAACAATACCACTGGTTCGTCCGCTCGTAATATTGTCTTTAGCGGACTAGCGCGATTTGCTACAAGTCGTGTCATCAAGATTCGTGCGACTGGGTTACCTCCGTTCGCTGATAATCTTGCTGTGACGATCGATGGCGCGGCTGTAAACGCTACCCCAGACTCACCAGCTAACGGTACAACTGCCGGTGGACAACTGTTCAACGGTAAGACTACGGTTAGAGCAAATAGCGATGGTGAGGTGTTTGCGCAGTTTACTATCCCAGCTGACACAATTCCTACCGGCAATCGTGAAGTACGTCTATCTAATGGTGTAACTAGCACAGCTGCGGTTTACTCGGCTCTAAATACAGTTACAACAAACGTAACAGTTCAGCCTGAGATTGTTGTGCAGCAGGTTGTAGTGTGGCCTCGCGACCCAGTAGCCCAAACCTTCCGTTTCGGCGGTGAGCAGGGTGGAGCCGCGTTGGTAACTGGCGCTGAGCTATACTTTAAGACTAAACCTTTAAACACTGAGACCACAAAGACTGTGACGGTTCAGATCCGTCCGACCATTGCTGGTCTGCCTATGAGTGATACAATCTTGGCTGAAGCAGTTCTTAAGCCTGCAGATGTCAACGTTTCTAACAACGCTTCTGCTAAGACTATTGTAACGTTCTCGGACCCAGCGTTTTGTGAGCGAGATAGAGAGTACGCTATCGTTATCCTGTCCGAAGCCGCTGAGTACTCTGTGTATAAGGCAACGGTTGGTGAACGTACGATCGACAACAACCCCACTCTTGTTGAATCTCAAGCTCATACAGGTGTACTGCTTACTTCTGCTAATGGGTCTACTTGGACCCCAGATCAGTTCTCTGATCTAACCTTCGCGCTAACCACTGCTCAAGTACAACCCACCGCTATTGCCAACTTCCAGACTATCAACTTCCCAGGCGGCGTGAGCAAACTTCAACTGCTCGTCGCTCAGATCCAACCACAGGGTTCCAAGATTACCTGGGAATACTCTACAGACGGTTTTGCTACAGCATCCAACTCGGGTGTTCTAGATCCAAGCGGTAGCGTTAAGGAACTGGGTGGTGTCTTTACTAACATCTCGCTTCGCGCTAAGATTGAGAATACAACAGGCTTCGTGTCAAGTATTTTCGACTTCCACACCATTCGTTTGATCGGTGTAAGCAATGCCCTAAATAGCACGTACGTTTCAAAGACTGTAACTCTAGAAGAAGCACCAACCAACATTCGTGTACAGGTGGATCTACAGCTACCAACTGGCTCTAGCATTACTGCTGAGTACGGTCTAGTAGACGGTGGAGGTAATGTG
>CAYRKI010000005.1:42860-69891 GCA_964424815.1 uncultured Thiotrichales bacterium | reverse complement strand
TTCGACGCCTCTGATAGATCAAAATTTAACCCCTCACATAAGCAAAAAGAAGTCATGTTAAAGCTTGGCGACAAAAGTTTGTACGCTCAGCTCATGTATCTTCTTGATTTGAATTTAGAAAATTCTCATCAGGATATCCTCAACTTTATTGATCGTGCCAAAGAAGCTTACGCCTCAGACAAAACATCAAGAAATGTTTTAATAACCAAACTGTTAGCTAGGGCTAATTATGAACTCGCCATGTCTTTACAACAACAGTCGTGGCCTGTACTGGCAGCTTATACTTTTGAAATACTGGATGAAGCAAAGCGTCATAAGGTGATTCAAATTATGAATTTTTATGACGAGGCACTTTCTTATGACCCTGAAAATGTTATTTTTATCAGCCGTCTCATCGATTTTAACCTCTTTAAATTGCAGGCTCTTGCAGATGCAAAACACCTGATCAACAAATACGGTTTTCTCTTGAAGGAAAAGGGTTGTCTTGATCGCCACCTAGCCCATGTGGAAGCGCTTGTTTTCCAATTGCTTCTAGAGAGTGATGAAATGGCTCTGTTGATGTACCATATGCGTGATCAGATTTTGGACATCTTTTCCTCTATGGCGACTACCTCTAAAGGTGCTAGCAACGCGACAGTCGCCAGGGAAGCAAAGACTCTAAACGCTGACTCAGTAGTCAAACGTAAATACCGCAAGAATTTACCTACGCCCATTTTGGAAGCTTTAAGGGAACGCCTGCGCCAAGAGCAAGCGCGTATTGCAAAGCAATTAGAAGTTTCTGAGGCATCCGAATCATCAGCACGTTCTCTAGTGAGGGCAGCCCCACAAAGACAAGAGGATGCGGTTTCAAAGCTCGAGGATAATATCAGCACGGATTACCTCATCCACATGCAAAGCTTGTCAACAAAACCCGCAAAGAAAAAACGTCCAAAAAAATTAAAACAAGAGCGGGAAAAAGAGAAAGAAAAGGAACAAGAACAACCTAATATTCACATCGCCCAGGTTGAAAATTCTCTCACAGAGACCGAGAACGAGGTCTTCTACGGCTTGCCGCGCCGTGCCGATATTATTGATAGGTTAAACAAAGGCCATCAGGATGTGTTAGACCAATTCTTTTCGAAAGAGCTTTTCCCCGGTGAGATCTCTGATGAAAAAGTCAATATTTCTCCCAAAAAGTTCATCGCGTTGATGGAAGCAATCACAGGTCAACGGGTGTCGCAACAAGGGTCACATCTTAAATTTGCCCTCCCGAATTCAGGTAATGCGTTATGGAACGTTTACTTTGAAAAGCATGGGACAATCGTGGTACCCAAAAAAGGCACACGCATAGAAACACCTTACATCGCTCAAATTCGCAAAAAATTGAAAATGTTGGGTTTTTATACGCAAAAAGTGGCTGAGCTCTACGGCGACGTAAGTGAGATAAATACTGAAGGTGCCCCATCATCCTCAAGCAGCTCCTCGAACCACTAACGCTTATTATTAATAACGTAAAAACATTTTCCCTATGCAATCCCTGCAGCTCTTCAAAGGCTGGGGGATTTTTATTAGACGTGATTCAAAACGACCCACAACCCTTGGTTGGACGAGGCAGGTGTGGTAAGTTTTCACCATTACAGAAACTTATGTTTGTAAAGAAAGTGGGACTAATGGTGCGCGTTTTAAGTATTCTTTTTGTGGTGTTGATGGGCCTGTCCCATGTTCAAGCTGTTCCTGATCCTACCGCCCTTTCCTTCGTGCCTAAGGACACGGTGCTTAAAGAGCCGCAGAGCCTAAAGGCGAGTTTGTTTCGAGGAAAAACCGAAGCTCAAGGCAACTTAAGTGTTGATGAAAGTGCTTTTGAACACCTCATTGTTTATGGCGATTTAAGTTTGAAAGATAGTGAAATCTTCGGCCAAAGCCACATCAAGGGAAATCTTCTTTCCGTGAATAGCCATTTTCGCGATCGCGTCTATCTCGTTGGGAATCGAGCAGATTTCAAGGAATCCGTCGTCTCGAAAATTACTTGTGAGCAAGCCGCGAAGATCACTCTTGAGGATAGCACTTTTGTTGGTGGTAACATTGAATTTACCAAAGATGCTGGGGAAGTTGTGATCGTGGGTGATTCCCAGGTTCTGGGCAAGATCATCAACGCTAAAGTCATCCACAAAAATTAGAGCAGGCGCATCATGCAAAAGCTTTTTGGCACTGATGGGGTGCGAGGTCGGGCTAACGTTCATCCCATGACCCCGGAAATGGCGATGCGCTTAGCGCTTGCAGCAGGCCAATTGTTGCGCCGCCAAGGCCATCAAAGTCGCGTGATTATCGGCAAAGATACCCGCCTCAGTGGTTATATGTTCGAGCCCGCGCTGACTGCAGGTTTTATTTCTGCGGGGTTTGATGTTATTTTGCTGGGTCCACTGCCCACGCCTGCCGTTTCCATGTTGGTGCGCTCCATGCGCGCTGATCTTGGCGTGATGATCTCTGCCTCCCATAATCCTGCTGAAGATAATGGGATTAAATTGTTTGATGCCTCAGGCCTTAAGCTAAGTGACGCCCAAGAAGGAGCTCTTGCTGATATTGTGCAGGGCTCGCAACCTTTGGTTGGTGTCAATGCTGACGCCCTGGGACGCGCCAAGCGCGTTGAGGATGCACCTGGTCGTTATGTGGAGTTTGTCAAAGCCACTTTTCCCAAAGGGATGAGCCTAGAAGGCCTTCGCATTGTGGTCGATTGCGCCAATGGTGCAGCTTACAAAGTCGCACCCCTCGTGTTTTGGGAATTGGGCGCTGAGGTGCTGACGCTAGGTGTCAGTCCGGATGGTTCCAATATTAACCGCGGTGTTGGTGCAACTGATGTATCTGCACTTCGCCAGGAAGTTCTGCATACCCGCGCCGATTTAGGCATTGCTCTTGATGGAGATGCGGATCGGGTGGTGATGGTCGATGAGCATGGCGAGCTAATTGATGGCGATCAGATTCTGGGATTGATTGCCAAAGCTTGGCAACAACAACAACGCTTGAGCTCTTCTGCTGTGGTAGGCACAGTGATGAGTAATCTCGGGCTAGAGCGTTACCTGCAAAGCCTTCAACTTAATCTGGAACGCGCAGCTGTGGGGGATCGTTTCGTGGCGGCCCGCATGCGCGAATTAGGCGCTAACGTGGGGGGTGAGCCTTCAGGTCATATTATTTTCAGTGATTATGCAGGTACCGGCGATGGCCTAATTGCGGCCTTGCAAGTGCTCTCAGAATTGGTGCGTCTGCGTCGCCCGGTTTCTGAAATTGCCCATTGTTTTGAGCGGGTGCCACAAATTCTCAAAAATGTACACGTTATGGGGCGTGCCGTTTTACAGCAGGATGAGGTAATAAAAGCGCTTCAAAAAGCGGATAAACGCCTTAATGGCAGCGGTCGTTTACTGGTGCGTCCTTCAGGTACTGAGCCGCTGATTCGCATCATGGTAGAGGGTGATGATAAGGAACTTTTAACTTCCATCGCTGATGATATTGCAGAAGTCCTGCTCAAACACGCTCGGGCATAGACAAAAACGACATAAGCAGTGAGGTGCACTTTGGCGACAATTCTTACCATTGGAAAACTAGATCCTCGAGGGTATGCAGGTATAACGCGTGATGTGATCACTGCTACCGAGCATGCCGTTGAGGCCCGCTCAGTTGCAACCTATTGCGTTAGTCCGCAAGATGGGGAATTTTTCGCCTTGTCCACGCCGATTGTTGGCTCACAATTAACCCAAGTGCTGACGCCTGATGTAAGGTGTATCAAAATTGGTGCGCTGGTGGGCGCTGACATGATGGATCTGATTGGTGATTTTATCGAGCAAGAGGTGCTTCATCACCAAATCGCAATCGTACTGGAGCCGGTGATGACCTCAGCCCGATCGAAGCGTGTCGTGATGGATCCAACGGCCATGCGGGCCTACGAGCGTCGCTTATTTCACAGGGCAACCGTTTTATGCCCCAATATTAGCGAGGCTCAGCGTTTGACAGGTCTTGAGATTCGTGACCTTGAGAGTATGCGCCATGCAGCAGAAATGCTCATGACCCTGGGGAACAGTTCGGTATTGTTAACCGGTGGCTCGCTGATTGGCGATGTGGTTTATGATATTTTTGCCAGTGATGAGGGAACTTTAGTGCTTTCAAGCGAGCGTTATGGTGATAAAGCGCCTGAGGGGACGGGTGACACGCTCACAGCCGCGATTGCTTCGAACATTGCGATTGGATTGAGCCTGAGCGAGGCTGTTACAAATGCGCGGGAATACACCCGCAAGAGGATTCATGACACCTATAAAACAACCTGCGCTGCTTAATTGGGAATTTGCTTTTCAGTCGGGGCCTTCCCTAGTCCCGACTCATTACTATGTTCTGCCATGGCAAGATCTAGGGTATTTACAATTCGGTTACAACGCGCATCATCTGGTGCGCCTTGATTTTGCTGATCATGCGCAAGGGTCGTTGATCGAAGATTTTGAGCAGCTTCCCTCCCGCAAGACTCTCGTTCAGGGAACTACTTTTCAACTTAAAGTGTGGCAATCGCTGCGCGGCATTAAAGCGGGTGACACGACAACCTACGCTGATATCGCCCAAAGTATTGGCCATGCAAAGGCCTACCGGGCAGTCGGAAGTGCTGTTGGTGCTAATCCCTTATCCATTATTATTCCCTGTCATCGGGTGGTACGTTCTGATGGCAATTTAGGCGGTTATCACTGGGGGATTGCACGAAAAAGTCGACTTTTAGCCCTTGAGCGTGTATAAATTTTTCGCTTCTGTGTCTTTGTGAGGTCAAGCGATCGATGATAAGTCCTAAGCCCCAACGCCCTTATTTCTCCTCAGGTCCCTGCGCCAAACGTCCAGGTTGGTCGCCAAGCGTTCTGGATAACGCGTTGGTAGGCCAATCTCACCGCTCTCGCGCTGGCGTTGCGCGTATAGCTGAGGTTTACCAGGGCCTGCGCGAGGTCTTAGGTATTCCTGCGGATTATCAGTTAGCGATCATTAATGGATCTGCCACGGCCGCAATGGAATGCCTGATGTGGAATCTTGTGGGCGCGCGCGCGGTGGATGCCCTTGATTATGATGTCTTCAGCGGACGCTGGGTGGGTGACTTGCAACGTCTTGTCCCAAACGATCTACGTGTCATGCGTGGCACATCGCAACAGCTGCCCGATTTTGCTCAAGTGAATTTCAGTAAAGACGTGATGGTGGTGTGGAATGGCACGGCCTCAGGCCTTTCTATAAAGTCAGGGGATTGGATTCCGCATAATCGGGAGGGATTGATCATCTGTGATGCCACTTCTGCTGCCTTTGCTATGGATCTGCCCTGGCAGAGGCTGGATGCGGTGGCGTTTTCATGGCAAAAGGGCTTGGGCGGTGAGGGAGGCCACGGTGTCGTGGTCTTAAGTCCACGCGCACTTCAACGTCTGGAAGCCTACACACCATCATGGCCAATTCCCTATCTGATGCGCCTCAAAGATGGCGAGAAAGTGCGCCAAACTTTGTTCGAGGCTAAGCTTGCCAATACGCCTTCCATGCTGTGTGTTGAAGATGCACTTGATGCTTTGCAGTGGTCGAGGGAAATCGGTGGTCTTCCTGCCTTACTAGAGCGTGGCAAGCGCAATTATCATGCGGTGAAACAACTGGTTGAAGAGTCCTCGTTCCTTGACTTCATGGTAGATGATGAGGTGCAGCGCTCTGAGGTCAGCGTAACGCTATGTATTCCAGCTCTGCTGCACATGGATGTGGTGAACCAATGGCGCTTTGTTGAGCATTTTTGCGCTCTATTAGCGCAGCATCATGTGGCTTA
The DNA here is from genome assembly GCA_964424815.1 of uncultured Thiotrichales bacterium. Lineage (GTDB taxonomy): Bacteria > Pseudomonadota > Alphaproteobacteria > Caedimonadales > Caedimonadaceae > JBKCUK01. The sequence goes on along the minus strand of CAYRKI010000005.1, from coordinate 64,100 downwards.
TGATATTAAGAACCATGTTGCAACAGCGCCAGGACTTCGCTTGTGGTGCGGCCCAACGATAGATGCTGATGATATCGCCGCATTAAGTCCTTGGCTAGAGTGGGCTTACGAAGAAACCCGGCGTCATTTGACCCTTGCAGCCTAACGGCAGGGCACCCTGCTATAAAGCAGAAGCCCCATAACGTTTTGGTTCTTAGTCCCTGGAATGTGCGGTAAGTTTTAAGCTGCTTGCTTGATATCGAGCCGGGCAACAAGGCTTTGAGCTGCTTGCTCAAAAATCTTGAAAGCAGTGGCGCCTCTGCAGGCCTGTACATACGGCTTCCCTTTATCCGCGCTTTCACGCAGCTCCATTTCCAAGGGGACGGCGCCTAAAAAGGGGATCTTTAAGCGTTTGGCTTCGCGTTCAGCGCCCCCGTGGGTGAAGATGGCGCTGTCGTGACCGCAGTTTGGGCATGTGAAAACGCTCATATTCTCAATAAGACCCAAAATAGGAATGTGAAGCTTTTGAAACATGAAAAGCGCTTTTTTGGCATCCAACAGAGCCAAATCTTGAGGTGTTGAAACAATCACTGCGCCATCAAGCTTAACTTTTTGCACCAAAGTAAGGTGAATATCGCCAGTACCAGGTGGTAGATCAATCAAAAGCACGTCCAATGACGGCCAATTGACATCCTGCAACAACTGCCTGACAGCTGATTGCACCATGGGGCCACGCCAAATGACCGGCTGCTCTTCATCAATCAAAAAACCAATTGAGGCTGCATAAAGGCCATGGGCTTCTAAAATCTGGAGTTTTTTATTTTCCTCAATGGCGGCTTTAGTATGAAGACCGAGCATTTTAGGCAATGAGGGGCCATAAATATCTGCATCCAGAATGCCAACACGAAGTCCCAGTTGACTTAGACTTGCTGCCAAATTTAAACACACTGTAGACTTTCCTACACCGCCTTTGCCAGAGGCCACAGCGATAATATGTTTGAACTGACGCAAAGCCCATTGGCCGCGGGAAATAGCCTGATGTTTGGCATCAGCCTGGGAATGGGTCTTTTGTTCTGTGAATACGACAAGGGCTCTTTCCACACCCGGTAATGCCTCAAGAGCTTGGCGCATCTGTTGGCGCCAAGATTCCCAGGCTTGCGCTTCTTCATAGGTGGCATGAAGGCTTACCGTCACGGTGGACTCTTTTGCGGCCACACCAGCCACAAGTTCGCAGCTTACAATATCGCCTAGCTCAGGTCGTGCGGGATGGCTGAAAGTTTTTAGGCAGGCTAGAATCGATGAAATCGGGCTTGATGATGACATGGCAACGAACTTGGATTGTGGGAACGCCTAAGCTCATTTATAAAGAATAGAGAAGAGTTACAAAACAAAAATAGTTGGGTGGTCAAACATGGCATGGCAAGACGGTGATGGACCCTGGGGAGGGCGTGGAAAAGGCCCTTGGGGTGGTGGCGGTAACAAAGGGCCTACCCCCCCTGATCTGGAAAAGTTACTCAAGAAGCGTCAAGAAGATTTGCAGCGCCTGATGAATAACTATCGTCATCCCGGAAAAATGGCAGGTTTGGCCGCTCTCGCTGTGGCTGCTCTCTGGCTCTCAAGCGGGTTTTACCGGGTATCTGAAGGCGAATTGGGTGTTGAATTACGCTTTGGTAAGTTCACCACTATTACCCAGCCTGGCTTGCGTTATCATTTCCCCGCACCTGTTGAGCAAGTCATTGTAACCAAAGTTTCTCAATTGAACCGCGTTGATAGCGGCATTGCCTCCACTTCTGTTGCAGCCCTGCAAAGTGAAGAGAGTCGTAACTTCATGCTCACCGGCGATGAGAACATTGTCTCTGTTACTTTCACGGTATTTTGGTCCATCAAGGACGTCAAACAGTTTCTCTTCAATAACGCACGTCAAGAGCAAATGGTGAAATTTGCTGCCGAAAGTGCTGTGCGTGAGGTGATTGCCCAAACACCAATCGCTTTTGCCTTAACGAGAGGACGGGCAGAGGTTGCCGAAAAAGCCCAATCCTTGTTGCAAAAGATGATGGACGACTATCAGTTGGGTATCTTAATCCATGAAGTCCGCCTGCAAAGCGTGGATCCGCCCGAGCAAGTTCGCGATGCATTCTTGGATGTGCAGCGTGCCAGAGCCGATCGTGAGAGTAAAATTAACGATGCTAAAAGCTATCAAAATGCAGTTGTGCCGCGCGCACGAGGTGAGGCGCAGCAAATCTTGCAGGCTGCGGAAGGGTATCGCCAGTCGGTGGTTGCTGCCGCTCAGGGTGAGACTCAACGCTTTCTAGCCGTATTAGGGCAATACAAAGCTGCGCCCGAGGTGACCAAAAAGCGTCTTTATATCGATGGTGTGGGCGGTATCCTCAAAGATGCGCAAAAGATGGTCTTGCCCAACGGTAAGGCGCAATCTGCGCTGCCTTATTTGCCATTACCAAATATGAAGCCTACAGAAACACCCAAAAAGCCTGCTGAGGAGAATGGCCAATGAGTACGCCTCAAATTCAAGCGAAGTTTTTTGCAGGACTGATTGTGGCGCTTGGTCTTATGGCAGCTGTATTACTGTCAGCTTTTATTGTGCCGCAAACCCAACAAGCCTTGGTGCTGCAGTTCGGTCAAGCCCAGCGCGTGATTGAAGACCCAGGCCTTAAATTCAAGGTGCCGTTGATTCAGGAAGTGCTCTACTATGATAAGCGCTTGCTCGATTACAACTTGCCCGCCATCGAGGTCACTGCAGGGGATCAAAAACGCCTAGTGGTTGACCTTTACGTGCGCTTTCGCATCAACAACGTGCTGACTTTCTATAAGACCGTTGCAACGGTTGAAGGAGCTCAAAACCGCCTGGCGGCCAGTGTTTCCTCTACTATGCGGCGCGTGCTGGGACGCGTGCCTCTCTCCGAGATGCTCTCCGAAAACCGCTCACGCATTATGAGTGAAATTCTTGAAGAAGTGCGGGGTTCTGCTGAAGGTTTTGGTGTGGGCGTGATCGATGTTCGCGTGGTGCGCGCTGACCTGCCTAAGGAGAACAGCGAGGCTATTTTCAAGCGCATGGAGTCCGAGCGTAAGCAAGAAGCAAAACAAGAGCGCGCGAAGGGTGACGAGCTTGCTCAAGGTATTCGCGCCCAAGCAGATCGTGAGCAAACCATTATTCTGGCTGAGGCCAAGCGTGAAAGCGAAATTCTTCGTGGTCAGGGGGATTCAGAAGCTGCCAAAATTTATGCCAATGCTTTTAATCAAGACGCAGAATTTTTTGCGTTTTGGCGCTCATTACAGACTTACCAGGAAGCGTTGCAATCTGGCAATACCACATGGGTTTTGAGCCCCGAGGGAGAGTTTTTTAAATATCTGAATCAACAAGGAAAATAAATTCTGTTACTGTATTCAGACATTTTTAGAAAAATGCATATTGGAAATTAGAGGTACGTTTTATGGTTGATTTTATGCCATTAAAGCTCAGACAAACAGTAATTCTCTTGGCTTTCGGCGCTTTTGGATGGCAAACCCCCGCAGCAGCTGCGCTCACGCCGCCCAATAACTTTGCGGATATTGTGGCGCCCCTGTTGCCCGCAGTGGTGAATATTTCGACCACCACAGAAGTGTCGCGCGAGCGTCCTCCCATGGACATGCCCAACTTTCCTCCAGGCTCGCCGTTTGAGGAATTTTTCCGGTATTTCTTTGAAGGGAATCCGCAATCACGCCCTCGTAAGACAACCTCTTTAGGTTCGGGCTTCATTATCTCACAAAACGGCAAAGAGGCTCTGATTGTCACTTGTAATCACGTCATTGCTGATGCTGATGAGATTACGGTGATCCTGCAGGATGATACTGAACTCAAAGCTACAGTGATGGGACGGGATCGCCGAACTGATCTGGCTTTGCTGAAAGTTGCAACGGATAAAAAGCTTACTACGGTCGAATGGGCTGATCCAAAAGATCTGCGCGTCGGCGATTGGCTGATTGCTATCGGCAACCCCTTCGGTTTGGGTGGCACGGTGACAGTTGGTATTGTCTCTAACATTGCCCGTGATTTGTCAGCGCGCGCAAGGGGACTTGCAGCAGCCGACTATATTGATGGTTATATCCAAACCGATGCGTCTATTAACATGGGTAACTCGGGCGGTCCTATGTTCAATGCCCAAGGTAAGGTGGTGGGTGTCAGTACAGCCATTTTCTCACCGAATGGCGGCAACATTGGTATTGGCTTTGGTGTTCCAGTGGATATTGCTCGTACCGTCATCGAGCAATTGAAAAACTTTGGGCGCACCAAGCGTGGTTGGCTTGGTGTCGAGTTACAAGAGGTGGACAAGGGGACTGCAGAAGCTCTGGGTCTTGATAAGCCCACGGGCGCCCTTGTTAAGCAGGTGGTGGTCACAAGCCCTGCGGCAAAAGCTGGTGTTAAACGCGGTGACGTGATCATCAAGTTCAACGGCCAGGTGGTAAAAGATATTCGCGCCTTGCCGCGCTTGGTGGGCGAGGCAGCCATTGGCCAGAAAGCAACGATAACCGTGTGGCGCGGTGGTAAAGAGGTTAACCTTGAAGCCGTGGTTGGACAATTTGAAGAAGCTGAAGAAGCGGGCCTCATCGCAGAGGAAGATGACGACGGCATGCCACCTCCAGCCAAGGGAGAGCGGGTATTGGGGATGATCTTGCAGCCCTTGCGCCCCAACTATGCCGAGCGTTATGGATTGCCTGATGATACCAAGGCCGTGATGATCGCCCATGTGGATCCAGATAGCGATGCTGCTGAAAAAGGCTTGCGCCCAGGCGATCTTATTGCGGAAATTATCGTCGGTGCGCGCACGGAAAAAGTTACAACCCCAACGCAAGTCACCAAGATGATTGAGGAAAGCCGCAAAGCTGGCCGTAAACAGGTGCTGATGTTGATCAATCGTGGGGGTACACTGCGGTATGTACCGATTTCCTTGCAATCTTCCCAGGACAAGCCTAAGCAAGATAAGAAATAAGACTTATCTAATAGGAGCCCTGGAGCTTTGCTGGAAGAAAATATAGAAGTCCATGTTGACGAGGCGGTTCGAGGTGCCCGCCTCGATGCATATTTAGCCAAGACAGCGCAGAACCTCAGTCGTACCCGAATCAAGGAGCTTATTGATCAAGGGTTTGTTAGTCTCAATGGTGTGGTGGTTGCTGCTGCCTCTCTCAAACTTAAAGGCGGCGAGCGCCTTATCATCACCGTTCCCCCTGTTATTCCCTCTCATATAGCACCGCAAGAAATGGACCTTGATATCATTTACGAAGACGATGATATCATCGTTATTAACAAGTCTGCGGGTCTGGTGGTGCACCCAGGGGCCGGGCAAGCAGATCAGACCTTAGTCAATGCACTGCTGCATCACTGTGGAGATAGCTTATCTGGAATAGGAGGTGTCGAGCGACCAGGTATTGTCCATCGCTTGGATAAGGGGACCAGTGGCTTGATGGTGGTCGCCAAAAATGATGCCGCACACCAAAGTCTCAGTGCGCAATTTGCTGATCGCACCCTATCGCGAATTTACTTAGCCTTGGTTTGGGGGGTTCCCAATCCCCTTGCTGGCACTATTGAGGGCAACATTGGCCGTAGCCGCCATGACCGTCAAAAGATGGCCATTGTTAAAAGTGGCGGTAAACCAGCCTGCACGCACTACACCACGCGTGAAGCGTTTGGGCGCGTCGCAAGTCTTGTGGAATGCAAGTTGGATACGGGTCGCACCCACCAGATTCGTGTGCACATGACCAGCATTGGCCATTCGCTCATTGGTGATCCGCAGTATGGCAAATCACCGCGCGGTGTCCCGGGTGAGATTTTAAAGGTCATTCAAGATCTGACTGATGGTAACACCCGTCCTTGTCTTCATGCATGGCGCCTTCAGCTGCGTCATCCAAAAAATGGCGAGCTTCGCCAATTTGAAGTTGATCCTCCAGCTGATTTTATAGCTATTGAAAACACTTTGAAGTCAAGACACTCACTGTGAGCGTCCATATAGCGTTAGGTGAGGTGTGTGACTGGCTCGATCATGCAGCCCAGGCAACGGATGGGCCTGACTGTGCGCCTTGGCGTCTTTGATTAATTCAGGTGGGCAAGTTCCGCAAGTGGCAAACATTATTCAAGCGGATTTTTAGAACTCGTTAAACCAACAACAAAGCGCGCGGATCAAGATAATTTTTTGCGCTGTTGGTCTAACCAGAGGTAACTGAACTTTTGACTGAGGTAAGGCATCGCAAAATTAGATTAGGTTCAAATGGGTGATGTCTGAGGGATGTTCCCTAGTTAATATCAGCTTGGTGACTCATGCAAGGGTCTGCTTTGGTTTTTAGTCTTTAAGAATTAACCCATACGTTATTGTTAGCTTATTAACGTCACTGTGGCTGCCATTGCTAGTATTCTGGCTCATCCCTTGCGAATAAATAATGACGAAGGCTTATCATCACACCTTTTCGCCCACTATTCATGAATTAAAATTGCACTGTATTTTGCGGAATAAAAGCTACACGTTGTATCCTTTAAGTGAAGTTGAGAATTTGGGTTAAATTGGCTCAAAGAGGTAAGCAAGGTGATGCTATCGGATGTAAGGATTCGGCCCGCGATGCAGTCAGACGTAGAAAGCCTGATGCCACTTTTCGCGCAATTAGGATATCCTCTAAGTTATGAGGAAATACACTGCAACCTCTCGTCTTATCTGGGCCGCTCACACTATGGGGTGGCCGTTGCCGTGGTTAATGGTCATGTTGTCGGATGGGTTGCATGGACTCAAACACGAAGATTGATCGTTAATAAGTGGCATTTTCATATTGAGGGGCTGGTTGTTGATAAGTCCTATCGTGGACGTGGCGTGGGAAAAGCGCTGCTCCAGCACGTTGAAGGCCTGGCACAGGCTTGTGCGCCCGCTGTGATTGACCTGACTTCAAATGTGCGTCGTTCTCGCGATGGTACCCATGCCTTTTATCGCCGGTTGGGCTATGGCAATGATGGTCCCTACGCGAAACGTTATTTTCGAAAAGAAATTAAGTAAGTTGAAATTTTCGATAGTTGTTTGACAAAAATAATACCTATTAATAAAAAATCTACCTCTTTGTGTCAGGATCAGAATGAACAGGGAGGTTCAAATGCCGACACGTCGGGAAGAACAAATAAGAGAAATCGCGCAAGAAGCCCGTCGCCCTCAGGTGGGACGGGATCCCGATGCGTTGCGGCATCTGATCCACGAAACACGTAAATATGAATTGCTTGAGGAAAAAGAAGAGCAAGACTTGGTAAAGCGTTATCAAGAAGAAGGCGACACGCGCGCAGGCGATAAGTTGATCAATAGCCACGTGCGCTTGGTATTAAAAGTCGCAAGCCAATATCGCGGTTATGATATCCCTTTGGAAGATTTGGTGGCTGAGGGCAATATAGGCCTTGTCGAGGCGTTGCGGCGTTTTGATGGCGATAAGGGTGTACGTTTTTCTACCTATGCCATGTGGTGGATCAAAGCCCACATTAATGAATATGTTATGCGCAATTTTTCCATGGTGCGCATCGGCACGACGGCTGCACAAAAAAAACTCTTTTTCGGTTTGCAACGCGAGCGACGCAACCTTGGCCTGCAATCTCATGATCAATTGACACCAGAGGTGGCCGAGCGCATTGCTGAAAATATGGCAGTACAAACACGAGAAGTTTTGGAAATGGATCAGCGCCTGAATGGGCCAGATTATTCAGTAAATGCTCCCTTGCATGGCGAGACCGAGAGTGAGTGGGGTGACTGGCTTGAGGATGAGTCGATGGGCCAGGAAGAGCAGGTTCTTTACGAAGATGAAAAGCTTAAAAGATTAAGACTGACTCAAGAAGCACTATCCAGTTTGAATGAACGCGAATTACAGGTGCTGACTCTAAGGCGCCTCAAGGAACCTGCTGTGACGTTAGAAGTTATTTCAAGTATGCTAAATATATCCAGAGAGCGCGTGCGCCAAATTGAAAACGAGGCATTTAACAAATTGCAAAGACGCGTTCATCGACTTTCGGTTGAACGCAATTTCTCTTTGAATTAGATTCCAGCAAAATCTCTTGACGACTGTCTCTTGATAATGCGAATGTTCGCTAGCAGAGAAATGCTAGGTAATTAATCAGTAACATGAGTAAATTATAGCCCATGCGTTTGGTCAAATTGATGCAAAACGCCTACCGAGATCTTCGCGCAGCGTTATTAAATTATGATCTGTGGGCCTATATGGGGCTGCAAGATATTGTGTTGCGTTATCAACGCACGCGCTTGGGGCCAATTTGGGTTGCTTTAACGCTGGGTGCGACCATCCTTGGTATGGGTGTTGTAAGCGCAAGCCTCTTTGGGACTGCTTTAAGTGATACTTATCCTCACCTTGCCACAGGATTTTTAGGATGGGCCTTTATCTCCACGGTGGTGAATGAAAGCACCCACGTGTTCGTTGCAGCTAATCCTTACTTGCAGAATTTGAACATTAGCCCTTTTAGCTTTTGCTTACGTATGGTGGTACGTAATTTTATCATTTACTTGCATAATTTACCTCTCGTGTTAATTATTCTCCTTTATCTTGGCCGCTTTATGGATATTTCCTTCATCGGTCTCATCGTAGGTATTTTGATTGTCTCGATTAATGCGGCTGCTGTGGGTATCTGGCTTGGAATGGTGTGCGCGAGATTTCGCGACCTGGGTCAAGCGGTGCAAACGCTGATGAACATGGTGTTCTTTGTGACGCCCATCATGTGGCAAGTGCAAAATCTGAAAGAGCGCGCATACCTTGCGGAGATGAACCCCATGACTTATTTTGTTGAGCTTATGCGGTCTCCTCTTTTGGGGGGACTGCCCAGTGCGCGCTACATGATGGTGATCTTTTCCATCACTTTTCTCAATTTGTTTATTGCCTTCATGAGCTACGCGATATATCGCCGCAAACTCATTTTCTGGCTTTAGGAGATGCCCCATGGCACGTCTGACGCTTGATAAAGTTCAACTTTCATATCCCGTGTTCAATACGGAAGCACAATCCATACGCAGTAATATCTTGCGCATTGTGAGCGCCGGACGCGTGAGTTCTAAAGACCATACCACGTGGGTTCGTGCTCTTCAGGACGTCTCGCTTGATATCCAAAAAGGCGATCGAGTGGCCCTTATTGGGGGCAACGGTGCGGGTAAAACCACGCTTCTTAAAGTCATGGCAGGCATTTACGAGCCAACCCACGGCAAGATTAAGCGTGATGGTGCCGTCTCGTGCATGCTGGGCACTGGCTTCGGCATGGATGAAGAAGCAACAGGTTATAAAAATATTATTCTCTCGGGTGTTTACTTAGGTCATACCCGAAAAGAGATGGAAGCTAAAATTCCTGAAATCGAGGAATTTACAGAGCTTGGCGAGTTTCTCTCTATGCCACTTCGCACATACTCATCGGGTATGCGAGCCCGCCTTGCTTTTGCCATTTCCACATCAATCACACCAGAAATTTTGCTGCTGGATGAGGGTATCGGTGTGGGCGACCAGCACTTTTTTGAAAAAGCCCAAGCTCGCCTTCAGCAATTTATGGAACGTGCGCCTATCTTGGTTTTAACATCCCATTCCATGGCCCTGATTCGGCAATTCTGTAACCGCGCCGTTTATCTCAAGGCCGGATCTATTATCGAACAAGGCGACGTCGAGACAGTGATCAACAGTTATCTAAGTGACGCGCGTGAGGGTTCCCAAGGCCGAGATTACTCTCTTTAAGCGTGAGGTACGCCGCTGGTTGTTGAATACTCAAAGTGCCAAGCCTCATCCGGATGGATATAGTGACGGGCTTGGTGCGCCGCTTGAGCTGCTTCAGCAAATCCACATAAGATCAATTTAAGTTTGTTGGGGTATGTGGCCACATCACCAATAGCAAAGATACCAGGTAAGTTGGTGGCCGTGGTCAGTGGATCGATAGCGATAGTATTCTTATCAAAGCTAAGTCCCCACTCTGTAATGGGGCCAAGGCTCATCGCAAGGCCAAAAAAAGGCAGCAGCGTGTCCGCTGGAAGCGTTCTAATCTCACCTTCAAGGGTCGCGACTTCTACACTCTCCAACTGACCATTGCAGCCGTTGAGCCCATGAAGCTGGTAAGGAATAACCAATTCAATTTTGCCTAAATGCGCAAGCTTCTCGAGTTGTGCTGAGCTTTCTGGAGCAGCGCGAAATTTAGGACGGCGGTGTACAACGTAAATATGCTCAGCCACATCAGCCAGAGAGATCGCCCAATCGACTGCTGAGTCTCCCCCGCCGGCAATCACAATGCGCTTGCCACGGAAATCTTCGCGCCGTTTTACGTAATAGTGAACGCTCGTGCCTTCAAAGTGTTCAAGGTTATCGAGTGGTGGACGGTTGGGGCCGAACGCGCCCACACCAGCTGCGATGATAACAACCTTGGCTTTGATTGTTGTGCCCTTCGATGTCTCAAGCAACCATATGTTATCAGCAGTTCTTGAGAGCTTTTCGACCTGCTGATTAAGGTGATAGGTGGGCTTGAAGGGCTCGGCTTGTTGATGCAGTCGGGTAACCAACTCGGCGCCATCAACTTGAGGGAAGCCTGGAATATCATAGATGGGTTTTTCTGGGTAAAGTGCGGCGCACTGTCCACCCCAGGTATCCAGGGTATCAATCAGGTGGCAGCCTAGACGCATCATGCCGCATTCAAATGCTGCAAAAAGACCTACAGGCCCCGCACCAATAATGGCTACATCTGTTTCGTGCTGGGCTTGAGAGAGCATAACTTCTTTCCTTGGCGCTTTATGGGCGTTTAGCCTCACTGGTGGCCTTGATGAAGGGAAGTCCCAGAATCGCAAGGCCCGCAAAGCAACCGCTGACTGTGAAAGCAAGCATTGGGCTTTCTTCAAAAAGATGTCCAGTAATCTTATTGGCGATGAAGACAGCGATTCCCACCAAAAGATAGTAGACACCAAAACCAGTTCCACGGATTTCTTGGGTTGTGGTATCGGCTACTTTGGTCAATAGCAAGCTTTGAATAATACCGACCTGGAGCCCCCAGAGACCAGCGCCCATCAAAACGTGATCTGAGTGGGTTGCAAGAGCGAGGAAAGCGTTTGCACCCATAGCTACCATGAAGCCAATGGCAATGATGTAGCGGCGATCAATGCGATCGGCAAGCCAGCCAACGGGCAGCGCTGAGACCATGGTCGCCAAGTTTTGCACGATCATGGCTTGAGATTCAGCACCATCACATAGGCCGTGCCTTGTTGCGTGCAGAATAAGAAATGCGCCACTGAAGTTGGAGAGCATATACACAAACGCCACCATGGAGACACGCCAAAAATCAGGTGTTAATTGCGTGACCAAATTAATGGTTTGCTTGAAGCTAAGGCGTGGTGCTTTTTGCAAGCGTGGTGCTGCAGACTCTTTCACCAGCATGGGCAGGATAATCACTGCGGCGATGGGAGGAATGGTGGCAATCCAAAAGAGGGTCTTGTAATCCATGCCCCAAGTCTTGAAACCCCATTGAATAATAAGAGCGCCAATGAGCGACCCCATCATGGTCATGCTTTGGCGCAAACCAAACGAGATACCTTTGAGGTTTTTGGGGGCCAGGTCACCGACCATGGCTTCACGAGGAGTTGCCTGGATGCCGTTGCTCATGCGGTCAAGAAAACGAGCGGCGAATATCATCCCAAAAGTAGGGGCAAGCACGAACATGACCCGGGCAAAAGCGGTTAAAGCGTAGGCCCCCATCAATACAGGGCGACGCTTGTGAAACGCATCGATCATGACACCTGAAAAAATTCGCGTGAGCCACGATGTTGCCTCAACAACGCCCTCTAACTGTCCGATGCCACGCATGCTGACACCAACGACTTGAGTGAGATAACTTGGTGATAAACTAAACACAATGATGGTTGAAATATTGATCATCATTGTGATGAAACCGATAGCCCAGATGCCGCCAGGCACTGCACGAAGGGCTGAAAAAAAAGATAGTACGCGTCTTACAACCATTGTTCCAACGTTGAGGCTTTTTGCCCCGTATCGATCAACGTGACTTCAGGACCTCAGCTTATCCCATATAGGTGATCATTTGCACTAAAAAATTCCACTTTTTGTGACATAAGTTTCATTGGCTTTTTGCAATCGATTTAGGGTATGCTGGCCAATCTTTTTTTATGGGGAAAACATAAGGCACAAGTACCATGTGGCAACTAAAAAGCGTCCAAAATAGAGAGAATGCTACGCGATTGGCGAATCTTTTGAGTGAAATCGCGGATGCAACCAGCTGGTTCGAAGATCCAAAAGGTTGGGGTCTCATTGCCATTTTTGAAGATAAACCCTATGAAGATGGCCTTCATGAATTGTTTGAAGCTGCTGAGCTGGATGTGGAGTACACCCTTGAGGAGCTGCAAGAGCGGGATTGGCTGGCTGAAAATCGCAAGCATTTTCCGGCTCTTAACGTTGGCGACTTCTATATTTATGGATCGCACATTACTGATCCTTTGCCTGAAAATAAGATTTGCTTGTTAATTGACGCAGCAACGGCCTTTGGTACAGGGCAGCATGGGACCACCCAAGGGTGCCTCTTAGCATTGCAAAAATTAGCCACTCAAAAAATGAGCTATGACTCAATCCTGGATCTTGGATGTGGCACAGCTATTTTGGCGATGGCAGCAGCTCGTCTCTTCCCAGAAAGCGCTGTTATTGCTGCAGATAACGATGAAGAAGCGGTATTGAGAGCCAGCGCAAATGCTACTGATAACGCCTTGAATACCATCCAAACTTATCATAGTGAGGGTTTCAGCCATACGGCGTTACAGTGCCCTCATAATATAATCTTAGCGAACATTCTGGCAGAGCCATTGATTCATTTAGCAGCTGATATGTATCGCTACACAGCGCCTGAAGGATACGTGATCCTCTCTGGCCTGTTGATTGCACAACAAGAGGCCGTGTTGAAGGCCTATTTGGATCAGGGATTTCGCTTTGTGGAGGCAACCCATATTGGAGAATGGGCAACCTTGATTTTGCAGAAAGGATAAGTTTGCTCTGCGCAAAAAGATGGAGTAAGTCCGGATTAACCATATGATATCATTAGAAAGTTAACCTAATTTGCACTTAGCGCCCTGTATGTCTCACCTTTAAGCTCATTTAATTGAAATAGCTCTCAAAAGTGAGACATAAGCCATGCGCCATCGCAGATTTTTCACCTTTGTTTTTGGATTGAACCTCTCTTTGTTGCCGTGCGTCCTTCAGGCAACGAATCCATTGTTGTGTGATGAAAATAAAGAAAATATCGGACCATTGGTAGTTCCCGCACCAATTGAGGTTAAAAAAACGGTTTTTCCTCGCCAGCAACCTACGGCCACATCGCTTTCAAAACTTGAGCAAACTGTGGAAAAGATTCGCTCTAAAGCGGAGAAAGCTCTGCAGTCACGGTCAGCAGAAAGACTAAAAGTCACTTATGAAAAGTTTGAGAGCTTAAAGGATGAAGAGGAGTGGAAACTACTCAGTGTTCGAAGAGATATTGGCGCACATACCAACAGCTTATCCCTCAAAAAGAGCATTGGCAGAGAAATTTTTCGCCCCGATGGTCTAGAGACTTGGGCTGATCTGGACAGTGCATGCCATCGACTTTATCGACGCGATACGCTGATGAGTCTTGCAATCAGTGCGCGCTATCAAGATCCGATCAGCATGCTTTATCTTGCGATGGCCTTGGCAAAGTTTGAGCGCGGATTCACGCCTTTTTCCGATGAATATCATGACATTGTCGAGGGGTTGCTGGGGGCCGCGCGGGAAGGATTGCAGGGTTTGGAAAATCACCCTGAAATATTCGCCGTCATGTGGCAGGCAAGCCAAGCTCCACTATTCTTAGACTCGGGAGCTCAAAGACAAACGCTAAGTGCGTTGGCTGAAACGTCAAAGCAAAAAAATACAGCAGGCCTTGGAGGGCCCGAACAAGCCTTACTGAAATGTGAGTATCTTCATCTTATGGATCAGTATTACAGAAGGCGTGTCCTTCCCAAGGCGCCAGGTGTTGAAGATTTTTTAGGCCTAGGTGAACGAGGTTACCTTCCTGCCTTTCTTAAGGCAGCAGAAATAGAATCCGATCCTGAGAAAAAACATGCAATCCTGGCACGAGCTAGCGATAAAAACTATCCTCTGGCACACCTTGCTCTTGGGCGTCACGCGTGGCGTAAAAAACTGATAGAAGAAGCGCGCGCGTATTTTCTCAAATCTGGCGAGCAAGGTTTGGCTGAAGGCTACTTGTTGCTGGGACAAACCTACGTGGGGGACAGAAAGTTTCTTGAAGACCTGCGCAACGTTCAATCTCTGAGTGAAGAGGACGTGCAACGAGGCATGGGGTATTTGAAGCTCGCGGCTGACCATGGATATCCTGCAGGTTGTGAAGCTTTAGTAGATCTTCATTGGGGTATGATCAGGATTTTAGCTCAAGAAAGTGAGAATCAAGACAGGTCAGATAAATTATACGCAGAAAAAATTTCAAATCATGTTGACCAGATGTTTAATGCCATAGAAGGCGCAATGGCCCTAGGATCCTCGCGCGCTTGTGCTTTGCCGAGGTCCTTTTTCAAGGAGTTTAAGCGCGGGGATGAGTGGGAAAAGTGGCGCAAGCACTATGGGCCCGGCATTGATTCCCTCGCGTTTGCAAAAAAGATCCATGACTTTGTGTTGAAAAAAGGTTCGCTCTGGGATTGAGACCCCATGCTCGATGTCTGGAAAGGGGCTGTTTTGTCCTGCAGGGTTCTTTATGTCTCTTTATTCTGTTTTACAGCAGCAGCGAGTGAACTTCGTGTATTTTTAGATGTAAATCAGATGGGTCAGGGTCAATGCTGCACAATAAGAGCTATTCGAGAAAATGAGCAGCGAGTTATTATGGTTGATGGAGGCTCCAGTTCTTTTTTAAAAGAACAGGTGTACTATCGCTCGAAACAAATTCCTTCTACAAAAGCTCGCAAAAATACCAAAACGCGCACATCTAATGTCACCACTTTGGATATTGCTGATCTTAAGATGAGCACCAAAACTCCACTCAGTGCACGCGATATTAAAGAGAACCTTATAAAAAATCTTCGTCTCTCTTTGGGAGACAGAGGCGCTGAGTTCTATCTGAGTGAGTTGTCTGAAGAAGCCTTAGGAAGTGAGAAAATTCAATCTGAGGATGTCATAGAGAAAACACAGATTGACGTGCAAACAGTGCTTATCAGTCACCCTGATATAGATCACTATGCGTGGCTTCCTGATCTTTTCGGGGGCTCTGACGATTTTATTGAAAATATTATTTTAGGTGGACTTCCTGAGGACTATGACGTTGCAAACAAAATAAAATTTTGGCCATGGCTTGAGAGTATGTTTGCAAAGGGCACGCGTATTTTTATCCCTGCGCTGACGTATCGACCGTTTGTTTATGAACAAAAGCTCGACAGTTCAAGAAAAGCCTATAAAGGGCTGCAGGAGGAGGTATCAGAACTCTCAAAAGATTGTCAGGTGTGCACAAAACCTTATGCGGCCTGTTTACATGCTGATCCCGAAAAGCCTTTTCA
This sequence comes from uncultured Thiotrichales bacterium, assembly GCA_964424815.1. Taxonomy (GTDB): domain Bacteria; phylum Pseudomonadota; class Alphaproteobacteria; order Caedimonadales; family Caedimonadaceae; genus JBKCUK01. The sequence continues at coordinate 48,573 of CAYRKI010000005.1, read as the reverse complement.
TTATTTGGGGAACGACACGGAGGAGACGAGGATAAGTGAGAGCTTGATTACGGATGCCCTCAAATTAGATAAGGAACTCGAGTTTAGCGTTCTTGCCTTCAATCCTTCACATTTTAATGACTATAGTTGGGTTATGCGTCATGCTGGAGACGCAAGCAAGAACGATGATAGTTTGGTCGTAAAGGTCAAATTTGGCGAGAGTTCTGCGTTGATCATGGGGGATGCGAATGCCAGAACCATGTCGACGATTTATAATCGTTATCGTAAGCACCCCGCTTATCTTAAGGCGGATATTTTGGTTGCAGCCCATCATGGTTCTGCCCATGAAGGGTGTAATAATGCAAAGCTTATCCGTGCAGTCCGACCGCGATGTGTGTTGTTAAGTTGCGGCCTCTCGCATGGGCATCCTGCAGCGGTTGCCTATGAAAACTTCAAAGCTTCCAGAAGAATGGACAGGACTGCTAAGTCCCATAAGGTGATTGTGGGTCCCCTAAAGGACGAAAAAGACAGCGTAAATCCCTGTAAACATGCCACACTTCATCTGACGATCAATCATATATATTCCACGTTGAATAGTGGTGATTTACACGTCGAGCTTTACTCTGGTACCAACAAAGAAGAAAAAAAGCGCTTTCATCTTTTCACCCAGTTCGATCTTGAATGCCAGAAAACTGGAAAGAGAGAAGAAAAATCTAAGGGAGATGGGGGCGAAAATGATATGTGCGAGGATATAGAGATTGTTGAAAAGGGACATAAAAGCAACTCGAGTGATGAAGATAGCATTGTTAAAATTGTTGTTCGAAAGCCAAAACGTGCAGGAATAGACACAAGTACTTCAGCCAATAAAAAGGAAAAAGAAAAGGAGATCTGAGAATCTTGGGTGATGGTGCCGGATGTCGGATTCGAACCAACGACCTACTGATTACAAATCAGTTGCTCTACCAGCTGAGCTAATCCGGCAATGCTCCTCTTCTATCACAGGCCACGGCGCTTTGGCAATCGTGTCTTTAATTTTATAAAAACACCCATAACCTCCAGGTGGGTTGACCAATGAAATTGGTCGATCGCCTGCACTTGAACCAACTTATATCCACCCCGACATAAGGTTGCTGCATCTCTTGCAAAGGTAATGGGGTTACAGGAAATAGAGATAATGCAGGCTACATCAGAGTTGGCCAACGTTGCGCTTTGCGCATCTGCACCAGCGCGAGGTGGATCTATTACAACCGCACTAATGCCACGCAGTTCAAGGGGTGCGAGGGGTTCCTTCATCAGGTTACGGCGATGGATGGTGACGGGATATCGAGTGTGTTTTGCAGCCAAGCGCAGAACATCAAGCGCAGCTTCATCTGACTCGTAGGAGGCAACCGAGGCAAGTTGCCCGAGCGGCAGGCTAAAAGTGCCACGACCACAGAATAGATCAACAAGATGGTGGGGTTTAGGCACCCACTGTTGTATGGCGGCAAGAGTTTTTTCGACCATAAAATGCTCGACTTGCGCACTCGCTTGCAGGAAACAGGTCGCATCGACTGCGACTTGAGTGCCGCCAAAAGTTAGCGTGGGAGTGGCACGTTTGAAAATCAGTTCTTGATTGATTTGTAGGCGTGCAAGCTGAGGTTGCGCCTCAGCCCAAAGAAGAAGTGCGGTGCGCTCTTGAGGATGAAGGTCCTTGGATTGGGTGAGGATAATATGAAGATCAATACCCTCGTTTGCAGAAAGCAAAAAAATTTCTGCACTCTGGTTTGGCTGCTTGAGTAACACGCGCAAGCCTTCACGCAAGGGGGGGAGAAAATCTCGCAAAAGCGGTAAAATCACCAGGCATGTGGTCAGATTTACCAAATCATGGGAGCGTTCTGCATAATAGCCCACATGGATGTGTCCTTCCACGTTGCGTGCTTTAAGTTGTGCACGTCGTCGCGTGGCAGGCGCGCCTATCCTTAGGGGAAGACGGCTCTCGTAAGAGACGTTGTAGTGGGTGAGGGCTTTGGTCAGGAAGCCTTCCTTGACCTCCTTGTATGCTTCCTCATTCAAATGCTGCAGCTGACATCCCCCGCACTGCGGGTAATGGGGGCAGTGCGCTTGTGCGGGAGATGTGAGGGTCTCAGCCATGGTCTCCGATCCGCTTCAATTTTAGCTGATAATCATTGCCCTGATTCATAAGTCGTAACAGCTCTGGAAGGGTGGCATTGATCTTCTCCTCTATCCCCCAAGCAGGATTCACAATCAGGAATCCGATCTGGTGAAGGGCGCTTGGTGTGCGCTGAGGGTTCAGAGTGATCTCGATGAGCATAGTTTCGGGTAAAGCAAGGGTTTCAAGATTGCGCTTAAATTGATGATTAACCTGGGCGTTCTTGATGGGATACCACACCAGATAGGTGCCATGGCGAAAACGCTTCAAGGCGTCGTGAAGACCCTCGAGAAGATGACTAAATTCATCGCGGTCTTCAAAGGCAGGGTCAATCAAGATTAAGCCGCGACGCTCAATGGGGGGTAGGTGTGCGGCTAATGCTTGGAATCCATTCGTAACATCAACGCGCGTTTTGCGTTGATCAAAGATGTTATAGTGCAATGTTTTGGCATCTTCTGGGTGTAACTCGCACAAAAGAGCGCGATCTTGATCGCGAAGCGCCATTTGAATGAGGTAGGGTGAGCCTGGATAATAGCGAAGTGGCCCGTTACCTTCATTGAGCTCCTCAAGAGCTCTCAGATAAAGACTTTTTGGCAAGGCAGCTTTGACCCGATCAATGCCTGATAAGTATTCAGGTGAGCGTTGTGCTGCTTCACTGTTAAAGTCATACAGACCAATTCCCGCATGGGTATCCATGACAAAAAATGGGGTTGATTTTTTTTGAAGGTGTTCAAGTTGCCATGCCAAAAGCTGATGTTTCAGCACGTCGGCAAAGTTTCCTGCATGAAAAGCATGGCGATAATTCATAAGTTTTGACAAATCCGTTATTAATGACGTAACGTGAAAGTGCCTGAAACATGCCTGTGATTGCAAGGACTTGTTAACGGCCTAAACAAGCGTTGATTAAAACCCAAAGGAATTCACAATGTTGCATCTTCATCATCATCACCATCATCTGGTGACAAAGTCTGTGCTAGAATCATGTGCCTTGAGAAAAATAAACGGAGTCCTTCCATGTTTCAACGTATCGCTCTTGCTGTCCTCACGCTCTTAATTTCTGCTCCTCTTTTCGCCGCTCAAAAACCGACCGTCGGTATCTTACAAATCATTGAACACCCTGCCTTAAACAAAACTCGCGATGGATTAATTGCACGTCTTAAGGAAAACGCGATCACTACTGAAGTGCAAAATGCTCAAGGAAACCCAGCTTTGGCTGCCCAAATTGCACAAAAATTTGTTGCAAACGGTGTCAAAGTCATTGTGGCGTTGGGAACAACGGCCGCTCAAGCCGCAGCTTCGGCTGCAAAAGCCCGCAAAATTCCTGTGGTGTTTAGCTCGGTCACCGATCCCCTAGGCGCCAAGTTAGTCAAGAACCTCAAAGAACCAGGTGTGCCGGTTACAGGGGTGTCGAACGCCATATCAGCACTTGAAGTTTTAAGTTTTGTAAAAGGTGAGCAGCCCACCATCAAACGCCTTGGGGTAATTTACAATCCGGGGGAAGCGAATTCCGTCTCCACCTTGGTCGAAATGAAAACAGTGGCCAAAGCGCTTGATTTTGAAATCGTGGCTGTGAGCGCCACAAAATCGGCGGAATGCACTGCGGCTGCGCAAAACTTGGTCGGTAAAGTGGGTGCCATTCTCATTAATAACGATAACACAGCTCTTTCTGCCTTTGAGGCCATCGCAAAAGTGGCTGAAAAAGCTGAACTGCCTCTTTACGCGAGCGACCACGATGTTTTGAGCCAGGGTGCAACTGCAACCTATGGTCCTGATCAATATGTTATTGGTACCCAAACCGCCAAAATGGTGATTGAGGTCTTGGGCGGCAGACATCCGGAAGATATGGAAGTGACATTTCCCGAACGCGCCTATGCGGAACGTGCGCCAGAAAAGTGGTAAGTCAATAAAGTATAGATAAACTGTGAGGGGGCCCACGCCCCCTTATTTTTTGGTGAAGAGTTAATTATTCATGGCTGTTGCGATTTTGGGTGATACATTGCGCATAGCAAGACAGGTTTGACCCTTTTTCGTGAGTTTTTTGCACAATGTTTCTGCGCTGGTGCGGTCAAGACCAGCAAGGCGTGCACGAAAAACTCGTTTTTGCTTGCGCCCGGTCGGTGTGACCGCGATCCTGGCGTTTTGGCCCGCAGTGCCCAGTTGTTTAAGGGAATCCTTGGCCGCTTTTTGAGCCTGGCTAGTACTGCGATAAGTGCCAATTTGCACGGCCCAAGAAAAATCTGCCTTTTTAGGGGTGGGGGTAACTGCATGGCTTACAGCAATGGTGCGTGCTTGCATGGGGGGTTGCTTCTTGGGGTGCGGTGCGAAGAGCTCTTCGTCTTGGTCATGACCTTGCTCAAGCGCTTTATAAGAAGCGTGCAATAATTTCGCCATGCGTTGGTCGCGCCAACGCCAATTAGGGCCTCCCATCACAACCGCAAACATGCGACGATTACCTTTGATGGCAGAAGCTGCAAGATTAAAACCTGAAGCATTGATGAAGCCGGTTTTAATTCCATCAATAACAATACGTTGATCTTGTGGAAGCGGGCCTAGCATATGGTTATGGTTGTTAATCGGCTGTCCTCGGTAATTAAATACCTTGGTAGCGAAATAGCGCGTATGCTGGGGGAAGTGATGAAATAAAATGCGAGAAAGGCGGACCATATCGCGCGCAGTGGTCAGTTGACCTTTGGCGGGCAGGCCTGAAGAATTTTTAAAAGTTGTGTTGTTGAGGCCAAGGGCTCGGGCTTTTTGCGTCATCATCCGGGCAAAGGCTTCTTCGCTTTTGGCAACCTGTTCAGCATAGGAAGCGGAAACGTCGTTCGCTGAGCGAGTAAGAAGAGCCAAAATTGCCTCTTCAACGGTTAATTTGGTGCCAGGTTTTACGCCCAGTTTCGTGGGTTGTTGACGCGCCCCATGGGGAGTAATAGTTATTTGAGAGCTTAATTTCAATTTACCTTGATGAAGAGCCTCAAACATCATGTAGAGTGTCATCATTTTGGTGAGTGAGGCTGGTGGTGTTGGGGTGTCGGCATTGTGAGACTGGATAATGCGCCCAGTTTGCGCATCCAAGACAACATGGGCATAAACGACAGCCTCGCAAACAGAAATCTTAAGCAAAAGTGCAGCGCTTATCTGACCGACTGTTTTAATAATTTTTAGTAAATTCAAGGGTCCTCCGCTTCTTTTGGGGGCAAGCTGCGATTCAGTTAGCTGCACTTCGATTTAAATTTACCTAAAAACAGTATCATGTTTCTGGGATCGGGCCAAGCGAAAGTGTGGCTTACTTACAACAGTTTCTCGCAACTTTCAGGGCCAATCACGAGACAGTTGAAGCTTTAATAGCATTTGCTATGCTGCAACCGTGCTGAACCAATTACGTTTGGCATCAAACGTTAAACTTTTAGGAGAGTTAAGATGCGTTTCATTCCAGTTGCTATGTTTGCTGCTCTTTTTGCTGCACCTGTTTTCGCTGGTAAAGCTCATGAAGAGAAGAAGGCTGAAGCCGCTGCTCCAGTTGCTGCTGAAGAGCACAAGGGTGACAAGAAGGCTGAAGAGAAGAAGGCTGACGCCGCTGCTCCAGCC
>CAYRKI010000005.1:32513-42842 GCA_964424815.1 uncultured Thiotrichales bacterium | reverse complement strand
CTCCAGCTGCAAAGTAAATTCTCGCTCTCACTTGAGAGTTAGAACTTCGGGAAAAGGCGCGAAAGCGCCTTTTTCTTTTGCCTAAAAATCTGCGAGCATTAAAGCCTGCATAAATCATCGACGCTATAAACCTTCTCTCTAGATGCAAAATACTGGCTCAAAAATGACTGATATTCGATCTTACAATCGTCCCGTTCTATTCTATCTTCTGGCGACATTCACCACCTGGGGTGTATGGTTTGCAGCAGCCTATTTTAGTCATTTAGAACTGCAGCGTCCTGAGGACGAATTAGTTTCTGGTCTACTCATGTTGGTTGGCCTAGCCAGCCCAATGCTCATCGCCTTCACCATGATGTATGTAACACCCTCTTTGCGGCGCGACCTGTTACCAAGGCTGTTTGGCTTCTCCAGGACTCAACCTCGCTACATTATTTTGGCCTGTGTTCTTATGCCGGCAAGTATTTTAGTTGCTCAGGGATTCTCATTATTCATGGGGCACGGCCTTGAGCAATTTCATTTTGCAGAACAGCCATCCTTTAGCTTTAGTTTGTTTCCTGCTTGGTTAATGCTTTTTTTGGCGCCCGCTGTAGAGGAACTCGCTTGGCATTCCTATGGTACAGATTGTTTGCGGGCGCGCTTTAATCTTTTTAACACTTCAATGATATTTGCGCTGTTTTGGGTAGTTTGGCATTTGCCGTTGTCATTTATTAAAGGTTATTACCATGCAAATGTGGCGGCTACCCATTGGATTTATGGCCTTAATTTTGCTCTAAGCCTGTTTCCTTTTGTGATACTGATGAACTGGCTTTATTATCGCAGCAATCGCAACATCATCATCGCGATTTTATTTCATGTCAGTGCTGGATTTTTCAATGAATTATTTGCAACACATCCTGATAGTAAAGTAATTCAAACCTTCCTTCTTCTGATATTAACATTCTTTGTTCTTCATAAAGAACGGGCCATGTTTTTTGAAAGGAATCTTCACCCATAGGCTGAGATTAAGGCGTTAGTAAAAATGAAACTCTTGATTGAAGTCCATAAGGTCCACAATACATAAAATATCACCTATCTCTGTGCGTGAATGTGGTTTATAGCTCGGTTTATGATGATTGCACGTGATTATTTATTAAACTGGTATGACAAGGAAGCGCGCACCCTTCCCTGGCGCGTGCATGCGCCTGAACGTGCCAATCCCTATCATGTATGGCTTTCTGAGGTGATGTTACAACAAACGACGGTCGCCACAGTCATTCCCTATTTTTTGAGATTCATTGAGCGATGGCCCACCTTAGACTCGTTTGCAAAGGCGAGCCTCGATGATTTGCGTGTTGCGTGGCAAGGACTTGGATATTATCGGCGTATCGAAAACCTGTATAAAGGTATGCGCCATGTCGTAGAGCACTATGATGGTCAGCTTCCTGAGAATGAAAGTGAGCTTCTTAAAATACCTGGAATTGGACCCTATACAGCCGCTGCCATTGCTTCAATCGCTTTTTCAAAGCCTACTCTGCCTATCGATGGTAACATCAAGCGTGTCATTGCCCGTCTTGAGGCTATCGAAGATGAGGGTATGCAACTAATTGCGCGCGTGAAAGAGCATCTCGCCTCTTTCATTCACCCGAGCCGCAGCGGGGATGTAGCGCAAGCGCTGATGGATTTGGGAGCGACAATTTGCACACCCAAAAAACCCAAATGCGAGGGGTGTCCACTAAGTGCTTCTTGCAAGGCATTTCAGATAAACGAGGTGCAAAACTTCCCGAAAAAAGTATTGAAGAAAACCAACCCTGATCATTATGGTATTGCTTTTGTACTCAAAGATGGCGAGGGGCAAATTCTACTAGAAAAGAGACCTGAAAGAGGTTTGCTCTCAGGGCTGGTGGGCGTTCCTGGAACCCCGTGGCGGCATGCACCTTGGGCATTTGAGGAGGCTCTAAAATATCAGCCGGTGCCCGCGCACTGGCAGAAAGTGCCGCATCATGTGACGCACGTCTTTACCCATTTTAAGCTGCACCTTGAGGTGCACATAGCTCAGTGCCATGAAGAGCTAGAAAATGCCGTGCATCCCGATAATTTTCACACTCAACCTCTGGCGACCCTCTACAAAAAAGTTTTAAAAACCGCGCTTGAGGCTTTCTAGGCTGCTGTAAGGAGCGCTTTAATAGGCGCAAAGGTTTTGCGGTGTGCAGGGCAAGGGCCTAATTCAAGCAACGCTTTTTGATGGGCTTGGGTTCCATAGCCTGCGTGTTTTTCAAAACCATATCCGGGATAAGTTAGTGCCAGCTCATCCATCAAACGATCGCGTTCAACTTTGGCGATAATAGAGGCGGCTGCGATGGAAAAAGAAAGGCCATCGCCTTTGATGATGGAATGCTGTGGTGTGGGAAGAAAGGGCGCATATGTGCCATCTACCAGACACACGTTGGGCTCTATGGCTAATCCTTCATAGGCCCGTTGAAGGGCAAGCATGGCTGCTTTTCGAATATTAAGGTGGTCGATTTCTTCTGCTGAGGCTAACCCTGTTGCAAAAATGAAAATTTCTTTTGGTAAATTCACCAGGTGTTGATAAGCCGTTTCACGGCGTTTACGTGTTAATTTTTTAGAATCATTAAGCAAAGCCAACACATCTTGGGGTAAATCACGACTATAAAAAATTGCGGCGGCCGCCACTACGGGTCCTGCCCATGGACCGCAGCCGGCTTCATCTAGGCCGGCTACAAGACCGCTGTGTTGTTGTTCGTAACTGAAATCAGGCATCACATGTCCTTAATATCGCGAGTGATTTTTCTTATTGGTAACAAACTTTTAAACACTTGATGAGAGGGTAAGATGGGATTAAAACGGGCTATACAAAAATGAAAAAGATTCTTCTTGTTCTCTCATGCGTGCTGTGGGGCCATTATGGATGGGCATCCAGTTCATCGCCACAGAAAGCTGGAAAATGCACAAGTTCTGCTATGTGTTGGGAGCAGCTTGAAAAGACAAAACAATGTGTGGACTGTAATTTTTCAAATTTAGATTTGCAACACAACACAACTCCTGCCATCAATCTTCGCAACGCCAATGTATCACGCGCTAATTTCTCTCGCGCGCAAATGGCTGATCTGGATTTTACTAACGCCAGTTTTAAGAACACTGACCTATCGGGGGTGACCTTCTATCGTGTCAATTTCATGGATGCTGACCTCTCGCAAGTGAAGGCGATTGGTGCAAGTTTCCACGACTGTCGCTTTGATGGCGCTGATCTAAGGGGAGCCAATTTCAGTAATGCAAAGTTTGAGGGTGGTTCTTTTAATCTGAGTCAGATCAAACTTAATCAAAACACTTCCTTCTCGGCAGCTAGGTTTGAGAGGCTTAACCTCACAGTTGATTCCGGAAGTCCTGCACAGGCATGCGTTGCGGGCAAAAAAATTAACTTTAAAAATGTAACGTTGGGAAATCTCACTTGTCAGACGGCTGATTTTGAAAGCGCATCCTTCAATGACGTGGTGATGTCAGGGGGTACTTTTGAAGGGGCCTCATTTGCCAAGGCGACCCTGTGGAATATCACAACGCAAAATAACGTTGATTTGCGTGATATTAAAACAAATGGAGCACGCCTCAAGGGTGATTTTAAAAATGCTCAGATTAACGCCAGTATTAAAGGCGAGGGTGCTGATCTCACCAATGCTTTATTCACTCAAACCCAAGCTAAATTGATTTCAGGAGGTGTTGAGGGCTCTCCCGTTGATGGGCATGGCGGCACAACCTATACCTTTGTGTGTGATCGTACTTTTAAACTTAGCTCTTTGCCCTTTTATGGTTCCTTTCAAGGTGCGATCGTTGAATTTTTTTATAAACGTCTGAATCTGCCGCGCACGGCTGAACTGCTAAAAAATCATCTGCCCATGGTTTCAGCCCTTGTCGTTATTATGGCAAGCTATTATGGCGGGTTAATAACAGAGCAAAATGTTGGTGATGTGCTGGGTAAAGTCTTGGCAAGTCTTCCACAAGACAGTGTGCGAGAGTTTGCAATGACTCAAAAAGAGACAATTGTGAAATTCATTTTGGCACCCAGCAGTTATGTTGCTTTTGGTACATTTGTGGCGCCAGCTATGAAGGATTTTCGCGAGATTGAATATCGCAAAAAGCTCAGAGAGTTTGTGGGCGGGTGTGCGACTGTTGCCAACGGTCTTCGTGATCGACTTTCAAAGTTATTTTAGGTCGAGAAATGAGCGTGCCCCCTCCAGAATAAATCGTTTTGCATGGGGCTCGCTGTGCTACCAGATCTTTAACATCTGCATCATTTTGGTCCAGGGCGAGGGTTCACTCTGAGGTAGATCTAGCGCGGTAAAGGCTGATGGACCTTTGATAAGTTCCCTCAGTGTCTCGATATCTCGCGATACCTTTTCATCATCTAATCTCCCTGCTTCTTCAAAGTATTGTTGCACTAACTCTTTTGCAGCCTTGTTATTTCCAGCATAAAAGTGCATGTGTGCTACAAACGAGGCCAACTTCAGATGAAGTGCTTTGAAACTTGTGGGTGATTCGAAAAGTTCATCCTCTGATATCTGGTGATAAGTATCAATTATGTTGAGGAATTTCTCGCCAGCAAAGGCAAAAGCTGCTGGAAGACGTCGGTGATCCTCTTCAGGGTTTTCGTCATTCCAGGTTCCGTTCTGATCAAGCATAAATTTCTCGATAAACTTTGTAATTTCTGCGACTTCAGCAGCATCAAATCTCAGCTGCATGCAAAGTTGTACACGGCAGGCTTGTGCGTAGCACAGTGAATATCGTGCATGAGTGGCCACAATTTGGTCGGGTCTGCCCTTGGTGTTTTTTAGGGTGTTATCAAGGGAATGTCTGATATGGCTCAAGGTCGCATGAGCCTGTGCTTTAGCGATTGTTTGCTCGAAAAAGCTGAGTGAGAGACTTCGGATGTTAAGCTCGGGCGATGCGAGAAAATCTAGCAAGTGTTGGATGGGGCTGAGGTGGGGGTTTGCGTGGATGAAGTAATCCTCATTCAAGGCGTTGTGGAAGTGCCGCGCACTGATGCGCAAGGCACCGCAAGAGCGGTTGTCAGTATAGCATGCGATAATTTGAACGATTTCTTTGGGAAGCTGTGCAAGTAAAAGAGGGCGCGCTGCATAGCCAATTTCTTGATCAAGTGGTGCTCGAGATCCAGTGAATCCGTTCAGGGAACTGTTGATCTCAGTGTTAAGATCAGTGCCAAGAACCGTCTGAGAAATGCCCATGAGTGCCATGGTGATGGCCAACAGATGTGCTCTCAAGCTTACCCCCCGTTGATGAAAAATTATATTTAACATATAGGCAATCGACTGTAATTATCAAGGCGGGTTTTATTCTGAATTTCAGGAACTAGTTGCAAGGCCAGTTGCAAAAAGGGATTTGCGTCGTCTCGCACTAGTGAATAACTCAACTCTTGCTGCTGGGGGTACGTATCGCGTTGCTGGGACTGGCGCGATACGATGTAGCCCCTGATCATTTGACTTATTGACTTTCTCTAAAAGCTTGCCGACGCTGACTTCGGTTTATGCTGGTGCTTCTTGAGGCTTTTTTTCCAATGACTGTGATAGCCCTTTTTGATCCGCTTTAAAAGTTTGGTCCACGGGCGATCAAGTTGTGGAAAAAGATCGAGTTTGGGACCGATGAATCTTGCGTAATTTTTTGCAGCATGAGGTTCAATATTCTTTGTATGCATATAATGAAACATTGCAATTTCGCAGATGTCTAACTCTATCAGTCTTTTATTGATAAGTTCGCCAGGTAATCCTGTATTATTATTTTCTGGATGTATGGACGCGTATAATTTTTTTGCATTCTCTGCAACAAGTCGAATTTTACCAGGATTTGCATCATCATTAATGTGTTCAGGATTCCTCCATTTCCAATGCAGTTGAAGGGCTTCTGTAAAAATAAAACTCAAATGACGATCAAATTCAGCCCATTGCTGACGGGTAAGAGGTGTTTTGAGGTCAATTTGCATACCTAGGGCACGAACCCATGCAAGTGTATGCTCAGCATTGCGCGCAATATCATTAGACTCTTGAGTAGGAATATTTTTGATACCGTCAAAAAGTTCTGCTTGAAAACGCAGTAAGTGGTTTAGATCTTCCCGATTTTTGGCATTGTTTTTATACCGTGATACAAAACGTTGATCCACCTCATCTGCTGCAAGCATGTTGAACAAGTCATGAAAATCAAATCTTGTCAGGTAAGACCTAGTGATATCGGCATTGTTCCCCTGTTCGCTTAGGGTGGACGCTTGAGCAGTGACAAAGAGCAAGACAAATAACACAAATCTCAGAATCCACTTGTTGCTTAAAATTATCATCATCTGTTGCTCGTGGTTTATTTTAACACTGTGCGGCATTAATATAGATTTAATGCATTTTTATCAAATCTATTGAGTTCAAAAAAATATTAAAAATAATGTTTGCTGGGCCATTAAGACTTCATCATACGGCTTTGGGGCGCACCCGTTAATAAAGTCCAGAATGCGGTTTTCCCTCTCTCAAGGCTCGTTTTTCTCTTATTTTCCATGTTTTGTGATAGTAACATTTAAGTTTTTTCAGGGCGGATTGCCAATAGCGCTCAGCTAGATTTATAAGCCCAAGTTTAGATGCAAATTGGCCTGCATAGATTTGATATGCTTGTTTGCCAAGTTGTGGTTCTCCACTCAGATGGTACATGCAGGCTTGGAAAAGATTTAATTCTGTTATTCTTTTGTGAATTAGTTTTTCAGGTAAACCTGAGGTATTATATTCTAGCATTTTTTCATATAAAGGGCGCCAAATCTCGGCAATCCGGCTTGATTGAAGAGCGATTTCATAAGATGTGCCGCTCAAGATCATAGGATTCCAATTCCAATTAAGTTGCATTATGCAGCGCAGGAATGATTTGGTGAGATGGCCTATTTCGATCCATTGATCGCCGCTCAATGGGCTGTTCAGTTTGAGTTGCAGTTCATACGTCCTTACGACAGCAAGCACGTCAGTGCATAGAGCATAATAATCACTTTTATCAATAAGCCGTTTTTGCTCTGCGCGGGTGCAGAGATAATCGCGGACTTCATCAAGCCGCTCTAATTCACGCACGCGATTTGCGCTATTTTCACATCCCGATATGAATGTGTTTCTGACTGGGTATTCCGTAAGTTTTTCCTGAATTTGATCCAGGCTGAACTGATCAAGATAAGCTACCGCTGCCGGTGCTAGTCTTGAGGTCATATTCTCTTCGCGAACAAGGGGTGAAGCCTGAAGTTGGGGCAGTTGTGCAAGCGTAATACAAGCAATGAAAAGAGTTTTCTGAATCATTTTCGCTACAATTTCTAATGGAGTGTGTAAAAAATAGTGTCGAATGCAACGTGTTAGCGTAAAAGTGCAAATTTGTCAAAATTAATTATTTTTGGTGGCTGAGCATCTGAGGCGTCCCGCTGAATCAAACAGGCTTGGCTTAGAGCCCTCCATGAGAGCTTTTAGGATTTGATACCTTTCGGGTCTGATTGAGTTTCCATCCCTGATGATAGGATTGTTTAAGCCTTTTCAGGGCTTTAGCCCAAACTGGCTCAAGTTTTGGAAGTATCCTGATTCTTCGCCCGAAATACTTCGCATAATTACTCTTGGTTACATATTCATGTGCACGGTTACCAACAAGATGGTGCATAGTTGTTTCAAACACGTCCATTTGAACTAGACGGATGTACATTAAATTGTCTGGTAACGGTGACTTGTTTTGATGAAGGGCGTTAGGCTCGTAAAATATTTTTATTTTCGATGCAATGGTGGCCAAATTTTCCGGATTGTAGCGTTTATTTTTGTCTTGTGAATTTAGCCAATCCCATTTTCTTTGCATGATATATTTTGAAAAGTTCGCAATAAAATTATCTAAAGCGAACCATTGTTGCGACGAAAAGGGAATTTCTAGATGAATTTGTAAAATATGGCAGTTAAAGAAAATCCAGGCAAGTCTTGTTTTCTCTAGATCATCACGGTAATCACGACGCACCAAGCTGATGACGCCATTTGCAATTTCACGAGAGAAATCACAAAGACGAGACAGGTCATGGTCCCGTATGTGTCTATTCTTACAAGATCTCAAAAAATCTTGGTCTAGGGTGTATTTACCTAACTCTCTCTCTAGGTCCGATGAAGGCAAGCTGCTGAGATAACTCCGCGAAGCAGTGTGTGTTTGCAAGAGAGGGTCGATGTATTCTCGTTCAGCAGGGCTACTGCAGCATATTCCTATTCCCGATAGCAATGATAGTAAAAGATGGGAGACCCAGCAGTTTATATGAAGATTCCCAGAATATCGCATACAAAACCCATTTGGCAAAAAAATTTCTGCGTATAATAGGCAAAATACCTGAGTAATTCAAAAAAATTTTTCTGTCAGAAGAGAACATTAATCGTCGATGGGGATTTCCTCGGGTCCCAGTAAGATGGATGGATGACCATACTCAGTTTGAATAATGGTAAATGATTTTGATCGCTTCATGGGCGATGAGTTGCTACCTGCTTGATCTTGAGGCTGGTGCTGCAGTTGTTGAGCAGATCGGGAGTTGAGGGACATGGATTGAAGAGGAAGACTTGGCATCATCTCTCGGTCTTTTGATTTCAGTGTATTGCACTGCAGTTGTGTCAAATGGCTAAGCTGAGTGAGCCATAATGGAGCTTCTGATCCGCGCTCTAGGTAATTGAGATTTAACTCTCGTAAATTGCACAAGGTGGTCAACGCCTGCGCTTCATTGAGGCTGAAATGATTAGAATCTAAATTAAGGTAGGTTAGATTTTTTAAGGGCTGCAGGTGCTGCAAGTCTTGAGCGTTTAATCCATGGCAGGGTAAATCAAGTTTTTGTAAGCGTGTCAGGAATGAAAGTTGCGTAAGTGCTTTTTGGTCCATGTGCACATCTGGGGCTACAGCGAGCTCTTCAATTTTTGTGCGGTAAAGACTCAAAATATTCCAAGGATCTTCGCTCAATTTTACCGTGATGCGGGCATAGCTTGGATCTTGGAGCTGATGGCTAATCTCTAGTCTTAAGGTTGGGGACCCATCAGGATCGAGGGTTGGTAAGCGTATAATTTGAATGTAAAGCCTATCAGGATCGGTGTAGTCATCCAAAGGGATGAACGTATCTGAGATTAGAGCTGTATTTCTACTGCCTAATACAACCTCAGGCAACAAAAAAAGCATGAAGATCCAATGGGATCTTATCAAAGTCATTTTAAAAGCAACCCTGTGATTTAAATTTTTACGCCTAATATTATGTATTCAGGCTGGTTAATCTTTCTTTGATCATCAGAAAATCTCTCCAAGCATAACGCTTTTGCCCAGGAGAGCGAAGCAAGAATGCAGGATGAAAGGTTGCCATGGTAGGAATGGCTGTCTTGAGACCAGGACTGCTGTACTCATTAAAATGACCGCGAAGACGCATGATGCCTTCATTGGTCTCAAGCATAGCTTTCACAGCGGTGCCCCCTAATAATACCAAAACTTTGGGTTTGACCAACTCTACATGACGCCGGATGAATGGAAGGCACTGTGCTATTTCTGCAGGCGTTGGCTGGCGATTGCCAGCAGGGCGCCAAGGCACTACGTTGCTGATGTAGACGTTGTTGCGATCGCGCCCTATAGCTGCAATCATGCGATCAAGCAGCTGACCCGATAAGCCCACAAAGGGTTTACCCAAACGATCTTCGTCAGCACCAGGTGCCTCGCCGATAAACATGATGGGTGCTTCGGGATTGCCATCGGCAAAAACCGTGTTCATAGCGGTTTTTTTAAGATCACAGCCATCATAGCCCATCAAAGCATCGCGCAATTGATCGAGATTTTCTGCAGCGCGCGCTTTTTCGTGCGCCGCAGAGGTAAAAACTTGTTGAGGAGCGCGGGAGACCCTCGGCTGCACTTGTTGGGCAGAAGTCATAACCTTATTGCCCGCACTTGATGTTTTAACTTGCGATATTTTTTTCTCTTTTGCGCCGCGTTTGATGGTGGGTTGATCGTCGATGATTTCATCAACCCCAGCTTCAACATGCATACGCAAAAGATCTAAAGGAGAGTCAGGCAAAGCCTATTTCCAAAACTTGTTTTCCATCTCGTGGATGATGCGATCAACAGTTATTTCTGGTGGCTGATGATCGCAATCAATGACGATGTCTGCTTCAGCATAGATGGGATAATACTCGCTCATCAAGTGCTCAAGAATTTCCTTTTTATCGCCTTTTTCTAATTGCGGACGGTGAGAGCGTCGAGCCACACGGGGCATAATGGTCTCAAGAGAGGCGCGAAGCCATACCGAGTGGGATTGCTGTTTTAATAAATCGCGCG
>CAYRKI010000005.1:22955-32496 GCA_964424815.1 uncultured Thiotrichales bacterium | reverse complement strand
GTGTGATGAAAGCCTCTACACCTGTTGAGAGAATATGGCACTTCTCGCCAAGTAAGCGTTGAATAACGCGGCGCTCAGCGTCTTTGAAAGCTTGTTCGCCGTACCAGTCAAAGATATTGGCGACAGAACATCCGGCAGCGGCTTCAACTTCAATATCGGAATCTTTGAAAGGTACACACAACCGCCTTGCTAGCAAGCGACCAACACTGGTCTTACCAACCCCCATCATGCCGACCAGGGTGATCGTGCGTGGCAGTGTATTTAAGCGGTACTCGTCTTTCACGTCGTACACAGCGTCGTTACCCCTTTTGAAACTGGTTGTGATCAGCTTTAATCAAAAAATGGACAATTTTCTTATCATGTCCGTTATCGTATACTCCCTTGCAAGATGCAAGGGTGGAGTTGAGATATGAACACAAGTTTTAAGATTATCTGGGCAGCTATAGGAATCATTTTAGTATTGGGCGCAATGGCTTTGGCCTTTTGGGACATTCCAGCGCCTACTGCTGAAGTGCGTAAGGACGTGGCCATTGATTTTAAGCGTCCGTGAATCCTTCTATTTTTCTTATTGAAGAATTTCTCGAAGCCTTTGCGGCAGAGCGCGGGGCATCGCCTAATACGTTACAAGCGTATGCCCGCGATCTTCGAGATTTTGCTGCTTTCTTGGACGCAATGCCTCTCGAGCAGGTCACACGGTCACAGTGTGAGGCGTATTTGGCTGAGCTGTCCCGGCGGGATATGGCGCCTCGCTCTCGCGCAAGACGCCTATCGTCACTGCGACAGTTCTATCGTTTTCTTTTAAGCGAAAAGCGCATTTCTTCTGATCCGCTCGCGCATATGCAGGGGCCTAAACTTCCCAAAAGTCTGCCTAAATTTCTGACGCAAGACGAGATGAATGCTCTGCTGGATGTAGCACTCGCATTACCTGAGCACGAAAGTGCACGCCTATTGTGTATGGCTGAATTGCTTTATGCCTCGGGTTTGCGTGTGAGTGAATTGGTGACGCTTCCCTTGGCAGCACTTGCTGAAGGCTGTGAAGGCCAGGTCCATCCCCATTTGCGCGTGATGGGTAAAGGCAACAAGGAGCGCATTGTGCCCTTGAACGATACAGCACTTGAGGCATCTGCTCGCTATTTAAAGTTCCGTGGCGTTTTCATCGCGCATGAATCGAGCCAGCGGTGGCTGTTTCCCTCTTATGGACAAAGCGGTCACCTTACCCGCCAGAGAGTGGGGCAACTGCTGAAGCACCTGGCCTTAGCAGCCGGTCTTGACCCTAGGCGTGTTTCACCCCATGTGCTGCGTCATGCTTTCGCGACCCATTTGCTTGAGGGTGGGGCTAATCTTTTAAGTGTGCAAAAGTTGCTGGGACATGCTGACATTAGCACCACAGAAATCTATACTCATGTAATGACCAAGAGGTTGAAAGAGGTGGTGGAAAGCCATCACCCCTTGTCAGAATCAGGCAAATCTTCTACCAAGAAGGCGAGCATGACCGGAAGTGTAAGGGAATAAAAGATGGTTGCCCCCCTAGAATTTGAACAAGCAATTGCGGAATTAGAGAGCAAACTCAATGAGTTGCGACATCTGACTCGGGCTGGTGATATCAATATTGCCGACGAGATTGCACGCTCTGAGGCAAAGGTGAGAAAAATGCTGGCGCAAACCTATGCCAACCTTACCCCTTGGCAGAAAGTATTGGTTGCACGCCATCCCGAGCGCCCCCATGCTTCTGATTTTATTACCCACCTCATCGAAGACTTCGTACCACTCGCAGGAGATCGTTTATTTGCCGAAGATCGCGCGATCGTAGGGGGGCTTGGGCGCTTTCGGGGCCAATCCGTCGTGGTTATGGGCACGGAAAAAGGCAAAGATGTGGAAGATCGGGTGCGCCACAATTTTGGCATGGCACGTCCCGAAGGCTATCGTAAGGCTGTGCGTTTGATGGAGCTTGCCGATCGTTTTAAGCTTCCTGTGGTGACTTTTGTCGACACCGCAGGTGCTCACCCAGGTATTGATGCGGAAGAGCGCGGTCAGGCGGAGGCGATTGCAAGATCAATTGAAGTCATGTTGAACCTTTATGTTCCTGCGATTGCCACCATCACCGGCGAAGGTGGGTCTGGGGGCGCCATTGCCCTTGCTACCGGTAACTGTGTGCTCATGATGGAACATGCCGTTTATTCTGTGATTTCACCAGAGGGATGTGCCTCCATTTTATGGCGTACAGCAGACAAAAAGCAGGAGGCGGCTGTTGCCCAAAAGCTGACGGCGCAAGATCTGTTAGGTCTTGGTGTAATTGAAGCCATTATTGCTGAACCGCTTGGTGGCGCACACCGCTCCCAAGAAGCGGCCATTCATGCGGTGGGCGATCAGATTGAAGAAGAATTGAAAAAACTTCTTACTCTTTCTGGTGAGGAGCTAAAGCGTCAGCGTCATGCGCGCTTCCTTAGCATGGGGCAACAGGGTCTTTGAGTATCATCCCCCCAAACTTGTCCGTCTCGGGTCGGCTGTGGCGTCTTGCTGAGCCTGATCTGCGCCTAAGTTTAGCATTGTCGCAACGTTATGGAGTCCCTGAAATTGTGGGGCGCTTGCTAGCTAATCGGGGGCTTGATCTCGATGCGGCTGAGGCATTTTTGAATCCTGCGTTGCGCACTTCCTTGCCGAATCCTTTCCACCTTAAAGATATGGATGTGGCGGTTCCCCGCATTATCGAGGGAATCCAAAAAAGCCAGCATATTTGCATCTTTGGTGATTATGACGTGGATGGCGCGACGTCTTCGGCGCTGCTGGTGCGCTATCTTAAAACACTTGGGGCCAAAGTCAGCTTTTACATTCCCGATCGCCTGAAAGAGGGTTATGGACCTAATGGTGCTGCCCTCACACAACTGGCGCAGCAAGGTGTGAAGCTTGTGATTTGCGTGGACTCAGGAACCACCGCATTTGAGGCCTTGGATGTGGCGGCTGAAGCTGGTCTTGATGTGATTGTGGTTGATCATCATGTGGCAGAGCCTAAGCTGCCCAAGAGCTTGGCGGTCATCAATCCTAATCGCCTCGATCAAGATAGTCCTTGTGGGCATTTAGCCGCTGTTGGCATTTGCTTCTTGTTAGCGGTCGCTTTGCGTGGTGCCGCACGAGACGCGAGTCTTGGTGACCCAAATTTCGATCTTTTTTCACTTTTAGATTTAGTGGCCCTTGGTACTGTATGTGATGTGATGCCGCTCACGGGGCTTAATCGTGCTTTCGTCAGTCAGGGCCTTAAAATTCTCGCCAAGCGGCAAAACGTTGGTCTTCGAGCACTTGCAGATGTCGCGGGTATGGATGAAACACCTTCGGCTTATCATTTAGGTTTTCTCTTGGGCCCCCGCATTAATGCCGGGGGGCGCATTGGCTGTTCCAGTTTAGGTGCTGAATTACTGATTACTGAAGACCCCCATCAAGCCCGCATGCTGGCAGAGCGCCTGAATGCGCTGAACGCTGAGCGTCAGCAGATCGAGACGCAAGTGCTGCAAGAAGCTCTGCTGCAGACTGAGGGTGTTGCAGATCCTGTTATCGTGGTTGCAAGCAAGGGCTGGCATGTGGGGGTGATTGGTGTTGTGGCGGGCCGCCTTAAAGAGCAACTGAACCGCCCAGTGATTGTAATTGGTTTTGATGAAGATGGCGTGGGCAAGGGCTCTGGTCGATCCGTTCCTGGGGTCGATTTAGGAGCGCTAATTATTGCGGCACGACAGTCAGGATTGTTGATTGCTGGCGGTGGGCATCCTATGGCCGGTGGGCTGACCCTATCGAGCGATCAGCTAGACGCATTCAAGAATTACATCACAACACGTATACGAGAACAGAACATTGACCTTACACCTGTCTATAGGGTTGATGGTATTCTCACTGGTCGGGCAGCTAGCCGTGACCTGTGTCAGGCTTTGCAGAAATTAGCGCCGTTTGGGCAGGGAAATGCCTCACCCCGCTTTGCCATCAGTGAGCTTCGCGTGACGCGGGCGATGGTTGTTGGAAATGGGCATGTTAAGGTCACTCTTCTTCATGCGGATGGGGCGCGTCTTGAGGGTATTGCGTTTCGTGCAGCCGAAACAGCCTTAGGTGAGGCGCTTATGAGAACCTCATCGACCCATGACTTAACGCTTGCAGGTTCGTTGAAGTTGGATAATTGGGGCGGGTCTGAACGTGTACAATTTTTAATTGATGATGTTCATTCCCGGTGGCCTTATCAAAACCTCAAAGTTGCCTAAGTTCTTGCTTTCTTGTAAAAGCTCGTATTGTGCTCTGATGCACATTCCGCTAGTGATGTGCTATATGCAAATCTAAGATTTTTCATTAAGTAAAAATCATAAATTACGTCAAATTTAAGTAATTGCAGGCACAGTTCGCGGCCCATTACTGCGAGCAAAGTTTGGTAGCAATAGAGGCAGAAACGCTGTGAAAAAACTATTTCAAATAAAGTTGCTAGTTGTTCTATTCGGTTCGTTATTTTTTGATTGCTCTTTGCAAGCAAGTTCGCAAGACGCTGTGCAGCGTGAGGAAGTTTTTATTTTCTTTCGTGGGTATCATTTTTTAACTAATCAACAAGCCTCTGATGAGGCATTAGCACAACGTGGGATTTCAACACGTTCAGTGGATTCTGGTGAAGTAGCGCAACAAAACGTAGATGATGCTATCGAGAAAATCTGTAGCTTAAATCGTTCTTGGACCCAAGAAGAAAAGGACACTTTTAAACCTGAAACTCGCACGCCTTATCAAGCTCTTGTACAATGTTACACCAATAACTACATGGATTTTATCGCTCAATTAAATAGCCCCGATTCGATGGTTCATAAGATACTTAATTCGGCAGGATTAGGTCACGTAAAATCAAATTTTTTTCTTTCAACAAGTCTTAAAGCCGCTCAAGCTTTTGCTTATGGTGCAGGCCTGAAATTATACGGTACTGAAAATTTGCGTCGCTATCCGGGCTATGCCCTCTCCGCTGATAAAAAATCTTATAAACCAGCACAACCATTATTGGGCTATGTCGATGTGATTCGGGTTCCGTATAATGTGATTCAACAGCTTGCCGCATTCTTTGTTGTTGATTCCTTTACCGTTGGTGACACGAAGCTGAGTTATCACTTCAGTAAAAATTTAACTGAAGAACGGGAAGTGATCTTTCCTTTCCAAATAACTGCACCTTATCACGTAGCAAGAATTGCTATTCGCATGCCAAAGATTAAACGTAGTGGTCTGCAAAATGGTATGCAACAAAAGCACTGGTTTACGGCTCTTCAACAAGATAAAGATAAGCGCAATATCGAGGCTAAATTTATTGTTGCTCATAATAAAAAATCTGCCGAAAAGCTTGAGATGACAATTGAGGAAAAAATTAAAGCAAAAAATAACGTGCGTGTTTACCATGGTTCAATTTTGCAAGGTCTGCAACGTTCTTTGGTACCTAAAGAAGCTGTTGAGATGCGCAAACAGATTCTTGATCATGAAAATGAAATTCTTCACATGAATTCGAAGAATGAAAAGCGTGTTGTTTCTATTGCGAACCTGAGCTTCCCTTATGCTCATGCCCTTAAACGGGTGGCTTCTTATGGGGTGCCCGTGATGTTAAAAGCACAAATAAGCCTAAAAACATTGGATCAAAATACATGGCAACTCATGGGTATCTTTATGAGCGAAAATTCTCTTCTTGGTATCAAGTTTGAGGGAGACCCACAAATTGTCGAGCAATTATGCGAAAAGTTCAAAGCCACTGATTTTCGTGATTATCGTGCATTAAACAGGATGCAAACTCTTTGGTTCGATCCGCAACCCAATTTACTCGACGTTGCAGGCAGTTTTGTCAAAAAACGTCAACAACCCCTGGTGTTCGATGTGTCAGGACTAGGACTGGCGCCTGAGTACTTCGAGCAATCTCAAGACATGACAAACCTAGTGGTCGTAGACGATGAACGCCAAGAGCTAGAAGAAGCTTACAACTGGGTTATGGATGGAGCTGACTGGTGGGGGGATTATTGCCGAAAAGAGCTAAGATAAGAAGCGACTATTTTCATAATAGCTCTAAATACTCGATTTTTGATCTGCAAAGCTATTGGAGTTGACTTTCTAATTTGCGCATAACGCCCTTTGTCATTTACTCCTTTGCAAGCAGTGATCGCTAGATGGTGTTTGCTAAAATCGAGCTGTTTTGCTGACCTTGCTATGAAAACGCTGATGACTCATAAATTTTAATGATCAATTGAAGACAGCAAAAATCGGACTATGCCATCGTGCCTGTATTTGATGCAGTGGCGCTTCTAGAAAAGACCTTGGCTTAGGGGTAGTGAGGGCTGTTAATCGATATATTGGCTATGCACCTTGATGTACAGATTTTGGTGAACTCTAGCCTATGCGACGTATTCGGCTTCCGAGACATTAAACATGCTTTTGTTCCAGACAAAAAAGGGCTGGTTACCCAGCCCCTTGAATCATGAAATAAATGACTAGTACTTCCACAACAAGTTGGCAGTCACCCCATAAGAGCTAGCTTTTTTAGCATGCTCGCGGTGTGCGTTGATGGCAAAGCCTAATCCATTTATATTACTGGTGCTTAGCCCCGCTGCCATCAACAAGCTGTTTTGCTTGCGTCGGCCACCCTTGACCACGAAGTTTGAGCCACTGCTGCCCGTAAAGCTTGCCGTCTGGCGCAAGAGCTTCTTAGACATTTGACGATGGCCGTAGCCAATGCTGACCATAGGGCGGATGAGGTATTTTTCACGTTTTATGGTCTTTGCCACATCCACACTCAACTCTGTTGCAACCATGCGACCTTTTTTGCGCCTGACTTTTAGATTAATGTCTCCGGCGCCGTGCTCGCGATAATGCTTTTGGTTAATATGAGTAAGGCTTTGGCTTAATTTAGGTGTTACTTGCCAATATGTTGCAGGCACAAAATCATAGCCTAGCGTCATGTTGCCATCGGTGGTGCGAGCTCGTGTTTTGTGATGAGCTTTGCGGTGGTCATCGACGATTGTAATGCGGCGCGAGCCTTTTACACGATGGCCGTTAATTCCTGCCGCAAAGTCCAAGAAAGCGCCATTGTCCTTTTCGTGCCAAGAGCCATAAAAGCCAGTTCCTTTGGTATTGATGCGATCTTTGGCCAAGCAATCACCGATGCGATCTTTAGTGCGCGCTACTTGGCCCATTAATCCCACTGTCAGATTAGGGCTGAGTGCTACATCTGCACCAATCGCCCAACCGCGAATACGTGCTTTGAGTTTGGCGACGGCCTTTTTGCGGTCTTGTTCGTAGTTATGTGCCCATGGTGTCGTCCACAAAGTCAGGTTGTGGTGATGTTGGACCATAGGCACGTTACGATCGACAGGAACAACGCTAGCACTATCCGAGGCGTGCATGGCAGCGTTTTGCAAGGCCTTAGGGTTAAATTTGGGTGCTGGTTTACTTGTTACCTCAGCGAGTTGTGCCACCAATTGTGGTTTTGCTCCCTCTTTTGCAAGATTGCTCATCCAGCGATTTTGATGTGTGCGGGCCTGCTGAGCACGCGTGATAGCGTTAATACCTTGTTGTAACGCGGTATAGCTCCAAGTTTGATGAAGCGTTGGCAGGGCAGACAGGCTTAGCAGTGATTTACGTAGTTTGCTGACCTCGGTCACCTGGTTAAGCTTGCCAATGACTCTCATGATGTCGGAGTTTGGATCAGCTTTTTCATCTACACCATCAAGATAACGCGCAAAGCTTACAAGATCGCCATTCTTTGAAATGCCTGCAATTTTGCTGAGATCTTTGAAGCTCGTTTTGTTAATCGTCAAGCTTACAGAATTGGATGTTGTGTCGAAGATATAATCCAAGCGAAGAGTTGACTCAACACTATCAAAATTCCCTGTAATGGTGCCTGACACTTTGAAGAAATCATATTTAGTGCCAGTGCCATAGGTTCCAGCTGCAGGGACAATCAAAAGTTTACCGCCCAGCTGTGCATTTCCAAGAACCGTAATTTCATCAAAGTTGCCTTGAGGGTCAATCTCGAACTTTTGAACTGAGGTTGCATCGGCGGTGTAATTTCCATTAACGATGACCTTACCCACGGAGTTACCGGGAGAGAGAGTACCTTTGTTCACCAAGTTGCCGCCAATAGTGGCATTACCTGACAAGGTCGCTCCCTCATTAACGGTGAAATTGCCAGCAATAGAGCCATTGAGTTTGACTTCACCCTCAGTAATAGTTGCATCACCTGCATAACCATTGTCGCCAGAAAGGCTGAAAAGCCCTGTGCCAGCGAACACAAGGTCTCCTGATCCGCTAAGAGCCCCGCTTGCAAGAGTCACGGTTTTGCCGGTGTTGTTGATGGTGCTTGCTGCGTTAACCTGAATCGTATTGGTCACATTTTGATCAATGCCAAATTTCAGAATACCTCCTTCAAGCGCTACTTGTCCTGTGCCAAGAGCGTTTGCTGCGTCCACACGTAATTCACCAGCACTAAGTGTGGTTCCCCCTGTATAAGTATTGTTAGCACCGGAGAGTGTGAAGGTGCCTGAGCCGGTTTTAATGAGCCCAAAGGCGCTTGTGCCATCTTGGATCGTACCACTGAAAGTTGTTGAAGCATTATTGCTGCCAAAAGTCAGGGCTGCAGGTGCTCCTCCTGAGTTGATTAGATTGCCATTTCCACTCAGCGCTGCAATGGTGCTGTTAAACCCATTGAGATCTAGGGTTGCATTGATTGTGTGAGCTGAGCTTGCGCTGAGAGCGTTGGCGGCTCCTGCTTTCAATGTGCCGCCACTCACGACTGTATCGCCTGTGTAGCTTTGCGCGGCCCCGATATTTGTGGTTCCCCCTGTTATGGTCAGGCTGCCGCCACCCAAATCTGCGTTAAGGGTACTGTCACCGGTAAGTGTCAGGGCAGTGTTGTTAATAAGACTGCTGCCTGCATTGGCGACGAGAGAGGAGAGTGTTGTCGCAAAGTTCCCGAAATCTAATGTCGCACCGTTGCTCACAGTGAAAGCACGTTGAAAGGCACCGATCACACCTTGAATAAACGTACCACCATTAACTGTGGTTCCCCCTGTATAAGTATTGTTAGCACCAGAGAGGGTGAAGGTGCCAGAGCCGGTTTTAATCAGGCCAAGGGCGCTTGTGCCATCTTGGATTGCACCGCTGAAAGTTGGGGATCCATTGTTACCGCCCATGGTCAACGTTGCTGCGCTTGCACCTGAGTTGGTCACATTGCCATTTCCACCCAATGATGCAATTTCGTTATTAAAGCCATTGAGATCAAGGGTTCCATTGACGCTGTGGGCAGACGTTGCATTGAGGGTATTGGCTGCTCCTGCTTTTAATGTGCCGCCGCTCACGGAGGTGCCACCATTATAGGACTGTGGGGTGCTAATGGTTGTGGTGCCCCCTGTTATGGTTAGAAAGCCAACGCCCAAATCTGCGTTAAGGGTGCTGTCACCAGTAAGTGTTAGAGAAGTGCTGTTGAGAAGGCTGCTGCCTGCGTTGGCAACGAGAGAGGAGAGTGTTGTCGCAAAGTTCCCGAAATCTAATGTCGCACCGTTGC
>CAYRKI010000005.1:13517-22855 GCA_964424815.1 uncultured Thiotrichales bacterium | reverse complement strand
TCAAAGTGAAAGCACCTTGAAAGGCACTAATCGCACCTTGAATAAGCGTGCCACCATTGACTGTGGTTCCCCCTGCATAAGTGTTGGCACCAGAAAGCGTAACAATACCGCCCGTTGCACTGTCTACGATCGTCAGAGGACCATCACCAGAAATAATACCGGAAAATGTCATTATATGACCATTGGGATCAAGAGTGCCACCAGCGCCAAAACCACTAACATTAACAAGCCTGATATTCTTGTTCGAGCTGAGATCTGCTTGTGCTTTAAGGGTACCGCCCGCGAAGTTGATGCTGTTGCCCAGGGCAGGGTTTAATCCGAAGCCATCTGCCTCTATCTGAGTAGAGGAGAAGGGCTGATAGGTGCCCACAATAAACATGGGGCTTGTTGTGATGCTATCGGCCTTTACATTTAGGTTTGTGGTGCTGCTATCCAGTATTGCGTTGAGAGCATCAAATTTTCTGAGAGTATTGATATCACCGTTTGTGATAAATGCTGAGCGTCCATCTGGACTAAACGCGATATACTGGGCGCCGATATCTGTATCTGTGGTTAGGAACACATCAGCCAGACCTCGATCAATGAGATGGATCTCGCCTGTGGGGGTAAAGTTAAAACTATTAGAATACTGTGTTGCAAGGGCTTGGGTTCCATCTGGGCTAAAGACCACATCATCCAAAGCATCCGAGAAGGGTTGTCGGGGGTTGGGCGTTGGGTTTGATTGTGTAATGTAAGAGGAAAGCGTATCTGTTGTGGTGTCTATGATACCAATCGCATTGGATGCTCCTCCAAGCACCACGTAGGCCACGTTGCCAACAGGGCTGACGGAAATACTGCCTGGTAGGAAAGGGGATGTGGGTATGGCTGATAAACTATTATCTGAGGTATTAATGACGCTAATTTTAGCATCGTTTAAAACTGAGACATAAGCTTTAGACCCATCTGCATTTAATGCGATGCGCTGCGGAAAATCTCCAACAGATATCGTGGTATTGGTCAGCGTATCGGTTGTGGCATCGATAATACCCACACTGTCGGTGCCACTATTAACGATGTAAGCTTTTGTGGCATCGCCAGTGAAAACGACGTCTCGTGGGGCTGAGCCTGTGGGAAGAGAGAGTGTTTTGGTAATGGTATTGCTGGCGATATCTAACACATATACTTTGTGTTGTGTATTGCTGACGATGTAGGCTTTGGTGCCATCTGGACTTAACGCAAGTTTGCTTGGTGATGTCACGCCACTAATGTTGTTAACCGCGCTTAATGTGATAGGTACTGTGCCTGGTGATGGAATGCCCGGGGTGGGGGTGGCACGCAGAACGTTTACGCTGTTATCGGTGCGGTTGGCTGTGTAAATTAGAAAGCCAAGTCCCTCAGGAGTTGTAAAGCTTGATGCGTGGGTTTGATTGATCAACTGACCACTCAGCCCACTCAAAATAGAGGTAGCCAGAAGAGTTTTTGCAACAGCAAGTGATGAACGTTTTAAATTTTTATCGTGTGAGTTCGGTGTTCCTTCAATACTTGAAATCATATTGATTTTTTTGTGTTTTTTGTTGCGCAATCCTTGATGTTTTTTGAACATTCCGACCCTCATTTGGTTTCTTCTTGATTATCGAGACAGAATATTCGTAATGTTTTTGAGTTAATTTTATGTTAAGTTTATTTTTATTTAGCTTGACCCCTAATCTTGCGTAGATTCAGCTACCGAGGAAAAAATTTCCCCCCTCTTTGGGAAATTTACAGATCTCCCGAATTTCAGGCTCAAGTGTGAGCTAGCAAACACCTCCCCCTGGAGAAATTTTAAGATCTATTGTTGTCCCCCCTTTTGCCGAGGTTCTGCAAAGGGGGCTCCTGTGATCATGAAGTGCACCATCTCGACCACATCAGTCATGTGATCCCCGATGCGCTCGAGGTTTTTGGCAATAAACAGCAACTGGGTGCAGGACGAAATGGTGCGCGGATCTTCGAGCATAAACGTAATGAGCTCACGCAGATAACTGGTATAGAGGTTATCGATTTCACAATCCCGATTGCGCACTTCTTTGCAAAGAGCGTCGTCTTGCTGCAGAAATGCTTTTAGCCCATCTTGAGTGAGATTGATCACTTCCCGGCCAAGACGATCCAGGGATGTGGATGGGGGTAGGGGTGCTTTTTGGGTGTCTAAGTTGAGGCTGCGCCTTGCGATGTTGGTGGCGTAGTCAGCCACACGCTCAAGATGGCTTGAAATTTTTAAGCCTACGATAACCCGCCGTAAATCCTGGGCCATTGGCTGGCGAAGAGCAATCATGCGAATAGCAAAGTTATCAATCTCATGCTCAAGGTGATCGATGGCACGATCACCCTCAATTACGGTTTCTGCCAGATTACGATCACACCTTAACAGTGCTTCCATGGCGGTGGTTAAAGCATGAATGCTGCGCTTGCCCATTTCCTCAAGCATGGTATGCAGCTTGTTCAAATCATTATCATACGAGCGGACAATATGGCTGGTGCCCATGATTTTCTCCTTAACCGAAACGACCGGTGATATATTCCTGGGTGCGTTGATCTTTGGGATTGGTGAAAACCTCTCCGGTTTCCCCTGCCTCGACCAGCTCACCCAAATGAAAAAAAGCAATCTGCTGCGAGACGCGTGCGGCCTGGTGTAAACTGTGTGTCACGATCACAATGGTATAATTTGGTCTTAATTCGTCAATCAGTTCTTCAACCTTGGCCGTGGCAATGGGGTCAAGGGCTGAGGTGGGCTCATCCATCAAAATGACTTCGGGATTGACCGCAATAGCGCGCGCAATGCAAAGACGTTGCTGCTGGCCACCAGAGAGACCTGTACCGGGATGGTGCAGGCGGTCCTTAACCTCACTCAAGAGACCGGCGCGTTCGAGGCTTGAGATCACAATCTGATCCAGTTGATCTTTACTGTCATAAAGGCCATGAATGCGAGGTCCATAGGCCACATTTTCATATATGGATTTGGGAAACGGGTTGGGTTTTTGAAAAACCATGCCTACTTTCGCACGGAGCCGTACCACATCGAGGGAGGGGTGGTAGATATCCTCGCCGTCCAAAAGCACTTGGCCTGATAAGCGCATGCTGGCGATGCTGTCATTCATGCGATTAATACAGCGCAAAAAAGAGCTCTTGCCGCATCCTGAAGGTCCGATGAGGGCTGTAACCTGGTTTTGAGGGATCTCTAAATTGATGTCATAGAGCACCTTCTTATCCCCATAGGCCAGGTTAACGTGATGGGCAGCCACTTTTGTCTTTGACATGCATCCCTTCCTTTAATAACTCACTTGATAGTGTTCGCGGATTTTGAAAGCGCACCAATTTAATATCCCTAAAATTCCCAATAACACGACCAAGCCTATAGCTGCATTGGCTAAGAAGCCAGGTTCTGGTAGACGGGCCCAGTTAAAGATGAGCACCGGTAACGCCGTTCCTGAGTCTGAAGGGCTTTGCGGCGAATGCCCGACGTAGGCCATCATACCAATCATCAAAAGCGGCGCTGTCTCACCCAGTGCCCGGCTTAAGCTTAAGAGCGTACCTGTTGCGATTCCAGGAAGAGCCAAGGGTAATACATGGTGAAAAGTGGTCTGTACCTCTGATGCACCTAAACCTAATGCAGCATCGCGTAAAGTTTTGGGAACGGTGCGAAGGGCATTGCGTGTTGCAATGATAATGGTCGGCAGGGCCATAAGACTGAGGGTGAGACCGCCGACAAGCACTGACGAGCGGGGTAGGCCAAAAAAACCTAAAAATAGGGCAAAGCCAAGCAGGCCAAAGACGATGGAGGGCACAGCGGCAAGATTGGCTATGTTGACTTCAATCAGGCGTGACAAACGCCCTGGCTTTGCAAATTCTTCTAAGTAAATTGCTGCAGCAATCCCTATGGGGCAAGCGGTGACAAGAGTGATAAGCATCACCCAAAGTGAGCCGAGCGTGGCTGACCATAACCCGGCTTGATCGGGAAGGCGTGAGTCTTGGTGAGCGAAAATTTTCGCATTCCAGCTGGCGCGTACATGGCCTTGGTGTTGCCATTTCAAGAGGAGATCCATTTGCAAGTCACTGAGTTGACGAGATTCTTCTGCGCCACCACGGGTGAGCCGTCCTTTTAAAAATTGATCTGCGGCATCACTCAAAGGTAACCAGATGCGCTTACTGCGCCCCAAAAATTCGGGTTTTTTACGCATTTTACGCCACAGCACTTTGTGTGCGCCGGGGCTAATCAATTGAAGAGCTTCGCTTTCATGGGTAAAGGCAGCTTTATGGAGTCCTTGTTGTAAAACCTCAGCGAGATTTAACGCACTGGTGGGCGGAGTTAGGGGGAAATCAACTTGAAGAAGCACTTGATGCCGTTTAAGCCCTGGAATGGCAAAAGACAGGATTCCAAAGCATAACAGTGCGACAAAGCTTACGGCTAGGAGGGTGGACGCTTTGCACAACGTGCGCAGTAAGCGATCAAGAAAATAGCGTCGCCTAAGATTAAGCGCGACCAGGTCCTCAGAACGTCTCGATGGAAGGTGATTTGCACGCTTCATGCATACTTCTCCCGATAATGACGCACAATCCTGACTGCCAGTAGATTCAGAATAAAGGTCAGCAAAAAGAGGAGTAGACCCAATGCAAACGCTGAGAGCGTGCGCGTCGAGCCATATTCTTGATCTCCTGTGAGAAGGCTTACGATTTGCACCGTAATGGTTGTTACTGACTCTAGGGGGTTGAGCGTCATGTGAGCGCTTAAGCCTGCTGCCATCACCACTAGCATGGTCTCGCCAATGGCGCGCGATAACCCTAAAAGAAGCCCTGCAATAATGCCTGGAGTAGCGGCAGGAAGCGCTACACGCAAGATGGTCTCGCCTTGGGTTGCACCTAGAGCAAGGGAATTGTCACGAAGCGCTTGGGGAACTGCGCGAAGAGCATCATCACTGAGGCTTGCAATTAACGGGAGAATCAGCACACCCATCACCAGACCAACGCCCAAAGCGCTTTCGGCAGAAACACTCACTCCAAAAAAGGCGCCGATATGCTGCAAACCTGGCATAACCACACTGATGGCAAAGAAGCCATACACGATGGTCGGAATGCCGGCCAAAACTTCAACCAGCGGTTTCAAAATCTTCCGCTTTGAGGATGAGGCATACTCCGAAAGGTAAATCGCGCTTAAAAGCCCTAAAGGGATCGCAATCACAAGGGCAATGCTGGTGATTAAAAGAGTGCCTGCAAACAGCGGTATTACCCCAAACTCTGCGGGTTGCCCCGGTGCTGTTTGGGGAGCCCAGGTGGCCCCAGTTAAAAAAGACCACACCGAGACGCGCTCAAAAAATTGCAGTGCCTCAAAAAGGAGCGTTGCGATGATCGCTGCCGTGATTCCCACTGCAGTAAGAGCAGCGCTTAAGAGGAGGGCGCGAATACAGCTCTCAGCATGTTGGCGCGCACGAAACTGCGGAGATTGTAACATCAGCGTACATAAAGCTGCAACTAAGGCCCCTCCAAGGGCATAGCTTGAGACATAAGGGATAGGCAGCAGCCGACCCATGAGTATAACGATGCCAAAAGCAAGTCCGCCATAAATGCACGACACCCAGCCGTAGGAGGACGGCAGAGAGGCTGGTCGTTGTCCTGCGTGTTTTGCGACATGAAGCATACGTGTTTTGGTGCTGTAATAAGCAATAAGCAAGATGATCAAGAGCGTAAGCACCGTGGTCATGGTTTGACCTCGCGTACTTTCCTAATCTCTTCAAGGGCCTTATGGCGCTCCTCGGGTCGCAAGGGCACAAAGCCAAAATCTGTCAGGTAACCATCTGGCCCGCTGGCAGCGTCGGACAGAAGCTCTTCCATGAAAGCCTCAAGGCTCTGGTGTTGCTTAAGGCTCTCTACCTTGATGTATAAAAAAAGCGTACGCGACAGGGGATAAGTCCCCCGCATGATAGAGTCAAGCGAGGGCTTTACCCCATCGATGGCAAGCGTGTTCAGCCGGTCACGGTTCAGGTGGGCAAAGCCAAAACTAAACACGCCCAATGCGTACGGTTGCAGTTGAAGTTTCTGTAAGACAACAGCCTCTTGTTCCGTTACTTCCTGGTAGCCTCCATCTCGTCGGATGGGAATGGCTTGCTGTTCAGAGCCCAATAAGTGGGTCAAAGCCTCTTGGGTGCCTGAGGTAGATGGCGGGCCCAGAACGCGTAAAGGTTCTGCTGGCAGGCTGTCTTTGAGGTCTTTCCATGATTTTGGCATGTCTATGGAATTTTCTAGGGCTCGCCGCGCATCATGGCGTGAGAGGTGACGCACAAAAGGTTTGGGGCTTGCTGAAGCTAAGACAATCCCATCACGGCCAATCATGACTTCAATAAAGTTCGCGACCCCATGGTTCTTACAATAGGCGATTTCCTCTTTGCTCATGGGGCGTGAAGCCATGACAGCGTCGGGAAATCGAGGCGCTGGGCCACTGCAAAAAACACGAATACCGCCACCGGTGCCGGTAGATTCAATGACAGGAGAAGGACCTTGGGTACGGGCGTTCAGCATTTCTGCCACAAAAACAGCATAAGGAAAGATGGAGGCCGAGCCGACCAGATGAACAGAGTGCGCGATTTGATCGGCACCCCACGTTGAGCTGCCTACGCAAAGGATGACCATCATGAATGCCGCATGACGCAAGTGCTTAATCATGAGTGCAACAGAGTTGAGAAAATCCCTTTTGAAGGGTATTGCTAGGAGGGTGTATGCTGTCAAGCACATTGTGACTAGGCGACCTTTTGATGCCAAGAATTATCATTTTTGTAACATGCCTTAGGCCCGTTGAAAGAACAAAGAGAGAGTGAGAACCCATGACCCCCATGATGGCCCAGTATCATCGGATTAAAGAGGCACACCCCGAGTGCTTGCTGTTCTTTCGCATGGGCGATTTTTATGAACTCTTTTTTGATGATGCCCACAAGGCCGCCAAAGCCCTAGATATTGCACTGACCCACCGGGGTAAAAATGAGGGTGAAGATATTCCCATGTGCGGTGTGCCTGTGCATGCGGCTGAAAATTATCTCGCAAAGTTGGTGCGTCAGGGTTTTCATGTGGCCATTTGCGAGCAGTTGGAAGACCCGGCAGAAGCCAAGAAGCGGGGTGCAAAGTCGGTGGTTGCACGCGATGTGGTGCGCATTGTCACCCCCGGCACACTGACAGAAGAAAGTTTGTTGGAGGCTAAAAAAGCCAACAATCTAATGTGCTTGGTTGGAAAAACTCACAAAGGTCAGCTACAGCTGGGTGTGGCCGTGATGGATATCTCCACGGGCTACTTTGTGGTGGAATCCCCACAAGCGCCAGATGTGGAGAGTGTGCTGGCGCGCTATAATCCCAGTGAAATTGTTCTGCCCGAGCCGCTGTTAAGAGAGCCTTGTTTTTTCGAAACATTTGCAGTGTACAAGCGGGCTTTGCATCCCTTGCCTGCCTCACGCTTTGATGCAGCCAATGGTGTGAAACGCCTTCAAGAACACTGGGGTGTGGCGGCGCTTGATGCATTTGGATCCTTTGCCGATCTTGAAATTTTGGCAGCCAGTGCCCTTTTAGATTACCTGCACTTGACCCAAAAACAGAGTCTACCGCACTTGAGTCCCCCGCAGCGGATGTTGATGAATGGCTTTTTGCATATTGATGCTGCAACGCGTCGCAATTTGGAGCTTACTGCCACCATGCAAGGAGCGTATCAGGGAAGTGTGCTCGAAACGCTTGATGAGACCACAACAGCTTTTGGCGCACGGCTATTTTCGCAGTGGTTGACCCATCCTTTGAGTGAGGTGGTAACTATTCATGAGCGGCTAGATCAAGTCACCTGGTTTTATGATAACTCGCAAGCAAGAGATGCAGTGCGCACTATCCTTCGCGATTGTCCGGATCTGGAGCGCGCCTTATCACGCCTGGCCTTAGGTCGGGCAGGGCCAAGGGATATAGCTAATGTTGCAGCATCCTTAGACGCTGCTTCGAAAATCGCGACTGTTCTTGGCACGCAGCAGTTACCTCAGCCCCTGCAGCAGAGAGTTTCAGGCCTTGATCAACGCCAAGAGGTGCTCGATCGCCTGCAGCGCGCTCTTGCCGATGAATTGCCTTTTCATGCACGCGATGGCGGTTTTATTCGTGAAGGCTATCACGAAGCGCTGGATGAGTTGCGCAGCCTTGCGCACGATGGTAAGCAATGCTTATTGGATCTCCAAGCCAAGTATGCCGCAACCCAAAACATTCCATCCCTCAAAATTAAGCATAACAATGTTCTCGGTTACTTTGTTGAGGTCACCAATACCCATGCGGGCAAGCTGGATGACGTGTTTCATCACCGCCAGACAGTGGCGAATGCCATGCGTTTTACTACCCCAGAGCTGGCTGAGCTTGAGCAAAAATTAGTAAGCGCTGCCGATCAAGCCATCAATCTTGAGCTGCGGCTATTCAGTGATTTGGTCGATGAAATCATGCAGCGGCAAACAAGTCTTCGCCGCATTGCTCACAGCATGGCTATGCTTGATGTGGTAACAAGCCTCGCTTTTTTGGCGCATGATCGAGGATATGTGCGACCTATAATTGATGATAGCCTGAGCTTTGAAGTGGTCAAGGGGCGCCATCCTGTGGTCGAGCGTGCCCTTAAAAACGCTGAGAACCAAAACTTTATTCCCAATTCTTGTAGTCTTTCAGAAGATCACCGGGTGTGGTTGCTGACAGGACCCAACATGGCGGGTAAAAGTACTTTTTTGCGTCAAAATGCACTGATCGTACTTATGGCGCAAATGGGCTCTTATGTTCCAGCAGAACGTGCCCACATTGGCGTTGTAGATCGTCTTTTTAGTCGCGTGGGCGCTGCTGATGATCTGGCGAGGGGGCGTTCAACCTTTATGGTGGAAATGATTGAAACTGGGGCTATCTTAAATCAAGCTGGGTCCAGAGCTTTTGTGATCCTGGATGAGGTCGGTCGTGGTACATCCACATATGATGGTGTGTCCCTCGCCTGGGCAGTGCTGGAACACTTGCATGATCACGTTCGCTGTCGAACCCTGTTTGCGACCCATTATCATGAACTTGTGGACTTAAAACAGACTTTAAAAGCTGTTGAACTTTATACCATGCGTATTCGTGAGTGGCAGGGTAAAGCGATTTTCTTGCATGAAGTGGTCCCTGGAAGCGCTGATAAGTCTTATGGACTTTATGTGGCCCGCTTGGCAGGGCTTCCCAAAGCTGTGTTACAGCGGGCACAGAGTGTTCTGCAGGGCTTAGAATCAGGGCGCGGTAAAGAATCTCGTAGTTCTTTGTTGCCGTTATTTGATTATCTACCGCCGCAAGGCGAACAGCAAGAAATGCCCGAGACT
>CAYRKI010000005.1:3205-13507 GCA_964424815.1 uncultured Thiotrichales bacterium | reverse complement strand
CAGGCGCCTCATCCTCTGGAACAGGCTCTGCAAGAGGTCGATCTTGATGAGATGACTCCGCGCCAGGCTCTTGACTTTCTCGCCGCTCTGCAGCAGCAGTTAAAGGAGTCGAAGTCTGCGGCATAACCGATGGGCTTGTTGCATTTAAGAAAGGAACTGATGAGCCCATGTGGCGCTCGATGCTGACAATAGGTGGCATGACCATGCTCTCACGCCTTAGCGGCTTTGCGCGTGATGTGTTAATGGCAAGCCTGCTTGGCGCAGGGCCCGTAGCAGATGCGTTTTTTGTTGCCTTTAAATTGCCGAATTTCTTTCGTCGTCTTTTTGCTGAAGGTGCCTTTAATGCGGCTTTTGTACCTTTGTTTGCAAGACTTTATGCTGCCAAAGGTCTGCGCGAAGCGTGTGTTGCGGCAGAGCAAATATTAGCTGCGCTTTTCACAGTTTTACTCGGCATCACCCTACTGTTTGAGTCCCAGTTACCGCTGATACTATCGGCAATTGCGCCTGGATTTCATCGCACACCAGAACGCTATCAATTGGCCTTGGAATATACCCAGATTACTTTTCCCTACCTGGTACTGATCTCTCTCTCGGCATTATTTTCTGGCATTCTGAATTCGCTCGATCGCTTTGCGGCTGCCTCTGCTGCGCCTATCCTTTTAAACCTGTGCATGATTGCAGCTCTTACCTTGGGGGATAGCCTTTACGCCACCCCAGGACATGCGCTTTCTTGGGCGGTGCTGCTGGCAGGCGCGCTGCAGTGTTCGTGGATGTGGCTCTCTGCATCAAGGGCAGGGGCTCATCTTCGCTTAGTATGGCCTCGCTATACACCGGCCGTCCAACAGTTAGTGCGCGTTATGTTGCCAGGAGCTTTTGGCGCTGGAGTGGTGCAGGTGAATTTATTGGTGGATACGATTCTGGCCTCATTTCTGCCGACAGGTTCTGTGTCGTTTTTATTTTATGCGGACCGCTTAAATCAACTGCCCCTTAGTGTAATTGGCATTGCCATCAGCACCGCGCTGCTACCACAATTATCGCGCAACTTGCAAAAAGGTGAGAAACAAGCCGCACGCCATGCTCAAAATCGGGCGCTTGAAGTCTCGATGATGCTCACCCTTCCAGCAACACTCGGCCTTGTAGTGTTAGCCCATCCCATCATTGCCACGCTGTTTCAACGGGGTGCTTTTGGTGCACAAGAGGTGAATGAAACAGCTAAAGTTTTAGCGGCATTTGCTATCGGCCTGCCGGCTTATGTGTTGGTTAAAGTTTTTAGCACCAGTTTTTTTGCAACCTATGACACTAAAACACCCGTTAAAGCAGCATTAGTAGCCTTAAGCGTGAACTTTGTTCTTAATTTAGCTTTGTTACAACCATTGCAGCATGTGGGTATTGCGCTCGCAACCGCGATTGCTTCTTGGATCAATGCGGGACTTTTGGGCTATTGGCTCAAAAGGCGCCAGCTATTTAGTCGCGACAAAACTTTCCGACTGCGATTCCCAAGCATTGTTATCGCAACACTGGTCATGGGGTGTGTTTTGTATGGTCTCAATGCACTTGATTGGGGCGTTAATGAGTTGGGCACTTTCTGGCGCTTTGGGCTGTTATTAGGTACCATTTCCCTGAGTCTTGCTACTTATGGCACTGCTCTATTAATGCTTAAAGTGGTTGAATTTAGAGATATAAGTCGAATTTTTGTAGCAAGATAATTTCGACATCACAATTATTTGCATTGGGGAGTGGTGATCTTGTATAAGCATTCTGCGCATAGTGAAGTGCCACAAGGAAGATCATGAAACTGCTACGCTCGATTGCAACAGTAGGGGGATTTACCATCGGAAGCCGGGTGGTGGGTTTCATCCGTGAAATGTTAATGGCCACATACCTTGGTGCCGGTGCCATGACCGACGCTATAGTGTTTGCTATGAAGCTCCCTAGTTTTTTGCGTCGTCTTTTTGCTGAGGGCGCCTTTAATGCGGCTTTTGTGCCGCTTTTTGCAGGGGCACTCGCCAAAGAAGGTGAAGATAAAGCGCGAACTCTTGCCGAAGATATCTTGACGTGGCTAACCATTACCTTAACTGTCCTTGTAGTGATTGTGGAATTATTCTTGCCGCAAATCATGTCGGTCATCGCACCCGGATTCACAAAGACGCCTGATCGCTTGCACCTTGCAATCGAATATACGCGCCTCACTTTCCCTTTTATTCTGTTCATCTCTTTGACCGCCCTTTACAGCGGTATCTTGAATTCACTCGAGCGCTTTGCGGCGGTGGCTTCTTCACCCATGATGGGCAATGTGGCCATTATCGCCAGCGTTTACCTGATAACAGCCTTTCACGGCGAACCTGGTGAGGCCTTTGCGGTCGGCGTAACCGCTTGTGGTGTTGTGCAATTGCTGTGGGTGCTGCTGCCAGCCCATCAGGCTGGGTTTGGGTTGCGCCCGCGTCTGCCAAGACTGACGCCAGAGGTCAAAAAGTTTCTTAAGCTCTTCGCGCCAGCTGCAGCGGGTAGCGGTGTTGTACAGGTGAATCTTTTGGTTGATATGTTAGTGGCTTCCATGTTGCCTGCGGGAGGCATGTCCTATCTCCATTATGCTGATCGCCTTAACCAACTACCTTT
Organism: uncultured Thiotrichales bacterium; assembly: GCA_964424815.1. Taxonomy (GTDB): domain Bacteria; phylum Pseudomonadota; class Alphaproteobacteria; order Caedimonadales; family Caedimonadaceae; genus JBKCUK01. The sequence continues at coordinate 10,891 of CAYRKI010000005.1, read as the reverse complement.
AAGTGTGCTGGGGACAGCAGTAGGTACGGCTTTACTGCCGCTTCTTGTTAAGCAACTGCGCATGGGTGAGCATGATCAAGCCATGGAAAGCCAAAACCTTGCCCTCGAATATGCTTTGCTGCTTACCTTGCCGGCGATGGTGGGGCTGATTTTTCTGGCGTATCCATTGATTGAGGTTTTGTTTCAACACGGTAAATTTGGTGAAACGGAAACGCGCGAAACCGCTAAAACATTGATGGCGCTTGCGGTTGGTTTACCTGCCTATGTGATGATCAAGATATTCTCAAGCACCTTCTTTGCGCGAGAAGACACTTTTACGCCGGTTGCGGTGGGTGTGGGTTCTATGGCGCTCAACCTCATTCTAAACCTTATGCTTATTGAGTCCTTACAGCACGTTGGTCTAGCCGTAGCCACAGCGTTTTCTGCGTGGGTCAATGTAGGGATTTTGGCTTGGATGCTGCATCGGCGTAAGTTGCTGGTCTTAAGCTCCAGATTCTTGCGTTTTATGCCACGCTTAATTCTTTCCACAGTAATGACCATCGCGGTATTGATGGTGGCTGATTCGCTGGGGCGGGCAGCTTTGCACGTGGCTGAGGGATGGCGTGCCGTTCTCATCTTGAGTGTGATGATCAGCAGCAGTATTTTGGCGTATGGTGTTTTAGCGCGCTTAACAGGAGCAGTAAACTGGCGGGATATGCGTCAACAGCTTCGTCGCGCATAAATCAGAATTTGAAAAGGATTGAAGACAAAAATGGGGCGCATTCTCTCAGGCGTTAAGCCCAGTGGGTCTATGACTTTAGGCAATTATCTTGGTGCCATTCGTCAGTGGGTAGATTTGCAGCATCAACATGAGAGCTTTTATTGTGTTGTGGATCTTCATGCTTTGACCGTGCCCCAAGATCCTGAAGTTCTGCGCCAAAACACCTACGAGGTTGCAGCCACATATCTTGCAGCCGGTCTCGACCCCAAGAAAAGCGCCATATTTATTCAAAGCCATGTTCAAGCCCACGCGGAATTGGGGTGGATTTTGGGTTGCTTTACGCCCCTTGGCTGGCTTAACCGCATGACCCAGTTTAAGGACAAAGCCGGTAAAAACCGCGAGAATGCTAACCTAGGGCTTTATGCGTATCCTGTTCTGATGGCTGCTGATGTTTTGCTGTACAAAGCTACCCATGTTCCCGTGGGTGAGGACCAAAAACAACATCTTGAGCTAGCTCGCGATATTTGTGGTGCCTTTAATCGGCATTATGAATGTGAACTTTTCACTGAGCCTGAGCCCGTGATCATGGGCCTTGCAGCGCGGGTCATGAGCCTTCGTGATGGCACTAAGAAAATGAGTAAGTCCGATGAGGGATCAGATTATGGCTGCATTTATCTCACCGATTTGGCGGATGATATTGCCCTTAAAATTCGTAAAGCAAAGACCGATCCACTTCCTTTACCCGCAACTATAGAAGAACTTGAGGCGCGCCCTGAGGCTAAAAACTTACTTTCTATTTATGCGGCGCTGAGCGGGGATAGCTTAGAGGTCACCACCGCAAACTTTGCAGGGGCGCAATTTTCTGCCTTTAAGGGCCAGTTGAGTGACTTATTAATCGCCAAAATTACGCCCATGGGAGATGAAATTAAGCGCTTAATGGCCGATCGGGCAACCCTCGATGCCATCCTTGCTGATGGACGAGCGCGCGCAGAGAACTTGGCTCAAGCTACCCTTCATGAGGTGCGCAGCGTCATGGGTCTGACGCGGCCTTGATTAATCCAATTTTCTGAGATTATTTAAGAGGCGAGGAAAACTTGCGGCACTCAAGTGAGTGCCGCAGTCAATGTTAGTGTTGCAGTGCTTCTGGATGAATATCAGCTGCAAGTTCGCGAACACCATGGTTCTTCAAAAGGTATGTTGCTACGTCTTGCGTGCCTTCCAAATGCAGGTTGGGCACATGAATTGACCATCTTGTGGTATCATCCTCGCCGACGCGGCCAACCACACAGCGATTACGCGTGATATTGATGGTTTGGTTGCGCACGATATGGTCAGACTTGCTGGGTTTGGCGAAAAGAGGCGTCATATCTGTTGTGGCCAAAGTCCACGTTGCGCCAAACCAACCTGGGTTAAGCACTAATTCTCTGGCATCACTCAAGAAAGCGGCAACGCCACCCGGCGCGTTAAACGTCACAGCACGGGTGATTTTAGGGTTAAGTTCTGTGGTGGTATTGGCTAGGAAACCACCCAAAGAATGACCGACGGTCTCAAAATGCACAGGACGATCGTAACCCTCGATTGTTTTGTCGGCGAAGGTGTAAGCAGCGTTGGCAGCGTTAATGAGTGCGCCCTTGCTGGCAATGCCAGAAACGGTACCATCGGCAACTTTCCAAAGTGCTACGGCAGGTGCAGCAACAAGCAGAATAGTTCCGCCTGTGGCGAGGGTTGCTGCACTTGCGGCCAGAGCACCAGCACCTCCTCCGATGGCAACAGAGGCGCCAACCTTAGCTTTATGGACAGTAGCGTCGGGGTCGTCGCCAAGAATGCTTAAAAACCCATGCATATAAGGTACAATTCCGTTGGGATCGACATGCCCTGCTTGTGCCAGGTCATCGAGCATGATTTGGGCGTGATTACGCAAGTATGTCCAGGGCTTTTCTTGTTGGTTTTGTGCGGAATACAACATGATAGCTGCATCAGAAAGCAGATTTTGTGCAAGACTTGGCTCGGTGCCGCGAAAACTTAACACCACCTGATTGTCATCTTCTGCTTCGAACGCCTCAGCGCGAAAGCCATAGCTTGCGATTTCTGTGGGCCGGTTGAGGCTAGAGAATTTTTTGTCATCCAAGAGAATGCGTGCTACTTCATCATTATGACCATAAGCGGCAGTGCTGGCTGAGGCATAAAGGGCTTGTTGCTCTTGATCAATGCCGGTTTGATTGAAAATAATCTCAGAGATTTGAGTGGGCGTCGCAAACGCTGATGTGGCAGAAAAACTTAAAATAGAAGCTGCAAGCAAAGAGCGTTTCATGTGTGATACCTATCCGTAAAATTGTCTCTACAGTACTCCATATAAAGTGTAAAATATTTTTGTCAAATGAGAAAGTTCAAGCAGGGGCTTGCAAAAAGCGCAATGCTATTCAGCCTGGGTTAGGCGACCCAAATCTACCAGAAGTTGTGCGACGGTGGCTTTCAGCTCTGGCAAGCCATGACCCTTTGCACTGCTGGTGGCAAGCACCTTAGGATATGCTGCAGTGTGGCGGGGCAGTTCTTTTTCAGTGATGTGATCAATTAATTTTTTAAGGGCTGATTCTTTAATTTTATCGGCTTTAGTCAACACAATTTGGTAAGACACAGCCGACTGATCGAGAAGCTTTAGAATTTCTTGATCGTTTTCTTTTAGACCATGGCGGCTGTCAATCAACACAAACACCCGTGTCAAACTTGCACGACCCCTCAGGTAAAGACGAATCAGCTCGTTCCACGCACTGACCTTAGTCTTGGTGACGGCGGCATAGCCATAACCTGGAAGATCAACCACATTCAAAAGACCCCCTAAATCAAAGAAGTTGATCTCTTGCGTGCGGCCTGGGGTATTGGATGTGCGCGCCAGCTGCCGTTCACCCACAAGAGCATTAATCAGGCTGGACTTTCCCACGTTGGAACGGCCGGCAAAAGCAATTTCGACCTTATCCTGGCCTGGTAAATCTGGAAGCTTGGTAACACCCAACATGAAGCTGCAGGGCCGGTTAAACAGCCACTGGCCCAGCTTTTCAATGTCAGGTGTGCCTTGTTCTTGCATGATACTTAGCGCTTACCTTTTTTGGCAGGTACGTGCACGGGGCGCTTCGCTTCCAGGCGCATTAAAGCCCATTGCTGGCCGATAGTCATCAGATTGCTGAGGCTCCAGTAGATCACAAGACCTGCGGGGAAGTTGGCGCACATGATGGTGAACATGATGGGCATGATCATCATCATCTTAGCTTGCGCAGGATCAGCTGGTTGTGGGCTCAGGCGCTGTTGCAGAACCATGGTAATGCCCATCATCAGCGGCCAGGCACCCAGGTGCAAAATGGACGGTGGATCCCAGGGTATCAGGCCGAATAAATTAAATACACTGGTGGGATCGGGGGCTGACAAGTCATGAATCCAGCCATAGAAGGGGGCATGACGCATCTCAATGGTCACGAACAGCACCTTATAAAGCGCAAAGAACACTGGAATCTGAATCAACATGGGAAGACAACCGCCCAAAGGGTTGATTTCCTGCTTTTTATAGAAATCCATCAGTTCCTGGTTCATGCGAAGCTTGTCACTCGCCCAACGGGTTTGGATCTTTTGAATCTCAGGCTGTAGCGCCTTCATGCGCGCCATGGAACGATAAGATTTATTCGCCAAGGGGAAGAACAATAGCTTAAGAACAATTGTGAGGAAAATGATGGCAAGGCCAAAGTTGCCAAACCAGTTATGGGCATGGGTAATGATGGAAAACAAAGGCTTGGTCAAGAAGTAAAACCAGCCAAAGTCGACGGCCAGGTCAAAGTGCTTAACACCCAGTTTTTCTTCATAACCATCCAACAAAGACAACACCTTAGCACCTGCAAAGAAATGGTTGGTCATCTCAACCGTGCTGTTAGGCGCCACGTCCATGGCTTGAGCTTGGAAGTTAATCTTGTAAATATCGGTGCCTGCCTGGGCTTGGTCGGCATAGGTCACCTTAATATCGGCTTTTTGATCGGGAATAAAAGCTGTCAGCCAGTACTTGTCGGTCAACCCCAACCAGCCGCCTTTGCTGGTATAGGCTTGCTCAGGCTTTTCTTGCAGGTCCTTATAATCAATTTCAACAAGCTTATCGTTAAGATAACCCAAGGGGCCTTCGTGAAGAATAAAAAATCCTGATGTTGCGGGCGTACCATGACGCGTGATCACGCCGTGGGCGCGAACTTGAGTTGCATCGCCGCCTTTGTTGGTAACCTTTTGGGTGACTGTGAACAAATAATTTTCATCCACTGCAATCACTTGCTGAAACACCAGTCCTGCACCATTGTCCCAGGTTAAGGTGACAGGCTCACCTGGTTTCAATGTCGTGCGATCTGCCTGCCAGATGGTGTCCGCATCGGGCAATGGCATTGATTTTTTATCACTCAGCCAGCCAAATTCACCAAAGTAAGCAGATGTGGTTTGCGCTGGATTGAGTAAGATTTCAAGGGGGCTCGATGTGTCAGCTTTGGTATGGTACTGACGCAAGGTCAGGTCATCAAAGCGCGCACCTTTAAGGTTGATAGAGCCCTGAAGCTTGGGGGTATCGATGGTAACACGTCTACCTGATTGCAAAGCTACCTCACGGCTGACGGGCGCAGGGGGCAGGGACGCAGCTGTTTTGGAAGCTTCGTTAGCGCTCGACGTTTGCGTAGCGTTTTGCGGCATGAGGGGGTTCTTGGGCTCGAAGAAATAATTCCAGCCCATGAAGATCAGCGTCGTTAAGATGACGGCAATAAAGAGATTACGTTTCTCTTGCGGGTCCATGGTTAAAGTCCTCTATTTCACTTTCTGTTGCGGCTTTGTAACACATTTTGGCACCGGATCCCAGCCTGAAGCGCCAAAAGGATGACATTTCGCAAGGCGCCTAAGGGTAAGAAGACTGCCTCGCCAAGCGCCATGGAGGGTCAGGGCCTCAAGGGCATAGTCAGAGCACGAGGGTTTAAACCGACATCTGGGCGGTAACGCTGGCCCAATGATCTTCTTGTAAAATACCACCAAAAATTTAAGAAGGGTCAGCATCACCTGAAAATCCTTCTTTGTCGTTTTGTTGTCTTAGTTGCCGATGCACATGACCCAGGGCCCATTTGAGATCTTTTTCAAGGGCTTCAAAGGGTGCCGTCAGCACAGCCTTACGGGCAACAAAACCATAGTCATAGCCTGGAAGGCCAAGCTCAACGAGGTGACGGCGCATCAATTCCCGCAGACGGCGTTTGGCGCGGTTGCGCTCGACGGCAATGCCTAAGCGTCTACTGGCAGTAAGTCCATAACGGACACTATCTGAGGTAAGGGGAGAGGAAATAAGCTGCACCAAAAAACAAGGGGTCGTCCACTTAATGGGCGACCCGGATAGGCGCAAATAGTCGGTGCGCTTTTTGATGCCTTGCAGGCTCGGTGTCAAGTTTTTCTAGGCGCTGAGGCGATGACGGCCCTTTGCACGGCGAGAGTTGATCACCTTGCGACCGCCAACGGTGGCCATGCGCGCGCGAAAACCATGACGACGCTTGCGAACAAGGGCGCTGGGTTGATAGGTTCTCTTCATTTTCTTATCTCCAATAGAAACATCAAGGCTTGCGCCTTTGTTGAAACCTTAGTCCCATCTCCTTACCGGTTTATGAAGGCGACGTCAACTTTTTCCTGCAGCCTTATTGCACTTAAGCTGGTGAGGCCTTAAACCTCCCAAGGAAAAACAACCCATGTGTGCTGGGCGATTGCACTCACATAGCTGTCTACCTTGGCCTCCCCTGCGGGCTTAGCGTAGAGGGCTGCGAGATGTGCTTTCGGCAAAAGTGTGCGGGTTAAATCAAAAGTTGCGCCCGTATCTACGAGGTCATCCACCACAATGAGCCCTTGACCCTGTTGGTGATCGTGGAATGCTTTGATCAACTGCAATTCAGCCTGCTTTTCATCATCTGTATAGGACGTCATGCACAACGTGTCGATGAAACGCAGCTCAAGTTCTTGAGCTAGTACCGCTGCTGGCGCCAGGCCCCCTCGGGTGATGGCCACAATGCCTCGCCATGGGCCCATAGGTTTCAGGTGTGCTGCAAGGGCTTTGCTGTCACGATGAAACTCATCCCAGTTTACTTGAAAGTAGTGCTCAGCGGACATGGTGGTGTTCTTTCTTTGCAAAGGTATGAAACCTTATTTTTATTGTAGAGACTATTCCATAACATATCTTGAATAACACTCCCTTTTTCGCTTGCAAGTGATAATGTTTCAAAGTGAAATTATTTATACCTTTGCAATAACGAATGCAGTAAGTTTTTTTAATTGACGTAGCCGGGGAAAAGATGCTAGCTAAATTTAAGTTTAAACTCTGAGATTACGGGTATTTTTCCTATGAGGCCAGCTCTTGTTGGGCTTGTTATTTCATTGGTACTTTTAACAACCCAGGTGTTGGGCACAGATGAAAGACTTTGTGAATTACCTGATGACCTCCTGAAGCATGTACTCAGCTCGTTACCTGCCTCTTCTCTGGGGCGGGTTGAGTTGACGGCTAAAACCCTAAAAAGTCGCGTCACCAGGCCGGCTATGACTGCCCTCGTCAAAGAAATGACGCTGAACTATCAGCTGCGAGCAAGTGAAACGCTGCTGGAAGGTCTTCCTTTCCTATTTGTGACGAAAGCTCTTGAAGAACTTATGAATGAAACAAGTTATATCGCTTTACCACTGCATTCAGGGCTTCATGCCATGATGCCTAATGATTATCTCTTGGCAAGCCTCGATGATTGGGAGAGTTATGCTCATCTTGCGCAGCCCCTCTACCGGGCTGCATTTGGTAAATATTTGCCGCATGAGCGCAAAAATGTTGCTCTGCAACAGCTGATGTCGCTCATCGAGACCTGGGTTTATCTCAGGGCAGGCGATAGTGAAGGGCTAAGGAAATTTTTACTACATCATGGCGAGAAACTTAGTGTATCTCTGCAAAATCAAGCCACAAAACA
>CAYRKI010000005.1:0-3182 GCA_964424815.1 uncultured Thiotrichales bacterium | reverse complement strand
AAAACAACCTTTCGTGAATTTATTACACGAAAGCCTTGATCGAGCGGTGCTTAAAAAGAGGCCTCATACTATTGTTGTCACCTATAAGGAATTATTATCAAGCAGCTGGACGCTTTTTCCTATATTCGCGGATGAGCTCGATCATTGCCTTTTTGTTATTGCGGGCTTTGGACCTCATCCAAAGTTGGGCGAGCTTTGGTTACATAGTCACCATTTGCCGCGACCTTTAGGCACTCTAAAAGTAAGCGATCCGACAGGGAGTATACTGTCACCCCTTTCTTCGAAGATGGAATTACTCTTCGATCTTGGGAAATCTATATGCCCAAACTTGTTAGAGTTGATTGTCAGTTCTTCTTATGGGAAGCTGCAGATTCGATACTAATTTTCGATCCCAGGCTGATACAAACCCGAGATCGCTTTGAGGCAAAGAGCAATTTAACGATACGTCTGCGTGACTTTACAGATATTGACGCTGAATTCTCTACCTTTAATGGTGCACTTCATACTTTGAATCTTATGGCGCCAAATCTCATAAATATTGATATAATATTTGCTAAGTTTAATCGTGGATCCTTAATTGCAAAGTTAGCCGTTCACCTCAAAAAATGCTAAAAATTTTTTCCTGAATCTGTTGCTGCTATGGAAAGTCAAAATCAATAATGATGAGGAACTTGCTTCGTCAGGTCTCGCTTGACAAAAAAATGGGGTGATGCATTGGATGGGTCGGTCACCCATTTGGGGTGCTAAGCTATGTTTGCCTTCAATGACCTTTTGTGCCAAGGTCGTGTTTGGGGTAAAAGGCCGCAATCTATGGATGTAAAGTATCAACGTGATGATTTTGGGTATCGGCACAGATTTATGTGAAATCAAGCGTATAGAGGCCTTGCTGTGCCGTCATGCAGGGCGAGCCTTGAGGCGTTTACTCACGCCCAATGAACAGACGCGCGCTCAAAAGTTTATTCAACCAGCCGCATTTGTTGCCAAACGTTTTGCCGCTAAAGAAGCATTGGTTAAAGCTTTGGGCCTAGGGTTTCGCAAAGGAATAAGCTTTCAAGACATTGAGGTGGTGAATGATCCTGATGGCGCGCCGCACATGGTGTTGTCCGGTCCAGCTAAGGCCCACCTTGAGGCCAAGGTGCCTTTGCAACATGCGCCCTATATTCATGTGAGCCTCAGTGATGGCAAAGACCACGCCCTTGCCTTTGTGGTAATCGAGGCGCGTCCCCATGATTGAAATCCACTTGCCTGAACTTTCTGCGACGACTCGCTTTGCAGCAGCTTTAGCGGACCTTATTACGGCACCGCAACTCATTTATCTGCAAGGTGATCTGGGCGCCGGTAAAAGCACGCTAGCACGGGCGTTCATTCAACACCTCACATCACCCCAGACGGAGGTGCCGAGCCCCACATTCACATTGGTGCAAACCTATAACACTGCAAAAGGAGAGGTTTGGCACTATGACCTCTATCGCCTAAAGCACGCTGAAGAGGTTTGGGAGCTGGGCTTTGAAGATGCCTTGCATAGTGGCATCGTACTGGTTGAGTGGCCCGAAAGGCTTTCAGGTCTTCCTTTGCCTGCGCCCCTCATTATTACCCTGAGACATGAGGGGGATGAGAGGCTTGCCACGATCCAGGGACCAGAAGAAATAAACGAGCTTCTCTTAAATTTAGCTGAGAAGTTTTCATGACGGCGCGGTTTTGTCAGGTCGCTTATGGTGCACCGTTTTTGAAAACGGTGGCCAATGAATTGTGGCAGGCCGTTTCTGGCTGTCCTGAAGGTTTAGCTCATTCAAAAGTTGTCTTACCCACAAGGCGCGCGGCCCGCACATTTGTGCGTGAGTTGGTGACGTTGTCACAGAACAAAGCTGTGCTACTGCCTGAGATCATTACGTTATCAGACCAAAATTTGCTGAGTGATGGCGCCGAGACGCCAGAGCAAAATACTCTTGTCGAGCGCCTTCGCATTGTGGAAGTTCTGCAAAAGTCAGGCGTTAAGTCGGATGAGGCTTGGAGGATGGCTGATAGCCTGCACAGCATCTTAAAGGAAATGGCCCTTTATGGTGTGGATTTTCAAAAGGTGCAGCAGTATTTGCCCCAAGACCAAGCCCTCCATTGGCAGCAAATCAGCCATCACTTGTGCCTTTTGTTAAAATCGGGCCTGCTTGAGGAACTGCAAGGTCCGCAAAAATTGTTAACAAGGCTGCTGGAACAACTGCAGAAAAGACCCACAAAGGGTGTGGTCATGGTGGCAGGTCTGGTGAGTGCTTATCCTAAAGCCCTGGAGCTTTATCGCTTTGTGAGCGCCCAAGCTGCAGGGCTGATCATCTTCCCCCCCATTATTGCTGCACATCATCTGGTAAAACCCAGTCATCCTGCAGCCATCGTGCATAAAATTTTGGCAGATCTTGGAATATCTTCATCAGACATTCCCTGCATTGGTATGCCCAGCCAAACCCACTGTCCTGCAACAGCAGATTTTTTGAGTGCGGCTTTTGCCGATGATGGCTTGAAGATTGATCAGGCTAAAAATGCTCTGGATGACGGCGCCCTGCAGGCAGTGGCCCTCGTTGAAGCAGCCGATGAATCGGAAGAGGCAGAGATTATCGCTCTCCATATCCGTGATTTGCTGGCAAAGGGTGAGAAAAATATTGCCCTTATTACTCCCCTTCGCCTGTTAGCTAATCGCGTGATGACCGAGCTTACGGCGGCTAAGGTCGTAGTAGATGACACGGCTGGCAGGCCGCTTCGGCATACGGAAGTGGGGGTGCTAACTTTGCTCGCCCTCGACCTCATGGCCGGCACACGCTCACCCCATGCGCTTCTTGCTGTTCTCAAACATCCTTTGGTATGTCTTGGCGAAAATCGTGCAGAACACTTAGAGACAGTGCGCGCAGCAGAGGTGGAAGCCCGCAACCCCCTTAAGCCAATTTCCCTCGTTCAACAGTCTTTAATTCGCCAAGTCCTTGATATGTTTGGGGATGATAAGGAACGCGCGCCGCTTGCGCTTTGGGCAGAGCGCTTGAAGACCACTTTGAGCGCGTTGACTCAGGATCAATTGTGGTTAAGGGCGGGGGGTGATGAGGTCAGTGCGCTTTTGCACCTGGTGGCTGGCTATTCCCTTCAGGTAAATGCGAATGAGTTTAAGGAAATGGTGGCTAATCATATCTTTCCCGCCACGATAC
>CAYRKI010000004.1:47720-71137 GCA_964424815.1 uncultured Thiotrichales bacterium | reverse complement strand
CAATGCGATTGTCATCACCGAGATTCCCTACCAGGTCAACAAGGCGCGTATGCTTGAGCGTTTTGCGGAGGTGGTCCGTGATAAAATTATTGAGGGCATTTCTGATCTTCGTGATGAATCAGACCGCCAAGGCGTGCGTGTCGTTGTTGAACTCAAGCGCGACGCAGTGCCTGATGTCGTTTTAAACCAGCTTTATCGTTATACTCCGCTGCAAACGAGCTTTGGTGTTAATACCTTGGCCCTTGATAAAGGTCAGCCGAAGGTCATGACCCTTCGTGATATGATCTCAGCATTCGTTCAATTCCGCGAAGAAGTTGTGACCCGCGGTGTGCGTTACGAACTGAACAAAGCTCGTGAGCGTGCCCACGTCGTAGTGGGACTTGTGATGGCAGTTGCAAATATTGATGAGATGATCAATCTCATTAAAAACGCGCCTGATCCTAACGTGGCGCGTGAGCAAATGATGGCGCGCGAGTGGCCAGCCCATGATGTGGCGCCGCTTATTGAATTGGTGGCCGAGCCTGGTTATGCCGTCGTCAATGGCAAATATCGTCTCTCAGAAACTCAAGCCCGCGCAATTCTTGATTTGCGCTTGCATCGCTTGACAGGCCTTGAGCGTGAGAAATTGGCAGCAGAACTTTCGGATTTGGCTGATAAAATCCGCGATTACCTTGATATTTTAGCAAGCCGTCCACGTATTCTCAAAATGATGCGCGATGACCTAATGGCAATTCGCAACGAATTTGCTGATGATCGCCGCACCACTATTGAAGAGGCTGATGGCTCGGTTGATATGGAAGATCTGATTCAATGTGAAGACATGGTGATCACGGTCTCGCAAAATGGCTACATTAAACGTGTGCCGCTTGCAAGTTACCGCGCACAGCGTCGCGGTGGTAAAGGCCGTACCGGCATGTCTACGCGTGATGAGGATTTCGTTAAACAAGTGTTCGTGGCTGATACCCATACGCCCGTCTTGTTCTTCTCGACACGCGGCATTGCTTATATGATGAAGGTATATCGTTTGCCTGTTGGCACACCCACATCCCTTGGTAAGGCCATGATTAACCTCTTGCCGCTGCAGCAAGGAGAATCTATTGCGACTATTTTGCCTCTGCCGAAGGACCAAAGCGATTGCGACAAAATGTCGATTGTGTTTGCAACCTCTAAGGGCGATATCCGCCGTAACGCGCTGTCTGACTTCTTGAACGTCAAGGCTAACGGTAAGATTGCTATGAAGCTTGGCGACGACGAGAGTCTTGTAGGTGTGCAGGCCATTACTGAGGACGAAGACGTGTTATTGTCCACACGCCTTGGTAAGTGTATACGCTTCTCGCTCGAAGAGTTGCGTATCTTTGCTGGACGCACCTCAACAGGTGTGCGCGGAATTCGCTTGGCTAAGGATGACGAAGTAATTTCCCTTGCGGTTTTGAACCATACTGATTTCTCGATTGAAGAGCGCGATGCTTATCTGCGCTGGGCGCGCAAGAATCGCGGTGTAGAGGAAGAAGAGGGGGTTGCACCTGAGGATGCCTTAGGTGAAGAGCAGGTCAACCTGTCACCCGAACGCCTGGCGCAAATGGCCGCAACTGAACAGTTTATCCTGACCGTCACCGACAAAGGCTATGGTAAGCGCACCTCAGCCTATGAATACCGCATTACAGGTCGTGGCGGTCAGGGTGTGGCCAATATGGAGCTCACCGCTAAGAATGGCTCGCTTGTAGCTTCCTTTATTGTCAATGAGTTCGACCAAGTGGTTCTGGTCACCGACGGTGGTCAGTTAATTCGCTGCCCCATTCACGATGTGCGCATTGCGGGTCGCAAGACCCAAGGCGTGACCTTATTCCGCGTTGGTAAAGACGAAAGTGTCGTCTCAGTCGCACGTATCGAGCTCAGTGAGGAAGACCTCAAAGAAGACGAGCAAGATAACGATGAAATGGCTGAAGAAGACGAGGGCGTCGCGTCCAGCGAGGGCGAGGTATTAAGTGCTGCACCAGTCGTGACTGAGGAGTAGGATTGGATGCGGGTCGCAGTCTATCCTGGGACCTTCGACCCCATCACCCAAGGTCACCACGATATCATTAAACGTGCAGGGCGCCTCTGCGACCACTTGATCGTAGCGGTAGCAAAGAACGCGGGTAAAGGCCCGCTTTTCTCCCTCGAAGAGCGTATTCGCCTGGTACAGCAGGATGTGCGACACCTGCCGTTCAATATCACCGTGGTACCTTTTGAGATCCTTCTCATCGACTTTATGCGGCAAATGAATGCTACCCTTATTATTCGAGGCATTCGTGCTGTGGCTGATTTTGAATACGAATTTCAGATGGCCGGTATGAATGCGCGCCTTGCTCCTGATATTGAGACCGTGTTTCTCATGGCATCAGATCGATGCCAGTTTATTTCTTCTCGTCTGATTAAAGAGATTGTGGCGCTGGGCGGTGATGTGCAGCAATTTGTGTCAAGTGAAGTGGCTGAAGCATTAGCAAAACTGCCTCCTGAAACCTTTATCACTGGTTAAAAAAGTCCTTTACTTTCCCTAAAATTGCGAAGAAATTAAAAGAAAATAACGTAAAAATGTAGGGGAGTATCATCATGCAGCCACTGGCAAAGCCATTGAAACTGCGTCCATCGACCAAGGCTTTGCCACTTAAAAAAGCCGTCACCTACACGCTTAAAAATAAGAAGAAGATCGCATTAAAAGCCTTCGCTGGCATTACTGTTATTACTCTTGCTGCTTGCAATCAAGACACCAGGCCAAAAACCATGAGCGATCTATCGCAAACCAAGGTGGATTGGCGTGAGGCAGTGAAAAAGATTAAAACTAATGAGGTCACTAAGTCTGGGATGTTGGCGGGCATAGACGCCTTGCTCTCGAACGACCCCAGCAAAGCGTCACGTGAGTTTAACCTTGCCCTTGGCGAAGATCCCACCAATCCATGGCTGCATTATTTAAATGGTCTTGCCTATCATTTGCAAGCAGAGCAAGGCGATCCTGCAAAATATGATCTTGCAGAAGCAGGTTATCAACAAGCGTTGAAATTTGACCCAACAAACGCGTTGGCGGCTTTGCAGCTTGGGCGCGTTAAGATGTCACGCAATGAGTTTGGCAAGGCCCAGGATCAATTCGCCAATGCCTTGTTGCTACAACCCGGAAATGTGGATGCTCTCTACGAGATGGCGCGTGCTTCATACCAAAGAGGTGATCTGAAAAACGCGCGTGTCATGATTGATCAAGCGATTAAAAAGGCGCCGCAAAGGCCTGAGGTACAGCGCGCCGCCGCGCTCATTGCGGCAGCTTATGGTGAAGCTGAAAAAGCCGAGGCGCATTTCAAGAAGTATGCTGAGCTGATTCAAGATGATTTTAAAACTAAAGCCTTAGAAAATCGTATTTCTGACTGGAAACAGCTTCATGAACGTGGCCAGATTGTCTTGGCTCAGGAAACTGCCCCTGAGGACCTAGCAGCTGCTGATCCAGAACCTGGGCAGGATAGTCCAGACAGTGGGCAAGGGGTTAGTGGAGGGGACCAGACACAACCAGAAGCGGCTGCGGCAGATGGCTCTGCACCTGGAGTGGGTGAGGTGGTTGTGGTTGATGCTATTGTCATGCGCGTAAGCGATGTGGGCACAACCCAAAAGGGAAACAATATCCTCAATAACATGACGGTTACTCTTGCGCCTGGAACGCACTATTACGCTCGGGGTCATGGTAAGGGTTGGAAAATAAGCGACCCTATCCAAACAAATGATCCCGATGGTTCCACGAAAATTTCCACGCCAAAAATTAGAACTAACGGGATGGATGTATCGTCGGGTGCTATTTTCCCGGCGCAAGTCAACGCATCGGGCTCCCAAATTCCATTTGACTCATCCACCATTACTGCGGGTGGTAATAACCTCTCTGTATCACATTTGTTTACTCAGGGTGTGTCCTTCGGCTCTTTCACCTATAGCTTGAAGATCGCCAACGCTCGACGTGAGTATGTGGAAGTGTTGGGTCGACCCACCTTGGTGGCTTCGGTCGGTAAAGCTGCAAAATTCTTCTCCGGTAACGAGCTAGCTCTTGGTCTGACCGGTACTGTAGGCGGGGGAACCGTGACCAAGACTCCTGTGGGTGTAACCCTTGCGGTGACGCCAACGGGGCTAGATGGGGACAATGTTACGATGGATGTTGAGATCTATGGAAGCTTGGTGGATGCCAGTGAGCTTGCCAAAGATGCGACTAAGACATTCGTCAACTTTGGTCTTTCAAAGGTGCGCACCAGCGTCAAAATGAAACTGGGCGAAACCATGATGCTAGGTGGCCTGTTTGAAAAAATCGATACCAACAATCACGAAGGTTTTCCGATTCTCAAGGACCTGCCGATCATTCAGTATTTCTTCTCTCAAGAGAATACAAGCGAGTCTCGTAAGTCCGTTATGTATTTAATTACGCCTCGCAAATATGCAGACAACCGTAACCAAGTGAATGACTTCATGAAGGGTGGTGAGAAATTTGCGAACCTCGCCGAACTCAAGGAAAAGTACAGCGATTGGTATGCCCCCTACAATAACACAGCCATTATTCTTCATAAATTAGGGCCTATTTACCGTGAATATCGGACCGGTGATATGACAAAACTCGGGTGGGATATGCCCAACGAGATTGAAGAGTTGGTTCAGCAAGCCATGTCCTTTATTTACTTTTAAGCACATGATTAACTCATCAAAACAACCGCTGACTGTCTTCTTGTGTCAGCGGTTATTTTTTTTAGCGCTTAAATTGCGGTGCTACAATCACTCTCCTGACATTTCCTGTCCTCCAGACTTTACTCCATAAAGGTCGTTGCTGACGGGCATATGTCTTGCAAAAAACAATCTTTGCACTTGGGTTTCTTTGCAGTGCATGTATAACGCCCGTGCAGGATGAGCCAATGGTGTGCATCGTGAAGGAACTCATGGGGGATCACGTCATAAAGTTGCTTTTCGACCTTTTCAGGAGTTGTGGCATCAGCAAGACCCAGGCGCTTACTAACACGAAAGACGTGGGTATCGACAGCAAGGGTAGGTTTGCCAAATGCCGTATTCAAAATGACATTTGCTGTTTTGCGCCCAACGCCTGGAAGGGCTTCAAGCTCATCTCGCGTGGTAGGAACTTGGCTTTGATAGCGCTCAACAAGGACTCGACTTAGGGCCATGACATTTTTTGCTTTGGTATTAAACAGGCCAATCGTTTTGATGTGATTTTTGACCTTTTCTTCACCCAAATTCAACATTTTTTGCGGCGTATCAGCTACCCTAAAAAGTGTACGCGTTGCGAGATTTACGCCTTTATCTGTTGCCTGAGCAGATAAGACTACTGCGACTAAAAGCGTGTAAGTGTTGGTATAGATTAACTCTGTTGTGGGTTTCGGATTGTGGAATCGAAACAATCTAAACACTTCATCGATTTGGTTTTTGGAGAGTAAGCTCACAAGAATGTCCCTCGCTATTGTTGTGCTCCAATGTATAATCAAGCCATGCTTATATGTTAACAAGGTTCCTAGTCGTGCGTTATGTCGCTGCAATTGTGATCACTTTACACTTCATGCACAATGCTTGCGCGAACGAAAGGGTGCTCAAAGCATGCACGACAGAGTGGCCTCCTTATGTAGTGGCATCAATGAACAATGAGGCTGTGCAAGGAACTCACACCCATCTGTTGCAGAATGCCCTTCAAAGCTTGGGTATATCAGTGCAAATCGATATCTTACCATGGAAAAGGTGTCTTGCCGAAGTGAAGGCGGGTCGCTATGACCTTATTTATTCAGTATCTTATTCCGAGGAACGCGCTGAATTCCTGCTTTTTCCTCAAACTCCCTTGCAAGAGTTGAGTTACGTTTTTGCAACCAAAGACACAACAGCTGAGGCCGCCTGGGCACGAGACCACAATCCAGCCTTATTGCCGCAGCCCATTGGTGTTCCCCTTGGCTTTTCAGTTGCAGCGGAGCTGCGTAAGATTCGCGGTGTAAAGTTGGACGAAGGAGCCATCGATGATCGCGCAAACCTCGAAAAACTCGCTAAGGACCGCGTTAAAACCATACTGGTTGAGCCGACTGCTTTTGAGGTACTTGCTAATGGTCTGCACTACGAAAACCTAAGTCTGCTTCAACCAGCTTTTGTCACTGGCAAGGCGTACTTTGTGGCGGTTAGTAAGCGCTACGGTGGTGATGAATTAGAGGCCCAAGCCCTCACCAAACAAATCGGAGAAGCGATTGTAAAGAACAAAAAACTTCAAAAGCCTCACAACTAATCGCCTGTCCCGGCCTATGGGTGCGCCGTAAAGCTCTCTAAGGCTAATTAAAAACTATGTTGAGAACAAATGAGTGAACGCCCTGTTATTTTCCGTTGGGTTCCTGGTCTTTTGCTGCTGATGTATTGCGCTGCTATCCTGAATACCGAACTGTATGTGCCAGCGATTTCCCTAATTGCAAAAGAGCTGAATGTGTCCACAGCGTTAATTCAAGCTCTTGTGGGGCATACGATTTTAACCCAGGGCTTATCTTCTTTGTTTTTTGGTCCTTTGTCTGACCACGTGGGGCGCCGTCCGGTAATGCTTCTGGGGCTAGCCCTGATGCTTCTTGGGTCTGCTTTAAGCTTGTGGCCGACTTACGAGGCTCTTCTAGTTGGCCGAGTGATCCAAGGACTTGGGGGAGGGGCTGTATTCGGGTTAAGCATGGCAGTATTGGTGGACGTATTTTCGCCCAAGGAAGCTGCAAGGGCCATGGCCTATATTAGTATGGCTATTGTGCTCTCGCCTGCTGTTGGGCAGGTGGGAGGCGGTTACCTGGCCGAACATTACGGATGGCATAGCTGTCTTGTTGCAGCGGCGTTGCTGACTGTTATTGTTGCCGCCTTGCAGTATTTCTTCATGCCCGAAACACTCAGTGCCGATAAACGCAGCAAACATTCTGCAGGTCACGTACTGCAAGAGGTGTGGGGGATTTTAAGGACCAAAGGAGGAACAATTTTAATTTTCGTCCACCCTCTGTTTTTCTTTGGTTTTTGGGTGTTTCGTACTGTCACGCCTGTGACTTTTATTGAGCTTTATGACATTAGCGTGTCTGATTATGGTTATTACACAGTTTTGGTGGTCCTGATGCAATTGGCGGGGGCTTGGTATGTGCAAAGGGCGCTGAAATTCCATTCGCTAGATTATCTCTTACGCCAGGTGATGGTCGCCGGGCTTGTGGCCGTTGGGGCGCTGTGCTGTTCTCTTGCAGCAGGTCCGCGCTATTTTCCACTGCTCATCACTCTCGGGGGGGCAATCTACTCTGGTGCCATGACCATGAGCTTTTCAACGTCTGTGAACCGGGCTATGCCCTTTTTCAAGGTCTCAGCTGGCGCCGCGTCAGGAGTAATTGGGTGTGTTCGGACACTGTTCGCAACCGGTGGTACTTATTTGGCTGCTGTCTTGACCGATGAAAATGAGGCATATCTGGTGGGTGTCATGGTTATTTTTTCTTTATTGGCAATCTTTGCCATTCGTCAGGGGCTGAGGGTAGCTATGCCTCATACCTCCCATGCTTGAGAGTCTGTGAGATTTTTTGCGTGTCTAATGCACGCGATGCCTTGCCAAAGCGCAAATTTCAGTCTATCAAGATCAAGTTAACGTTTTTTTATGCCGCGCTCTGTAAGCTGAGCAAGGCATGTTAAGCGGGCGTGGTGAAATTGGCAGACACACCAGATTTAGGTTCTGGCGGCGCAAGCCGTGGGGGTTCAAGTCCCTCCGCCCGCACCACAAAGACACTGCCAGGAGTGATTGGAAAAGATGCAGATTACTGAAGTCAGCGCCAAGGGTCTTAAGCGCGAATATAAACTTGTTATCCCTGCAGCGGAAATGGAGCGTCGCACCGAGGCTCGCCTTCAGGAAATCGGCAAAAAAGTCAAAATGGATGGCTTTCGCGCTGGCAAGGTTCCTCTTCCATTTTTAAAACAACGCTACGGCCAATCTGCACGCTATGAAGCGATGGAGAGCGCCATTCAAGACGGCACCAACAAGATTATTGATGATCATAAGCTGCGTGCAGCAGGTCAACCGCAGGTTGACGTTAAAGCAGCCGACGAGGGTAAAGATTTAGAGGCAACAGTGAGCCTCGAGGTGATGCCTGAGATAGGTGCTGTTGATCTCAGCAAAGTCAGTGTTGAGAAATTCACTGCTGATGTGGAATCAAAGCAAGTCGACGATGTGATAGAGCGCTTTGCGGCCTCTTCGCGTCGCACGAAGGCAGTTGAATCCAAGCGCGCCGCGAAACAAGGTGACGTTGCGATCATTGACTTCGTCGGTAAGCTTGATGGCGTTGCCTTTAGCGGCGGCACAGCTCAAGGCCAGGCGCTGGAGTTAGGCTCTGGCATGTTCATTCCTGGCTTTGAAGAGCAAGTTATTGGTCACAAGGCTGGCGAATCTTTTGAAATTAAGGTCAACTTCCCTGAGGACTATGGCGCAAGTAACTTGGCCGGCAAGGAAGCTGTTTTCGAGATTACCCTGCACGAAATTCGTGAACACGAAGAGACGAAAATTGATGATGAGCTCGCCAAAGGTATGGGCTTTGAGGACGTCAAGGCGTTGCGTACTGCCGTTGAGCAGCAGCTGCAAGGCGAGCATGATCGCATGGGCTTTATTTGCGCTAAGCGCCAAGTGCTCGATCATTTCGCAGACGCTGTTAAATTTGAAGTGCCTTCCACATTGGTCGCAGCAGAGTTCAAGGCTATTTGGCGTCAGTTAGAGCAAGAGACTGCCCGCAGTGGCGAAGCCATGCCAGAAGGCAAAGAGCTGGATAAGCTCAAAGAGCAATATAATTCTATTGCTGAGCGCCGTGTGCGCTTAGGTCTGATCTTGGCTGAGGTTGGTCGTGAGCACAAAGTTGATGTGCCACGCGCGGATATTGAGCGAGCAATCATCAACGAAGCACGTCGTTACCCAGGTCAAGAAAAGAAGGTTTTCGACTATTATCGCAACACGCCACAAGCGGTTGCTGCGCTGCGTGCACCTTTATTTGAGGACAAAGTCATTGAGCTAATCCTTGAAAAGGGTAAGGTTAAGACCACCAAGATCAGCATTGACGAGCTAAACCAGAAAGTTAAAGAGCTGACTGAGGGCTTCATCGATGACAGCGAGTTGGAAGCAAAGCCTGCCAAGAAAACCAAGAAGGCTGCCCAAGGCCACAGTGATGCGTGTGGTTCCAATTGTGGTCATGACCACTAACACGGCGAACCGTTCTCAGCTGAATTAGTCATATGGCCCGTGGCTCCCGCCCGGGCCTATTGTTTTAGGAAGCTAAGAAAGTAAGGAAATGAGGCTTGTTTTTTCGCGATTCCATGCGACACTTAGCCTAGAGTTTAAAAGTTTTGAAATAAAAAGGTTGTTACACTCAGGGGCTCAAGACAAAAACGAGCCATTCTCATTGAATAAAAAACAGACCTTGAGTGTTGCCAAGAGATAATGAATTGGAGGGCGAGATGCTTGATATGCGTGATGTTTATACAAACACTTTGATCCCCATGGTTGTGGAGCAGACAGCCCGTGGAGAACGTTCGTTTGATATTTATTCTCGCCTGTTGAAGGAACGGATTATTTTTTTGACAGGGCCAATTGAAGATAATATCTCAAGCTTAGTTTGCGCCCAGCTGTTGTTTTTAGAGGCAGAAAATCCCAAGAAAGATATTTACCTCTACATCAACTCTCCAGGAGGCGTGGTGACATCTGCTTTGGCCATGCTAGATACAATGAATTATATTCGCTGTGATGTAGCCACCATGTGCATCGGTCAAGCAGCGTCTGCGGGCTCCCTGCTGTTGATGGCGGGGGCGCAAAATAAACGTTATTCCTTGCCAAATTCACGTATCATGATCCATCAACCCTCTGGTGGAGCCCGAGGTCAAGCAACGGATATTGAGATCCAAGCGCGTGAAATTTTGGCGCTACGTGCACGCCTTAATCAAATGTATGCCGAGCGAACTGGGCAGCCTATTAAAGTCATTGAAGAAGCCATGGATCGTGACCGCTTTATGTCACCAACTGAGGCTAAGGAATTCGGTCTTATTGATGAGATTGTGGACAGACGTCCCACACCGCAATCTGAGGCTGCGTAGAAATTAGCTAAAATTTGAATCGACTTGTTAACGATTCTTTATGCTGTTTTCTGCGATTCTAAAAATGAGCGTTGCGTATTCAACGCCTTTAAAGTGAAAAAACTGGGTATATAATTGATGTCAAAATCAAGTGATGAAAATGGAAAAGAGGCTCTCCACTGCAACTTTTGCGGCAAGAGTCAGCATGAAGTAAAAAAATTAATTGCTGGCCCTAATGTCTTTATTTGCGACGAATGCATTGATTTATGCATTGATATTATTCGTGAAGAAGCAAAGGGAGGTGGTGTGTTCGCTGGTTCTGACCATGCGGTTCCTACGCCCCGAGAAATAGCCAAAGTGCTTGATGAATATGTGATTGGGCAAGATCGTGCTAAACGTGTGTTGGCGGTGGCAGTGCACAACCACTATAAACGCATCAATTCTGTGCCGAAAGCCGGTGAAGTTGAGCTTGCCAAATCCAACATTTTGATCGTTGGTCCCACTGGTTCCGGAAAGACACTCTTGGCCCAGACCTTGGCGCGCATCTTAAATGTGCCCTTTACCATTGCGGATGCTACCACTCTAACCGAAGCTGGTTACGTGGGTGAAGATGTTGAAAATATTATCCTTAAACTGCTGCAAGCCGCAGAGTATAATGTGGAGAAAGCGCAACGGGGAATTGTGTATATTGATGAAGTCGATAAAATTTCTCGTAAATCTGATAACCCTTCCATCACACGCGATGTATCAGGTGAAGGTGTGCAGCAAGCGTTATTGAAGATCATGGAAGGTACCGTTGCCTCGGTTCCACCTCAAGGTGGCCGTAAGCATCCACAGCAAGAGTTCTTGCAAGTGGATACTACTAACATCTTGTTCATTTGTGGTGGTGCATTTGCCGGACTTGAAAAGATCATTGCTTCGCGCGGTAAAGGTACAGCCGTTGGCTTTGGTGCAGACGTGCGGTCCCCCGATGATCGTCGCACAGGTGATTTATTAGCTGAGGTTGAGCCAGAAGATTTATTAAAGTACGGCTTGATTCCTGAATTCGTTGGACGTCTGCCCGTAGTGGCAACCCTGAATGATTTGGATGTGGCAGCCCTGATCCAAATACTAAAAGAGCCGAAGAATGCCCTGATGAAACAGTATCAAAAGCTGTTTGACATGGAGGGCGTTAATCTAACCTTCACCGACGATGCACTCGAGGGAATTGCTAACCTTGCTCTGCAACGCAAGACAGGTGCACGCGGGCTGCGCTCCATTATGGAAGACATCCTGTTGGATACCATGTACGAGTTGCCTGGCAACACGGAAGTGAGCGAAGTGGTTATTAATCGGGAAGTAGTTGAAGGCAAGGCTAAGCCTCTGCTAATCTACGCCGAGAAAGATAAGGTTGCTGAAGGCAAAAGGTAGCTTTATCCTTAAGGAAAAACAGTTTCGAGGATAAGCTTTGACGGAAGAAATCACTTCTCTTGAGTTGCCGCAGGGTGAGCAGTACCCCGTACTGCCCCTGCGCGACATTGTTGTATTCCCCCATATGGTGGTGCCATTATTTGTTGGACGCGAACGTTCAGTTCGTGCGCTTGAGCGTGTCGTTAAGGGCGACCAGCAAATTCTCTTAGTCACACAAAAAGACCCCTCGGTGGATGATCCTAAAAGCACCGATCTCTATACCATCGGTACCCTAGGCCACGTATTGCAGCTTCTAAAGCTTCCCGATGGCACCGTTAAAGTGCTGGTGGAAGGTTTATCGCGGGCTCAAATTCTGCGCTTCCAAGAAACAGAAGGGCACTTTGAGGCCTATGCTGAAATGCTGGAAGACCGCGTTGAGCGAGGGGCTGATGCTGAAGCGCTGCAACGCACAGCTGTGACACTCTTCGAGCAATATCTGAAGCTTAATACGAAGATTCCACCAGATTTATTAGTTTCGGTGCAGCGCATCGATGAGCCTACTAAGCTGGCAGATACACTCGCGGCCCAGCTAACACTCAAGGTTGCAGAAAAGCAGCGTTTGCTTGAGATCTCCTCCATTTCCGAGCGTCTTGAGGCCATCTGCGGCTTCATGGAAGGCGAGATTGGTGTGATGCAAGCCGAGCGCCGCATACGCAATCGCGTCAAGCGTCAGATGGAGCGTTCCCAGCGTGAGTATTATTTGAATGAGCAGTTGAAAGCCATTCAAAAAGAGCTGGGTGAGGGTGATGAGGGCCGCGATGAACTGGCCGAGCTTGAGAAGAAAATCGCAGCCGCAAAACTGTCGAAAGAAGCACGCACTAAGGCCAAGTCCGAGCTGAAAAAACTACGTTCCATGAGCCCTATGTCGTCAGAAGCGACTGTCATTCGTAACTACCTTGATTGGCTTCTGGGTATTCCATGGAAGAAGCCTACGAAAGTTCTCAAGGACATCAAGGGCGCCGAAAAAATTCTGGATCAAGATCATTATGGTCTTGAAAAGGTCAAAGAGCGTATCCTTGAATACCTTGCGGTCCAAGAGCGGGTCGGCAATCTTAAGGGCCCTATTTTGTGCCTAGTAGGCCCTCCCGGTGTGGGTAAAACGTCCTTGGGACGCTCCATTGCGAAGGCAACAAATCGCAACTTTGTACGTGTCTCCCTCGGTGGCGTGCGTGATGAAGCTGAAATTCGCGGGCACCGCAGGACGTATATTGGCTCGATGCCCGGTAAGATTATCCAGGGTATGAAGAAGGCTGGAGCCTCTAACCCATTGTTTTTGATGGATGAAATCGATAAATTGGGTGCTGATTGGCGCGGCGATCCTTCCTCAGCCTTGCTCGAGGTACTGGATCCAGAGCAAAACAACACTTTTAACGATCATTACCTTGAAGTGGACTACGATCTATCGGATGTAATGTTTTTGGCAACGGCCAATAGCCTAAACCTGCCGCAGCCGCTTTTGGATCGTATGGAGATCATCCGCATTCCAGGTTATACCGAAGATGAAAAAATCGGCATTGCTAAGCGTCACTTGATACCAAAGGTCTTAAAGCAGCATGGCCTTAAGGCCAAAGAATGGTCAATTTCTGACGACGCTCTTAAACTGTTGATACGTACTTATACCCGTGAATCAGGTGTGCGTAATTTAGAGCGTGAAATTGCAAATCTGATGCGCAAGGCGACCAAGCAAATCGTCACTAAAAAAGTGAAGACAGTTCAGGTTACGACGCGCAATCTTGCAAAATACGCGGGCGTACCCCGGTTCCGCTATGGGGTGAGTGAAAAGGAAGATGCCGTTGGTATGGTCACGGGCCTTGCCTGGACCGAAGTCGGTGGTGAGCTGTTGACCATTGAAGCGGTCATGCTACCCGGTAAAGGTCGTATGAAAACCACCGGTAAGCTGGGCGAAGTGATGCAGGAATCCATTCAGGCCGCAGCTTCTTACGTGCACTCACGTTGCACCAACTATGGTATCGAGCCGCCTGTATTTGAAAAGCACGATATTCACGTTCACGTTCCTGAAGGGGCAACGCCAAAGGACGGCCCTTCGGCCGGTATTGCCATGTGCACGGCCATGGTCTCGGTATTAACGGGCATTCCAGTGCGCAAAGATGTTGCGATGACGGGCGAGGTAACCCTGCGAGGCCGTGTGCTTGCTATTGGCGGTTTGAAAGAAAAACTTTTGGCAGCCCACCGCGGCGGGATCAAGAGAGTCCTTATTCCCCACGAAAACGTAAAGGATTTGGCAGAGATTCCTGATAATGTGAAAAAAGGACTCAAGATTATTCCAGTTGAAAATGTGGAAGAAGTCATTCAAAACGCGTTGGTGCGCATGCCAGCCCCTATTCACTGGACACCTAAATCCAGTGTCGGAAATGAAGTGCCGCCTGTGGCCGAGGATGATGATCATCCCGATGGGTTTGCAAAGCCCATGCCCCACTAGATGTTAAAAGCCCCCTCTGGGGGCTTTTTAATTTTGATGCTTCGGATTTTCTGTTGGAAATGCACAAGACGTTACGTGGTAAAAAGTTTTCTTACTTTTGATAATAAAAGCCATGGCGCTAGAACCCCATGGGATGTATTGCGACACGCATTCCCCTTTATTAAGTTGAGGACGAGCATTGCGAGGATGATGTTGCTTGATGCGCCTCCAATCATCGCATTGTAAAGCACTAAAGCTGGAAGGGCTATTATTCCCCTCCAAATTTTGACATTAAGCGCTGTAGGGCCTCTTGATCGCGGGCTGCAAATCGCTCTTGCTGGCGTTGTTTGCGAATATCACGCGCTCTTTCCTCACGTTCAGCAAGGGTTTGAGTCGCGACTTTTTTCTGTTCTGCCGAAATGGATTCTGCCTCCGTGCCATCAAGGTTGTAGCGATAAGACATGGAGATAATATTATTGAGATAGTGGGGTGACCCGGTGTGCCACTGCAATGCCCGCTTTACGGCAAACGGTTTAATATCTGGATTTGCGTCGATGATTTTCTGATGAATGCCAACCCCAAGTGGCTTGTTTTCTGCTATCACAGAATAGCGTTCTTTTAATAAATCAAGCGTAGCAATAAATTTTTTATCCATTTCCTGTCATCCTAGTCGTACAATAGCTTACTTACCCCTGCTGGATATAAAGTTCAATAGACCAATGCAAC
The DNA here is from genome assembly GCA_964424815.1 of uncultured Thiotrichales bacterium. Lineage (GTDB taxonomy): Bacteria > Pseudomonadota > Alphaproteobacteria > Caedimonadales > Caedimonadaceae > JBKCUK01. The sequence goes on along the minus strand of CAYRKI010000004.1, from coordinate 56,457 downwards.
ATACCAGCTTAAGATAGAGAAAATTATAAAATTAAAATTTGGGAGGTTGTGTGAGTAATCTAGAGGGATTTAAAGAGGCCATCGAGCAAGGCCGTGTCTCACTGATGGTGCAACCTGTCGTTGATTTGATCAACAACAGGCAACCCGTATCCTATGAATGTTTTGCGCGCGTTAATGATAATAAACGTCTTTATGGTGAAGCGAAAAATTTCGTGCGTAGCATCGAGCAAAATTTGATGGTGCGCTACCTTGATCAAGAAGTTATGAAATTGGTCTTTGATCGCTTGCAGCAGCTTTATGACATGGGACAGCCCACAACGCTCTATTGCAACATATCCATCGAGTCGATTTTATATCATAAAATTTATGGTGGTATATTCGACACCCTTGCCAAAGTTCCCCATTTGGCAAAGCATATCGTTTTTGAATTAGATTTTAACGGGCTGAGTAAACAGAGCGGGTCAATTCTCGAATTTATTATGAGTGCATCGGAGCTTGGTACACGCTTTTCTGTGGATAGGTTTCGGTTTGCTGCCGTTGATATCAGCTGGTTGGGTTCTTTCCAGTTCATTAAGATGCAAGCAACTGCTCTACTTGAAAACTTGGCTACAGATCCTGATCGGGCATTAAAAGTATCGAACTTCGTGCAAACCCTAAGTTCTGCTGGTATCGCTTTTATCGTGACACATGTAGAGCGTGAGGATCAATTGGTGCGCCTATCACACCTGAACTTGCGTTACGCTCAAGGGCATTTGTTTGGTCCCGTGCGCCCCGTAACCATGTTAATACAACAACAATCGGCAAAATCAGTTGCAGGGTAGGGGCTCGAGCTTTTGCTTTGGCTCGTGAAATCCCGTCATCAGTCTTTATTGATGGTTTTCTGGGTAAAATTTCAACCAAGTGCGCCCTAATTTAAGTACTGCAAGGCTCTTTTTTGGAGAGGGATTGCGTGCCTTATCACTCCCTTTGATCAATCATTCTTTTATTTACATCTAATGCACAACTTCTCTGGTGTAGTTGTGTGGGCTTTGAGAAGGCTTAAGCGCCACACTTGATAAACCTTGTGAGGTGCGGATTACACGAGAGGAATAAAAAAGGGGGCCAAAGCCCCCTTGATAGATTTTAGAAGAGAGATGCCTATTCAGCTTTCTTCTTGGTTTTTGATGCCTTTGGCTCCTCGGCTGCAGCTTCGGCGGCTTGGTCCTTAACCTTGTTAAAGGCGGCGCCCAAGATGTTGCCCAAACTTGCACCGCTGTCGGTAGAACCATAAGCTGCCACAGCCTCTTTCTCCTCTTGGACTTCACGGCCCTTGATAGAGAGGTTAACACGGCGTGTACTGCGCTCGATAGACATAACCTTGGCATCGACCTTTTCACCAACGGCAAAACGCTCTGGGCGTTGGTCAGCGCGTTCCTTAGCAAGATCAGCTTTCTTGATGAAGCCAGGAAGAGCTGCAGTGCCAACGCGAACTTCAAGCCCACCGTCTGTGATGGCGGTGACTTCGCACGTAACAATGTCGCCCTTCTTAATTTCCGAAAGACCAGCTGCAAATGGATCGGACTGAAGTTGCTTGATACCCAACGCAATGCGCTCTTTTTCAGGATCAACTTCAAGCACCTTGACCTTGACCTTCTCGCCACGCTTAAAGGTCTTGATGGCTTCTTCAGCAGGCATTTCCCAAGAGAGGTCAGACATGTGAACCATACCATCCAACTCGTTGGATACCGCGACAAACAGACCAAATTCAGTGATGTTGCGAACTTCACCTTCAAATTCTGTGCCAGCTGGGTATTGCTCAGCAACAACCTTCCAGGGGTTTTCGTTGCACTGCTTCATGCCAAGGGCAATGCGGCGCTTTTGAGGATCGACTTCAAGAACCATAACTTCTACATCTTGGCTGCTGGAAACCATTTTACCAGGATGGATGTTCTTCTTTGTCCAGCTCATTTCGGACACGTGAACCAAGCCCTCGATGCCCTCTTCAAGCTCAACGAAAGCACCATAATCAGTGATATTGGTGATCTTACCGCGTACCTTGTTACCGACGGGGTAACGGGCTTCAATACCACCCCATGGGTCGCTTTCCAGCTGCTTCATGCCCAAGGAGATACGGTTTGTGTCGCGATTATAGCGGATAACCTGTACCTTAATGGCTTGACCCAGGTGAAGAACCTCGGATGGATGGTTAATACGCTTCCAGGAAATATCCGTAACGTGCAGAAGACCGTCCACACCGCCCAGATCAATGAAGGCGCCGTAATCGGTGACATTCTTGACCACACCCTCAAGGATTTTACCTTCTTCGATGGTGGACAGCAGTTCAGAACGTGCCTCAGAGCGAGACTCTTCCATAATCGCGCGGCGAGACACCACGATGTTGCCGCGAGAGCGATCCATTTTCAAGATCACAAATGGTTGCTCAAGGTTCATCAATGGAGTTGGATCCTTGATGGGGCGAATATCCAGCTGGCTGCCAGGCAAGAACGCAACTGCGCCGCCAAGATCAACGGTGAAGCCACCCTTGACGCGACCAAAGATAATACCCTTAACAGGCTGATTAGCCTTGAAAGACTGCTCAAGATCAAGCCATGCAGCTTCACGTTTTGCCTTTTCATGGCTCAAAACGATTAAACCGTCACGGTTTTCCATACGCTCGATGTAAACATCAACCGTATCGCCAGGCTTGATGGTTGCAGGACGGTTGGCGATCGAAAATTCGGTCAGGCTCACGCGGCCTTCGGATTTCAATCCCACATCAACAATAGCGCTATCGCCATCCAAGGCGACGACAAAGCCTTTCACAACCGAGCCAACGAGGTCCATAGAGCCCGCGGGTGTCGATTCCAAAAGTGCAGCAAAGTTTTCCATAGATTCAGTAGACATAATAAGGTCAATTCCTTTCAAAGGAAGATGCGCAACATTTGCTTCTGTTTTCTCCCCCTCAGGGGCAGGGCAAACATTGCGGCGTTGACTTAAAAGGAAATCAAGTCAAACATGAGATCTATACGCTGAGATGGCGCCTGATGCAATAAGTATGATGCAAAAATTATAAAATAAACTGTCAGGAGAATAACATGATTCACGACAATTCAACACGCTACGGTACTGTAAGTCGTCTTTTTCATTGGGGTGTAGGTTTGCTTTTTATTACCCTTTTAGGCGTGGGGCTCTATATGTCAGCTATGGATAATGGTCCTGCAAAAATGAGCCTTTATGGGCTCCACAAAGCAACAGGATTCGTTGTTCTGTTTTTAGTTGCAGCACGTGCGGTATGGCGGGCGCGCCATGGCTTTTTGTCATTGCCTGACAATACTCCCAAGATTATTCAGTTAGCAGCAAGATCGAACATGTTCTTATTATACTTTTGCATGTTTGCGATGCCTTTGAGCGGTTTGTTGATGAGCCTTTTGGGTGGCTATCCTGTCAATATTTATGGGCTTTTTACGATTCCAGCCATAACATCAGAGCCTACCCCTGCCGGGGGCTTCTTTTATAACATGCACGAAATTACTGCGACCATTGTGATGGTTGCCCTTGGTCTGCACATATTAGGCTCTCTTTATCATCATTTTGTGCGCAAAGATAATGTGCTGCGTCGCATGGTGTAGAATGCACCCTTTTTCTCTGCATCCCCAAAAAATTAAGCTTTCTTTAAGTTGATTGCTGCAGATTTACAAGGAGGATTAGAGGGGGTAGGTTGATGAAAATAGCCTCGCTGAGCTGGGATAATGTTGGCAAACTGTGGCATGCTCATGATCACGAGCCTTTGTCGCCTCAAATTATTCTCTATTTCGCAGATCCGGCATTGATGAAAGATGGGGCAAGCCCTCTCACGCGTCAGCTGAAGCAACTCTACCCCGCTGCGTTTTTGGTTGGCAGTTCTACGGGGGGTGAAATTGGCAGTCATGGCGTTACCACTGGGCAAGCAGTCGCCTCGGCATTGCAGTTTGAGTCTACTCCCTTAAAACCCCTGTCTATCGAGCTTCCTGAGGGAATGCTGCATTCTTACGCAGCAGGTTTGGATTTGGGGCACCAGCTCTCAGAAGAGCAATCACCCCGTGGTGTTCTTGTCATCGCTCCTGGAACGGGCGTGAATGGCGATGAGCTTGTGCGTGGTCTTCGAGATGGGTTGCCAGAGGGTTGCCCTATCTTTGGCGGATTAGCAGGTGACGGTGACCGGTTTAAGGAAACATACGTAGGTCTAGATCTGGACATTTCGCCTCATAAAATTGTTGTTGTGGGCTTTTTTGGAAATAACTTAAAAATTGGTCAAGGCGCTGTAGGTGGGTGGCATCCATTTGGCCCAGAGCGAATTGTCACGCGCTCTCAAGGGAACATCCTTTATGAGCTGGATCAAAAGCCTGCTCTTGAGCTCTATAAGTCTTACTTGGGGCAAGAGGCGGAAAATTTACCAGGCTCTGCCTTGCTTTTTCCTTTAAGTGTTCAAGGCGTATCTCAAGGGCAAAATCGGGTGGTGCGGACTATTCTTGGTATTGATGATGGCGCAAAATCTATGGTTTTTGCTGGAGATATGCCGCAGGGCGGGAAGGCACGTCTGATGATGGCCTCAATGAGCGATTTGGTAGAAGGAGCAGGGCAGGCAGCTGCTCAAGCCATGGAATCTCTTAAAGCACAGCCTGATTTCATGCTCATGATTAGTTGCATTGGACGCAGACTGTTCTTGGGCCAACGTTGTTATGAAGAGGTCAACGCTGCTCTGGAGGCTGTGGGAACGCAAGTCCCTATCTTGGGTTTTTACTCGTACGGTGAAATTGGCAATCAAGGAGCAGGTACGCAGTGCTCGCTTCACAACCAGACCATGAGCATCACAACATTTAGAGAAGAGGTTGCGCGCTAGAATGCATCCACTTCTAAAACGTCAGTGTGAGAGTGCAAAAACTAACGATCATATCGATGTGAATACACTTATCTCATTGGTTGATCAGGCCTATGCAGAGTTTGATCGCATGCGTACCTTGCGTGAGCATGCGGTTGAACTCATGTCTGAGGAGATGTACGCCATCAACCAAGATTTGGCTGCCACGGCTGCGAAAATGCGCGTTGCTCAAGAGCGTTATGATCTAGTCGTTAAGGCGTCTCGTGATGGTATTTGGGACTGGAATCTTGAATTGGATGAATTGTGGTTGTCCCCACGTTTTAAAGAAATTGTGGGGTGCACAGATGATGAGGACATCAAACCGGATTTTCTGTTAAGTCGTGCCCACCCTAATGATTTAGAGGGGCTAAAAAGCGCTATTCGTATGCATCTCAAACGTAAGACAGAAAATTTCTGGTACGAGTTTCGTGTGTTATATCCGCGTGGGAATTATGTTTGGCTGTTGGCGCGTGGTTGCGCAGTTTTTGATGAAGATGGGAAGGCCACGCGATTTGCGGGCTCAGCGACGGATCTGACCGAGCAAAAAATAATCCAACAGCGCCTTGCCCACGATGCGGTTTATGATTCCCTGACGTCTCTACCTAACCGCCATTTGTTTTTGGATCGGTTACAACAGGAAATTCTGCGTAACACAAAGTTTGCTTTGTTTTTTCTGGATATCGATCGATTTAAGCAAATTAACGATATGCTGGGTCATGAACATGGCGATCAGCTTTTGCGCGCGTTCACTGAGCGCCTTTGCGCGCACATTCGCGATGGAGATACCTTTGCGCGTCTTGCCGGAGATGAGTTTGCCATCCTGATGCCTAAAGTGACCAACAAGGATGCCGTTGTTAATTTTGCGCATCGCATTATGGATGCACTTGTGCAACCCCTAATCATTGCCGAACAAGAAGTGACGATCACCACGAGCATTGGTATCGCGATTTGCCGACACGGTGATCCTGAGCAGATGGTCAGTGGTGCAGCTCTTGCTATGTATCGTGTAAAGAACCGGGGTGGTGCTCAGTTTGAGTTTTTTGATGATTCAATGCGGGCTCAATCCGCCAATCGCTTTAATTTAGAGCGTGGTCTAAGGCGCGCCATCTCCCGGTGTGAGATGGAGGTGCTCTATCAACCCATCGTGGATCTTAAAAATCGCCGCATTGCAGGTTTTGAGTCTTTATTGCGCTGGAACCATCCAGAGATGGGTGTGATTTCACCTGGTGAGTTTATTCCCCTTGCTGAAGAATCTCACGCGATTAATGAGATTGGTCAATGGGTGATGGAGCAAAGTTGTCAGCAATTGCAAGCGTGGCATCAGCAATTTGAAGGGCTTAAGCCCTACGTAAGCGTCAATGTTTCTGCGTCGCAGTTAGAGTATGCTAATTTTATTTCCGGGATGCGCCAAGCCTTAGTGAAGAGTGGGCTGCCCTCTGAATATCTGCTACTTGAGATGACGGAGTCTATGCTCATTGGAAATCTGGAGCGTGTTACACCACTTTTCGAGCAAATTCGAGCAGAGGGTGTCGGCATTGCTATCGATGACTTTGGTACGGGCTATTCATCTCTGCGGTATTTGAGTCAATTGCCTTTTTCCACCCTCAAAGTCGATCAGTCCTTTGTCAGCCGTCTGCTTGAAAGTGAAAAAGATCACAATCTGACCCGTCTGATTATTCGCCTTGCCAAACTTCTAGGATTGTCTGTGATCGCTGAAGGAGTTGAGTTGCCGAAGCAGATCGAAATGCTGGTCAGCCTGGGTGCGGATTATGGTCAGGGATACTTATTTGCAAAACCCCTAAACGTTGATGATGCGACTGCTTTTTTGCAGAATGCCAAAGACATGTTCTGTTGGATCAACAATTCTCAGCAGTCCGAAGCACCTCAAATAGATTGTTTATAGTTCTTTCATCGTACTTCATGATAAAAGACATCATGCGCATTTAAGGCGTTTGAAGAGACTTAGTCTTTTGCTTGAAGTGGCGGGAGTGACGGGACTTGAACCCGCGACCTCCGGCGTGACAGGCCGGCGCTCTAACCAACTGAGCTACACCCCCTCAACTGAGGATGTTAAGGAGTTAACTTTTTTCGCGCTGAGCGTCAAGAGGTAATCTTACAAATTTTCATTTTTTCTATTCTTATTGCGTTTTTTTATGCTCCTGGTTTAAAAAGGAAACCTAATCAGACCTAACAGAAGGCAAGGAAATGGATCTCTCAAAAATCAATATCGGCAAGGATTATCCCTGGGATGTGAACGTAGTCATTGAAATTCCTATTGGTGGTGAACCCGTAAAGTACGAAATTGATAAGGATTCTGGTGCCCTCTTTGTTGATCGCTTCTTGCACACGGCGATGTATTATCCAGCCAACTATGGCTTCATCCCTGAAACGCTTGCTGATGACGGTGACCCGCTTGATGCTTTGGTCGTTGGTAACATTCGCGTTGTTCCTGGGTGTGTGATTCGCTCACGCCCCTTGGGTGTGTTGCTGATGGAAGACGAGGCAGGTCAAGATGAAAAGCTGATTATGGCGCCCGTGACTAAGTTAAGCCCGTATTACGCCAAGACGAAGGATTACACAGATTTACCAGAAATCCTGCGTGATCAGATTACCCACTTCTTCCATCACTATAAGGACCTTGAGCCTGGTAAGTGGGTTAAAATCCTACGCTGGGGAGATGCGGAAGAAGCGGCAGAACTCATTCGCAAGACTCACGCTAACTACGGCCGTTAACAAGACCTTATTCACCGTTCTTATGACTTGGCTCTTCTCGACCCCTTTTCAATGTTGAAGAGGGGTTTTTTGTTGGCAGTGATGCATTTAAATTGCTTACGGTGACTCGCCCATGGTCAATGCTGAATTTGTGGCGAAAACTCGAGCACTCATTCTACTTTCCTTACCTAGTCTTATACTCAAAGATGCCAAAAAGTAATTAAATAGTATTCCCCTTGTAGGAGGAGATAATGCAATCCCATAAAATAATTGGCAGAGTCGCGATGGGTATCGTATCAAGCCTTTTACTCTCAACGCCTCTTTATGCTGGGCAAGACGATGAGGAAACCCCATCATTTCAGACGAAAACAGAAGAAGCTAGCTCTAGTAACCCCCTTAACATGAGAGGTCACAAACGCGCAGCGTCTGTGCTTGATGCATCCAGGGATAAAGGCAAGGAGAAGGAAAACGAAATAAAAGAGAGAAAAAGTGAGCAACGGCAGGATGAAGATTCAGGTCCTCGCTTGAAACGCGCGAAATTTTCGGATTCAAGTGTGCCTCCGTCTGAAACGGTGGAGAGTGAAGCGGGCTCAACACTTCTTCCTCAATCACAGAATCTGTCGTGGTCTGTGATCCCCTCATGCCATGAATTCAGCCAGATGATTCATGAGGCGAACGATGGCAACCAGGGTGCTCAGGATAGGCTCGTTGAAGCTTGTTATAATCTGTTGCTGCCTGGATTTTTGAAGAATCGGATTGATTTTGTAAAATGGGCAACATTTGCAAATTTAGACCTTGGTTCTTGGCTGTTTGCCAATCTCAAGCGAATGGTGGCCGTTTTTGAATGTGATCCCTCATTAGTTTATGAGAATCTTGAATCACCTCAACATCAATTTCTGAAAAAATTAGAACATCGAGCATTCAACGAGGGTGATGATGAGGCGGTTCTTTGTCTGGGTATCCTAAAAGCATCGGGAGAATCTAAGGATGAACCAGATGAAGACTGCGAAGACCGGGATGAGATAAGATACAGGAAAAGTATTGAGCTTTTGCGTCCCCTGGTTGAAAAAGGGCACCTGAGAGCCATGACCAAAATGGCGGACTATTTGGTGGAGGTTGCTTCCTTTGAAAGGGAGCAAGAAAAAGAAC
>CAYRKI010000004.1:26080-47695 GCA_964424815.1 uncultured Thiotrichales bacterium | reverse complement strand
CACTCGACCTCTATCGTCGTGCCACAAGCGCTCTCGACACTTATTCGATTTTAACTCTGGCGCACCATATTTCTAACAACTATAGTCACGGCGATAATAATATCCTCACCCACGCGCGCATTCATCAGGAAGCTGTGGATCTTTTGATGCAGGCAGCGGGGCGTGGCTGTGTAAGAGCTATGATGGAATTGGGCACGCTTTATGCAAACCGATATCGCGCCGCTGGATTGAACTACACATCACTACCTAATAGTACCTTCGAAAAGCCACCGCTTAAACAGGATGATATTGAACAAGCAATATTCTGGTACAGCAACGCGGTTAAACGTGGTCACCGAAAGGCCATGATAGCCCTTGCACACCTCTATCAACATCAGCTGCGTGTGGATGAAGAGGAACAGCGTGCATTTGATATACAAGCTGTGAATCTATACAAACAGGCCAGGGATTTTGGAGCGAATGTCTTAGATAATTTAATTGAAATGTATACAGCTCGGCGTGGTGTAGGCAACGACACCAAAGCAATCCTTGAGGAACTTGCGTGCCTGCAAGCCGAAAAGTTAACCATAAGGCCAAAGCAATCAAACTACACTGAAAAGCTGCATTCAGGAATAGTGGGTTATGTGCAGGAAACACAGACTGTCGCGCCGCGGCGGGACATATTTCTTGATAGCTTAAAACTTCTCATTCCCTGTGCAGAAATAGGAATGCAAGCCGCCATTGAAACCCTGATGAATATTTATAATGGTTTTCCTGCTGGCTCTAAGAAACTTACGAATCAAGCAGAGTTCTACTGGTGGGGGTTGTGGGTAAGAGATGAAAGGCGAAGTGACCTATTTACTAAGCCTGCCAAAGCGGTTCCTATGCATGATGAGGCTGCTGATTTGAATAATTTGCGTGCGAAACTTCAGGAAGTCCTGGGTGAATTCTCGTTGATGGCGATGTACCATAACCCTGAACCTCAACCCTCGGATGTAATGCAGGCTGGGCGTTTACCTAAAAGCCCAATCTTAAACAAAATTCACACACCAATCCTTATGCTAATCGAGGAGACTTTGGATTTGCTTAATACGCTGGAAAAACCTGGAATGTTATTTAATTTGATTGAGAGGAAGAGTGAGCACCAGCTCCTTATACCCTCGTCTTATATCAAACCCCGGTTCTCTAACCATGTATTTCGTCATGATGGCGAGATATACAAATGTATAAGCATTGGTGAGGATAATGTGCGTGCGTCAATGTCAATAGGACAGTTAATTATCGGTGAGCAACCTTCGTGGAAGTTTGCCCAAAGCGATCTTGGCGACTTAAGAGATATCACAGCCGCAGAGGAGAAAAAGCATTGCGCAGACTATCTTGTTGCGAGTGGCAAACTTAAAGCGTTGCAGCGCGAAGAGGACAACTTAAAATCTTTGCCATCACGCGCAAGTCATCAAGAAAAAAAATTGGAGTATCTCTCATTGCAAAAAAGGATGGAGCTTGAGGTGGAACTAGAGCTGATTTCAAAAGCCCAGGAGGAGACCTCTAGGAGGCGAGAATATGTTCATGCTGTTGAAAATCTTCCCCATGAGATCGAGACGGTCATCTATAATCATCTTGGCGTGAGGAATCGTTTGACCAAAGAGAAGTATCCTTGGATTGATGAAGGACTTTAGCCTTAAGAACAAAGGGGGCGGGAGCTCCCTTCAGGATATCTGCTGACGTAAAATACTAAATGTCAAAATTACACAAATAATTTGGGTCCTTTATTATTTTCTATTTTGACTGCCTTGTTTGTTTAAAATAATTCCTAATTTTCAACTGCATTAGTTTTTGACAAATGGCTATGCTTTTTAAGTTCATTAAAATTCAGTTGGTATAGTTAAAAAATGCAAACATCAATCATTATGCGCAAAAGCGCCCATAGTTTTCTTTTGAGTCTTTTGTTGTCAACGCCCCTTTATGCTGTGAATGACGAGGATAAACATCCATCGAACCCGCCCAGTGAAAAGAAAGAAACACGCACTAAACAGGCGAGTCATGCTGGCCAAAAACGCTCAGCGGCGGCCATGGACGCCACAAGAGATAAGGGTAAGGAAAAAGTAAAAGAAGAAGGGGGGCAGAATGAAAGTTCTGCAATGCCTGAGCTCAAGCGTCACAAAGTTGAAAAATCAGAGAACACTGAAATGCTCGCTTTTGTTGGAACTTTTCCTGAAGAAAAATCACAGTCTCAACCGATTGCAGCTGAAGATACCCCATGCCTATCACTGCACACAATCCCGACATGTTATGAATTTAGTAATATGATTGCAGAGGCGAATAATGGCAATAAATTAGCACAAGAAACTATTATCTCCGCATGTTATGGAGGTATTTTTCCGGGTTTCTTGTTTGATCGTATACTCTTTGATCAATGGTCACTGGATTATGAATCTTGGCTTTCAGAGGATTTAAGGCGTGTCGCCGTTATCGTTGAAGGCAGCCCAGAAACTTTTTTCAAAAAGTTTAAATTAAAGCCTTCTCACCTTATGAATCAAATACAAGAAAAAGCCCTACATCTGCGTGATCCAGAGGCTATTATTTGTTTAAGCGCGATCTATGGTTTATCACCTAGCATGCATGAGATATCTGAGCATGTGGCGGCAGTAAGTAATGAGAATGAGGTTTATGAGAAAATCAATACCATTTTACGCCCCCTTTATGACGAAGGGCATCTCAAAGCGACCACTTTGCTCGCAAAAGTTCTAAGTCAGCTAGACGAGGACTGGGATGACTCAGAAAATCTTAGGCGCGACGTTGTTAATGCCTATCACCGCGCAGCTGATGCAGGTCATATCCCATCCCTTTTAAAATTGGCTGTCTGCATTAAAGAGGGTTGGGATGCGGAAGTTAATGATCCAGACACCAAACTGCAAACGGCTATCTCTCTTTGCACACGCGCAGCTGAGGCAGGCTATGCCGATGCCATGTATGAGCTAGGCAAAATCTATCAGTACAAATCTCGTTGTGATGAGAAAAAAACTTCTGACCTATCCGCAGAAGAACACGCGAATCTCAATAAAGCTATCTATTGGTACAAAAGGGCAGTGTCGCGCGGTCACCGCGATTCCATGACCAAACTTGGTCTTCTCTATAAAAAAGGAAAAGGAATTGACCATGAAGATCGATCCTTTTTTAAACACAAAGCGCGCCAACTTTTCATGGAAGCGATGAATTTGGGAGATCACGCAGCAATGTATTGGCTGATTTGCATGCATGAAAAATTTGACCGGTCTGGAGCGAGCACTGCCAGCAGTGTGCAAGAATTAACAAATTTATATAAAAAAGCTCTTGCTCATTTTCCTTCAGGGCTAATCGTTACGGATGACTATAAGATTGATTCTGACCGCTATAAGCTTAATTTAGCTTCGCTCTACACTTCGGGAAGAGCGGAAGCAGGTAATGCCGATCAAACCTTGCGTGCGGCCGTACAATTGCTAACGCCCCTCGCAATGCGGAAAGAGCCTGAGGCGCTATTTGAGCTGATTAACCTCCATATGCGGGGCAACAGGGCTGGCGGTGCAGTTCATGCGCATATTCTCTACAGGGATGACTCGGAAGCCTATTGGTGGGCATCACATTTCGGGCATCCTAATAACATTAAAATCTACTTTGAACCCGTGGCTCAGGCACCCTGTGCACAGATCGTGGAAGAAATGAATGAATTTCGCGCTAAGTTAGCACAGGGGCTTACAGAAAACCCCTCTTCAGCTCTTTCAACTGCTCCAGAAGGAGAGTTTAGTGACGCGAGGTTAGTTGACCCATTTCCAGCTTTCTCTGGGCAAGATGAATCTGATGATTCCATCACAAGCTTATTGCAGCAAACGTTGGATCTGACCCATAAACTAGAGCAACCAGGGGTCATGTTCAATATCGTCCAAAGACGTGGCAATGCTGCGCCTATGGCCGTCTCATACTTGAATCAACAACCGCGCTTTTGGGAGTCTCGGTTCTCTCTTGAGACAGACCAGCATATCTTCTCGAGTCTTGGAGTTGAAAACGTAAAAGTTGCCCGTGAAATTGAGGACATGATGAGCAAACAACATCCCTTGTGGAGGAGAGCTCAGGGCCAGGTTGATCGCCTCAAGACCATCAATAGAATGACTTATAACGAACTGCACGCGAAGTATATGGCCGCATCCAGTTTGTTGAAATCTGTTCACACGGAGGAAGAGGCTATGAAAAACCTATCTCTGCGTGGTGCTGAGGAAGAAAAGCAGCTTGAAATATTAGCGGGTGAAAAACTACGCTATACAGCAGAAATGAATAGGTGTGCTCAACAAGCCGAGATACTTAAGAAAAAGCTTGAACATATCAATTTTGTTGAAAACTTACCTGATCACTTAAAAGCGGCCGTCATCAAACATGCCGGAGTACGTAACCATCTCTTTAAAGAGCAAAACTCCTGGGCTGATCAACTGAATGAGTAGAGTGTGGATCAAAGGCTCTCAATAAAAAACCCACCGCTAAGGTGGGTTTTCTTTTTGACTTCAAAACTCAGTGAGCTGCGGTTCTTAGGAATCCAAGAAACTGCGAAGCTTGCGCGAACGGCTTGGATGTTTCAGCTTACGCAGTGCTTTGGCTTCAATCTGGCGAATACGCTCGCGGGTCACGTTGAACTGCTGCCCCACTTCTTCCAGTGTATGATCGGTGTTCATGCCGATACCAAAGCGCATGCGAAGGACACGCTCCTCACGCGGGGTGAGGGTGGAGAGCACGCGGGTGGTGGTTTCGCGCAAGTTCATGCCGACAGCCGCTTCAAGAGGCTGTACCGCGTTCTTGTCTTCAATGAAATCACCCAAGGTTCCATCTTCCTCGTCGCCAATCGGCGTTTCAAGGCTGATGGGTTCCTTGGCGATCTTCATGACTTTACGCACCTTATCCACCGGCATCATCAGCTTTTCTGCCAATTCTTCAGGGGTAGGCTCGCGACCAATTTCATGCAGCATCTGGCGGGATGTACGTACTAATTTGTTGATGGTCTCTATCATGTGCACCGGGATACGGATAGTACGGGCTTGATCCGCGATAGAGCGGGTGATCGCTTGGCGAATCCACCAGGTTGCATAAGTCGAGAACTTATAGCCGCGCCGGTATTCGAACTTATCCACCGCCTTCATCAAGCCGATGTTACCCTCTTGAATGAGATCAAGGAACTGCAGACCACGGTTGGTATATTTTTTTGCAATCGAGATCACCAAGCGCAGGTTCGCCTCAATCATCTCTTTCTTAGCTTTGCGTGACTGGCGATCACCTTTTTGCACTGTGGTCACAATGCGACGAAACTCAGCCAAACTAAGGCGCGTTGCTTCACTGATTTGTGTTAGCTCAGTGCGGGCTAAGTCTATATCTTTGCCGTGCTTTTCTAGGAACTTTGCCCAAGCCTTTGAGCTTGCGACATATTCTTGTGGCCATTCAGCGCTAATATTTTGGCCCACATATTTCTTCAAGAAATCTTCGCGCTTAACGCCGCATTCAGAAGCCAGGCGATAAAGCCTACCATCAATGTTCATCAAGCGACGGTTAATGTCATAAAGTTGTTCGATAAGCTGGTCGATACGTTGCGGATTCAAGCGTACATCGCTCATCAATGAGACCAGCATGCCCTTCAATTCTTTGATAGAATCAAGCACTTCGGCAGGAGCTTTTTGACCGGCTTCCTCTAACTCCATGCGCTTTTGTTGCAGCGCATGCATGGCGTTATATGTCTCTGCAATCGAGTCGAAGGTCTCAAGAATTTGAGGCTTTAATGTTTCTTCCATGGCAGACAGTGAACCACCGCTCTCATCACTTGAATCTGAACCTGAGCCTGATTCATCGCCGTTTGCGCTTTTTTCTTCGCCTTCGACTTTCTCACCGTCTTCCTCAGACTCCTCAGAAGTCTCGTCTTCTTCCTCGTCGCTCAAAGCTGCCTCAGGCTGATCAGGCAGTTCCCCACCTTCACCTGAAGCTGAGTACATGTCTTCAAGGTCAATCACGTCACGCAGTAAAATTTGCCCGTCCTTAAGGGCATCACGCCAGGCAATCACAGCTTGAATCGTGAGCGGGCTTTCGCAGATGGATTCAATCATCATCAAGCGCCCTTCTTCGATGCGCTTGGCGATTTCGATTTCACCTTCGCGTGATAGAAGCTCAACGCGGCCCATCTCTCGCAGGTACATGCGCACAGGATCATCAGTGCGGCCGGCTTCAACAAGTTCTTCAGCCTCAGATTCATCGATATCATCAGCCTCGGTGGCGTTGGCCACAACACTTTCTTCGTCTTCTTCTTCGGCCTCAACCAAGTTAATCCCCATGTCCGCCAACAGCGACATGGCGTCTTCAATTTGTTCTGAAGATATCTCGTCTTGGGGTAGCGCCTCATTAAGTTGCGTGTAGGTTATATAGCCACGCTCTTTACCGCGCAGGATTAATTTGCGCAGCGCCACTTTTAGGTCAACGGCGCGGCTTTCCTCGTTTTCGTTAGGGGTCTCGGGTGCGTTATCCGGTTTTGAAACGGCCATACTTCAACTCTTCCTATTTGCAGATATCAGGAATGGGTTACATATCACTTTGTGCGAAACTATCAGTTTCATCAGCAGAACGCAAATTTTCAAGTGTTGCTTTGATGCTTTGAATGCGGGACCAGAGTTCGGGCGTGAAATTTTCGGCCATTTCCACCTGAAGATCACGAAGCTCTTGCTCAAGGGCGGAAGTGTCGTGGGTGCGCCTATAGAGCTCGGCCCAAGCCTGCTGCACCTGATCAAATTGCATGTCATGTGATAAGGTTTTATCAGCAAAATCAAGATATTGTACAATCGCTTCCTGAGCTGCCATGGCATCGGGCCTTGAGTGGAGATAGGCTAAGAACGCCTCTCGGTTGAGGTCCATCGCGCACAATGACCAGGACAAAAGCTCTGCCTGCAAGCGTTGCATGCGGGAATCAGGAAAGTGCAAATGGGCGAATCTTTCACCCTCTACTTCTAAAATGCGAGGGTGGTGCAAAGTCAAGGCAAGTAAAGCATCATATCCAGCACGTGGCGAGGGCAGGGCGATGGTCGATCCTTTGTAATGCTGCTGCCCCGGGTTGCGTCCGCGGGTCTTTAGCGCAGCCTGTTTGAAAGAGGCGGGTCTTGGCTGCTGTTGGAGATAATCTCTTAAGCGATTACTTAAATCATCTCGATAGTATTTTTTCACTACAGGATCTGCGATGCTGTCTGCCAATTGCAGCAGATGGCGCTCGAACGCCGCACGCTTTTCAGGAGTTGTGGTGTCGGCCTGCTTGACCTCAGCTAACCATAAGCTCTCAATCAGGGTTTGTGCTTGATTGAGTACTTGGTTGATAGCTGCTGCTCCGCCTTGGCGCACGAGATCATCGGGGTCAAGGCCCTGGGGTAGTAGGGACACTTTAACGGTATGACCAGGTTTGAGTACAGGAAGCAACCGAACAAGAGCGCGGTGAGAGGCTTTCACACCCGCAGTATCGCCGTCAAAGCATAGAATAGGGCTCTCGTGATATCGCCATAAAATTTGCACCTGATCTGGGGTGAGGGCGGTGCCAAGAGGCGCCACCGCCCCCATAAAACCAGCGCGGTAGAGGCTGATGACATCCATGTACCCCTCGGCGACGATGATAACATGGTTGTCCTTGCGTGCGTTACTGAGGCGATCGCTGCCATAGACGATGCGCCCTTTTTGAAACACCTCTGTTTCAGGAGAATTAAGATATTTGGGCTCACCGGGCCCCATCAAGCGTCCACCAAAGGCTACCACCCGACCTTTACTATCCCGAATAGGAAAGATCACCCGATCGCGAAAACGCTCGAAAGGTTCGCGGCGTTCATCATCGGCAATAATAAGCCCTGCATCCACCAAAGTGCGCTTGCTAAAGCCAGCCGCGAGCAGTGTTTTAGTGAGATGCCCACCCTCAGGAGCATAGCCTAGGCGGAAGGTGTGAATGGTGTCATTATCCAGGCCGCGATCATAGAAATACTGAAGGGCTGCCTGCCCACGAGGATGGCGAAGCTGTTGTTGATATAAAGCGCATGCAGCTTCCAAAGCTTCGTAAATTCCGGTGCGCTGTTTAGTGAGTTCTGGATTTTCTTTTTCTAAACGAGGCATGGTCATGCCCACCATTTGGGCTAAACGCTCAACTGCCTCAATGAAATCAAGTTTTTCGGTTTCTCTTAAAAAACTAATAGCATCTCCGTGGGCGCCGCAGCCAAAGCAGTGGTAGCTGTTTTGGGCGTCATTGACGTTAAATGAAGGGTTGTGAAAAGGGCATAAACCTAGCCAGATGCGTCCCTTTTTCTTGAGTGTTAGCCGTGCCCCAATCACTTGAGACAGCACGACACGGCTTTGCAATTGATCGAGAAAGTCTTGGGGAATTTGGATCAAGGCGAGATGTCTCCGGTGCAGAATACTTGCTTGGGTGCTCTCAATTTATAGTCGATGTGATGCTGGGGATGCCAGGAAAAGTTTTAAAGGAGAAGTGCACAGCAGAGTTGCGGAGAGCATCCTATGCTGTGCCTGTGTTGCAAGGCAGAAAATTAATTCTTTGCCTGTTTTTTCTTTTTATCACCACAACCATCACAGCAGCCACATTTTTCACTTTTAACTGGAACGGTGAACGGCACTTCACCTGCATTGGCGAAAGTAGCTTTACAGCTGAGCAATTGACCCTTTTCAAGTGGGCCTTTCAAATCGAGCAGCATCAAGTGTAGTCCACCAGACTCCAGCAGCACTGTGCCCCCAGCTGGGATATCAATCGCTTCGATGGGGCGCATTTTGTAAATTTCGCCTTCTTTGATGTGGGTATGCAATTCAACACGGCCGACTCCCTCACACGAAGCAGCGACTAGTTTATCGTGCTCAGCGGTGTTGCGAATATGGGCATAAATAGCCGAGCTATTGGTGAAAGATTCGCGCGCCCAACCGCCTTCGATATGAAGTGGGCCTTTAGGGGTAACTGCTTCAGCTTCTGATTTTGGCTTGGCTGCGTGGTTATGGGCGGCTGCCATCTGAGTTGTAAGAACTGTGGCCATTAAAACGGCGGGAATAAGACGCATCGAGGTTCTCCCTGATTTGTGGATTGAATCACTTTGCCATTTATATACCCACTTCGACTTGGGGCATAGGGGGTGATTTATCAATCACGTCGTCAGGTGGGAAAAGCATCTATGAAAATCAATATAATCGTCGTAGCGTTGATAAAAAAAGATCAGGGAGGTTTCCATGAAAGGAATTAAACTCGCAGCATTTATTGCGTATTTTCAAGTCATTTTTTTTAATCCGGCCCATGCCTCAGGGATTCTCACAGAACGGAATGATTCGCAAGTTGCTGCACCTCGTCCTGCCTCCAGTATGCGTGATGATAAAATTCATGTGTCGTTGCCAGATTACAATGACCCTTATTATTGGGATCGATCCTGCGTGCGTATTCTTAAGCAACAGCAGGCAAGAAAGGCGGCACGTGGCGAGATTATTGAGGTGAAGCATTTGGACCCTGTCCCCTTTGGTCTTTCCCTTGTTGCCTTTGGGGGCACTGCTTATTCTACAGACTTTGATCCACTTGCGTGTTTTTTGGTGGCTTCTGTAGGGGTAATTTTTAATGCTATTGCCCCCTTATTTCATGCCATTGAATTGAACGAGGATCGTATCCTCAAAGTTCGGCGTCTAGCGCCCTTGATGCGCACTTTGGCACCAGTATTCTCTTTTGGCGCCTTGATGATGGAGGCTGGCACAGCTCAAGCGTATGTTGTGGGCTCTGCTGCCGTTGTCGTCGCTGAAATTGCGATCGTTTTATTTATTATTGAAATGAAGTTGGATCAACGAATCGCGCGTTACAAAGCATACTTGAAACAACACGATGATAAATATAGCGCATGAGACATTACTTAACTCTTTATTAATTAATTTTCTCCAATGATTTTCGTGGCTTACGCAATCAGGAGGCGCCGCGATGTCATTGAAGTCTAAAGATAAAACATACAGGGTTTTGTGTTTTTTGCCTGTCATTATGCTGGCTGTGCATTTGATGGCAGCCGATCACGTCATGGCGTCTGATATTTCCCTCAAACAAGATGAGTCAGCCTCAAGTTCGGTTGCGGACCCTAAGGAGAAAAAGGGCAAAGATAAAGAGAAAGCCAAGCCAAAATCCGCGGAGGGTAGTACGAAAGAAGGACCTCAAGAAGATGGCGAGGCCAAGAAACGAAAAGCCTCCAATGGTAAAAAAAGAAGGGTTCTTGAGGAATCTGAGCCAAGCCCGGCTTCAGATGAAGAGAGTGATTCCCTTATAATACGAACTAAAAATGAGAAAAAAGAAGCACCTGAGGGGGAAGGTGAGGTTGTACGTAAACGCGCTCTTTTAAATCCGGAAGATTATGACGAGTTTGACCCCAACGAAGATTTACCTGGATGTGAGGATAATTATAATCGCTGCATGGGCGCATTTTGGCGCATGAGCCGCCACGGATTTCGCTTTATCGGTAAGGTCACAGGGATTCTTGGTAATGGGCTTGCGATTTATACTGCCACAGGTAACCCCAGTGATGCCACGAAAGCGTGGATAGGACCTATTACTATTGTTATGGGTGTTGTCCATGCGGTGACGTTACCTCTTGAGTCTATGGCCATTGAATCTTCTCTGGAGCATGAGAGGGATTTGAAGGAAGCAAGTGAGCGTTTTCATCGGGGCCAGGCTGCGCGTTTGAAATTGATGAACGCTAAACAAGTTGCTGCAGGCAAAATGATCCTGGCTTCTCAACAGGATCAGGGTGAGGATGCTGAGGGCGATGATGATCTTGAAGCTGCGCTTCCGCCAAAGAGACCTTCCAAGCAAGACGAAGATGAAAACCGTTAAAGCGGCACACATACCCAAGGTGTAATCAAATGTATAAAAAATATATTCTTATTTTAGCAGTGCTGAACTTTTCACATGTTGCTGCTTCAACCGGGGTGAAGGATGAAGTGGAGCTTTCTGGGGTCGAGAGCTCTGTGAGAGGCTCTTCAAGGTTATCACCCTCAATAGAGGCTACTGTCGAAAAAGGAAAATCTCATAAAAAAAAAAAAAAAAAAGAAAAAAAAGGAAAAAAAAAAAAAAAAAAGAAAAAAAAAGTCATAATGGCAGAGGCCTCGGA
The DNA here is from genome assembly GCA_964424815.1 of uncultured Thiotrichales bacterium. GTDB lineage: Bacteria > Pseudomonadota > Alphaproteobacteria > Caedimonadales > Caedimonadaceae > JBKCUK01. Next base: position 36,560 of record CAYRKI010000004.1, on the reverse strand, counting down.
AGATAAGGAATCGGATAACAGCTCTTCTGAAATCATCGAAATCCCCACAAAATCTCTGAAGTCCTCAAACTCTCACTCTGTCAGTTCTGCTGATTCTTCAAAGGAGGTTTTGGGAAATAAGGGAAAGTCGAAATCGGATCGAAAATTTGCAAGCGAAAGTTCAGAGTCATCCAAACCACAAGAGCCTAGGACAAAAATCATCAAATTGACCCAAGAACAATTTGAAGAACTCGTCGATATCCTTAAGATTGGCGGCTGTGAGGCAGGGTATTATCGTTGCTCTGGGTGTTGTTGGCGCATCACGCGTGAATGGTGGAGCTTTGCTTCTGGAATGTTTGGCCTTCTAGCAGGCGGTGTGGGTAGTTTTGGTTCCCTCTTGACTCTTGATGACACGCATCGCTCATATCTTGGTTATGCATCAGCCACCTTTACTTTTTTGGGTACTGCATTTGCTGCTTTGAACCGTTTTGCGACCAATGCAGCGACACAACGTGAAGGTGATTTGGAATATCAACAGCAGGGGCGTTTGCGCGTCTTTTTGCGAAAATATGGCTTTGAAGTACCAAAATCACTCAATTCCTTTGAAGAACAGGACGATGTTCGGGAGAGCGATGATGCAAGCAAAGAAGAGAGTGACGAGTCGTAAGGTTCTTCCATAAAAACTCTCTCATTCTCCTGAGGACTTAGGAGTGTAATGTTTTTCTGGTAAAGAATAGCGGGTAAGATAAATTCAACAGTTAGGGTATATCCATAAAAATAAAATCCAGGGAGAGACGGTGATGCGGCATATTCTTCGTGCCTTACTAGCGGTCTTTGTATTTCATGGGAGTGTTTTGGCCACGAATCTCGTAGACCAAGACCCTGATCCTAGTATGCGACGTTCCGGAATCATCAACCGTGATGCTCAAGAGGTGCCCGAGGAGGACAGGGAACAGCCACCCTCGGTTTTCATGCGACTTGCACGCTATATCCCGGGTCCTGCAACTTTAATAGTGGCAGTGCCATCTTTTTTGACAGTTGGTGTGAATTATTTAATGCGCCAACAAGATCACGGAGTGCATGAAAACCCAGCTCTCTTCATCCCACTTGTTGCAATTCCCCTTGTAGCTTGGGGAGCCGCAGAATTAGGGGCTAAAGTTCTCAACAAAAAGTCCGAAAAGCCTCCCCGAAGCATCGTGTTTTTTAATTATTAACTTGCTTGGGCGTGCAGGAAGTCCTGCTTCTGGCCTCTTATAAAAGCTTCAAAATGTTGCAAGACCTCAGGAAGATTGAATCGTCCGAAACCCAAGCGGAAATAGGGTGCATCGTAATCATAGACACTGGCAGGAACCAAAAGAACGCCGGCCTTTTGAATCATACGATCACAAAATTCATCAATCCTTTCAGGGCCATGGTATTCGACAAATCCCACACAACCGCCTTGAGGGCGCACCCAGGAAAACAGGTCTCCGTATTCTTCAAAGAATAGATCTAAATGATGCAAATTATCACTGATGATGCTGTTATTACGTTCAAGGATAGAGTCGATATTTTTCAGGGCAATTTCTGAGAGAATTTCATTGGGAGCACTGTTACATATTGAGAGATAATGCTTCATTTTCATGACGCTTGCTACCACCTGGTGGTCTTGACAGGCAATCCAGCCCATGCGCAAGCCTGATAGCCCATAAGGCTTGGTCAGTACTCCAACAGAGATGGCACGGTGATAGAGACATGCTGCGGGTTGCGGCCATATGGTTTCTTTAGGGCCTGAGAGACGATATACTTCGTCAGAAAAAAGCCAGATTCCATGCAGATCGAGCAGCGCAATTAATTCTCCCATCTCATCACGATTGATGATTTGGCCAGTGATGTTGTGGGGAAAGTTTATCAGCACCCACTTAGTTTGTGGGGTGAGGGCTGCTTTGATAGCTTCAATGTCAATCCGCCAATCATTTTCACGTTTGAGCTCTAGCGCGGTGATGGTGCAACCGCGAAGCTTAGGCACCTCAAGCATCGCTTGGTAGCAGGGCGTGAGCGCAATCACATGATCGCCTGGGTGTAGCAAAGAACTTAGTGTACAAAAAATGGCTTCTTCCGCGCCTGCAAATGTGCCCACTTGATGGGGGTTGAGTTCAGGATAAAGGGCTTTTATCAGAACTTCACGCAACCTCAGGCTGCCCTCGATCTCGTTGTATCCGAGGGTCATGGTACGCCAGCGCTCTAGATCCCCCTCATCTCCCATGGCGAGGAGTTCTGAGGCCGACCAACTTTCGGTATCTGAGGCACACAAAAGATGAGGGGCTGCAAATTCACGTGGGGCCAGGTACTCGACCAGCTTGAAGGGCGCAATCAGCATAAAAAGTCCTTGGTTCTAACGTAGAGTTGTTATCCCAAGTGTGTACGAGATATTCCCGGCCAAATCCAGAAAAACTAGGCAATGATTAATACTGATGCGATTTTCCCAATTGCCTGAGAAGCTTAATAACTCTTCTGGTTATTCATGCTCACCCAGGTAATTTTCGAGTAAGGCCAACGCTTGTGGCATGTTTTTTCGCCCAAACCCGATACGAAAATAGGGCTCGTGTGCATCATACACGTGGCCGGGTAAAAGCAGGACACCTTTGCTCTCTCGGAGTTCTTTGCAGAAATCATCAACGTTTTTTTCACCATGATACCGCACAAATCCCACACATCCCCCCTGCGGACGACTCCATGAAAACAAATCCTTGTGACGCGCCATGAAGCCATCAAGTAATGCCAAGTTATGATCTAAAATCGCATTGTTGCGGCCTAAGACATGCTGAGCATTAGAAAGCGTGATCAGGCTTAATATTTCTGATGGCGCACTATTACAGATAGATGTGTAATTTTTGGTTGAGGCTATTTGTTCAAGCGCTTTGAAATCCTGACACGCAATCCAACCAACGCGAAGCCCGGCAAGCCCAAAAGCTTTACTCATCACACCTAAGGAGAGGGCGCGAGGGTATAAACAAGCGGCAGGTAGCGCCCATGATGTCTTTTTAGGGCCCAATAAACGATAAACCTCGTCAGAAAACAGCCAAATTCCATGATGATCGAGGAGTTCAATCAAAGCTTGAAGTTCATCTCGAGTTAAGACTTGACCCGTTGGATTATGGGGGAAATTTAAAACAAGCCATTTAGTGCTAGGTGTAATCGCTTGACGGATTGCCTCTAAATCCAAGCGCCATTGGCTTTCTGCACGCAAAGATAGCGTTGTCACACTGCATCCTCGCAGTTTGGGTATTTCCAGCAAAGACTGATAACAGGGTGTCAGAACGATGACATGATCTTCCGGCTGCACAAGTGTAGAAAGTGCGCAAAATATAGCTTCCTCGGCACCTGCAAAACACAGGATGTTGTCCTGTGAGAGGCCTGGATACAATGTTTGAGCAATTGTCTTCCTTAATAAAGGCATGCCGTGAGTTTCGGTATAGCCTAGGCGAAGGTTGTTCCACAACATGCTTTCCTCTGCTGATGCAAGATCTAAAATTTCTTGCATAGACCAGCTTTCTGCATCCGAGCAGCACAGCAGGTAAGGTGCTGAAAATTCATATTGCGCCAAATATTGTTCAAGTTTAAAGGCGGGAAGGGTCATGATTGTCTCCATTCGCGAAGATAATTAAAGATGGTTGCGCGCCCCATATGGAGCGTCTGCGCGATAAAATCAGCTGCGTTTTTGTGCTCAAAGGCGCCATGGATGTATAGTTGCTGCACAAGTTGTTTTTTTTGCTTGCGGGTCAACGCTTCAAGATTGAGGCCGTTCGCCTGCAAAGATTGATGAATGCTGTTCAAGATTTTTTGCTGCCAATCACTGCGAAATAAAGGCTCTGGCTCATGGCCCAAGTTAAAATTGAGCAAACTTTGGCTTAAAGTTTCCATTTGCTTGAAGATGCTCACATCAAAATTGATACATACAAGTATTTTAGCTTTACCTGCAGAATCTCGAAGAGGTATGGAAATAGCGCGAAGCAAACGGCCGTCCTGATTCAGTTTGCTGTAACATCCTGCTTCAAGACTTTCGATTTCCCGAGGTGTAAGATCAAGAGAGGAAGAGTCTCCTGATTTGCGGGAGGAGAGGGATCCTGCGATCCATACAATACAATCTTGTTCAAGGTCATGAATGACAACCTCGAGTAACTTAGGTAGCAATTGAACCAGGGCTTCGCCCATGCGTTGATAAGGTTTGATATTCATCTTTTTTATACCCGAAAATCCAATTTTTTGTTAAATTAGATTTTCTAGTATAATTAAGTCAAGTGGAAAAATTAGCGCTTCAGGCCGTTATCCTTGCTTGGTTATTGCGGGGATATCCCCTACTATAAATTAAAAAAACAATCAGAATAGGGCCTCATGTCTCATAATGCTTTTTTGGCTGTGGTGCCTTCAGATTCCACAAAGCTAGAGATCAAGCAAAAACTGCGTTTGCCATTTCCCCCAGATCAGGTCCGGTGGGTGCGTCAGCACAATTTGCACCTGACTTTGGGTTATATTCACAACTTGGCCCGTGAAGATCGCAAACCTCTTGTTCAGGCTTTTACCTCCCTCTCACAATTGCATGCGTTTAAAGTGCTCATTCGCCGTCCCGTCGTGTTAGGGACAGGTAATACGCTTTGCGGTTTGATTGAGCCTAGCGATGAACTCCAAAAACTGCGTGAGGAGTGCATTAAACTCTTAGAAAGGCTGCAGGGGCGTTACAGTTTTGATCAGACCTATGCTTTTCTGCCTCACGTCAAAGTGCAAAGTATCCGCAAATCCCTCTCCGATGACATGAGGGTGGCGCTGCGGGATGAATTTATGGAACGTCCGTTTCATCAGATCGAAATGAAGGTAAATCACGTTGCCTGGATGGAGCGGGTAGGTGAGGATTACCGCATCATCCGAAGCTATTACCTGCGTTAGACTGGTTTGGCTCAAGCTCCGTCAATGGCTGACTTAGCCTAATTTTGCAACCCTTGAGGTGTGACGCCCTCCTTCAAACGGGGTTATCAAAAATGCATGGAAGGTGTCGATTGCCACGGCAGGCGTAATCAGGCGTTCGCCCAAACACAGCACATTGGCGTTGTTGTGCAAACGGGTCATGCGTGCCGCCGTGGGGCCATCATTACACACGGCTGCGCGTATCCCTGGGTGGCGGTTGGCAGCCATGCTGATGCCAATTCCTGTACCACAGATGAATATACCTGCCTCTGCTTGCCCTGAGAGAATAGCCTCAACACCTTTGTGGGCAAAATCCGGATAGTCCACAGATTCTGTGCTATGGGTGCCCAAATCATGGACGCTAAGGCCCAAGCGCTCTGCTTCTTGACGCAAAATGAACTTCAGTTCAAAACCTGCATGATCCGAGACAAAAATAAGTGATTGAACAACCGGCTGAAAAGACATTTTAACTCCTAAACTCATCTTTCATGCGACGCAGCTCTCTAAATACCTCGACGGCTGGGCAGCCTGGTAAGCCAACAGCAGTTGCGATTTCTTCCTTATGGCAGCGCAAAAATGGATTTGTTGCAAGCTCAACTTCAAGGATTACCGGAGAGATGCAACGTGTTGTAGGCAGATTTTCTAATCTTTTTTGCAAATCGTGATTAGTTCGATCTACCGCAAGTGCAAAACGTCCGTTAGCAGCTGTATATTCATGTCCTGGGAAGAGGAGGGTATCCTTGGGAAGGGCTGCAAGACGTTGTATGGACTGGTACATCATGGGTGCTGTGCCCTCGAAAAGACGTCCACAACCTAGCGAGAACAGTGTATCTCCGGTAAAAGCCCAGCCGTTAGAGGGAATAAAGAAGGTGGTATGGCCTAAGGTATGGCCTGGCACATGCAAGGGCAGGATCTCAAAACCAGCTATTGATAGGCTCTGCTGATCTTTAAGGTAAACGCTTACACGCGGAATTTTATCTGCTTCTTGTTCAAGCGCGATAATTGGGGCTTGGGTCGCCTGATGTAGCGCTTCATTGCCGTTTACGTGATCCCAGTGGTGATGGGTATTCAAAATCCCAACTAACTTGAGTTTGAGCTTCTCCAACACCGATAAAATAGGCTCCGCCTCGCCGGGGTCGATGACCAGCGCCTGCCCCATCTTCTCGTTTACTAAGAGATAAGTGTAGTTGTCTTTAAGCGTAGGGATAACGTGGTAACTGAATGCAGGGGGCAAAGATATCAGTCCTTATTGAGATTAGACTTTATTTATGTGCCAAAAAATAGCACGTAGCAATATGGTGGCAAGAAGATGAGATGATTCAGCCGTTGATAAGCATTTAGTTAAATGGCGTCTCTGTTTGGTCATCCCGCAAGCAGTGACAGAACCATGGTCAGGATAAGCCCCGGATTTAGGGCTTTTATTTTTTATAACTTTGCGCGGTGATTCCACTGCACAAATCTCGTTTCCGGAAGCGCCTGACTTATGGTAAATCCAAAGCTACATGTGTTTGAAAAGTGGTTTTAGACAATGAAAGCAGAAATTCAAGCAATCGTTGGTGACATCGAGCAGGTTGTCTCTATTCTACGGAGGCATCTTTGACTGGGATAAGTCTCAGGCGAAGCTCATAGAACTCAACCAGCTAGCCGAAGATCCAGACCTTTGGAATGATGCCGAGCGCGCACAAAAAGTTATGCGTGAGCGCGATCACATCAAAACCGCCATGGCAAGGGTGCAGGATGTAGCCCAAGCCCTTGAAGACAACGTAGCCCTTCTAGAGCTAGGTGAGGCTGAAGCGGATGAGCCCACAATCCAAGAGGCAGAGCAAGCCCTGCAAGCTCTGCAGACAAAAGCTGCGCGCATGCGCCTTGAGAGCCTGCTTTCAGGTGAGGCCGATAGCAACGATTGCTTCCTTGAAATTCACGCAGGTGCTGGTGGAACCGAGGCGCAGGATTGGGCCCTTATCTTGCAGCGCCTTTATGTGCGGTGGGCGGAGGCGCACGGCTATAAAATTGAGTGGATGGAAGAGGTGGCTGGCGAAGAAGCAGGTATCAAATCCTGCACCTTCAAAATCATCGGTCATCAGGCTTATGGGTGGTTAAAGACCGAATCAGGTGTCCATCGTTTGGTGCGCATTTCGCCATTCGATTCCAATGCAAGACGACACACCAGTTTTGCCAGCGTTTGGGTTTATCCTGTGATTGATGATTCGATCGATATTCAAGTTGAGGACAAGGACTTGCGCGTGGATACTTACCGCGCATCAGGTGCAGGCGGACAGCACGTCAACAAAACAGAAAGCGCCATTCGCATCACCCACATTCCCACAGGTATTGCTGTGCAGTGTCAAAACGATCGCTCGCAACATCGCAACCGTGCGCAAGCCATGTCCATGCTCAAGGCCCGTCTTTATGAGCTTGAGTTGCAAAAGCGCGAAGAAGCTGCTCAATCCAATGCCGCGCAAAAGCACGATATAGGCTGGGGTCACCAAATTCGTTCCTATGTCTTGCAGCCGTATCAAATGGTGAAAGATTTGCGCACTGGCGTTGAAAAAGGGAATGCCCAAGCAGTATTGGATGGCGACATTGACGTGTTTTTAGAGGCCTCTCTTGCTGCAAAAGTGGGTTCATCCCGCGTCGAGGGGTAGGCAGTATGGCTGAGCTTACACTCGCAGACTTACTGAAGAAAAAAGCTAACCATCAACGATTGCTGGGCTTTGATGTGGGGACCAAAACCATTGGGCTTGCCGTGTCAGATGGTCTTTGGATGATCGCAAGCCCTTATAAAATTATTGAACGCAAAAGTCGTGCTTATGATCTTGAGCAGTTACGAGCGGTGTTGCGAGATTTTGAGATCGCGGCTTTCGTCATTGGATTGCCTGTTCATATGAATGGCTCGGAAGGTGAGCGGGCGGTGGCCACGCGAAAATTTGCAGAAAGCATCTGCCAAGAGCTCGGGCTTGATTACTTGTTCTGGGATGAACGGCTTTCCACCGCTGAGGTGGAACGGTTGATGATTTCAGCCGATCTCAGCCGAAAGCGGCGAGGCGAGTTAGTGGATAAGCTTGCAGCTTCCGTTATTTTGCAGGGTGCGCTGGACCGTTTGCGCAATTTTGAATTGGCTATCCAAAAATAAAAGGCGTGGTTACTGACCACGCCTTTTTATTAGGATCAAATTAGAAAACACACTGGTTTCTATCGTTATGGGATCATGAACATGTGCGCCTCCTTTGGTTCATCAGGACCTTGTGGCCTGATCTCACTTTTAAGAACCTTTGTGAGAGTTTATTGGTGACTTTCAAAAGATTCTTAAAAACTCATCTCAACTGATAACGATAGTATCGCACGCAATTTCTAATTTGTAATTGATTTGATTAAAATTTTTAACATATTCAGGGGATTCAGCCACCTGCCATGGGTGATAAACTGATATACCGAACACCATTTTAGGTTACTTCAAAGTTAGTGAAGCGCTTTGGTGGATCTTCTGCAAAGCACCCTTTGAAAGTCTTAATGATTCACAAACAGCGGCACCTTGGTCTCATTAAGCATGGTCTTCGTGCAGCTGCCAAACAAAGCCTCACGAAGGATGTTATGAGAGAAAGCGCCCATCACAATCATCGCATCTGCGTGTTGTTCGGCAAAGCTGAGGATAGTCTCAGCGTAACGATCTTCAGCTACAACCACATGGGGACTGGTTTTAACGCCATAGGCTTGGCAAAGGTTTCGCGCAGCCGTGTTCAACTCTTCTGCCTCTTCGCGCTCGGGATGAATCGTCAAGATTTCTAGCTCTCGTCCTCTTCCAAAACCAAGGTGCAGAAAGAGGTGTAAGGCTCTTGAGGATGGATTGCTGCCATCATAGGCCACTAAGACCTTTTTAGAATCCGTACTGATCGCATCCTCAGGAACCAAAATAACAGGGCGTGCGCATTCACGCGCAACGTGCTTTGTGGTGATGTCAGTATCTTCATCCAGCTCGAAGTGAAAATCTGTGGTTTTGCCGATCACAACCAAGTCATGGCTATGGGCAAGGCGCATAATTTCTGTCGCTGGAAAGCCCTCAACTTCTACACTGTCATAGTGAATATCCGCTTCGCTTGCAGCGGCGCGAAAGTCGCGCATCAGTGTCTCGATCCGAGATTGAGATTGATTGATCACGGCTTCATCGCGATGAATTTTAAAGGCAGCACCACCAAGAGGTTCTGGCTGAGCTGCTGTAATCCACGGGGTATCAAGGATTGCAACCCCGGTCAGCATGGCACCGCGTTCTTTTGCAAGGTTAATGGCGAATTTGCGCGCGGCAAGGCCTGTAGAAGATGCATCTAGAGCCAACAAAATACGCTTAATCATAAACCCCAACCTATCCCTGATTTATCATTTATTTCTGCATGATATTATAGAGTGGATCACCTGTCATGGCCAGAGGAGTTTATTCTTTTATTCTCACCTCAGGTTCGGCACCATAACCTTTAAGCATCTCAAGAATCCTTTCTGTGGCGTGGTTAACGATTCCCCCATCATAGCCTTTAATCACAAACTCCACGCCTTTAGGCCCCTCATTATCCCATTTTGGATAGCTGCCGATCTCAAGCATGGGGTGTTGGTTTTGAATATCTTCGAGGTCTTTTGCGATTCGGCTTTCAGGAATGCGTGCATAGATATGGACGACGTCACGTTTTTTGGCGCTTTTAAGCTCTGGCATGGCTGATTCTAACATCTCGTGCATAATGTGGGGGATGCCCGCCATAACATAGACATTTTCAACCGCAAAACCAGGTGCTTTGCTGATGGTGCTCTCGAGTAATCTAGCTCCTTCTGGCATCATCGCCATACGCAAGCGACCCTCTAAGTTGGTTTGAGGGGTGACATTGGTTGATAAGAGCTCAGCCGCGCGTTCATTGCGCACGAAAGCTTGATTAAAAGCCATGGCAATACAGCGAGCGGTAATATCATCATGGGTGGGGCCAATACCGCCTGTGGTGAAGACATAGGTGTAACGAGCGCGCAATTCATTGACTGTTGCGATGATGGTTTCTTCAACATCAGGGATAACGCGGGCTTCGCGAACCAGGATGCCGATATCTTGCAGACGCCCTGCGATATGAGCTAGGTTTTTATCTTGGACTTGACCCGAGAGAATCTCGTTACCGATCAGTAAAACGGCAGCACTTGGAATCTCGTTTGGTGTCATTTTATCATCAACCTTTTGAATAGAATGAATATCTTACTATGCGATTTTCATCCCCCCTTGTGCAAGGGCAGTTAATCAAGCGTTATAAACGTTTTCTTGCTGATGTGACGCTTGAGGATGGCAGTATGGTGACTGCCCACTGTCCGAATTCCGGTGGTATGTTAGGACTAAAAGAGGAGGGCACCCCTGTTTTCCTCTCAAAGTCCGATAATCCGGCACGAAAACTGGCTTATACCTGGGAAATGGCTCATGTTGATGGTGGTCTTGTGGGGGTCAACACCCAGCATCCTAATTATTTGGTTCATGAAGCTATCGTTGATCAACGTATCCCAGAGCTTCAAGAATATACTAAAATTCAGCGCGAAGTCCGTT
>CAYRKI010000004.1:0-26054 GCA_964424815.1 uncultured Thiotrichales bacterium | reverse complement strand
TAATTCACGCATTGATTTGCTGCTAACCAATGACCACGGTGAGAAATGCTATGTTGAGGTCAAAAATGTGCACTTGATGCGCAAACGTGGAAGGGCAGAGTTTCCGGATGCTGTAACCACTCGCGGTGCAAAACACATGCAAGAGCTGCAGCACATGCTGCGTGAAGGTCACCGCGCAATTATCTTTTATGTGGTGCAACGCGAGGATTGTGACAGCTTTTCTTTGGCAGAGGATATTGATCCCGCATACGCAAACGCTACTTATGCAGCACTTGATGCTGGTGTTGAGGTGGTTTGCTATGCTTGCAAACTTCGGCTTGACGGGATATTCCTTGATAGAAAATTAGATTTTGTGAGGATACCCCTTTGATTAAGCCTGTTCGCGAAGTTCCCTATCACCATCAATCTGTCCCTATTTGGGGTGAAGAAGGCTTTAAAGGCATGCGTGCCGCAGGTCGCCTTGCCGCCAGAGTCCTTGACTACATCGCGCCTTACATAAAAGTGGGGGTCAACACTGGTGAGCTTGATCGCTTATGTCACAGCTTCATCGTTGAACATGGCGCAATCCCAGCCCCTTTGAATTATCGAGGTTACCCCAAATCAATCTGCACTTCTGTGAATCATGTGGTGTGCCACGGCATTCCAGATGAAGCAAAAGTTTTGATGGATGGTGACATTATCAATATTGATGTCACAGTCATATTGGATGGATGGTACGGTGATACCAGTCGCATGTTTACCGTCGGCAAACCAGGTGTGCAGGCCCGTAAACTCATCGATGTGACTTATGAAGCGATGATGCGCGGTATTGAGGTAGTGCGGCCAGGTGCCCAGCTTCGTGATATTGGGGATGCGATTGAGGCGATTGCTCATGCCAATCGTTTTTCTGTGGTGCGTGATTTTTGTGGTCATGGTATTGGTCGTACCTTTCATTCGGCGCCTGAAGTGGTGCACTTTGGACGTAGTGGAGATGACTTAGTACTAGAAGAGGGAATGTTCTTTACCATAGAACCGATGATTAACGCTGGTAAGCATCATACTAAAATTCTTGCAGATGGTTGGACAGCAGTGACTAAAGATCGCAGCCTTTCGGCGCAATTTGAGCACACAGTGGCAGTGACAGCATCTGGCTTTGAAATCTTTACGATTAGCGATTAGAAGTAACCCAAATAACGTCCTTGCTTTTGAATGACCTCTTGATAAATTGCGTCTACATTGTGCAAAGGAACTATTATGCGACACTTTCATTCATCTTATTTTGCGGTAAGCTTGATCATTGCTTGTGGGGGTATGAGCGGATCTTTGTTCGCAAGTTCTATGATCATTGATGACCTATCAGATTCCGAATCTTCCCCAGACGAAAGTACAGAATTCAAGCGTTTTACAGCAAAGAGATCACTTGAGGATCGAGGTGAACTAACCTTTCCAGTTGCTTTTGATGAAACAAGGCCTGCAAAGCGTCTAAAGCTCAGAAAAGAACCATCTCTCGAGGCGCAAGTGCCGATTTGGCCCATCCCTGCAGATGATCGCAAAGAGTCACTTAATTGGCGCACACACTCACAATACCCTGTTAATCACCCCACATTAACTTCAGAAAAGGGTTCGGACGAAATTAGTAGCTCTAGTATGAGCGCCCGCGATGATGAACTTTCTGAATCTGATGAAGATCAGGAGCTCTTTGAAGACGCATTTCATCGCCTCGTTTATCAGTGCCTTAATGAAAAGCATCAACAATACGGCGGAAATTATGCGGAGTTAATCTCATGTTTGGTCAAAGGTGTTGGAGATCAGAGTATTTGTCCATCAAGTTGGCCTTTAGAAATTGATGATTCTGCTTTTCAAAAGAAAATTCTCGTCCTTTTTCAAAGGGTCAAACGCACCATCTCACACTTCAGCAAAGACGAAATAGCGCTTCCTGATGTTCTTGAAGTGCTGTCTTTTGGCGTGGATGACACGGCGAAGTCAATCATAGAAAAACGACTAAGTATCTGGAGTGCAGTTGATGAAGAAAAGAAGAACGACAATCAAATGCCCTCATCTTCAGATTCTGTGAAGGAAGAGGAGGAGGGAGAGCTGATTGAGGATTTAATTGATTATTTTCATCGACTCGACTTGAGTCAAGTCCGTGCTTTTATCCAAGCTGAGAGGGATTTTCGCTCGATTGAAGGTGATGCTTTTACGCTCTCTCTCCTCCTTAATCATGTTAAGAGCCCATCTGTTAGATCTCTAAAAAACTGCTTTCTTTTTGAGACGTTGCATCAAGCGCATACTCATAACGTGCAGCATATCCCTCCCTTTTATACAGATTTAGCGCTGTGGCTTCGGGAGGTGAGCATCGAGGGGGTGTTTTTACTTCATAATCCCACATTTGAACACATCGTGAGTGTGGCGCAAGATCAAAGAATAAGTGAGCTTTTGATCTTGTTTGATACCCTGCCTGAGCTATTGATAAGAGATGGTTTCTGCCTAGAGGAGGGACAGTATGATGAGTGTAAGTTTGACCATGTGCACGTTTTGAAAATTGAAATGCCAACAGATGTTATTCTGGCTGGTGGTGTGCGCGTGTCTGTGTATCCTCAAAAGATTATGGATGATGTTATGCTTCTTCTTGCCAAAATGAAAAATTTAAAAAACGCTGAAATATACGTCGGAAAGACGCTGTATTATCAATACGCTCCGCAGTTTAGTGCAGGAAAACAGTCGTAACCATCGTTCTTCAATTTTTTATTTCTCGTCATTTTCTGCACGCTGTGGCAGCAGAATAACAGTTTTATTTTTTCGCATGAATTTTGAGAGGCCTTCAGCGCTCACGAAACAGCCATCAATAAAGAGTGTTTTGAGCTGTGGCATATCAAAGGATAAAGCCTCTAAAGTTTTATCGTTAATGTTCTTGCAATGATCTAATGCAAGATGTGTCACAGAGCGTGGAATATTCACGCAAAAATCAGTGGATAATACAGAACAATCTTCAAAAGCCAGGGCATAGATCTGTTCCGAAAGGAGAGAGAGTGCCATGTCAGATATAGGCGCTTCTTTGACATGAACAGAGCGACAATTATAGGCAAAACGCATCACTGTGCGAAATCGCCGATCTATTTCGGCAGAAGGTTCAGTTACTTCATCAAAAATTTCGAGGTGGACGGCTTGGCGCAATTCATCTTGTCTTAAGACTCGCTCAACATCACGAAGCGAGAGTGTGAGCGTCGTCTCTGGGCGGGCTAGATGGTATTTGCTGGGGTGCGTAAAAAAGATTTTTCTTAATGTGGATGCTGATTTGTCAGTCTGTTTTGCATAAGTCTGGGCAAATCTTTTAGGCCCTTCAATCCCGATGAGCTCTCTCATGAAGAAAGATGCCTCAACCCCTGAGCTCAGCGCGCAGAAGAGGACACCAAAGACTAAATTGGCTTTAGAAAAACGCATATTGTTACGCTCCTAACTTATTCAATTAATCTTGTGGATGTTCATCAAAATCAACGCAGTTATGACGGCCTGATCTGGCGATCAAATCATATTCCATAGGCTCCACAACCAAATCGGGTTTTTCTGTCAACAGAACCGCGAGAGCGGTTGGCGTGACGTTGATCCCCTTGAGGCGCAAACGCTTAAGGTGGGGGGTGTCAAGATCTAACCCACTGAGGGTCTGATCATTCAATCTTTTACAATTTGTTAAACTTAGATGCGTCAAAGATTTAGGCAGGTTAAGGGTAAACTCAGGATGCACGTTGTGACATTCCTCCAGTGAGAGCACATTGAGCCCCTGAGGAAGAAAAGCGAGCGGTACATCCGTGATTGTTAGGCCTTTGAGGTGAAGAGAGCGGTTATCCTGAAGTCCCCGCAATACATGAAACAAAATTTCATCTGCGGCTTTTGATTCGATACTATTTTGATCATAAATACGCAGGTGTTTGACCCGAAGGCGTACGCTGTATGACTGGATGTAATTGCACTCGCGTAAGCTTAAGGTCGCAAAATCTTTTGGATTATTTTGGGAAGGTATATCCAATCCCCACCACAGGTCATCCGGACCTGTTGAAAGTGCAGCATTCCGTGCACGGATAGAGTAAGGCTTGTGTGATGCCCTAAACCATGATGGGGCATAGCGCTTGACAGCCTTGCTTCCATGGCCTGGGGTAAACGTAGAACATTGTTTGATACTGAGGAGACCGGGCCATATCACCGAAGCTTCGACGTCTGAGCTGATACCAAGCATTAATAATCCCGCGATGATTCGCACTTGTGCCCTCCCTGTTACTTTCACTCCAGCACAGCATAGGTGCCCTTTACTGTCCAGAGCGGAGTTCACTCACTGCTTGTGCAATGCGTCTGCAAGCTTTCTCGAGGCTTGCATCATCAAGAGCCGTTGATAGGCGCAAGTAGGGGGATAGGCCAAAAGCTGAGCCAGGCACAGCTGCCACCTCAGCATCCTCTAGAAGATATGCACCCACATCATCATCAGACATCAGGGTTTTACCAGTGGGTGTTACTTGACCGATCAGCCCTTGGCACCCGACATATAGATAAAAAGCGCCGTCTGGAATAGGGCAAGTGAGGCCTTGAACTTGGCTGAGACGCTCCATGACCAAATCGCGTCGGCGCTCATAGGTTGATCGCCATTCATCGAGAAAATCCTGGGGTCCATTAAGGGCAGCTACTGCGGCAGCTTGGGTAATCGAGCAAGGGTTGCTGGTAGAATGGGATTGCAAATCTGCCATGGCGCTCACAAGTTCTTGTGGCCCCGCGCCATAGCCTAGGCGCCATCCTGTCATAGCGTAAGCCTTGGACACCCCATTGACAATAAGAGTACGCTCTTTAAGCTCTGGTGCCGCATCCAGGATGTTATGAAAAGGCGTGCCCCCAAAAAGAATCGCCTCATAAATGTCATCACTTAAAATCATCACATGAGGATGGCGACGAAGCACTTCTGCAAGAGTTTGAAGCTCCTCCAGGGTATAAACCGCTCCTGTTGGATTGCTGGGAGAATTGAGCAGCAGCCATTTGGTGCGCGGTGTGATGGCGGCCTGAAGTGTACCAGCTGTTAATTTAAACCCTTCCGATTCAGGACACTCCACAATAACGGGTTCACCTTCTGCTACAAGCACCATATCGGGGTACGATACCCAATAGGGGGCAGGAATAATAACCTCGTCACCCGGATTCAGCGTCGCCAGCATGGCATTAAAGATGACCTGCTTACCGCCTGTGCTGGCGATGATTTCACCAGGTTTATAGTCAATTCTCTGATCACGTTTGAGTTTTGCGATGATCGCTGCTTTGAGTTCGGGCGTTCCAGCAACAGCTGTATAGCGGGTTTGGCCTGCTGCAATCGCCTTGATGGCGGCTTCACGCACCCATTCTGGTGTTGCAAAGTCTGGTTCCCCCACGGAAAGCGAAATGATATCGCGTCCGGCACGCTTCAATTCTGCTGCCCGCTGGGTCAGCGTTAGGGTGGGAGAGGGCTTAACGCGTCCTAAGCGCTTTGCAACCAATGCCATGGTCAATCAATCCTTTATTTCAAAAATTACTCGGTGCCAAAAAGCCGATCCCCGGCATCACCAAGACCCGGAACGATGTAAGCTTGTTTATTCAAACGCTGATCCAGGGCTGCTGTAAAGATAGGAACGCTTGGGTGGGCTTTACTTAAAACAGCCACCCCTTCAGGTGCTGCAACCAACGCCATGAAAATAATGCGATTATCAGGAACACCGTGTCGATTAAGAACATCAACAGCGTAAGCAGCCGAGTTGCCCGTTGCCAGCATAGGGTCTACCAAAATGAAAATACGCCCCTCTGCTTCTGGAAGTTTTGTCATATATTCAACGGCTTGTTTAGTCTCTGGGTCGCGGTAGAGGCCGATATGTCCTTCGCGTGCTTGGGGGATCAGGGTAATAAGGCCTTCCGCCATACCAAGTCCCGCACGCAAGATAGGGACAATGGCAATTTTATCTTCATCCACGCGGCGGGTGGTCATCTCAGTGAGTGGCGTTTCAATCTGTGCGGTGTAGGTGGGAAGGACCCTGGTCACTTCATACCCCATCAATAGGGCTATTTCTTTTAATAACTGCCGAAATAAGGGTTTGGGCGTATTCTTGCTACGCATTTGCGCTAGCTTTTCGAGGATCAGTGGATGATCGAGAACTTTAAGATTAGCGAATTCGGCAGTCATTTTGGAATGGCTTCATTTTATAACTATCGTTGCATGATTTCTATGGCGAGAATGCCTCAAAAGCAAGGGGATAGATTATGGGAACAGTTATCCCCTGCCTAAATTAAGCATTTTAGATATATTTCGTGAAGTTGTTAGAACTTTATCGATTGACAAGGGGCCCAATTGATTCCACCTAAAAAATTGCCTTTAAGGCTGTCAAACTATGGAGAATCTTATGTCAAAGTTCCTATTGGGTGCTTTCTTGTTCTCGGCTGCTATAAGCCAATCCCTTGCGAGTGATCGTAATCTAATGACGGAAGAAAACCAGCAAGAACACGTTCAACCAAATGCGAATAGCGCAAAAAAAACTTATGCCCATAAGCTTAAGAAGGGTAAAAGAAACTGGAAACAGTATAGCCACTATCTTGGTGTTTCAAGATTAGGTGAGAGTGAAGTCGTGATGGTCCTTCCCCATTCTCTTGGGGCTTTGGAATTTCGTTATGGTGCAGGTAATGCAGTGTCTTTTGG
The DNA here is from genome assembly GCA_964424815.1 of uncultured Thiotrichales bacterium. Lineage (GTDB taxonomy): Bacteria > Pseudomonadota > Alphaproteobacteria > Caedimonadales > Caedimonadaceae > JBKCUK01. The sequence continues at coordinate 19,381 of CAYRKI010000004.1, read as the reverse complement.
TGAAGCAATAGCGGGCCAAAAATTGAAAGCTTCCCCAACTGATAACTCACAATTTCTCATTGATTATATTGAAAAAAGGGTCGCAAAAGAATATTACAGTGGTTCGCTGGCTCATTTATATGATGTTTCGATCCCGAGCAAGTTCGTGCAGAGCTCATGAAAGATTATCTTGCATATCTTCAACCGTCCTATGATAGCTTCAAGTGGATTAAAACAACACTTGCAGAACATGGTTTTGATGCCCAGCACATAGGGCGGCAGTTTGTGGTTGTGCCAAGTCGTCCCTATCACGCCCTGAACGCGATCAAAAATAATGTTGATCCATTGTTCTTAAGTATTCTTTTTAGCGATGGTGAATATCCTGACCCGGATGCCCATATGAGTGATGATAAAAAAGTGATTGAGGGCATCAGGCTCATCAAATTTAGAAAAGCCCCTGCACGTGACAAACAGCCGCTTCGGGCGATGAAGAATATTTATTATACGGACAATGGTCAGAACACGTTCGTACAAGCTATGGTATTTGACCCTGAAAATCAGTAGGGGCTTTACGACCAAGAAAACTGTCACTCTGCCGGCTCAAGTGAGCCGGTATTTTTTACTCTCCGCACCAAAAAGCACGTGCTTGGCTGAGAGTATCTGTTGCTATAGCTTCGCGCACTGCTTTCAAGAGACGGTTCATAAACGCAACGTTGTGCACGGTGATTAATTGATGGCTTAAAAGTTCTTTTGCTCGAATCAGATGGTGCAAATATGCTCGTGAGTAATTGCGACAGGTCGAGCAAGTACATGACGAATCAATCGGTTTATCATCATAGCGATAATGAGCATTTCTGAGGTTAATATGGTCATTGCCTGATCCAGGACCATCATGATGATTCCAGAAATCAGCTGGCACTAGAGCCCCGCCATGGCGTGCAAGGCGGGTGGGGTGGACGCAATCAAAGGTATCAATGCCATGAACAACGCCATTGAAAATATCGCTGACCCCGCCAATACCCAAGAGATGCACCGGCCGACTGGGGTCCAGAAGGCTCATGGTCAGGGCCACCACATCATGCATCTGGTCTTTGTCTGCGCCTAGCGATCCCCCCACGGCATGACCAAAGAAAGGCTGGCTATTGACGAATTCTGCAGCGATGCGACGCAAATCTTGGTAAACACCACCTTGTATAATACCGTAGAGCGCTTGACGTCCGTCTGCACTTCGTTTGAATTCCTCGAGTGATCGCACACCCCAGCGGTGGGTCATGTGAAGAGATTTCTCGGTATACGCTTTATCTACATGGAACGGGGTGCACTCATCTAACACCACAATTAAGTCGGCCCCTAAACTGCGTTGAATTTGGATCGAGCGCTCAGGCGTCAGCACATGGCGGCTGCCATCAAGATAAGACTTAAACGTGGCACCTTCTTCGGTGATGGAGAGCAGTGTTTTGGGTCGGCCTGTATTACTGCGCCCCTTAATTTCATCGGCAACCCCGCCGTGACCCAGAGAAAAAATTTGAAAGCCACCAGAATCGGTGAGCATGGGGCCATGCCACCCCGTGAATTTTTGTAATCCTCCCATGCGCTCAACCACATCGGGGCCCGGTTGTAACATCAGGTGGTAAGTATTGGATAAGATAATTTGTGTTCCTTCCTCGCGCATTTGCTGAGGTGTTGCACCTTTGATCGCCGCCTTTGTGGCGCAGAATATAAATGCCGGCGTCTCAACGACACCGTGTGGTGTGTTCAGACGTCCAAGACGCGCCCGAGAAGAAGCTGCTTGATGCGTGACGGTAAAATCAAAATTCGGATAGTTATATGACATAATCAGACTTTCTTTGAACGCAAAAACGCGACAAGTACATAATCGGTGTGTTGGCCAGGGCTGCGATCACGCGCATCCAATAGGTGCCGAGGATGTAGGTATAAAAAACCGTCGACCAAGACAGCGGATGGGGTGCAAAAACAATCCACGCAAGAATGCTAAACACCGCTGTATCCAAAAAGCCCGAAATTAAAGTAGAAACCGAGGTGCGCAGCCATAAAGCGCGACCTTGGGTGCGCTCTTTAAGGCGTGCAAAGATGGCGATATCACAGCGCTCGCTAATAAAATACGCCGCAAGGCTAGCCACAAATAGGGCGGGTGCTGGGGTGAACAGGGTGTCAATCGCCTGATGGGCTTGGAGGAAGTAATCATAAGTGGGGAATTCTTCTAGCTGGATGGGGGGCATGGCTTGTGTCCAAAACATCAGGGTGTTCATGACAATAGAGCCAGTAAAGCCGAGCCAGACGGCTTTTTGAGCTGCTTTGCGGCCATAATGCTCAGTCAAGATATCCGTTGCAAGAAAGGTCGACGTAAAAACAACAGTGCCAAGGGCTACTGGCTCGCTGAGGAAGGAGAAAGTTGAAGCTTTTAAAACTTGGATATTGCCTGCAATCACAGCGATGGGAATATAGACCATGAGTCCCACGGCCCCAAAAAGCCGCTGCATTACAAGCACAGCTGCGCTACAGAAAACAAAAGATGCGACACTGATGATCTCTGCCGGCAAAGCTTGCAAACTTAATAAGATTTGGGTGGGATCGAGGTTCATCTTGATGCTGGAATCTTTACCTTATTCTCACCAATAAAAAAGGGGCGACAGGCGCCCCTTGGTGAGCAAATCTTTCAGTACTCTAAGCAGAGGCACGCTCAAGACGACGCTTCAACGCACGTGCTTCAGTGCTTAGCTTGGAAGCAGCTGTCTTGGTCAAGAATGCGTCGAGACCACCGTTGTGCTCGATGGTGCGAATTGCATTGGTCGAAACGCGAAGGGACACGGCACCCAGCTTCTCGCTGTTGAAAGAAACGTTCTGCATGTTAGGCAGAAAACGACGGCGTGTCTTGTTGTTAGCGTGGCTAACGTTATTTCCGGATTGCACACCTTTTCCGGTGATCATGCAACGGCGTGCCATGTGAGCGACTCCTTAATTCAAAAAATAGTTTCATCACAAATTGGTGTCATCATTAGCTGTTCTTTGCGCGGACGTCAACCATTTCCTTGCAGTTTTTTCAATGCTTGTCTTGGCGATGTTCTAAAACTTCTCACACAAGTGGCCTCAATTTAATAATTGTAAAACGAAGTCCTCTTCCTGCTCTGTCGCGGCAGCCTTTTCTGCAGCTTCATCCTGGAAAAGAATGGAGCTCTCGAGCTGAAGAATGATAGGTGAAAAAATCTGGTCACTATATGCGGGTAGGGATTGGCTGGGCATGTAACACTGTACGGTAAAAAGGCTTTCCTTATCCCCACTTTCATTCATCGTTGCGACGGCGGCTTGGATTAAATTCCTAGCTGCAATTGTATCGTTGAGCAGAAGTTTGCTCGCAAAATCGCCCAGACCTGGATTCATCATGTGAGGAGCTTTTGCGTAAAATTTTACAGTAGCCAACGTTATCAATGCAACTCGTTGTGCTTCAGATAAATTCGTGTCTTGAAGGGTTCTATTACAGCTAGCGCTAATATCACTTAAACTAAAGAAATCTTCGTAAGAGGCATGGCTTAGGGCTGCGGTGAGAAGGCGATATCTTTGTTCAGGTTTAAAGTCTGCGTAATCCAACCACGTCTTAACCATTGACCAATATTGAGACTTAAATATTTTTTTCTGATCATTTGTTATGTTGGTACTCATTTGTACATCATAAAATAAAATTGTATTGATTGCATTGAACCAACTGGACCTCAAAAATAATTTATTCTTGCTCCCCAAATCCTCTTGCTCTTCTGGCGTAATGTCGGCTTTAGAAGTCAATTCAAGAATACGATTTTGCGCAAGAGTCATAGCCTGAAGAGCATGGTAGCGCGTCGTTTGGAATATTTTTGCGCGGTCTTGCTGGCTAAAAGCCAACATGGCACCAGGATTTTGTAAGCAAATGTTTGCAAAGTGTTGGAGTTCTCGCACGATACCAAGGCCCTGCCATTCTACGTCGGTAAAGCAAGGTGTAGGAAGATAATCCGTCAACCAACGTGCATAGTGCAGGGATGTGGCATCTGTTGTTTTGAGAGCATAATCAAACGCTATTCCCAGCAACTCAAAAAGCGGCTGACTTGGTAATATAAAATTCTCTGTTGATGCCACGTGTTGAGATGCAGCATGTACTGTTGTGTCGCATGGATCAATATCCATACCCAAATCAGTCACCGGGCCAAAGGCATCCTCCTCTACTGTGCGGTTAAGAACATCATGAAAGGGCTTCGGCTCCTCGACATCCATGGCTTCGTCGTCACTAGTGTTGCTGCCGGGGGTGATTGAACGTGAAGAAGTGGGAGAGGCTGGTTCTGTTCCATTGTCCCACGGGTTGGCTGAGTCACTCGCGTGCACGTAGTTTAGCAGCAGTGCAGTGAGGGTGATGATTGCAAGTGATTTCTGCGGGTTCATTCTGATGCTCCTTAAAGGCAAAAAAACGTAAATCGGGATCGTTTGAATAGCCCATAATGATCAGTTTGGCAAATAAAAACTTCAATAGGACAATAATAGAGTTTTGTTGCACTGTGAATTCATGGGGAAGCTGTGGTTTAGGGGGCAAAAAACGAATCTACCAGATCTTCAGGGGAGACTATGTCTTGCCGCATTAGATTCAGCAAGCTTAAGACATAGTGATACACTTTATTGGTATGTCTATAAGTTTTGTCTTGTTCAACTTCGCAAAGATACTGCCTGATAGGTGAGAAGTTTTGTTTTACACCCTTTTCGATCACAGCTTGGCATGCGCTCAGTACAAGGCCGGTGGTCGCATTATAATCTGTGCCTAAGAGATGTCCGCCCATAATCGTCCATGAAGGGTGAATAGCTTCCGGATAAGCGCAGAAGAACTTAAGATGTAACAAACTTGCAATCCTGCCCCTTGCAATACTTAAATGATTTTGGTCTTGTATGTAATTCGCGCAAACTTGTTGAATGCCCTCACATTCCCAAAATTCATTGGGAGTAAGGGCCAGTAAAGCGCAAGCAACTAGACGATACTGAAACTCTGGGGCATCGGGATATGTTTTGTAGGCCTCACGAATCAGTTGGGCATAATTTTGCAGCTCTAACGCATTTGCAGGCTTAGATTTATAGGCATCCCAAAGAATAACGGATGACATCGTGTTAAGTTTGATGGCAAGACGCATGCTCGCCTCAATGAGCTTTATTTCATTTTGCTGCTGAGGAGAAATGAATACATTGTCACGTTGCAATTGAACTGATTGGAAATAAAATTCAGAGCTTGATGTGGATAAGGTGCTTGAGATGTGCTGATAAAGAAAAGCTCGTTGCTTTTGTGGTGCACGCATGAAAAGGATGGGTTCCTGTTTGTAGAGTGTTACAAGTTGTGAAATAGGATTCATATGGCCAAGAAATTCCCATTCTTCATTTGAAAACGTCCTGGCCGGTAGTTGATCTTGCAGCCATCCAATGAAAGGTTGTGGGTGGTGGCGAATATTATTCATGGCATAAGCCAGCACGTGGGCTGCGGAATCATGATATTCACCATGGAGCGGGGTGGTCGGCGCTTCTTGCGCAAAAAGATTCACCGGAGGGTGTATAACAATTTTTGGGCGCGAAATTGTTTCGATGCTTTGGGGCAAATCAGGGGTGGTACTGAATGTGTGCGAAGTCGTGCTCGAGGGCGATGCCGTCCTTAGCTCATTCTCTGTAGGCGACGCATAAACCTTCAAGATGGTAAGAAAAAAACTACATATCAGGATTATAGTACTATTCACTGACCTGCGCCCTTTTGACAAAAAATTGAACAAATGGGTTATAAACAATTGATTGCCGAGATGCAATAGGAAAGCTCAAGGTTGTTTAGTATTTAAGGTTCATCTATCAACGAAAATGTGTTAATTGCGAAATAAAGAATTATCGCGGTGATACAATGAAAAAAAATATTTTTTACGTACTTGCAGCTTTTATAGCTCTTGTATTTTTTGGCGCTGTTATAACAAAAATGTACCAATGGAAGCAGTTTGTGCAGCAGGGGCTCATAAATATTAAGAGTGAATTAGTAACTCTCAATGACAGTGTTAATAGCCACGAGGCCATGCTTAAAGAACTTAACGCGAAAATAATGAAGATCAACCACCAACAAGCTCTGGATAGACTAACCCGAGACTTAAGAGTCTATTCAGTCTATGATTCTAAGGGGTTGATTGAGCCTAAAAGATTAGGGCGTAACAATGACGGCGGATATGTGTTTCCCGCGAAAGCTGCAGAAGTGGCCGATATCCTCATGGGCTATGGAATTGCTGATGACCCCTCTTTCGAAGAGGATTTTTCAAGACAATACAACAAACCGTCATTTGGCTTTGACTGTGGGGTAGCTGCAGTAAAGAGTGACAGCCCTCTCTTCAAATTTACGCCGCAGTGTATAGCAAGCGATGAATTTGTCTATAAAGGTCAGCAATCAAATAAAAATACAGCCTCATTTGAGCAGCAAGTTAAGGATATTGGCGCTGAAAATAAAAAAATCTTCATTAAAATGGACATAGAAGGTGCTGAATATCAAGCCTTGGATGAGATATTGAGATCTCCCAAAAATATAACCGGTATTGTTCTTGAAATTCATTTTCTTGACTATCCAAGTACGCTTGAAGCTATTAAACTCTTGGAAAAGCTAAAGAAAGATTTCATTTTAACTCATGTACACGGTAATAATTTCGTCAATCATCTTTGCTACACTTCACTTTTTGCGCTTGGCTCAATACCACCCGTTCTTGAATTAAGTTACATTAATAAAAATCTTGTAACAAAAGCAGAGGTTGCAGCTTCGCAAACTCATCCTCTTTCAATAGATATGCCCAATAATCCTAATCTTCCAGATTGCGAATTTGAAATACGATGATAACTAATGCCGTCAGAAATTTTCCCCCTGTCTGAGCAGGGAGTGGTTTAGTTGAGTACTCGCCTACTAACTATCACTTCCCTCATGTTTCATTTTTGTGATTTTGGCTTACTTTTTAAGCTTCATAAAAATCTTTTATGAATTCTGCCAAATGGTTCTGGATCTTCTCGGTTCTTTCACTCTTGCTGGCTTGAATGCGTGGTGCGCGACGCCACAGTCGACATAGGAGACCTCAGATGCACACCCATCTTCGTATGCATAACGAGACTAACTCGAGCGTGAGTTGTAGCTAGAAAAGGAAGCTCCCAAGAAGCAATAAAACAGTTGCGCCACCGCTAGAAGGAGGGCCTTTAGCGTTTGTGTGCAGAAAACGAAAAAGAAAAAAATTGCGCCATAGGCACGCAAGCAAAGACAGGGCTTCACAAATGAGGTGGTAAATCCCGTCGAAATTGAACGCTTGAAACAGGGAAATGGGGGCAGATTAAAGGCCGCTCAAAACGATTTAGAAAGTTAAATGAAGCAATGACTCTAAGATTTTAAGCACCAAAGCGATATGCAGAAGAAAAATCTCTTTCTGAAGAAAAAACCAAACGCTACGCTGAAGGAGTGCGCGTTAAGATGCTGAAGTGAAGATCCAGGCTCTTAGGGGCGCACAACCCTCTGCAAGCCCTGAATTCGGCCCATAACCTTATCATTCAGCAACCAAGACCCGAAAAGTGCTGTTGGGAAGATGATGGCAATTTTAAGGGCGATGGGTAGATCAGTGTTCGCCAGCATCAGCTGCATCCACACGACCATCGTTTCGTGCCAGATGAACATGCCGTAGCTATTGCGTGCAAGGTTTGTAAGGGGCGGGCGTGGACTGCTCAAGAAACGCCGAATGATGGCTGTGTAGGTAAGCGCCTGAAGTGTCACAAAAATTCCATGAAGGCTGGTGCGCAACAAGATACTTGGCGCAGTCTCGAGATATAATTTCCATGCATCATCCCAGCTGCCGCCCTGAGCGAGCAACTTACGCGCGGATTCATCATAGGCGATATCTCGATAGAGCAGTGAATAACTGATGTAGCCGGCAGCTGCTATCAACATCAAGCTAAACCACAGGGGCCACTTACGAGAGAATCCCTGCCAAAACGAGTCATCCCGTAAAAGTCCAGAAGCGCTGATGCCAGCCCCTAAGAGAAAAAACAACCCGTGCAATAAGAAGCGTGATCCTTGTAAATAGAACAACTTACCGAAACCTATCCACCAAGGTGCGCCCCACGTGAGATCACTGAGGCCCAAGATCACTGCGGCAATAACCATAAAACTGCCGACTCCAGCAACAGGTTTGCTAGCCATCCAACGGACCCAGCGCCCAAGACTCTCATGAAAGCCTGGGATTATTTTGGCAAGCGCCAGCGTAATGAAGCTATAGAGTATCAGCGCATACATGACCCAGAAAGGCCCCGCTTGCAGGCGCTCGCTAAAAAATATTTCACTCCAGAATTCCCAATAGGATGCTGTTGGATCAATATAAAAATGATAACGCGGGTAACTTAACAGTGGCACGATCAAAGGGATGCCAAAGACAAAAGGAATACCGAGACGCACGAGGCGGTCCTTAAGATAGCCACCAACACCCTTTAGCACAGACGCAGGCAACACCCACATGCCCACGCACATAAACAAGAGAGGCATGATGATACTGTTATTATGCAAATACAGCACATCGCAAACCCATGTGCGGGTTAAGTCTTTGAAGAACCAGAATTGGCCCCATGTCTCGGCGTAGGCGTGGATGGTGTGATCCAGGATCAGAAGCGTAAAGGCAAAGGCGCGCAAATAATCAATAAAAATAACGCGTTGGTTGTTCATTGTCCTAGCCCTTACAAAATTCGCTTAAAACCAGGAATGCGCAGCAGTATTTTCTGCACCAGCAGCCATGAAATAATCAGTGCTCCAAACCCTGAGATCACCCATTTAATGAAGGTGGGCATATCCGTACCATTCATCCAATAATGCGCCCAGACTACAAAGGGCTCGTGGGTCAGGTAAATCCCATAAGAGCAAGCTGCAAGAGAGGCCCACAGAGGTTTGGGCTCATCCAGATAGGCTCTGAAAAGACCCAACATGGCGAGGGAAATAAGCGCGCAAAAAACGGCATGTAGGGTAGTGCGCAGCAGCACCATGGGGGCTCCTTCAAAAAGCACCGGCATCAATGTATCCCAGTCACCGCCTTGATGGAAGTGGCGGCGCACCAGCACGTTATAGGCGCCGTCTTCAAAGTAGTTGAGGGAATAACCAATATAGAGCCCACCTACGATAAAAGTTCCTGCCGTTAAGGCTTTCCAGTGATGGGCAAGGCCATCCCAAAGCTTGGAGCTATTCAATAGTCCTGACTCTGCTATGGCAGCACCCAGCAAGAAATAAAACGCTTGCAGTAAGAAACGTGAGCCTTGAACATAGAATAACTTGCCATAGCCAATCCACCATGGCGCACCCCAGATAAGATCGCTTAGGCCCAAAATAACGGCCGAAATACCCACAATAATTGCAAGCGCAAGCCAAGGACGGTTGCTTAGCGCTTGAACGCTTCTGCCCATGCGCTTGATGAGCCCAGGTGCTACCGTATAGAGAAGAACAAGCAAGGTGGTGAGCACGAGAAGGTAATAAACAAACCACAAGGGTCCAGCTTGCCATTTTGCCATCAGTTCAGGATCGGTAAATAGTCCTACCCAATATTCTGAGAGGCTCATGAGGGGATTTTCTTTAAACACATAGCGTGGGTAAGTCAGTAACGGACACAGGATGGGCAAAGCCACGATGAAGGGCAACGCAAGGCGCAAAAAACGCTCTTTGGCAAAGCTCACGTACCCGCGTCGTTTTAGAGAAGGAATGACAAAAAGGCCCGCTAAGAAAAACAATAGCATCATCATGAAGCCGTTGTTAATCATATGGAAAACGTCAAAAAACGTATCGCGCTCAAAGTCTGGGAAAAACCAAAAGCGCCCAAAGCGATAGGCATAGCCCTGCACTGCATGATCGAGCACAACTAATAAGACTAAGAATCCACGCAAATAGTCCATAAAAAGGAGACGTTCCGGTTTGCTGGCGGTCATATCCGTTCTCTTCCTTTAAGTTTTTGATTTAGCTTATCGCGAAAGGCGAAAGCTGGCTAGCAGGTGAATGATGTGTGTTTCGCTAGAGATTGAGTTTAAGGAAGTAGATGCGACATCCGAAAGGCCCTTCAAAAGAGGCTGCTCTAGACGCGATGATACTCTTGGTACCACATCACAAACTTTTCTAGCCCCTCAGCGATGTTGGTTTTAGGTTCATAACCTAGGATCTCTTGGCTGAGGGTAATATCCGCATACGTCTCATGCACATCACCGGGTTGCATGTCGGCATACTGAATCACAGCGCTGCGAGCACAGATCTTTTCAAGGGTTGCGACAAAATCCCCTAAATTCTCCGCGCGGTTGTTGCCAAGGTTGAAGATACGATGAGGAGGGGCTGTATCGCCTTTGACAGGCGGTTTGTCCAACGCTGCCAGAACCCCACTCACCACATCATCAATATAGGTAAAATCCCGTCGCATGTTGCTGTGATTGAAAAGGGTGATGGGCTCGCCCTTTAAAATGGCTCGGGTAAAGCTAAAGTAGGCCATATCAGGCCGACCCCAAGGGCCGTATACCGTGAAAAACCTCAAACCGGTGGAGGGAATTGCGAATAGGTGTGCATAAGTCTCGCTCATCAGCTCATCAGCGCGCTTGGTTGCAGCATACAATGAGACAGGGTGATCAACGCGGTCGTCTATGCTAAATGGGACCTTTTGATTGGCGCCATAAACTGAAGATGAACTGGCGTAGACCAAATGCCGAAAACCATGGCGTTGACGGGCCAATTCAAGGATATTTAAGTGCCCATCAATGTTGGCTTTGAGATAGCTACGCGGATATGTTAGGGAATGCCGCACTCCTGCTTGGGCCGCAAGATGAATAATTTCAATACACTCGGGATAAGTATTCCAGACCGTTTCCAGCGCATCCTGATCGGCAATATCAACCTGATGAAAAATGAAATTTTTGTAGGATTGTAATTGTGTAAGTCGTGATTGTTTGAGATTGACGTCATAATAAGCATTAAGGTTATCAATTCCAACAACCGTTCTGCCCTGTCTCAATAGGGCATTTGCCACATGAAAGCCGATAAAACCCGCACATCCTGTCAGTAGTAAGGGCGTATGACTCATGTCTTATCCTTAGTTGCATCAGATATGATATGGCCATGACGCTTGAAGGTCTCAGGGACGAAGTAAATCACAATGATGGATGCAAAAAGCGCCAAAGGAATTACGCTCAAGGCAATTTGATAGTTCGCAAGGGTATAATCACGAATGCCATTGGTCATGGTGCCGTCCCACACTACGTCTAGCAGCTTACCAATAAGGGGCTCAAAAATGACGCCTGAAAGCATCACCGTCATGTTGGCGACTCCAACCGAAACGCCACCAGCCCATATAGGCATAATCTCGCAAATACTCACAAATCCAATTACCTGACCGGTGAAAGCAATGCCTGCCAAAAAGAGTAACACATACATCATGCTTTGCGGAATATGAGGCACATAAATGATCACCATATAGACCGCAAATGCTGCGACAGCACCGATAATCATTGGAAGCTTTCTTGATTTAATAAAATCCGAAAGGGCAGCGGTTACGGGTGAGAAGATGGCAATGCCTAAAAAGGTCATCGAGATCATCCAGGCAGCGTCTGCGCGGTCAATTTTATAAAGTTCCATCAAATAGGGCACACCCCAAAGCTCTGAAAATGCGGCTAAGGGTACATACATCAACAGCTTATAACTACTGATGAACCAGGCGGGCAGAGATTTAACGACGTGTTTTAATCCATCGGTCATGCTGCGCTGTGGACCTTGCGCGAAGGCTTCCTCCACATCGCTGCGGGGTGCTTGGTCATCACGAACAAAAAAGTAAATCATCAAGGCGATGGTGGTGCCAAGGGCTGCCATCATCATCACGCCACCACGCCAACCCATATTTTCAATCAGTAAAGCTAAGGGGCGTCCGCCTACTGTGGTGCCAAGGGTTCCCATGACCATGGTAAGGCCAATCATGCGCGCGTTCATGTGGGGCGGGAACCACAATGTAATCAGTTTCAAAGTGCCAATATAGGCGCACGCTGAACCGGCGCCCATAAGCAGGCGTCCGATGGAAGCTTGTTGAATAGTGTCAGCAGAGCTAAACAAAAAGCAGCCAATACTACACAGTGATGCTGAAAAAACCAGGACACGCTTGGGCCCAAAACGATCCATGATAATTCCAAGCGGAATTTGCATTGCAGCGTAGGCGTTGTAATACCATGCGGCCAACACCCCCAAGGCGAAGCCATTGACACTAAAGGCACGCATCAGGTCTTCGGTCATGATACTGGGCGAGACCACCACCATGCCCTTGTAAAAATAAAACATGGCGCCACAGAACCACACGATCAATGCGATGCGCATGGTGCTGATGTGAGCCCTAAGGTTGGTGATAATATGTACGCTCTGGGCAAGCCGTGCCATAGGGTCCTTGGTCTCCTGTTATTTTTTTATTGCAAGCACCTAATGTTGCATTCCACAACACATTGAGCAACCCAAACTTTATAAAACGTTAAATTTAGAGCTCTCCCAAGCAGCTCTTGCTAACTGCCATTTGAGATCAATAAAATTTATGTTTCTAAAGCTCCTTGCGTGCCTTAACAGTGGGGAATATTTTCGCCTTGTCATCATGGAAAGTAATTTCATGAAAGCCGGCTTTAAGAAGCTGCGCCTCGGTTTCAGTATAAGATCGGTAATTTTGAAAGCCCGCTTGGGCAATGTCAGCAAAAAATATGCGCTGTTTTCTTAGGTTTTCTTGATCAATATTTGCCATGTCCCAGGGAGATTGTTTGTCAAGCGCGGGAGGAGGGGTTAGAAAACTTGTGATGAGCACTCCCCCGGGCTTAAGGGCTCTAAAAAAGATCTCGTAAAGCTGCGTCACGCGTTCCGCGCTGGGTTCATAAATATTCAGACCATTGCTGGTGATCACATCAAATGTATTCTCGTAATCAAGATTCCACGCATCTAATTGGGCAAACTCACTATGGCTTAATTGCTGTGTCATAATCGCATTGAGTGAGGCCGAGTCGAGAGAATCAGCATCTAGGTCAATTCCCACAAGTTTATAATTTTGCACTTCCTGGAAATCCAGCGTCAACAGGTCATCCATCAGCCCGCACGGGCACGATGCCATGACTACTTCTTCACGGATTTCTGCTTGGAGCAAATTTTGAAAAATTTGGTAGCGCTCTTGGGTGGCAAGAATGCTTGGTGCTTGATTCAGCAAGCAATCATCAAGTGTTGGAAGAGACGACTTAACTGGAAGTTTTGGGTGTAGGCACATCTCGCGCGTCATACTTCCTGTAACCCCGCCGTGAAGAAACACGCGCTTGGCGAAGGAAGAATCGGATAATTCAGAGAGTATCTGCAATTGTTCGGCAACAGTTGCGTGGGGTAAATCTCCTCTGGCCTGAATGCGCTCTAGCGTGTCTTTAACCTTTGATTCGAAATCTGGAAGTTCAGTGCGATGACTAATAATTGTGGCTGTTGAAGTTTGGGTCATATTCTGCTCTTTTTCGCTCGATAATTCACGGGGCAAATCTGATGCATATGTATTCACTAGCAAGGAAAAGCCAGCGACCCATGCGAAGGAAACAAAACGAGTCATAGATTTAAGGGGGGCTTTCATTATTCCTCCTTTGCAGCTTATTACCGTCGATTGCTTGAGGCATATTGGAGCACAGAATCAAAGCCCGGCCAACTTGAAAACGGCGTGTGAATGAATAACCCATTTTATTTGAAGTAAAATTCATCTAACACAATAAAGGATGCCACAACGAGAATAAAGAATCCCAACCATTTTTTAAGATGATCAGGATTAACTTTACGGTTGAGTTGGGTGCCCAACAAAATACCACAAAGAGAGAAAGCAATAAATTTCGTCAGCATGTTGCTTTGCTCGGGTGAGAGAGATGTTGGGTCAGCCCAAAATCCCACAGCACAAATAACGGACCCCACCAAAAGAGATGTTGTAATAGCGCGTTTGAGCGGTACCCCCAATAGAAGAGTCAAAGTGGGCACGTTCATGAAGCCACCGCCACCTCCAATAAGCCCCATCGAAAGTCCCACAAAAAAGCCAATAGAGCTTGCTGCAACAGTTTGTTTCTTATGATGTGTAACAGTTGTTTCGGAAAGACTATAACCCGCAATCATAAAGTATGCCGAAATGAACATCAGGAAGGCCAGGGTCACAAGTAGGACGGTTTCCGTTTCAAAGGAACCGATGCGGGTGGGCACTAGAGGTAATAGGTAATAGCGCATCATGAACATCCCTACAATCGTTGGAATACCAAAAATAAGCGCCTTTGGGACATCAATATTTTGCCATTGCCTCATAGCGCCCACAAAGGCTGCGCAGCCGACAATAGCCAGGGAATAAGTGATTGCAAGCAGAAGGGGTATTTTAAAGATACAAGTCATCAGGGGCACTGCCAAGATAGCCCCCCCGGCCCCAAAAAAACCGAAAACAGCGCCCATTAGCACAAAAAGGCTATAACCAAGATATTCTAACAGCATATTCCCTAGCGATTCCACGGCATTTTCGCCAGCACCTTGGCCATACCGCACCATCCTGTAAGGCCTGCAAAGGTAAGTCCAGCGCCGACCATTGCGCACAAGGCATAAAATCCGGGGTGTACGAAGGTGCCCAAAGCTACCCCACCCAGCGCCATAATACCTGCCGCTAACTGGGCTTGTTGGTCAATCGGTAACATGGCGCGACCATGACGCTCAACAGGATAGCCCGCTGCATTCCAGGCCACGATGCCGCCTTCGAGGGTGTAAAGTTCAAGAGAGGGGTGTTGCTGGATAAGCTTGCCATAAGCCTCTACACAGCGCCGCCCGGTGCGGCAATGCAAAACAACAGGTAAGTCAGTTGAAGGTAATTTAGAGGGCGCAACATCACCGAGTGGAATAGAGTGTGCTCCTGGAATATGCTCAGTACGATATTCGGCAGGCTCTCGAACATCGATCACAATGACCGTTTTTTGCGCCATACGCTCTTTGAGGTCTTCAACCTTGATAAGCTTCATGATTCTTGTTCTTGGGTAAATTTGTTTTCAACAAGCAAAAGACTTTTCTCAATAAAACCAGGTTTTGGCCACGCGGGTTTGAGGGCTTTACCAATGACCAACATCATGCCAATCGTGTGATCTTGGGGTAGGTGAATGATTTCAGCAACTTTATTGGCGTCAAAGCCAATCATGGGGCAAGAATCATAGCCCATGGCCTTAGCGGCCAACATCATGGTCTGAGCAATAAAGCCAACCGAGCGCATGGCCTCATCCCGCTGAAGCTGCTCTTTGCCATCATAAAATGGCTTGATCCAGGGCACTATAAAATCTTGCACTTGCTGGGGTGCAGCGCGCCAATAATGGGAAGGATTTTTCTGCCATGCTTTTACATCGGCGCAGATGAGAAATAACAGCGAGGCATCGGTTACTTGCGCTTGATCAACTGCCGCTGCGCGGATTTGTTGGCGAAGCTTGGGGTCACGTACGTTGACCAGACGCCAGTGTTGGATATTGAACGAAGACGGTGCTTGCATGGCAAGGTCAATGAGCATGTCCTCTTCATGTTGGCTGAGTTTATGACTTGGGTCATAGTATTTGATGGAGCGGCGCTCGCGAATGGCTTGAAAAGTATCCATTATTATTATGCCTTTATTATTGCTTATGGGCCTCATGTCAGTGGAGTATGAGGTTCTTTTAATTGTTTTTATGGTTACATCAACGTTTCATGGACGCAAGGTCCTTCGCATAAATCTCACCAGCCTAGAGCTTACGTAAAAAAATATCTAGCCATGTGCATGCCCAGCCAAAAAGCTATCAGACTTAAGACAACGCTACAGCCGCCATATATGAAAGCCTGACCATAATCCTGTTTTTGGGCAACGGCGTGAAATTCATAGGCAAAGGCTGAGAAAGTTGTTAAACCCCCAAAAAAGCCAGGAAAGAGAAACAGGCGTAAGCCTTTAGAGGGTGTTGCCGTCAGCGTGGGCAGTTCAAAAATAAGGCCCGCTGCAAAACAACCCACTACGTTGACGATCATGATGGGCAATGGAAGTCCTAAGCATGCAGACGGCAATAAGCTTGCAAAAATATAGCGGCTTATTGCGCCAATGGCGCCACCTAGGCCGACCGCAAAGAGCTCTGCGCCCATCACATCAACTCAGCTTGTCTGAGGGCGGCAAACTGACCATGATAAATGACAGCAAGGTGGCGATCTTGGTAAATACTCGCTTCAAGTGAGAGACGAGCTTTACCCTTGCGGCGCAACATTTTTTCAAAATGGAGCAAGTCTTGTTGGGTCTCAAGCTCTGCGTGCACTTCAAAGTCTGCTGTGACTGCGGCGATGTAATCCGTGGCGCTGCTGGCAATGACAATTTCAGCAGGGATATTCAACCGTTTTACATTTAAAAAAACTAAGCTCCAGCAGGCAAGGGTAGCTACGCTGTGAAGGCTGCCGCCAAACACCGTCTTCTTGTGATTAATATTTAAGGAAAGCGGTGCAGTAAGGACCACCGCCTCAGTCGAGGCTTTTTTAACCCTGACACCTAAAGCTTGGGAGAGGGGGATATGGTGATGCAAATAGTCTTCTAAATCGTGTTCCTGCATAGTGCTATCCCTGATGCTTTTGTTCTTTTCTTGTTTTTCGCCTTCCGAGATATTGTAACACGTAAAGGGGTGAAAAAATCATCAGCATAAGCTTGATCTCACCGACCAGAGCCATGTGAAGAGCAGCGGCAGCTTGAGCAACATAAACTGTTCGATGTAGCTTTTTCCAGCACGGAAAACCAAGTTTTTTAATGGAGATTTGGTTGCTGGTTATGGCAAGTACCAGCAAAATAGGAAAGGCAATCCACAATCCCGGGATAATTGTTGGGTGGGCGAAGTACTGGATCGTTTCCCAGAAACCCGCAAGAATTCTTTTAATAACATAACAACTCAGATGAATAAGGGCGTAACTGAAACTTGCTACTCCTAACTGTCGTCGAGAGCGATTGAGCTTGGCAACCCAAATCCATGTAGGGAATAACTTGCGCAGGGGGTTAAGGGCTAAAGTGAGTGTTAAGAAAAAGACTGCAAAATAGCCGGAATAGCTCGTCATAGCCTTATAATAGCGATAGTCATAGATCAATGCGCCAATCATGAGCAGTGCCGGCACATGGGGAAGAATCCAGTGCCAGGGAATATTTCTCTTTTTATTCATGGTCTAAGGCTTTCTATCGAAAACTTAGGCTTTGTCTTATTTTTTCAGTAAAACCCATGGGAAATCTATATGCAATAATTTTTACAATGCTTTTGGTGATTTTAAATTTTAAAAATTATACATAAGAAAGATGTGTTCTTATTAGTAAATTTTTGAATTAATATTTATCATTATATCTTATTTTTAATTATTGTAATTATCATTATTATTTTCCTCAATTATATTAATTTCTCTCTGATTATTATCGATCTTGATGCGCAGGAAAGATTCTTGCTGCAAATGATGGCTTCCATAATTTGATGGGTTATTCTGTCGAGGAAATCCAGGGTAAACACCATGGTGTTTTTGTCGAAATGAGTGAGGCTGAGAGTACTAATTATTTATTATTCTGCAAAAAAAACTGGCGGAGGGAGAGTTTCTTTCTCGCGAGTTTCCCAGGCGTGCAAAGGGTAATAGGCTGGTTTGGGTGCAAGCGACATATAGTTCTATATTCAATGCGAGCGAATTCCCTAAGCAGTTGGTTAAATTGGCAAATGATATAACGGATCTCAATGAGCTTACTCAAAAGACTGAGGAGGATGTCAGAGGGACAGCGAACGCGACCAAAGACTTTGTTGAAGCCCTGAACAGAGTGAGTAATTTTATGGATCTCTCGAATAAGTCTACCCAGGAGATTGTTGAGCGCACTGATCGTTCAGGTGAGGCCACCAAGGAATTGGTTAACTCCATGAAAGCAATGGAGCGCGTATTAAACTTCATTCGAGAAATTGCAGGTCAGGTCAATCTTTTGGCACTTAATGCGACAATTGAAGCCGCACGCGCGGGAGAGCACGGTAAAAGTTTTGCTGTGGTTGCATCGGAAATTAAGGGGCTTGCGAAGCAAACACCCGAGGCAACAAACGAAATTTCAAAAGAAATCGCGGCTATTCAGTCTGTCACCAATGAGGTGGCCGATAGTGTGCATGGGATTATCCAAAGTGCAAACCAGGTTAAAGAATATGTAGACCAAGTAGTGTGTGCCGTTGAAAATAAAAAGCAAATGACCCGTGAAATTACCCGTAAAACCGAACTCTCTGCTGAGGCTTTGAGAGAAGTCGTCCGGCGCGTGAAAGAGCGTTGAGAAAATTATCCGTTAATGAAGCTGCTTATGTCTGACTGAAGTAGATATTTTCATAAATGGCAAGTATGGGATTTGAGGTAATGAGGGGGGCAGAATTACTCTTGATGAATCTGACAGCATAATTCGTTTTGAAGGATTGTTTTTGATTACGAGTAGCTTTGAGTGCAAGGACAGAAGTTGGGTATGATGAGTTTCGCTTAGCCTGTTTAAGGAATTATATTGTGTGGTAGTGCAAATATAAGAGCTTTTATGATGCTCAACACTTATGGGTAGATAAAAATTTGATGGCGGAGGGAGTGGGATTCGAACCCACGGTACGCTTACGCGCACAACGGTTTTCGAGACCGCCCCGTTCGACCGCTCCGGCATCCCTCCTTTGAATAGTCATGACCATAGTCGAGAATAATGCAAAGCTCAAGGTCTTTCGTATCAGGATTTGCCTCAATCGCGCAAGGTAATGGCCATGTTCTCAGAGCGCGGCAGTGTTTTTTTTCATAACACATCTTGACGTAGGCGGGGGAAGCGTTTAAGAATCGGCTTCATCTGTGGCGGGCGTAGCTCAGTTGGTTAGAGCGCCAGTTTGTGGCACTGGAGGCCGTGGGTTCAATTCCCATCGCTCGCCCCACTTTAAAATGTCTTATGTCCCTCGGGTTGCCGTTGCTTTTTGATAGTTTCAAGGAATATTTGAAGGCGCCCAGTACTTAAATTTACACCACAATTTGCGCCCTGTTAAATTCACCTCTAAGAATTTACAAAAACTTTGCTGATTTGACTCTCACAGTTTAACAACGTATTTTTTTTGGCCTCATTGTAGGAAACTCGGTTGCTTAAATCCAAATTCAAGGCAATTCATCTGCTAGGATATAAAAACTCTATCGGAATGTGCCATCCCATGAGCCCATTTGGCGATTGGTTTGGCTGTGTTTGCTCCACCACAAATGAAGGATGATCTCTTAGACTTAACTGAGAAACATCCTGGGCTTTATACATACATTGGAGATAATGGAGATTCTCGAGAGAGTTTGGCTCACTTGGTAGCCGGTGGCTACGACACT
>CAYRKI010000003.1:68554-74869 GCA_964424815.1 uncultured Thiotrichales bacterium | reverse complement strand
GTGAAGGCGGCCGTACCGTCGGTGCTGGCGTCGTCACCAAAATCATCGCGTAGTTAATTGAGTATAGGTGGGCACCGCAGGGTGCCCAATTAGATGGGTGAAATTATGCAAAACCAGACCATCATCATTCGCCTCGAGGCGTTCGATCACCGCGTGTTGGATCAGTCCACACGTGAGATTGTGAACACCGCAAAGCGTACAGGCGCTAAGGTTAAGGGTCCAATCCCATTGCCAACGCGTAAGGAAATTTACACAGTGAACCGCTCTCCTCACATCGACAAGAAGTCACGTGAGCAGTTCGAGATGCGTCGTCACATGCGCGTCCTCGGTATTTCTGAATGGACGGCACAGACAGTCGATGCCCTGATGAAGCTCGATCTGGCTGCCGGTGTTAACGTTAACATTAAGCAGTAAAGCGGAGCCTAGAATGCGTACAGGTATGATCGCAGAAAAAATTGGCATGTCGCGTGTGCTGACCGCATCCGGTGAACACGTGCCAGTTACGCTTCTGCGCGTCGAAGGATGCCAAGTCCTTGACGTTAAAACAGATGAAAAGCATGGCTACACAGCCTTGCAATTGGGTGTAGGCCAAGCAAAGGTCAATCGAGTAACCAAGCAAATGCGCGGCCATTTTGCACGTGCGAAAGTCGAGCCAAAGAAGAAGTTGGCCGAGTTCCGCGTGTCCGCCGATGCAGTTTTAAACATTGGTGATGAAATTTCGGTTGAACATTTCGTTCCAGGCCAGTATGTTGACGTCACTGCAACAACCATCGGTAAGGGGTTTGCAGGTGTTATGAAGCGCCATGGGTTTGGTGGTTTGCGTGCATCGCACGGTGTGTCCATTACCCATCGCAGCCACGGTTCGACAGGTCAGCGCCAAGATCCAGGTAAGGTCTTTAAGAATAAGCGCATGGCCGGCCACATGGGCTGTGATCACGTCACGATTCAGAATTTGCAAATATTTGCAACTTATGCTGACCGTGCCTTGATTGCTGTACGGGGATCCGTTCCCGGTTCGAATGGTAGTTATGTCTTAATTAACGATGCCGTGAAAGGCACCGGTGTTGAGCAACTGCCATATCCAGCAGCATTGAAGGCAAGTGGTTCTGCGCATGTTGCAGCGCCGGTTGAAGAGGCGTCGGCTCCTGCTGTTGCAGCAGAGTCCAGCGCTGATCAGGCGTAGGTGAAGGCTAAGGGTTTTGACCATGAAGATCGAAGTCAAAAATCTCGAGAATAAGAAGGTCGGCGAGTGCGAGCTCCCCGCCACATTGTTTGGCCTGCCTGTACGCCGCGATATTTTAGCGCGTATGGTGAATTGGCAATTAGCGAAGCGCCGTGCTGGTACCCACAAAACGAAGGGCATCAGTGATATTTCTGGTACGACCAAGAAGCCTTGGCGCCAGAAGGGAACAGGTCGTGCACGTCAAGGTAGCTTGCGTTCACCTCAGTTCCGTGGTGGTGCGGTAATATTTGGTCCAGTTGTTCGTTCTCACGAACATGACTTGCCCAAGAAGGTTCGTCGCCTTGCATTGAAGACAGCGTTGTCGACAAAGTTTGCTGAAGGCAAGCTGGTTGTTGTTGACACTCTTGCAAGCGCTTCCGGTCGTACAAAAGACATGGTCGCAACGCTAGAGAAGTTGGGTCTCAATAACGCGCTTTTCATTGATGGCCATCAAGTTGATGAGAAGTTCGCATTGGCCTCACGCAACGTGCACACCATCGATGTTCTACCGCAACAAGGTGCGAACGTTTATGATATTTTGCGCCGCGATACCTTGGTGATGACCAAGGCGGCCATTGAATGCCTAGAGCAGAGGTTGTCATGAAGCTACGTAAGCTTGAAAGGCCAGTAAGCCTAGAGCGCGCCTATACAATTATTTCGGCGCCTCATGTGACGGAAAAAGCCACATTGTTGACTCAAGATGGCTCCTATGTTTTCCGTACATCAATTGATGCGACCAAGCCTGAGATCAAGAGTGCCATTGAGCAGATCTTCAAAGTTAAGGTTGAAAGCGTAAATACGCTGGTTGCTAAGGGTAAAACGAAGCGTTTCCGTGGTCGCCCAGGTCAACGTAGCGATTTCAAAAAAGCAATCGTGCGTTTGGCTCAAGGTCAGACCATTGATCTTGGCGCAGGAGTGTAAGCGATGGGATTAAAAGCTTATAAACCTATGACTCCTGGTACGCGTCAGCTGATTTTGGTTGACCGTTCTGAGTTGTGGAAGGGCGCGCCTGAGAAAAGCCTCACAGAAGGCTTGAAAAAGTCAGGCGGACGCAATAATATGGGCCGCATTACAGCGTTCCAACGTGGTGGTGGTCACAAGCGTCGTTATCGGATGATTGACTTCCGTCGCACCAAGGACGATGTAAAGGCTGTTGTTGAGCGTCTTGAGTACGATCCCAACCGCACAGCATTTATTGCTTTGGTCCAGTATGCCGACGGTGAAAAGTCTTACATTCTGGCACCACAACGTCTTGCAGTCGGTGACACCATTGAAAGTGGTCCTGGCGCAGACATTAAGGTTGGTAACGCACTACCCCTGAAGAACATCCCTGTGGGTACCATTGTTCACAACGTTGAGCTTCGCCCAGGAAAAGGTGGACAAATCACCCGTTCTGGCGGTACATATGCACAGATTATTGGTCGTGATTCAGGCTATATTCAGCTGCGTATCTCTTCTGGCGAGTTGCGCCTGGTTTCCGGTGAGTGCCGTGCAACCATTGGCGCGGTTTCTAACCCAGATCAAAAGAACGTGAGCTTGGGTAAGGCGGGTCGTAACCGCTGGTTGGGTCGCCGTCCGGTGGTCCGCGGTGTCGCGATGAACCCGATTGATCACCCCCATGGTGGTGGTGAAGGTAAGACTTCTGGTGGACGTCATCCATGTACACCTTGGGGTAAGCCTACAAAGGGTAAGAAGACACGTGGTAAGAAGCCATCTGACAAGATGATTATTCGCAGACGTAAAGGTAAATAAGGAGTAGTCCGTGGCACGCTCTGTATGGAAAGGACCGTTTGTGGACGGGTATCTGCTGGCTAAAGCAGACAAGTCTCACGCTGGCGGACGAAAAGAAATTATTAAGACATGGTCGCGTCGTTCGACCATTCTGCCCCAATTCGTGGGTTTGACATTTGCGGTCCATAATGGACGCAAGTTCATCCCAGTCTTCGTCAATGAAGATATGGTTGGGCATAAATTAGGTGAATTTGCACCGACACGGACCTTCAATGGTCATGCCGGCGATAAGAAGGCGAAGAGAGGTTAAGCATGTCAAAACAAGCGCAACCCCGCCGTCTTGGTGATAACGAGGCAAGCGCAACGCTTCGCACCTTGCGGATCAGCCCACAAAAGCTGAATTTGGTCGCGAAGATGATTCGCGGTAAGCCTGTGGCTCTGGCCCTTGATCAATTAGCGTTTTCAAGGAAGCGCATTGCCAAGGATGTACAGCAGTTGTTGGCCTCTGCCATTGCGAACGCTGAGAACAATCACGGTCTAGATATTGATCGTCTCGTTGTGGCTGAAGCGCACGTGGGTAAAAGCATTGTTATGAAACGGTTTAGCGCACGAGCTCGCGGTCGTGCAGGGCGCATTGAGAAGCCCTTCAGCCGCATTAGCATCATTGTGCGTCAGCAAGAGATGGTGGCGTAAATGGGACAAAAAGTCAGACCCATCGGGTTGCGCTTAGGCATTAACCGCACTTGGGAATCACGCTGGTTTGCGAACAAGGACTACGGCGATCTTTTGATTCAGGACGTCCAGATCCGCAAATATCTGAAGGATAAGCTTGGTAACGCCGGTGTAAGCCGTATTGTGATCGAGCGTCCAGCTAAGAAAGCTGTGATTTACGTTCACACGTCAAAGCCAGGTGTGATTATCGGTAAGAAGGGTACAGATATCGAAAAGCTGCGCTCTGATCTTGCAAAGTTCGTTGGTGGTGAGGTTAGTCTCAACATCGTCGAGATCCGCAAACCCGAGTTGGATGCACGCTTGGTTGCTGAAAACATTGCTCAGCAAATTGAAAAGCGTGTCAGCTATCGCCGCGCCATGAAACGTGCGATGCAGTCTACAATGCGCCTTGGCGCTAAGGGTATGCGCGTGATCGTTTCCGGTCGCTTAGCAGGTGCTGAAATCGCACGTACCGAGCAATATCGTGAAGGCCGCGTGCCATTGCACACATTGCGTGCTGACGTTGACTACGGTTACACCACTGCAAGCACCACATACGGTGTGATCGGTGTGCGCGTATGGATCTTCCGCGGTGAAGTTCTGGGTCGCGATACCATGGCTAACGAGCGTTTTGCTCTTGCACAAGCGCAAGCACGTTAAAAGGAAGAGGTTGGGACTATGTTGAGCCCGAAGAGAACAAAGTTTCGTAAGGCGCACAAAGGCCGCATCAAGGGGATCACCTCCGGTGGTGATCGTTTGAACCAAGGTGAGTTCGGCCTAAAGGCTCTTGAGCCTGCCCGTGTAACGGCGCGCCAAATTGAGGCAGCGCGACGCGCAATCACGCGTCACATTCGTCGTACAGGTAAAGTCTGGATCCGTATTTTCCCAGACGTGCCTGTCTCGACAAAGCCTGCTGAAGTTCGTATGGGTAGCGGTAAAGGTTCACCAGAATACTGGGCTTGCCGTGTACACCCAGGTCGCATCATGTTTGAGCTGGACGGCGTGTCAGAAGAACTCGCCCGCAAGGCTTTTGAACTAGCTGCGGCAAAACTGCCAATTAAGACGCGCTTTGTTGCACGTCTTGCTGCGGAGGGTTAAGCCATGAAGGCTGTGGAATTGCGCTCGAAGACCGAGAGTGAGTTGAAAGATATGCTGATTAGCTTGAAGCGTGAGTTGATGAATCTTCGCTTCCAGCGCATCAATGGTGAGCTTGCCAATACAAGCCGCTTTTCTCTTGCTCGTCGTGAAGTGGCGCGCATTAAAACTGTGCTGCGTGAAAAGCGCGCCTAAGAATACTTGAGGAGCCAAAGGATGCCGAGGAGAGTGCTTCAAGGAGTTGTGGTTAGCGACAAATGCGATAAGACCGTCGTGGTCCGCGTTGAGCGTCGTGTTAAGCACCCACTCTATGGAAAGTTTATGACGCGATCCAAAAAATATGCTGCCCATGATCCTGAAAATACGTTCAAGATCGGTCAGACCGTGAGAATTCGTGAGTGTCGTCCCATTTCCCGCCGTAAGTGCTGGGAAGTTCTGGTCGACGCCTCGGCTAAGTAGGAAAGGGCTGAGTCATGATTCGTGAAGAAAGTCGTTTAGACGTTGCGGATAACTCCGGTGCGCGCACTGTACAGTGCATTCGCGTACTAGGTGGCACACGCCGTCGCTATGCCGGAATCGGAGACGTTATCGTCGTTGCTGTGAAAGATGCCATTCCTGATCGTAAGGTTAAGAAGGGTGAAGTTCACAAGGCCGTGATCGTTCGTACCGCTAAGGAATTGCGTCGTGAAGATGGTTCAGTGATTCGCTTTGATCGCAATGCTGCTGTGCTGCTCAACAACCAAGGTGAGCCAATCGGAACCCGTATTTTCGGTCCGGTCACACGTGAGCTGCGTGCGAAGAACTATATGAAGATTATTTCTCTAGCCCCTGAGGTTTTGTGATGACTGCTCATTTTCATGTTCGTCGTGGGGATAAGGTTGTCGTCACGACTGGTAAAGATAAAGGTCAGACAGGCGAGATCCTGTCGGTACTGCGCTCCGAGAACAAGGTCGTAGTAAAGGGCATTAATATCAAGAAACGCCACACGAAGCCTACCATGGCATCTGCCGGCGGTATCGTCGAGAAGGAAAGTGCAATTCACATCTCTAATGTGATGCATGTTGATCCAAAAGATGGTAAACCAACACGCGTTGGGGTAAAAGTTCTTGAGGACGGGCGCAAAGTGCGGTATGCAAAGCGCTCTGGCGAGATGATAGATTAATAGGCACTACTATGGCTCGTTTACGTGAACATTTTGAAAAAGTAGTAAAGCCTTCTCTGGTAAAAGAGTTCGGCTATAAAAATCAACTAGAAGCCCCCCGCCTTGAGAAGATCGTTCTCAACTTTGGTGTGGGTGAGGCAGTGAACGATCGTAAAAAGATCGATTCCGCCCTTGCAGAGCTGACAGCGATTGCTGGTCAAAAGCCCGTAGTCACACGTGCTCGCAAGTCAATTGCTGGCTTTAAGCTGCGTGAAGGCATGCCGATTGGTGTGAAGGTTACGTTGCGTAAAGATCGCATGTACGAATTCCTCGATCGTTTGGTGAACATCGCCATGCCACGTATTAGGGACTTCCGCGGCATCAGCAAGAAAAGTTTTGATGGTAAGGGTAACTA
>CAYRKI010000003.1:45001-68533 GCA_964424815.1 uncultured Thiotrichales bacterium | reverse complement strand
ATTAAAGAGCATATTATTTTCCCAGAAATCAACTATGACAAGGTTGATGCCATCCATGGTATGGACATCGTGATCGTCACTTCTGCAAAGACAGATAAAGAGGCGCTTGCGTTGTTGCGTGGCTTCAATATGCCTTTTATGAATTAAGGACTGTGTGATGGCTAAGGTAAGCTCAGTTGAAAAAAATAATCGCCGCCGTCGGATGACTGCAAAGTTCGCAAATCGTCGCGCGGCTTTGAAGGCGGTTGTCATGAATCGTGAGGCTTCTCCTGAAGAGAGGTTTAACGCCACACTGAAGTTGGCACAGCTGCCACGTAACAGTGCTAAGAATCGCATTCGCAATCGCTGTGAGATTTCTGGCCGTCCTCGCGGTTATTATCGCAAGTTTAAGATGAGCCGTATCGCGCTGCGTGATCTTGCCTCTGAAGGTATGATCCCCGGTGTGGTCAAGGCAAGCTGGTAGGAGTCGAAAATGAGTATGACAGATCCTATTGCAGATCTGCTAACACGCATTCGCAATGCGTCCCGCCTTGGTCACCGCAAGGTTACATCACCATCTTCTAAGATGCGTGTCTCTGTGCTAGAAGTGCTGAAGCGTGAAGGTTACATCCGTGACTTCAGCGTTTCTGATCTGAGCAACGGTGGCAAGCAAGTTGAGATCGAGTTGAAGTATGTCGATGGTGCGCCCTCGATCGTCGAGATTACCCGTGTGTCGACCCCAGGTCGCCGTGTTTACTCCAGTATTGGGGACTTGAAGCACGTGCGTGGTGGTTTAGGTATTTCGATTCTGTCCACATCTTCAGGTGTCATGTCTGACCATGAAGCGCGTCATGCGAATGTGGGTGGTGAAGTTTTGTGCAAAGTATTTTAAGGACGACGGAAGATGTCACGCGTTGGTAAGCATCCAGTAAAGATCCCGTCCGGTGTGGAATGCACATTCCAATCCGGCGTGCTGCGCACGAAGGGTAAAAACGGTGAACTGTCGATGGCGGTTTCTCTCGATGTCATTCTCACCATTGAAGATGGTGCTATTACTGTTCGTCCTTCGACAAACAGTAAACAGTCACGTATGATGTGGGGAACTGTACGCCGCTTGGTTAACAGCCTGGTCACTGGCGTTCACGAAGGTTTCAAAAAAGACCTGGAAATCAATGGTGTGGGTTATCGTGCCTCCATTCAAGGTAGCAAGCTGGTTATGCAGCTGGGTTACAGTCACGATATCGAGTACCCCATTCCAGCAGGAATCAAGATCACTTGCGAAAAGCCAACAAGCATCAGCATTTTCGGTGCTGACAAGCAGAAAGTTGGTCAGATTGCTTCTGAGATCCGCAGTTTCCGTGGTCCAGAGCCTTATAAGGGTAAGGGTATTAAGTACGCGGATGAAGTCATCCTGCGTAAAGAAGGTAAGAAGAAGTAACCGTCATGCTTACGTCTAATGATAAACATCAACGTCGTACTCAGCGCGTTCGCACCAAGATCGCGCAAGCGGCTAATGGGCGCCCACGTCTTAGCGTGTTCCGCTCAAACAAGCACATTCACGCACAAATCATCGACGATTCAAAGCGTTGCACATTGGTTGCCGCTTCTACCGTCGAAAAAGAGTTGCGTGCAAAGTTGAAAAATGGTGGCGACAAGGCTGCAGCCGAAATGGTGGGCAAGCTTGTTGCTGAGCGCGCCCAGAAGGCTGGGATTAAGCAAGTTGTGTTCGATCGTGGTGGCTATCTGTTCCATGGGCGTGTGCGCGCCTTGGCAGAAGCTGCACGTTCTGGCGGTTTAGATTTCTAAGGATTGGGATCCATGGCACGTAACACAGGGTCTGAAAAAGATACCGACAATATCGAAAAGCTGGTCACAGTCAATCGCGTTGCGAAGGTTGTGAAAGGTGGTCGTCGCTTTAGCTTCTCTGCACTAGTTGTGGTTGGAGATGGTAAGGGTCGTGTAGGTTATGGTAGCGGTAAGGCACGCGAAGTGCCTGACGCAGTTCGTAAGGCAACAGAGCGTGCGCGTAAGAACATGATTCGTGTACCATTGCGCGAGGGTCGTACGTTGCACCACGACATTTCTGCCAAGTACGGTGCTGGTCGTGTGCACATGCGCACAGCGCCAGCGGGTACCGGTATTATCGCAGGTGGTCCAATGCGTGCTGTTTTGGAAGCCCTTGGAGTTGCTGATGTGGTTGCAAAGTCTTTGGGAACTAGCAACCCCCACAACATGGTGCGAGCAACCTTTGAAGCGTTCCGCGCAATGATGTCTCCTCGTATGGTGGCCCATCGTCGTGGCAAGAAAGTCAGCGACATTATCGGCCGTCGTGAGCGTGATGCTGCAGGCGCGAGTGCGGAGTAACGAACTATGGCGACTAAAGCTAAAAAGACAATCAAGGTGACCCAGATCGGCAGTGCCATCCGTCGCCCTGAAGATCAAACAGCGACCCTGATTGGTTTGGGTTTGAATAAGTTACATAAAACGCGTGAGCTGGAAGATACCCCTGCCGTGCGTGGCATGATTCGTAAAGTGCAGCACCTGCTGCGCGTCGAAGAATAATCGCGGAGCAAATCGATGCGTTTGAATGAATTGCGTGATAATCCCGGTGCTCGCCCAACGTCTAAGCGCGTTGGCCGTGGTATCGGATCTGGTAAGGGTAAAACCTCTGGTCGCGGTGTAAAGGGTCAGAAGGCACGTACCGGTGTAAGCTTGGCTGGCTTCGAGGGTGGTCAAAATCCACTTTATCGTCGTCTTCCAAAGCGTGGCTTTAGTAACGCTATGTTCGCCAATGTGGTGGCTGAGGTAAACCTCGACAAACTGCAGGCTGCAGTTGATGCTGGTCTTATTGACGCGAAGAAAGACGTTACCATTGAAGTTCTCCGTGCTGCAAACCTGATCAGCGGTCGTTATGACGGCGTAAAGGTTCTTGGCAAGGGAACTTTGAAGGCCGCACTTAAGTTGCATGTAACAGCAGCAAGCGCTTCTGCGAAGGCTGCAGTTGAAAAAGCGGGTGGCGTGGTTAATCTGCCAGCCGAGGCATAAGAATAGAATATAACTGAGGCACATCGATGGCATCTGCAGCTGAACAACTGGCGAGTAACTTTAGTCTTAAGACTTTTGCTAAGGCAGAAGATCTGAAGAAGCGCTTGTGGTTCACGCTTGCGGCCCTGATCGTGTACCGCATTGGAACCTATCTGCCCCTTCCTGGTGTTGATGCTGAATTGATGCGTCAAATCGCTCAACACAATACATCAGGCATCTTGGGCATTTTTGATAAGTTTTCGGGTGGTGCATTGGGCCGTATGACCATCTTTGCCCTCAGCGTTATGCCCTATATTTCTGCCAGCATTATCGTTCAACTGCTTACCTCTGTGGTTCCTCAATTGGAGTCGCTTAAAAAAGAAGGTGAGTCTGGTAAGCGCAAGCTAAACCAGTATACACGCTTTGGTACTGTTCTCCTTGGGACGATCCAAGGTTGGGGTATTGCCGTTGGTCTTGAGTCTATGGCAGGTTCTCCCGTGATTGATCCGGGCTTCTTGTTCCGTTTTTCCGCTGTGGTGACCCTTGTGGGAGGTACTCTGTTCCTCATGTGGCTTGGTGAGCAGATCACCAGCCGCGGTATTGGTAACGGTATTTCACTGTTGATTTTCTCGGGTATCGTTGCGGGTATGCCCCATGCAATTGCTGCAACGCTTGAATTGGGTCGTACCCAAGCATTCAGTGCCCTCTTTATCTTTGGCGTGTTTATGATGCTGATTGGGGCGGTAGCATTCATCGTATTTATGGAGCGAGCACAGCGCCGTGTATTTATCCAGTATCCAAAGCGTCAAGTGGGTGCCAGGGTCTATGGTGGGCAGTCCTCTCACATGCCCTTGAAGCTTAATAGCTCTGGTGTGATTCCGGCCATCTTTGCGAGCTCGTTGTTGTTGCTGCCCTTGACTGTGGCTAACTTTGGTGCTGCGCAAGGTGAGGGAATGCTCTCCAATTTGTTGCTCTACATGGGGCCAGGTAAGCCCTTGTATATGCTGATGTATGTTGCGCTCATCGTGTTCTTCGCTTTCTTTTATACGGCTGTGGTATTCAACCCAGTCGAGACAGCTGAAAACCTGAAGAAGAGTGGTGCTATTGTTCCAGGTTATCGTCCTGGTAAAAATACAGCTGACTACCTGGATTACATTCTGACACGTTTGACTGTCGTTGGTGCGCTTTACCTTGCGGTGATCTGTGCTCTTCCTGAGGTTTTGATTACGCGGTTTTCGCTACCCTTTTACTTGGGCGGTACCAGTTTGCTGATCGTGGTCAGTGTGTGTATTGACACCGTGTCCCAAGTGCAAGCTCATCTTCTTGCCCATCAGTACGAAGGTCTTATTCGTCGTACCAAAGGCAAAGAGGGGCGATAATGAATATTATCTTCCTGGGGCCTCCTGGGTCGGGTAAGGGAACGCAAACCCAACGGCTGTGTAGCGAACAGGGTTTTCAAGTTATCGGAACAGGTGACTTGGTGCGCAAAGAAATCGCGGCACAAACCGAGATAGGTGTAAAGATTGAAGCCGAGGTCAACGCAGGCCGCTTTCCAGATGACTCAGTGATTCTGGAGTTGGTGCGCAAGACTATGGCTCATGATGAGCCTGCTGCAGGCTTTATCTTTGATGGTATGCCACGCACTTTAGCTCAAGCGGAAGCGCTGGATGCCATGATGAACTCGCGGGGTGAACAGATTGATCTGGTGATTGAGCTTGAGGTGGACGAGAAAGCGATGGTTGAGCGTATGCTCTCACGCCTGACTTGCCCCAGCTGCAGCGCGAGTTACAGTGAGGCAAATCC
The DNA here is from genome assembly GCA_964424815.1 of uncultured Thiotrichales bacterium. Lineage (GTDB taxonomy): Bacteria > Pseudomonadota > Alphaproteobacteria > Caedimonadales > Caedimonadaceae > JBKCUK01. The sequence goes on along the minus strand of CAYRKI010000003.1, from coordinate 63,727 downwards.
GCCCAAGGTTACTGGGATTTGCGATCGTTGCGGCGCATCATTGGTTCGTCGCAAAGATGACACACGTGAAGCGATAGTTGAACGCATGCGTGTATATCATGAGAAAACCAAACCTTTAATCGCTTATTATCGCGCAAAAGGTAAATTGGTGGCCTTTGATGGCATGCAAAGTGTTGAAAAGGTGGCTTTAGCCATCGATCAAGCATTAGAAAAATTTAAAAATTCTGGTGCAAATGTAAGAAGTGATGCGCCTCGGGCTTGACTTTGGGGTGCAATAACTTATAAAGTGCCGACTCAGTTTAGTCGGTTGGTGATGGTTTTAAGTTTAGAAACTTAAGGAGAGAGCTGTGGCGCGTATTGCTGGCGTCAACATTCCAACTCAAAAGCGAGTTGTGATTGGTTTGACCTACATTTATGGCATCGGTCCTGTTAAATCGCAGGAAATCTGCCAAAAAGTGGGCATTGAAGAATCAAGGCGAGTTAAAGACCTCACCGAAGATGAAGTTTTGCGTATTCGTGAGACCATCGACCGTGATTACAAGGTCGAGGGTGATCTGCGCCGTGAAATCTCGATGAACATTAAGCGTCTCACAGATTTGGCATGCTATCGTGGTTTGCGCCACCGTAAGGGTTTGCCTGTACGTGGTCAGCGCACACACACGAATGCTCGCACACGCAAGGGTAAAGCCGTTGCGATTGCTGGTAAGAAAAAGTAAGTACGTAGGTTAGGGTAGTACTATGGCTAAGCCGTCCGCTCGTTTGCGTCGTCGCGAACGTAAAAATATCACAGCTGGTGTGGCACACGTTCACTCAAGCTTTAACAACACAATGGTGACGATTAGTGACCATCAAGGTAACGCAATCTGCTGGTCTTCTGCAGGTATGCTTGGATTTAAGGGCTCTCGTAAGTCCACTCCATATGCTGCCCAGATGGCTGCTGAAGATGCCGGCCGTAAGGCAATGGAGCATGGTATGCGTATGGTGGACGTGGAAGTTTATGGTCCAGGTTCCGGGCGTGAGTCTGCGCTGCGTGCGCTGCAAGCTCTGGGCATGACCGTGACTTCTATCCGTGACGTGACGCCGGTCCCTCACAATGGGTGCCGTCCGGCGAAGCGCAGAAGGGTCTAAGCTCGTCCCACTAACAGTTAAAGAAGAAGGGTTGGATCCGTGATTCGCAAAAACTGGCAAGATTTAATTAAGCCTTACAAACTGGACGTCGTTCAGCAGACACAGAGCGGACGCCGTGGTTCCGTTGTTGCTGAGCCGCTCGAGCGTGGCTTTGGTTTGACATTAGGCACAGCACTGCGTCGTGTGATGCTCTCATCACTTCAGGGTGCATGCATTACTGGCATCAAGATTGAAGGTGTGCAACATGAGTTCACCTCCATTCCTGGTGTTCGCGAAGATGTAACTGAAATCATCCTGAACCTAAAGGGTGTATCAGTGCGCAAGCATACTGAGTCTGTACGTCGTATCACGTTGAAGGCAGAGGGTCCTGGCATCGTAACTGCTGGCCAGTTTGAATGCCCATCCGATGTAGAAATCTTGGATCCTGAGACGGTGATTTGCCACCTTGATGCAGGCGCGAAGCTGAACCTTGAGGCGACCATTGAGTCTGGCAGCGGTTATATTCCTGCGGCTCAACTGCGCCGTGAAGATACACCAATTGGGTATATCCCTGTGGACGCATTGTTCTCCCCCGTGAAGCGCGTGGCTTACCGCGTGGAGAATACTCGTGTTGGTCAACGCACAGACTATGACAAGCTGATCATGGACATCGAGACCAACGGTGCTGTAAAGCCTGAAGATGCCGTAGCTTTGGCTGCACGTATCTTGCAAGACCAGCTGCAACAGTTCATTACTTTCGAAGAGCCTGTCGAGGAAGTGAAGGAAGAGGTTGAGTCCGATCTGCCATTCAGCCGTCATTTGCTGCGTAAGGTGGATGAGCTTGAACTTTCTGTTCGTTCGGCCAACTGTTTGAAGAACGAAAACATCGTCTATATCGGTGACCTGGTGCAAAAGAGCGAGAGCGATCTTTTGCGCACGCCAAACTTTGGTCGTAAGTCACTGAACGAGATTCGTGAAGTGTTGAGTGCAATGGGTCTTGAACTTGGTATGCATGTGACCGCATGGCCGCCAGAGAATATTGAAGACCTGGCCCGTAAGATTGAAGAGCCCTATTAAGGAATTTGAGGAGAATAGAAAATGCGTCACGGCATGAGTGGTCGCAAGTTTAATCGTCGCACCGATCAACGCAAAGCTTTGCTGCGTAGCCTGGCTGAGTCTTTGCTGAAGTACGAGCAAATCACAACAACCCTGCTTAAGGCAAAGGATCTGCGTCCCTACGTTGAGAAGCTGATCACCCTGGGCAAGCGTGGTGGTCTTAGCGCGCGTCGCCAAGCTCACGCGGTTCTTGGTTCAGATGAGATTGTCGGCAAATTGTTGGGATCCCTTGCTGAGCGTTACAAAGAGCGCCCAGGTGGTTACATCCGTATCATGAAGGCGGGCTTCCGTCATGGTGATATGGCGCCCATGGCTGTGATCGAGTTGGTTGATCGTGATCCGGCAGCAAAGCCAAAGGCACCTCGCACTGTTGAGACTGATGAAGCTGTTGAGGCCACTGCCTAAATAGTTACCATTGCTGATATTGAACACAGAAAGCGGCCCGTCGGCCGCTTTTTTATTGATATTGCATAAGGAGGAAACCAGTCCTGTCCTTTTGGTCTTTCCTTCCAGATGAACAGCTCTCAATCAAAAGCGCATTTGTTGGCCATAAGAGTTGTAATATGATAATGCTATCCGCCAACAATTGATCTTTCTCCTAAGGGTAACCCTTAAATATCCTCGGCATTTTTGCGCACTAGGCACCGTAGCGTTGCACTAAAAATTTATGCTAGACTTGCAGTGCTTTTGCGTTCCGAAAAGCTGCCTTCCTGTGACGGCGTGCGAGTGTGACGTATGGTGTTCCCTAAGTGGGCAAGACATGAATCAGAATAAAATGAGTAAGGAGAAGTCCATGTCCTTGGCTAAGCTTTGTGGTCCATTTTTAGCTATGGTCGTGATGGTCTCATACGCGTTGGCAGGTGACGCTGTCCCCTCTAAACAAAATGGTAGCCCGTCTTTAGGTGGGGATGGGACCATCGTGCCGCAATCACGTGATCAATTGCAGCTATCCTTGTCCCCCGTGGTGAAAAAAGTTGCGCCTGCAGTAGTCAACATTTATGCCGCACGTGTGGTACGACCCAATACGGATTCGCCTTTTTATAATGATCCTCTGTTTAAGCATTTTTTTGGTCCCGATTTTCCGTTTGGTAATCCGGAAGCCCGTATTCAAAGCTCCTTGGGCTCAGGCGTGATTTTGCGCTCTGATGGCTTGGTTGTAACAAACTTTCACGTCATCAAAAACGCAGAAGAAATTCGGGTTGTGCTGCAAGATGGTCATGAATATGACGCTGAAATCGTTGCACGCGATAAACGCACAGACCTCGCAGCGCTTCGCATCATTAATCCTGATAAAACCTTTCCCTATCTCGAGCTTAGAGACGCAGATGAATTAGAGGTTGGTGATATCGTACTTGCGGTTGGAAATCCGTTTGGTATAGGTCAAACGGTGACTATGGGTATTGTCTCAGGCTTGGCGCGCTCAGAAATGGGTGTGAAAGATTTCCGCTCCCTTATTCAAACAGATGCAGCCATCAACCCCGGAAACTCGGGCGGTCCCCTGGTCACACTCGATGGTCGTGTGGTGGGCATTAATACATCGATTATCTCTAACACTGGCAGCTCGGTGGGCATCGGCTTTTCCATTCCTTCAAATCTGGTGGCCCCTGTGCTTGCCAGTATTGAGCATGGCGGTAAAATTGTCCGCCCCTGGGCCGGTGTCTCCATTAAAGATGCGCCTGCTAAACCAGGCACTGACATGGTGGGTGATGCCTATGAAGGTGTTCTTGTCATGAAAGTCTACCCAGGATCCCCTGCTGATAAGGCTGGCCTCAAGGTCGGCGATGTGGTGGTCAAAATTGACGAGCATGACACGTTGAACGAGGCTGCGTATCGCTTCCGCCTAGCCACTTCAGTCATTGGCAAGCCACGTACTTTCACCGTGAAGCGCAAAGACGAGGTAGTAAAACTGCAAATTACTCTCGAGACGCCTCCAGATCTCAAAGACAACAAAGTGGTGACTCTTTCCGGCCGCACTCCCCTGAGTGGTGCTGTAGTTACAGGTCTCTCACCTGCGGTCGCAGTTGACTTGGGGTTAGCATATGACGAATCAGGAGGAGTGGTCGTTCTGCGCACGCGCCCTGGAACACCATCTGCCATGAGTAGTCTGCAGCCAGGTGATGTAATTTTAAGTATTAATGGCACCAAGGTTACGACTGTAGACGAGTTAGGAAAAAATTTAGGCCGAAGTGCACGAGGGTGGGAATTCCAAGTGCGCCGCGAAGGTCGGGTGATGCGCCTTGTCATCAAAAACGGGTGATCTTTTTACTCAGTTGGGTGGGCCAGGACCGCTTGCAGACCGCCTGCGGCCGCAAGCGATGGCTGATATCATTGGCCAGCAGCATATTCTGGGCCCTGGGAAAGTCCTGGATCGCCTGTTAAAGGCTAAAAAACTACCCAACATCATTTTATGGGGGCCTCCTGGATGCGGCAAGACGACGCTAGCCCGGGTGTTGGCGCAGCATGTGGATGCTGAATTCGTTGCGCTATCGGCTATCGTGAGTGGGGTGAGTGATCTGCGCGGTGTTTTTGAGGCTGCGAAAGCCCGGCGCGCGCAAGGGTTATCTACGTTATTGTTCGTTGATGAAATTCACCGTTTTAATCGAGCGCAGCAAGACAGTTTTTTAGGTGCTCTTGAAGACGGCACACTGACTTTAGTTGGGGCAACAACAGAAAACCCCTCTTTTGAGCTTAATGCGGCGCTCCTCTCGCGCTGTCAGGTCATCGTGCTCAATCGGCTTGATGAAGGGGCTCTCGAGGGGCTTCTGCAGCGCGCCGAGCAGCATGAGGGTGCGCAGCTTTCCCTCACGCCAGATGCACGTCAGATGCTGCTTAGATTTGCTGATGGGGATGGGCGCAGCTTGTTGAATGCCGCAGAAATCTTGTTTGCTGCTGCCCTTGATCATCCCCTTACGTCTGAAGAACTCGGTGAACTCTTGCGCAAGCGGGCTCCCCTTTACGATAAAAACAAAGAGGGTCACTACAACCTCATTAGCGCGCTGCATAAGTCTTTACGGGGTTCGGACGTGGATGCAGCACTTTATTGGTGTGCGCGTATGCTAGCAGGAGGCGAAGACCCTCTTTATATCTTGCGCCGTCTGATACGCTTTGCCAGTGAAGATGTAGGTATGGCGGACCCGCAAGCGCTTCCTCAAGCCATAGCTGCCCTTGAAGCCTATCGCCTATTGGGTTCACCTGAAGGCGAGATGGCTTTAATTCAAGCAGTTGTTTATCTTGCGACAGCTCCTAAATCCAACGCTGTGTATATGGCTGAAAAGTCGGCAAAACGCCTTGCTCAGGGATCTGCGTCCCTCATGCCGCCTGCCCACATTTTGAATGCACCAACAAAACTCATGAAAAATTTGGGGTACGGAGCAGGGTATGCCTATGACCATGATACTGCTGAAGGATTTTCTGGCCAGAATTATTTTCCTGATTTCATGGAACGCGTTCAGGTCTATCGGCCCAAAGAAGTAGGTTTCGAGCGAGAAATATTAAAAAGGCTCAATTACTGGCATAATTTACGTGTTAAAAAATAAATAAATTCTTTATTTTTCCATAAAAAATTCTATTAATTAAAGAATAAATTTGAATTCAAGAAAATCAATATTATTTCAATTTTACATAACGTAAAATTGAATTAGGTTTTTTGATGAGTAAAAAATTTATTTTTGTTGCTGCGCTTGTGATTTCAACGAGCGCTTTTGCCGGAAAAGGTGCAGAGGGTGAGGGCGGCGGGGGAGGACGGTTTAATCCTTATGAAGGCATGGATTACGGTGTCTTGTGCAATCAAAGCGATATTTTATTAGTCCATGAAGAACAGCTAAAAAATGAGGGGTTAGGAGACCTCATCGTGCGTCTCAAAAATCGAGATAGCCTTGAAAGACAAATGTTTCCAAGGGTGAGAACAAGTCTTGTAAAACATGTCCTGAGGCGAGTATCCGCTGGGCTTTATTCCAACTATTTATCCCTCAGCAAGGGATTTTATGGACATCTGGATTCTATCTTTACGACCTTTTCTTGTGTCGCCGCGCCTCTACAGCAGCCGGATAATGGCCATGATCTTATCAATTTTGACGCTGATCCCCTGTTAGCGCCACCCTCTCAGGATATGGTCAGCATACTTGATGAGCAGCAAAGCCTTATCCTGCAAGTGGAACATCGAATAGACGATGATTCCTCTGAAGCTCTGGTGCATTTCCCTGATACCACTGCCGAGATTAATAAAGCTCTGATCGAGGATTTTCTCAAAAAGAAGGCAGATATCATAAAGGGAAATATGTTAGCTGCCCTGGTTCCCACAGGAGTCGATTTAGGTTTAGCTGCAGCAATGGGATTGGTCATGGGGCCCGCTGGTGCTGGCGGAGTAGCGGTTAAAGCTCTAAGCACTGTTAAAACTTCGATTAAAGATTTTGCTAGCTCTGGCGTGTTGTTGTTAAGTCCTGAAGCGGATCCTCTTTTAGAGGCAGAGCTTAAGTTTATTACCAAATGGCGTTATCTCGAGGAAAACCTTCGTGAAAAAATTGAGGCTAAATTTACAGCAGCTCGCTCTAATCCAAAACTTATGGTCGAGCTTAAAGATTACATACCTTACGCTTTGCATATGCCTTTTCACAGTGTGCAGCCCCGTATGGATTTTGAAGCGCCACTGAAAAAACTCGTGCAAGGTTATACCACTGAAGGTGACGCATCTCTTGAAATTGTCTTGCGCAATGCCATGATTGCTCATCTTGCGAGATATACGTCAAAATACTCTTCAGCTGAGACCAGCAAGGTCGTGCTCTACATTGAGGGTCTGCCAGGACTGGGTAAGACTCATTTGGCTCACAAAATTGCTGAAATGATGGGGCTTCCATACTACGAAGTATCTCTTAAAGACAACACCAAAGAAGTCTTAGGGGATGCCAAAAACCCTGGAAATCTGGCGCGTGCTCTTTCCCGAAACCCCAATGGTGCTAGCAATGGAGTATTAATATTCGATGAGGGGGATCGCGCTATCAATGCCGCAAATGGTAAAAGCGGTGAGTCAGAACTGCTGACCCTACTAGCGCCAAGTGCTAAAAAAGTTTACTTGCCTTATATTGAGTCAGAGATTGATATCTCCAAATACTTTGTTATCGTACTGGGAAATAACCCTATCAAAGATGAAGCCATGCGCAGCCGTTTTAAGATGGTTAAGATTACCGGCATGTCGGCTGAAATGAAAAGGGATATTGTCTTGCATGACATTCTGCCCCCACTTGCACACAGCGAAATTCAGGGGCTCTTGGTTGAAATCACCCATAAAGACCGCGAAGAAATCGAAGCTCTGATTAAGGCTGATCAAGATCCGGGGCTTCGCAGCATTGAGCGTAGTCTCAGTGATTGGTTAAGTAATAAAAGGGTGCCTTTATTACGTAAGATGGTCGCTGAAGAAGAGAGAGAAAAGCCTCTCCATCATGTGTTTTGCCCACCCGGTGGAAGGGGAGGTCACCCTGAATTATCCCTTCAGGAGAATATGTAGTTAATTCCCATAGATGTCAGGCCATGAGAGAAATTTCTTGGCCTGTGTCTTTTCTGGACTTGCACGACAGTCTTGGGCGAAAAACGCTACGTAGCGTAAAAGGTGTACAACGTGAGCGCAACATAGGAGAGGGCAAAGAGAACGGGTACAACCATCTCACGCATCGTGAGAGAATTTCGCCCTTCCACGCGTCGTGCTTTGCCGATCGCGTACGACAGATAGGGGATGGGAAGGATATGCTCGACCTCCATCGCCATGAAGTTGCGTATCTCGATATTACGCTTAAGATTCATCAAATAACTTATCCAAAGGCAACATAAGCCAATCCCCAAAACATTAAAAACCATAATCAGCAGGATTTTAGGTTCAGTCTTCGTGTTTTGAATCACGTTCGCAATGATTGAAATGGCAAGAGCGTTAACTGTAGTCCAAAAATTATTAGCATTTTCGCGAAGTGCATTCGCTTTCTCGATTGAGTCAACGATGAGTTTGTACTGTTCAAGGACTATATGCTTGTCTTCCTGATTATCCATTTTGATGTGCCAGGACGGTGAGGGGCTGGCTCTTGTAGGGTGCTTATGGCTGCGCATACGATGTCCTTTAAAAGTCTCAAATAAAAGAAAAGGGCCGCAACCCAGCGCCAAAGATGACGAGGATTACGGCGCCTCCTTATAGTTTACATCAGACTACGTTAACTGATGCGACCTACCTCCTTTGAGATATCGATAGGACTATTATAGTCCTTGTCCTCGAAACGATCGAGCACATGTAAGACATCACTTGGTGCGCCGTTTTCTTTAGCACGATTCACAAGATCATCTTTGTTTGCTGGGAAATGAATCCCTTTCATGTAACGCTCGATTGCAGCGGGGCTAGCCTTATCTGGATCGCCGCTTCCGCCCATACTGGACTTTACGCCTGCCTGCTGACGACTGGTATCATTTGATGTGTTACCCATGGAATCCTCCTAACTGTTGTGTAATTTAAGTGGACAATAGCATGCAAGAACCAACCTCCACGTCACATGAAAATCATGTGACGTGAGGTGATAAGCATCCATGTATTTTTATAAGCCGTAGTAAGAAAGGGCTATTTATGCGGATTTATTTTGAGGATTTTTGATTAACTTCCGTTGCGATGCATGTCGTTCCAACAACATCATCTTTGAAAGCAATCTCATAATCCTTAATGATGCTCAAGTTCTTGCATTTATCACCAATGAAGGGGTGAGTTTCCCCTTCGATGGCAAAGAAACGCTTGTTGCCGATGTCTTCCGGAGACAAGGTAAATTCATAATTATTCTCAGCACCAAGCTCTTTAGTAATTTTGACTTCGCTTGTCGTTGTAGGCTCTGGAATAATACGTAATACAATTTTCTTGCGATTTTCATTGCTAATACGCAGTTTAGCCGCACTGACTTGCGTTGCTGATAATGCAGTCAGCACAAGTGTTAACGCCAATGTACCCAAACGGTTTTGAAGTTGTGTACTCATTGTTACCTCTCCTATTGTTAATGTAGGGCGCTTAAAATTGTTCAGCCCAAGATGAAAGAACATTAATCAAAATCGTCTTGAAGCAAAAATTGCGCTTATTAAAAGTATGTATTCTCGCCCATTCATGCGGAGATTACCAAATGCCGTACTTCACAAACGAAGTTGTTAACGCCGATCACCTAAAATCTGTAGTAATCGCGATAATCCCATTCAAGATCATCAAAGCGCTCGTTTTTTTCAAAGCAGGCTGCCTTTAAAATCTTTACCCATTGGGTCTGTACGTGCTTTGAAGCCCCATCCTTAGTGTTCGAATTCGAGAAATCTAGATTCCCAAATTTCTTATCATTCAATTTTGATTTGACTAGATTTTTATATATTTCATGCAATTCATGAAATGGATTGATGCGTCCCAAGTAAAACATTTTGTATCCCCTCTGCAAATAATAAATATTTGTTTATTTGGTAGAGTGCGTTCTTGCCCTCTATTTCAGGATCTGACGAAACGTTCTGGAATGCTAGTTTAAGAATTTGAGGGTATTAAAGCTTATTTTGTGCGTGTAGGTGGAAAAGAAGAGTGGAAAAAATGGTGGACAAGGTCGTAGTAATTGTCGCCCGATAACGGGCGTAACAATTAGTGGAAGCCTCTGATTCGTTCGCAGAGGATAGTGAGTAAAATGGCATTCATTGTGAACCTCCTACTGTTTTTTATGCCGGCAATACGGCCGCATTAACCCAGTAGGAAATGGCCGTTTCAAGGTTACTCTTGAAGGTATCAAAATCAAACGCTTTGCTAATAAAGCCACTGGCGTGATTGCGATAAGCGTTGGTCACATCTATACGATTGAGGCTGCTGGTCAGCACCAATACCGGTATTTCTTGAATCTCTCGGTCTTGCTTAATGGATTTTAAAACCGACAAACCGCCCATGTTGGGTAAATTCAAATCCAATAAGATCAGATCGGGACGCGGGAAATTTGCAACATTCACTTTGTCACGCAGAAGGCGCAGAGCCTCCATACCTTCATGAACGCAAAATACTGTAAGGCCTAAGTTAAGGTCAGTCAGCACATTGCGAATCAGGAATTCATCAGCCGCATTATCTTCAATCAGCAAAATATTGCGTACAGGTTTGCGTTGCGAGATGTGGGGAGGGTTGTCCACTAAATCATCGCAGGATTTTTCAAGGTCAAATCCTTCGAAGAACGTATTGGGGGTTGTACCAAATACGGCAGCAAGCTTATACAGCATGGAAGCTGATATTTTAGTAATGCCCAGTTCATACTTGTGGATTTGTTGGTGGGATACGCCAACGCGCTCGCCAAGATCTGTTAACGTCCACCCCACTTTATTGCGGAAGTAACGAAGTTTTTGCCCGACGAAAGCGTCGAGCTTGTCGACACTATCATTTAAATTATGCCTAATTTCTGCCACATTATTCATGAGTCAGTTCCTTTATTAAATAATTGATGTTGTTTGCAAAAAAAATAAATAGCACTAGATAGACTTATCCCTTGAGGTAAGTCTTCTCGCGTATTTATCTGTCGAATGCGATCAGTTCTTTACTTGAATAATCGCAATGAAGGGGATCCTCTGATGTGTGTTGTTGATAGTAACATACATCAGCGGCCTTCTTGACTAGCAGCGCTTTCGCGCCGCTAGGCAATTGGTTGGTCGCAAGGTCTGCGTCCAAATATGAAAAGTGAGTAAAGGTTTGACGAAGGATACGCATTAGGCAGCTTCGTCCTCTAATTGATTTTCAATCCAATTACGATGACGCTTTTCGTCCTCGTAGGCGCGACGCATCATTTCGGCGCAATCTTGAGGTGCAAATTGGGTCATGCGCTCATACGCTGTATTAGTATCGATTTCATTGCTGCGAATAGCGCGCAAAATGGCGTTATCTCCCATAATGTCAGCAATGACAACCTTGCCCTGCGTAATGATGCTTTTAGCGCTTGCGGATTGGGGAGCTTCTCGACCCTGACGGCGTAGGTAGTCAGAGCACTCTTGAATATGACGCTGATGATCGCGCATGAACTCATCAAACTGCTGTTTGATGTGATCATTGCGTAATCTATTTATAGCGGCTTGATAAGCTTCCACTGCATCATACTCAAGTTCAATTAAATCTGTTAAAGCATCTAAAAAATCGCTTTGCATACCGACTTTGGTAATCATTGTGGCCTCCGAATGTTAATGATTAACGGTATGCATTACATACCGTAACTTAATAACGCTTAGTTTCAATTACAATAGTAAAATTTGATTTTTGGTTATTTTGGCATTATTAATTTTTTATGATTGGTAAAAAATAAGGAATGTATACTTCCTTTGTTATAGGTTAAAATTTAGTATACAAATTTCTCTAGTTGAATTCGCCGCAGATATTCCCCGATGATTGCAAATTAGAGCGAGCAACGCTATTTCTCGTTATGAATGTTATCTAATGCTAATCAAAGATAGTATTTTTGCCTCATTGTAAAGTATTGCGCAGGCATTAATTTTTATGGTATGCCTAGGCATGGATAGGTATTTTTATTTGAATGAACAAGACCCTTGCACGCCCTGCATAGAATGGGCTGTTGCGGTGGCATACTGAGAACTCAAAAGCACTATGCGGCATTATTTTGCATCCATTGATCTTGGTAGTAACACCTGCCGTTTGATGGTCACGCGTTATGAAGATGGCGTGCTAACGCCCGTAGATGCCTTTGCGCGCGTCATTCGTCTTGGTGAAGGGCTGGTCGCCACAGGCCGTCTTAAAGAAGATGCTATGCAGCGGGCCATTGAAGCGGTTCGAGCATGCATTAAAAGAGCGCGGGCGCACCCTCATGTGGTTATTCGAGGGGTGGCAACTGAAGCGTGTCGCGCAGCCTCTAACGGCCAGTGGTTTCTTGAACGTCTTGAGCACGAAACAGGTCTTAAAATTGACCTTATCAGTCGCGAGGAAGAGGCGCGTTTTTCTCTTTTAGGCTGCCAGAGCCTATTGCAAGCTGCGGATACCGCGCGCGCGCTGGTTTTTGATATCGGTGGAGCCAGCACTGAAGTCATTTATGCAGAAAAAGGTCCAGATCATGCCATTCAGATGGTGGACTGGACATCGATTCCCTATGGGGTGGTTACCTTATCAGAGGGATTCAATTTAAACTGTGCGATCCAATATCGCGATGCTGTGGCCCAGGTCGAAGATGCTTTGCAGGATTTCAATGAGCGTCACGCCCTTGATCAGGCTGTGGTTGACGCAAACGTGGCTCTTGTCGCAACTTCTGGAACAGTGTCGACGTTGGTTGCGATTGACTTGGGTTTGCGTCGATATGATCGCGAAGCGATTGATGGCGCGATGATCGCAACCGCAAATCTCGAGAAAGTCATCAAGCAGGTGCAAATGATGAGCCCTGAAGAGCGCGCGTTTCATCCATGTATTGGTGGTGATCGCACTGATCTAGTTCTGGCTGGATGTGCCATATTAGAGGGATTATTGTGCACATGGCCTGCGGAATATCTGCGTGTAGGAGATCGCGGTGTACGTGATGGGGTCATTGCTGATATGGTGGGCCGCACAGAAATGCTCCCTCAGGAAATGCCAGCAGCTTAACGATGACAACAAAAACTTTTAAAAAGCCTCCAAGTGTTCGTCCCCTCTCTGTGCGCCTTAAGACCGCAAGGGGGCGGAAAGTATCGTCGCAATTGTGGTTGCAACGCCAACTCAATGATCCTTATGTCCATCAAGCTAAGGCCATGGGCTATCGCTCGCGTGCAGCCTTTAAACTATTGCAAATCAATGAAAAAGTAAGTCTGTTTAAGCCTGGTCAACGTGTGGTTGATTTGGGTGCGGCCCCTGGTGGTTGGACTCAAGTTATAGTTGACCTCGTTGCCCTTAAAAATGGTCGCGCACAAGTTGTGGGTATCGATTTGCTGCCGATTGACCCCATTCCCGGTGTCAGCCTGCTGCAAGGTGATTTCATGGAAAACGCGATGCAGGACCAAGTGCGCTCGCTTCTGGAAGGCCCTGCTGACGTGGTGGTCAGTGACATGGCTGCCAATACCACGGGAAGCGCGGTAGCAGATCATTTGCGCACAATTGCTCTTGCAGAAACCGCCTATTTATTCGCAGAAAAAGTGCTTCGCCCTGGGGGATCCTTTGTGGCGAAAGTGTTTCAAGGTGGGACCGACGGTGAATTACTTGCTCGCCTCAAAGCGCATTTCGACAAGGTGCGTCACATCAAGCCCGCTGCAAGTCGTAAAGACTCTCCTGAAATGTATGTAGTGGCCACAGGATTTAAGCCGTGAGACCTGCGGCGCAGCATCAAGCTGTCATCGATATTTTGACGCTGTTTGACGAGAAACGCGCACCTCTTGATCGCCTTGTCCATGACTACTTTCAAATGCGCCGTTATGCGGGCTCTAAAGATAGGCGAACGGTCAGAGAGTTGTGCTTTGCAGTCATGCGCCATCGTGCTTTGTATGAGAAGGCCCTTCATCCTCACCTGGTTGACGGACGCACTTTATTAATATGTCATCTAGCCTATCACGATTCCGGAAGTCTTAACTCATGGACGGGTGAAAACCACTCACCTCAACCCTTAAATCCTCAAGAGTTAAACTGTGCTTCAGCAATGAGCAAGATAAGCGCTGATGCGGTGCAGAGACCCAACGTTCCCACAGAATTGTTACAGTTTTTAGAGGATAATCTGGGCGAAGATGCGGATAACATCTTGTGCAGTATGTCTTCCCGCGCTTGTCTTGATTTGCGTGTTCATCCTTTGAAGATACATCGTGACCAAGCTCTGCGGCTATTACAGCAAGAGGGCGTTGAAGCGGTTTCCACACCCTATAGTCCCTATGGTATTCGGTTGCAAAAGCCGGTTGCGCTTGATCAACACCCCCTGATGCTGCAGGGTGCTATCGAAGTGCAGGATGAGGGATCTCAGCTGATTGCGTTGCTTGCGGCTCCAAAACCAGGAGACGTGGTCATTGATTATTGTGCCGGTGCGGGGGGGAAAACCCTGGCAATTTCAGCACTGATGCGGGGCAAGGGGAATCTCATCGCCTGTGATGTCTCGCCGCGCATCAAACAGCTTTTGCCGCGACTCAAGCGTGCCCAAATCGATCACGTGCAAACATTTCAGCTGCCCAACTTGCAGCTCGAGCGTTACCAGCAAAAAGCTGATGTGGTTTTAGTGGATGCACCTTGTAGTGGAATGGGAACATGGCGGCGGGCCCCTGATCTTCCATGGCGCCAGAGTATTGACGACATTAAAGCAATGCCTGAAGTGCAGCTGGATATTTTAGCCAAAGCAAGCGCTTATGTACGCCCAGGTGGGGTGTTGGTTTATGCAACATGTTCACTACTCAAGTTGGAAAATGAGGATGTGGTCTCAGAATTTCTTGCGCATCATTCTCGTTTTTCATTGCAGCCAGCTGCCAATTTAGGAGAGATGTGGGCTCAGGTTGCGGATTCAACGGGGGAGTTTTTAAAGGTAAGCCCTTACAGCCATGGGTGCGATGGATTTTTTGCTGCTTGCTTTATTGCGTGTTAGATGATGCAAAGGGGCTGCCAAACAGTAAGGACCACACATTCGGCGATTCAACGCGAAACGAGGGTTCTGATTTAGGGAAGCCATACAAGCCTAATTCCTGGCCGTCTCTAAGCATACCTTTTGCGGTTTCACTGCCTTTGCCTGCAAATTTAATGATTAGGTCACGCGTTAATGCGGAATTCTGCGGGCACCCATAGTTACCCTTCCAATAAGCCTGAATGAGAAGAAAAATAGCGTTTTCATCGCCTAAATTTGCAGCCACATCAATAAGATCGCGTTTAGGGTAAACGCGATGGGGAACCGCAAAAGCTTCTAAAAAAATTTCTTGGGCAATTTTAAGGCGAAGCGGAACAATGTGGCGCCAATCGGGTGCAAAGCCGGGAAGAGCTAGGGTCACAAAGGTAGTGCTGTGGGCGCGATAAATGTCGAGACGATCTCTAAACCCTTCCTGACGTTGGGATTTCGTCTTTAGCCATTCATCGTTGAGTGAGCTTTTCCAATGTGTGCACACGCGTCGACAATTGGCTTGATCCTGTGTGGTGAGACTTGCATGGGAAAGAATCATCATCTGAATTTCGGGCGGAAGGAGGGGGGAGAGAGATTCATCTTGTTCTTCCGTTGCACATAAGCTCGCCTGGAGATGAACTGGGCCTCCGGTCAAAAGATGTATGAGGGCGCATGTGCAAAAATATCGCCACTTCATGATCTTCTCCCATTTATTGGAGGCTCACCTCTTTTCATCGTTCCATGAATATGCTTACAGGTGATGAAGCGTTTGTATATAAATGCTTAACAATTCATCTTTAGGATACAGGGCGACTCAATTTGAACGGTGGGTCACAAGGGATAAAAATGATCGAAACAAGGGCATGAGTACGATGAAAAAAAAATTTTGGACCATGACTGTTTTATGGGCAGCTTTTAATTCTGGTCTTTTGGCGACTGACCTCAAGCCTGAGCTGGATGAAACCGTCTGGATCCCCCAAATAGCTCATCAATTACGCGCAAAGGTTGCAAGGAAACTCACGGATCACCAATTTAGGCTCGCCACAGACGTATTCTTAGAATGTTATCCCGGCGTTGATCCTGCTTCAGCCCCATCGATTGATAAACACCTTCTGGACATTACAGTGTGCCTCATGCAAGAGCCTGAGCTTTTGGGTGATATTAAAAATTTTGCGTCTCAAATAGAGGAAATCTGTATGGGGCATATTGAGAATATACATGACAGTTTCATGCGTGAGGGCGAAGTCGCAGACTGGAGGCAATTATTAAATATGGGCATTTGGGGCAAGCTTTATCGCCTGTGCGAGTCTTCTTTATTTCTTCGAGAGGTTAGTGATTCATGGCGCGACAACAATGCGAAAGAACGTACCATCAAAAAACAAAAAAAGCATTTTACGCGTGAGCTCATTAAAGAATATATCACCTCTGTCTCACCCTTTAATGAAGAGCTCTCGAAACTTCTTTTGGATTCTCATCAACGGCAAGTCCTCATGCTTGTAGGGCTACTTGGGGGTCACGCAGATCGTCTGCAAGCTGCGGGTCGCTTGGATGCCCTTGAGTGGCACGAAGATGCCGTAGATGTTTATTATGAGCCCACCGAGCTTTTTTTGGCGCAAACAGCTTCGCCACACTATTGCGAGCGTGTCTTGCGAGGTCTTCGAATTGCTCTTCAGCACGGGGATCTCCCAAGAACTGAAAGAGGGCTTATGAATATTCATGGTGTTTTCGAAAAACGTCTGAAAACGAAAGACAATTATGATCATATTTTTGATCATTACTTTCCTGATTTCTTGAAAATAATGAGTGAATTTCAACGCCAACATCCCGGAAGGCTTCAGGAAGTCGAACCCAGAAAAATGGCCGTATGCGTCATGCGTGCTCCCCTAAAGCGAAGCAAGGAGTTAAAAGGTTTTCTTGCTGGGTACTGTTCGGCCATGCTCGTGAAGCAGCAAATGGCCAAAAAAGTGCAGTAATTTAATTTTCAAGCTGGACGCTTTTACGAGAGATTGCTATAGAGTGGGTTAATTACAAAGCCCTGATGGGAGATAGTTTAACGGTAGAACCCTCGGCTCTGGACCGAGTAGTCCTGGTTCGAATCCAGGTCTCCCAGCCATCACCACAGGACTCGATGTGATCTCTGCTGATTTTTATTTTTGGACGCTGACATTACTCGCCACCGCCTTGGTGTCCCACCTTCTTGGGCGGGCGATGATTGCTTACAACATAGAAGATATCCCCTCTGATCGTTCTTCACACACAGTCCCAACACCACGGGGTGCGGGTGCCGGTGTTGTTGTTGCTTTCTTTGCGTTTTGTTTTTTTACGGCAGTGATGCGTGGCACCGTTGATATGGATGCCGATTTACTGATTTTATCGGGTCTTGCTTTGCTTCTAAATGCTTTTACCGGTGCCATTGATGATGTGCGCGGGCTTGCAGCTCGTACGCGTCTTGTGGTGCAAAATTTGGCAGCGCTTATGGTGATCACCGGGGGTGTTGTTCTGACTAAGCTGAGTTTGCCGTTGCAAGGAGAGGTGGCGCTTGGCTTCAGTGGCGTTGTGCTGACCTTATTTTGGATTGTCGGATATACCAACGCCTTTAACTTTATGGACGGCATGAACGGTTTAGCGGCCCTTACGGCGATTATAATTGCAGCCACCCTTGGCGTAACCTGCTGGCAAGCAGCGCCCCAACTTTCCATGATTGCCTTTGGCCTTGCAGCCGCTATTACAGGTTTTGTCCCTTTGAACTATCCGCAGGCGAGAATATTTATGGGAGATGTGGGAAGTCAGTTTATTGGGCTTCTGCTGGCCATATTGGCTATCCTGGCCCATGAATGGGGCAAGTTATCGCTGTGGGCAATTCCAATTCTTTTCTTTTCCCATTTATTTGATACCAGTCTCACCTTACTGCGACGTCTTGCAAGGGGGGAAAACTTATTCCAGGCCCATCGCGAGCACTTGTTTCAACTGTTGCAGCGTTCTGGCTTATCTCATGCTAAGGTCACGGCACTTTATGTGATGGTCACGGCTATGCAGGGTTTTAGTGTGATCTTCCTTCAAGGTCGTTCAGCAGAAGCTCATTTAACGGTGCTTTCAGGCTTTATCGCTTTGGGCACGCTGTATGCCGTGTGGGTGCATCGCCGTTTTGCACGTCAGGGAAGCTGATGATGTCGGCGGAAGAAAAGCGGCGTCAATCAGATAAGCTTATTGAACTTGAAGAGATCAGCTTTGTGCGGGCTAACCGTGTGTTGTTGCACAATGTCAGCCTTACGGTTCATCGTGGCCAATTTATGACCATTATTGGCCCTAATGGCGCGGGCAAAAGTACACTTTTGTCTGTGCTTCTTGGACTTGAGCAGCCGACATCGGGCATGATTCACCGCCACCCAAGCTTGCGTTACGGGTACATGCCGCAACGTCTTGTCCTAGATCCATCCCTGCCGTTGGATGTTCAAACTTTTCTGAGTCTTGCAAGGCGCCAGCGTGCGATTGGCGATGTGTTGCAAGAGGTAGGTGCTCAGCATCTGGCCGAGCGTTCCATGCATGTGCTCTCGGGCGGGGAGATGCAGCGCGTCCTGTTAGCGCGAGCTCTCTTAAATGATCCCGAGATTTTGGTGCTAGATGAGCCAACCCAGGCACTGGATATCATGGCTCAAGCTCATTTTTATCGTTTGCTCAATCAAACACGGCCGCGTCTCAAAATGGCGGTGGTATTGGTTTCTCATGATTTGCATTTCGTTCATGCGTCATCTGATCAGGTAATTTGTCTTAATCATCACATTTGTTGTGCAGGAAAACCGCAGCAAGTGCGTTCCCATCAAGCGTATCAGCATCTCTTTGGTGAGGCTGAAGCCCAGATGGTTGCACCCTACACCCACAGTCACGATCATGCGCACGATGAACCTCACGTTCACGGTGAGGATTGTCATGTTTGATGAACTTTACCTTATACCTGCATTCGCTG
>CAYRKI010000003.1:43424-44972 GCA_964424815.1 uncultured Thiotrichales bacterium | reverse complement strand
TCGCAGCGCCGATGGGCAGTGTGATTTTGTGGCAACGTCAGAGTTTTCTCTCAGATACCTTAGCGCATGCCAGTTTGCTTGGTGTGGCTATGGCCGCAGTTCTTAATATGCAGCAATTTTGGGGTATAGCCTTTATCGGGATCATGGTGGGAATTTTGCTAGTGATAACGCGTAAGTCAGCTCGTTACCTGAGTCGCGACGCTCTGTTAGCTCTTGTCGCGCAGGGAACCTTGGCGCTGGGCTTACTTGCCATCAATTGGCGTCGCCCTGCTGGCATGAGTCCCTTAAGCTTCTTGTTTGGTGATCTTTTGAGCGTTGATGAGAGCGATCTTTTGAGCTTGCTTCTAGGGTTAGGTATTGCTGCAATCGTGCGTTTTATTTTATGGCGACCCATTATGGCGATCACTGCATCTGAAAGTCTTGCGCAGTTGGATGGAATTCCGGTGGTGCGCACGCGATTGCTTTTTAGCATTTGCCTTGCCATGGTGGTGGCCTTACTGCTGAAAATGGTGGGGGCGCTGCTTCTTTCGGCCTTGCTGTTAATACCGGCGGCTACTGGTCGCCTGTTCGCGCGAAACCCTCAGCAAATGGTCAGTTATGCAGCGCTATCAGGTGTGCTCTTTGGCCACTTAGGCCTTTATTGTGCATTTTATTTTGATCATCCTGTGGCACCCATGATTGTGGTGGCTGGTTTGCTGGGACTTGTCCTTTGCCATGGGTTTCGCAACGGAAAAATATCTTAAAAAAATGACTTTTCTTGCCCTTAAATGGGAAGTCATATGATTCCGTTTTTTATTGTTGATCTCGCGACATACGTGGCCTACATCAAGTCAAAGTCTGTTGTTAAAGAGAGTTATTCCATTCATTCAGCCTAATTTTCTCGATGAACAGATTAAAAATTGCGCACTTCAACCTTTGATCTACGCACCAGCTTGAAAAGTTTGGTGAAAATGCTTGCGCAGCAAGGCTATGACTTTGAGTGTGTGATCACTCTTGAATATGATCCCCCCCATGGCAAGAGAGAAGTCTTACAAGCTCCCGATCAGCTTATTCTTGAACTCCAGATTAAAGCACCGTAAACGCGCAATCAGGCCCATAAATTTTTGCTGTGGCATTATGTTTGGGCCATTGCCCACGAAAAACTAGATTCGGTAGATGGTCTATCTCTTGTTGAGGTTATGCTGTTTGAGGATTTTTGCATTTGTCATGGAAATTGCATCGCCAGCACACTGCAAATACTATCTGAGGGAGATCAACATCGTATTCACTGACTATGGGGTAAGAGATGCATGGCATGCACAGTCTTTGATTATGGGCCTTATAAATTGAATTAGGGCCTTCTTTTTCCTATTAGCGTCAGAAAATTTGATGTTATTTATGCTTGTTGGTCCTTAAGGTTATAGAAATAAAGAATATGAATCCTTCATCCCATTCAAACGCAACTTTCATTCCAGTATCGAGTTGGCTGTTGCTTGCGAGTATGAGTTTACTCATATTTTTGCTGTGCATTGATTTTACTGTGGTCAATCTGGCAATGCCGCAAATCGC
>CAYRKI010000003.1:32754-43408 GCA_964424815.1 uncultured Thiotrichales bacterium | reverse complement strand
TATTGAGTCTGAGCTTAATGATCTACAGTGGTTGCTGAGTGTCTATTCTCTTGCATGGGGAGCCCTCGTCATTCCAGGTGGGCGCCTTGGTGATGTTTTGGGTACAAAACGCGTGCTGCTGTCTGGCGTAATCCTTTTTGTTGTGGGGTCTATTTTGACCGGCGCGGGTCATACTCTAGCTGTGCTGATTATGGGGCGTATTATTCAGGGCCTTGGTGGCGCGCTTTTTTCTCCAGCTATTTATGCGTTGACCATGTCTATTTTTCCGCAAGAACGTCACGGAACAGCGGTGGCTACTTTTGGTGCAGCCTCGGCCCTAGGCTTGAGTGTTGGTCCGACCTTAGGAGGCTTGGTCTTGCAGCATTTGTCATGGCGATGGATTTTCTATATCAATTTGCCCTTGGGTCTTGCAGCTATTGCAGCCTTGGCATGGCTGGCGCCCAAAGATGGCCCACGGCAGAGCCTAAAGAACATCAGTCTTCTAAATGTGATTTTACTCTCTGGCGCCCTCATTTTAATCATGACCACACTCAATCACTTGGAAATTTGGGGCGTTGGTGATCCACGTTTCTGGGGTGGTATGGCGGCAAGTCTTGTGATGCTTGCTGCTTTTTACGTCTTAGATGCAAGACAGCTTGTGCCCATCTTGCCAAGGTCCTTATTTAAACAGCATGCGTATCTGTTCTATATGTTTGCAAACGCAGCTGTTTCTTACTTTTTCTGTCTCGTTATGGTTATGGGAAATCTTTATTTTCAAAACACCCTGATGCTACCCATCCAGGTTGTGGGATATGCGTTCTTATGTCTTACAGGTGCCCAGGGTATAGTTAGCTTTATTTCCGGTCGCTGGATTGATCGTGTGGGCCCTTTATCTCCGACGCTTACTGGGCTTATTTTGAGCCTCATGTGTTCGGCTGGTTTTCTATTCTTTGATGCTTCGGTGTCCTTGACAGTTGTGCTTTCGGTTTTGGTTGTAGGAGGGCTGGGGTTAGGTTTAACTTTCACGGCAGTCAATGCAGGCATGCTGCGCTCGCTGCCCGCAGAGATTATCAATACTGGTTCAGGTTTTTTTACCATGGCAACTCTTATCGCCAATACTTTGGGAATTGTGCTCTCGACAAGCATCGCGACTTATGCGGCTCAAAAATGGCTTTTGGGTGTGCCAGATTTGAGCAACAGTGTGCGTGATTCGCTTGTTAAAGTAACTGCATCAGCCCACGTGCATTTGGATAGCCTGCGTGAGATTTTAGGCATATCCTATGATACGGGGGTTGCCGCGCTACATCAGGCTCAAACCCGCGGTCTTCATGCTGCGGTGCTCTTTGGATTGGGCGTTATTGTGGTGTGCATTGTGTTTGGACAACGTGGTTTGCGTCAGCTGCTTAAAGTTTCTTGCTAAAAATGGAGAGGGTGCGCAAGTTTTCTTGCAAAGCAGGGGCTGCAGCAGTAACTTAATACTAGGGGCTGTCGTTCCACGTCAGGTGAACTTCCCTGGGGCCGATAATGATTCCTTAAGGGAGCCGTCCCTGTGTGTTCTGTGGAATGCAACATATGGCACCCACCTGCTTACAGCGGGCCGCGTGAGGATGCTTTGAACCAACGGTTACGATGGCTCCACAATCTGAAAACTTAAACTCAGCCGAACAAAAAAAGAACCTGCGTCAGCAAATGGCGCGCCGGCTCAATGTGTTTATCTCAAGCTCTCAGCGGGAGGCTGCTGATGGTCTTATCAACGCAAAACTTCGCACCATTCTGCTATCCCATAAGGGCTTAGTTGCTGCTTTTTGGCCGCGCTTTGATGAGCCCCAAATTCAATCTGTGATAACAGAACTTCTTGATTGGGGCCATCCTGTCGCTTTCCCGCGGGTTAAGGGCAATATGATGGACTTTGCGGCGATCACCGCGCTTAATCAGCTCATGACTGGCCCTTTTAATGTGCAGCAACCACATGAGGAATTGCCGGTGGCTGACCCAGATCTAGTCCTTGTGCCTCTTGTAGCATTTGATGATCAGGGACATCGCTTGGGACGGGGAATGGGCTACTATGACCGCGCACTTGCGAGTTTGAGCGCCTTGAATTTTCAAACATTAGGGCTTGCTTATGACGTGCAAAACGTTTCCACGATTCCATGTGAGCTCCATGACGTGAAGCTTAACGCCGTGATGACCGAGAGCCATTATTTCAAAATGTGAATATTGGGGTGCAGCAGTCAATAACTCTCATTTTTGATTGAAAGAGCCATCCCTTGTCTCGTTAGCGCGGTTTAGGTAGGCTAGAAACTAGAGAGTAAAAAATAAACAGGGGAGGGCACATCCATGCCCGGGGGAGATAAGCTTTACGCATTGGTGTTTGCAGGTGGTGGTGCGCTCAGCGCCTATCAATGGGGTGCCTATGAGGTGTTACAAGAAGTTGGTTTCATGCCGCAAGTTGTCGGAGGGTATTCCGTCGGCGGCATTTTGGGGGCGCTGATTGCAAGCCATGAGCCCATGGTTAGAAGTCGTAAAATTGGGGCGTTTTTTGAGGAAATCTCATGGCCCGATATGCCTGAAATGGTGGCGCCCACCGAACCTATGCGGCAGTTTCACAATTTTGTAACCTCAATGCAGGGTCTGGTGTTCGGCCAACCCAACTTCTTTTCGCCCCGCTTTCCCACAGCTTTCATGAGTCCCCGTGGCTCAGCCGAAGCCACGAGCTTTTATGACACGTCCAAGCTCACTCAAACTTTAACGGATCTTATCGATTTGGATGCGCTTAACAAGGGGCAGGGTACACGATTAGTGCTGTCGGCAACAGAAGTTGAGACCAGTCATACCGTTTTTTTTGATTCGTTCGGTCGCAAGATTTCCATTGATCACCTGATGGCTGCGTGCGCACTCCCCCCCCCATTTCCCAGCTGTTGAGATGGGTGGACACAGTTACTGGGATGGCGCGATGGCTTCTGATCTGCCGTTGGATGAAATTTTGCGTCTTTATGACGGGCGTGATATCTTGTGCATGGTCATAGATCCTTATGCGCCCCACGGGGCGATGCCCGATACCATAGATACGGTCCAGGGGCGTGTTCGAGATCTCATGATGGCCACGCGTATTAATCGTTCCCTTCGACATATTGTCGATTTATGGAATGCCAGAGAAGATCAAAATGGTGCGACCCTTGATATCGTTCATGTCATGTATGGTAAACCGCGTGAAGAACTCTCAAGTCGCGACTTTGATTATTCCAGAACATCCATCGGGCGCCGGCGTCAGCAAGGTGTTGAGGATATGCGCTTAGTGATTAACCATGGGGCTTGGCAGGATGAAGGTCACAAGACAGCGCGCGCAAAACGCCCGTTGGCGCGACTACATGCGTATATCGGGGGTGAGCCCGCAACAACAAGGTCGAATGGATGAGTGATTTAATGAGCGAAGAGCAAGAATACCCAAGAGTGGCAGCGTACTGTACTGCGCGCGGTTACAAACTTTTTGGCATTCTTGATAAGCTTAAAACCGAGTTGCCCTGCACGCTCTTTGATGACGTATTACACTTTAAAGCGCATAGCGGTGATGTATTTTGCTTTGGGTATGGCTGCATTGTCTTTTGGAATATGGACGAAGATAAAGAGCGTCGCCTTATTGATAAGTTGTCCCCCTTTGAGCATGATTCCCTGAAAACCATTGAGGAAGATACCTTTACTTACGAGGTAGGCAACCGGGTGCGCTTCCACCAGGGGCATATCACCATAGATGGTGAGGACGACATGCTCACCAAGCTTGCCATTTCCTTTGGCTTAGCTCAGTCAGTGAAGCTTGCGTTTTTTGAAAGCCGTATTGAACATACAATTAAAGTCTCTGAAACCATTACTGAAGCCCTGGCTTCCACCGGTCGCATTCCCTATTCCAGGCGCGAGATTGGGCGCAAAATAGGCAAGTTATTTATGGAGCGCAACTCCATTAACCTGCATATCGATTTTTTGAATCCCCCAGATTTCTTTTGGGAAAATCCTGACCTTGAGCCCTTTTTTAAAATGTCGGTGAAAGAGTTGGATGTGGCACAACGCTCTGAGATCCTCAACAAGAAGCTCGATATTATCCATGAGCTCTTTCAGCTGCTGGGTGATGAGCTTAATTATCGCCATTCCACTCTGCTCGAGTGGGTGATTATCATCCTAATCTCGTTTGAAGTGACGCTGACCCTGTGGCACCACTTTGCTCAGCATTGGTGCGCGGGTTAGATATATCAGGCCTTGATGCTGTGCAAGATTGCTTCTAAACCCTCCTTGTAGGTTGGGTAAAGTAATTGCACACCCAGCTTTTCTTTGATTTTGGTGTTCGCGACACGCCTGCAACTGCTGTAAAAGCTTTTTGCCATGGGTGATAGCTCGGCCTCCTCGTAGGGGGTCAGTGGCGGGCAGGGTGTCTTCAGCAAGCTTGCGCCATGCGCGACGACTACATGGCTGGGGCAGGGTAAATCATCCGCAAGATTATAAATTTCACCTGGCGACGGATTCACTGCTGACCGCAGCAAAGTTTGCACAATATCAGCCACATGGATGCGGGAAAAGACTTGGCCCGGTTTTTCAATACAGCGTGCAGTGCCTGCTAATAGATCTTCAAGAACACTGCGACCAGGGCCGTAGATGCCACTTACGCGAAAGATATGGCTAGGATGGCCAAGAGAGTACCATTCATTTTCAATCTGCAACCTTATCATTGAGCGTGGCTCGGTAGGGGTAGGAGGGGTAGCCTCATTAACCCAGGCGCCTTGATGATCACCATACACACCTGTTGTAGAGAGATAACCTAGCCACTGTGCGTGGGGTGCTTTTGCCCATTCGTGCAACTGAGGTCCGTAGGCTGCCAGTACAGGGTCATGGCTCGCGCTAGGTGGGGTAGTCACCAAAATATGGCTGGCGTTTTCAAGGCAAGATATCACCTTGGTCTTATCATGAAAGGCGATTGTAAAATCATGAACGCTACGGGTGATGACCTTGATTTCATCAAACCCGTGGGCTTGCGCTGCGGCAAGCGTATAGCTTCCGACATATCCAAACCCAAAAATAATCAATGACTTAGTCATTTAATAGTATCTTTTCCCCTTGATGATCGTGACATTTGGTCATACATTAACATACTTTTAAGGACACTTTGGTAGTCTAAGACTAGACATTTATAAGGACAAGGCATATGGCTGCATCACTTCCATCCGTATCATTGTTGAGTGTGGCGCGCGATACAGTTGCGGGTATAGGACGGCACAGCAATCTCGCTTGGTTTACTCTGCTGGGTATTGGTCTAGCACTATGCGGTATGCCACTTGTTGAATCCTATGTGCCGCAAGCGCTAGAATTTGGCGTGGTGATGTCTCTTTTGTTGGTTATGTTTGCTCCTATCCCCCTCATTGCCGCGATCATGCGAGATCTGCACGGCATTCCTGAGAGTAAATTGCCTTTTTTAAAGCGTCTTATAAATTTACCTGAAATGCGCCTTCTTGGGGTTATGGTGATCCTTCTGTTTATTGTGCCTTTGGTTTGGGTTCTCATCGTTGATATAATTGGCACGGTGGTCGGTGCTCTGAGTTTTAGTGACGGTGGCTCGCTATTATTATTTTTAAGTCAGCATGGGGTAAGTCCTGAAGCGGCAGAGGCCGGAGAAATGCCTATTGTCTTTCTTTTAGGTGTTTATGGGCTCTTGATGATGCCTTTGATTTTCATAACGGCGCGCTTGATGCCGTCATTGGCCCTTGTTGTAGTGCGCGATATTTCCCTAGCAAGGGCACTTTCCACTGCTTGGGTACAAACAAAAGGGCTGACATTAAAGCTCAGCTTGCGGTTATTGATGCTGTTGGTCGTGGCTCTCGTCCTCTACGCAGTCGCTATGCTGTTAGGGGCGCTCGTTAATGGTTTTGGCGATTTAGCGAGTGAACTCGTAGCAGGCGCTGTCCTTGCTGTAATCGTGGGGCTTTACATGAATGCTGCCGCTGCGGTAGTCGCAGGGCGTAGTTTGCCGATGTAGAGTCTATAGGATGAAATTGAAGAGGGATGAAGTTATGCTTCATCTTTTCATCGCTGTGTGAAATGTCAGTAAAATTTTATAATCTTCTTCCAATCTCAAGTAAAATTATCTGATCTAGTGTCGATAAATACGTAATCACTGCTAATTAAATCCCGCCTTTTGTGTGAATTCGAATTTTTTTCATTGTGTAAATTTATTTGCCAATAATTTTAAATATTGAAATAATCGCACCCTTTCAATTGGAATGATTATTTATTTTGTGCTGAAAGAAATCATCATTTTGTCTTTTTAGTAAGGCAAAATATTAAATGACAATTTATAAGAGGGCGTTATGACCAAAGTAGTATCCATATGGCATATTTTAAAACAATCATTTCAGGAAACACCTGCAGCTTTACTAAAAATGAAAAAGCTTATTTTTACAATGTTGGGATTAGGGGTGTTGATGGGGTGTAATAATTTTTATGCAAAAAATCCTTTTTCTCCAAGATATGGAAAGTAAGATGACTCATTTTCCTGAGATTGTAATTATTTCTTGTTTTGGATTTTTCGCATTAATATTTTTTTTAATTTTATTGAATTCTCTTAGTGGTAACAGTGTGACACTTGCATTGTTAAGCGATGAAGACAAACGTTCAGTCCAGGGCCAGTTATTTCCCCAACGGATAATTCGCTATACGTTCGCCCAATTATTTTTATTATTTTTAGGTGTTGGCATTGTGCTTATTTTCATGACGCCATTCTTCATTGTCACATCAGGTCCTGTCCCTTTTCAGGAGGGTTTGGCTCAAAATATGGGCTTATTCGCCACCTGTGCTTTGTGTGGGCTCGCCGCTTTAAGCCTGATTCTGGGGCGTTACACTTATGGGGGGTGCCTTATGGTTGAACAAAATAAGAAAATATTTGAATCGCTGGTTGAGTCATGGCGCTTAACCAGGGGCAATACCTTGAAGTTGGCGATCTTTATTTTTGCTAGCATGGCAATTGGCCTTGCTTTAAGTGTGGCTCTCGATGGTCTTAGCCTCTGTGTTGAAGGGGTAGGTGTGGCAGGAATTAGTCTAGAAGTTATCAAAGCTCTCTTAAGGGGTAGTGCTGTAATATTTGAATGCACCCTGCTGAGTCTTGCTATGACTCACGCGTACAAGCTGCGGCTTGAAGGTAAGTTTTAAGGTTTAATTGGCTGCCTTCCTGAAGTATCTTTGAGGACGATTGTCACAGCAAAGATCACTGGGGAGGCGTGTCATGCGGGTTGCGGTTGCAGGATGTTTGGGGCGTATGGGACGGTTGATCGTCCATCAAGTGCAAACCACGCCAAGCCTGTTGCTAACAGCGTGCACGGTCTCTTCCAAAAGTGATTGTGTGGGCAAAGATTTAGGATCTTGTTTTGGTGGCACGCCTTGGGGTGTGTTGGCCGAAACTAAGCCCGAGGCGCTTTTTAGCGATGCCGATGGTATTATTGACTTTACCACGCCAGAGCTTACGGCTCGCCATCTGGAGCTGGTTATGCAAGACCCCAAACCTCTCGTCATTGGCACCACTGGGCTTAGCCCTGAACATAAAACTCTGCTGCAGCAAGCTGCAACCAAGGCCCCCATAGTTTATGCCGCTAATTTTAGTGTCGGGGTGACCTTGCTGAAGCGACTGGCAAGAGATGCCGCAAAGTATCTAAAAGCTAAAGACTTTGATGTTGATATTATTGAAAAGCATCACCGCTATAAAATGGATGCGCCGTCCGGCACGGCCCTGGCTTTGGGTCAGGCTGTGGCAGCAGGGCGAGGCGAGGAGTTAGATTCGATCAAGTGTCTTGATCGCACCGCGCGCGTTGAGTCACGCACTACGGGTGAGATTGGCTTTGCGGTGGTGCGAGCAGGCGGCATTATTGGTGAGCATAGTGTGCTCTTTGGTTCGGCGGAGGAAGTGATTACCCTAAACCATCAAGCCTTGTCCCGCGATATTTTTGCGGTAGGAGCGGTGAGGGCGCTCATCTGGTTGCAAGGTAAGCCAGCGGGCCTCTATTCCATGGAAAATGTTCTTGGATTCGAGGACTAGATAAATAAAAAACACCACCATGTTGCGCTCAACCGGGGATAGGGGCAAGTTGTTTGAAATCCTTCGGATTCCGCCAGAGCTTACAACACCTTTGCCAAAAACTGTTTGGCGCGTTCGCTTTGCGGATTGCCAAAAAAATCTTTAGGCGTGGCATCTTCGATCAGTTCGCCGCCATCTAAGAACCAAATGCGATCGGCCACTTCGCGGGCAAACCCCATTTCGTGGGTGACCAGCACGATGGTAATTTGGGTGTGAGCGAGGCTTTGAATCACATCTAAAACTTCTTTGACCATTTCAGGATCAAGGGCAGAGGTGGGTTCATCAAACAAGATAACTTCAGGATCCATGGCGAGGGCGCGGGCGATGGCAACGCGTTGCTTTTGGCCGCCTGAAAGTCTTCCTGGGTAAACATCAGCTTTTTCTGCAAGCCCCACGCGCTCTAAAAGCTCTAGAGCCTTAGCGCGCGCTGCCTCTTCAGGCATTTTAAGAACTTGAATCGGGGCATAGGTGAGATTTTCCAGCACAGTCATGTGGGGAAAAAGATTGAAGTGCTGGAATACCATGGCAACCCGCTGGCGCAATTTGCGGATATCAAAGCCGGGCGCATTGATTTTATCATCGTCGATGAAAACACTGCCATGGCTCGGCACCTCAAGTAGATTGAGGCACCGCAGCAATGTTGATTTGCCCGAGCCTGAGGGGCCAAGGATGGCATAAACTTTACCCTTGGGTATCTCGCCCGAGATACCTTTTAAAATTGTATTATGATGAAATGACTTATAAAGCCTCTCAATGCGAATCACTGCGACGCAACCTTTGCTCTAACTGGCGGGCGATGTATGAGAGCACCACCACCATCATGTAATAAATTCCTGCTACAAAAAGGAGGGGTTCGAAATAGATAAACTTCTCACCCGCTACCATCATGGCACGCCTCAAGAGATCCGCCTCGCCAATGACCGAGACCAGTGCTGATTCTTTCAGCAAATTGATCATCTCATTGACCAGCGCAGGCAAAATATTTTTAATCGCTTGCGGCAGAATAATATCGCGCATGATCAACGCATAGGGAAGCCCTAGGGACGTTGCAGCTTCGAATTGCCCTTTTTCTACCGATTGAATGCCGGCCCGAATAATTTCGGCCACGTAGGCTGCAGAGTTAAGGCTGAGCGTCAATACGCCAGCCTCGAAAGCAGTGATTTTATAGCCGGTGAGCTGAGGGGTGGCGTAATAAATGATCGAAAGTTGCACTAACAAGGGGGTACCGCGAAAGATGGATATATAACCCCCAAACGTGTTTGAGAGAATCTTTGATTTAGAAAGTCGGGCAAGAGCGATAAAAATGCCCAGCACAAAACCGATGCCAATTGATAGCAGGGTGTATTTCAGGGTGACAAGAATGCCACCCAGGATAAAGGGGATAGAAGGTATCAACCGGTCAAAATGCAGGAGCATACGTATCGCTCAATTATTAAAGCCACAGGTCTTAGCTAGTTATGCGAAAACCACTTATTAATCAACTCATTAACTTTTCCGTTGGCCTTAAGCTTACGCAGTGCCTCATTCACTTTGCCCACCCAAGGTGAGTCTTTTGGAAAAGCGATGGCGTAGGGGGCATCATGGCCTTCAAGTGGATTAAATTCAAGTCCATCATTGAGGGTGGCAAATGACTTGGCGACGAGCTCATCCATAACGACAGCATCAAGACGTTCTGCCTTGATTTCCTGCACCAGTTCGCCCAAGCGGTTAAGGGAGACCAGCTGGATTGACGGATCTTTGCTTGCAATTTCGCGCATGAGGTGTTCAAACACTGAGCCCATTTGAACACCTACTTTTTTATCTTTGAACTCGCTATCCCGGGCGATGCCTTTACCCTTCAAGGTAACAACGCCAACGCGGGCGATAAAGTAGGTCTCAGAAAAAGCAACCACTTTTTCTCGCTCGGGCGTGACGTTGATCGCGGACATGGCAAGATCACCGCGGCCTGCTTGAATGGCTGGAATCAAAGAGCCAAAGTCCATATCCTTAAACTCGATACGTACACCCAATACTTCGCTGACTGCCTTCATCAAGTCCACATCAAAGCCCGCAATCTCATTGGTGCCTTCTGCTGTTTGCACGAACTCAAACGGTGGGTTATCCGCAGAGGTCAGCACAACAAGAGTGTTTTGGTCTTTGGCTTGCGTTTTTTGATTATCTTCGCCGCAACCTGTCACAAACATGGACAGCAGCAGGCTGGCGAGGGATAAGTGCTTGAAAAAGCCCATCAGATAATTCCTATTATGTAAAAAAAATTTTCACCCGTTTCGCAAGAAAGCTTCTTTTGTCTCGCAATGTTAAGAATAGAGCCGAACACGCGCTGGTGCAAGCTGAACATTTGCAAATTTCAAACCTAAATGGTAAGGTTCGACAGCATTTGAAATAATTTATAAGCAAGATGTGGTCATGAAGCTTTTGGCTGGTAACAGTAACCTGGAACTTGCGCGCCAAATCTCAAAGCTTCTCGCACTTCCGTTAACAGCTGCCTCCATTCGTCGCTTTGCTGATCAAGAGGTGTTTGTTGAGATCCAAGAAAACGTGCGCGGTGAGGATGTTTTCGTTGTGCAGCCT
>CAYRKI010000003.1:26719-32737 GCA_964424815.1 uncultured Thiotrichales bacterium | reverse complement strand
TCCGGCTAACGACACACTGATGGAGCTGCTTATCATGATCGATGCATTGCGCCGAGGCTCCGCGCGACGCATCACGGCAGTGATCCCCTATTTTGGCTATGCAAGGCAGGATCGCAAAAGTGGGCCCCGCACCCCTATTTCTGCCAAATTAGTCGCCAATCTTCTGACAGTAGCGGGTGCGAACCGTGTCCTTACTGTTGATTTGCATGCAGGCCAAATTCAGGGTTTTTTCGATATTCCCTTAGATCATCTCTCTGCATCAAAGCTGTTTGCTGAGGATATTCTCTCCCGCTACGGTAAGCAGGGTGTGGTCATCGTTTCTCCTGACGTGGGCGGGGTGGTACGCGCAAGAGAAGTCGCAACCCGCTTAGATATGGAACTTGCGATTATTGATAAAAGACGTCTTCAGCCAGGCCAAGCAGAGGTCATGAATATTATCGGCGATATTCGAGATCGTGTGTGTATTTTGATTGATGATATGGCTGATTCCGCAGGGACGTTATGCAAGGGCGCTGATGCGCTGAGAGACGCGGGGGCGAAAAATATTATCGCTTATGTGACCCACGGGGTTTTGTCACAAGGTGCGGTTGCCCGTATTGAGAATTCTTCACTGCAAGAAATTGTCGTGACCGACAGCGTTCAGGCGCAACAAGATGCTCTCAACAGCCCTAAAGTACGTTCTTTAAGTCTTGCCCCCTTGCTTGCAGAGGCCATAAAGCGTATAAGTTGCGAACAATCTGTGTCGTCTTTGTTCGACTAAACGATTTTTATTTGCTATAACACCCCCAAACCGTGTATGTGATTGCCAAGAGTGTTTGGTGAGAGTTGAGGAGTAACACAATGTCTGAGGTCAACGTTCTATCAGTTCAGCGCCGTGAGCGTGTTGGCGGTGGCGCATCTAGAGAGCTGCGTCGCTCAGGTTTAATTCCAGGTATCATCTATGGTGACAACAAAGATAACGTTGCCGTAGCTTTTGATCCCCGTTGGGTCGAGCGTGGTTTGAATCAAACCAGCTTCTACAGCACAGCTGTGGAAATCGAAGTGGATGGCAAGCGTGAACGCGCGCTCGTGCGTGAAGTACAGTTCCATCCCGTAAGCGATCGTCCTATCCATGTGGACTTTGTGCGCCTTGGTAAAGGTGCCAAGACTCACGTTGCAGTTCCTGTCGTCTTTTTGAACGAAGCAAAGTGCCCAGGTCTGAAACACGGCGGTATTTTGAACGTCGTCTTGCACGCGTTGGACGTCAGCTGCCCAGCCGATGCAATTCCTGAGAAGATCGAAGTGGATCTGGCAGGTCTTGAAATTGGTGCAACCATTCATACAGCCGATTTGAAGCTGCCAAAGGGTGTGGCGCCGACTCACCCTGAGCGCGATGTCACCATTGCAACGCTTCTGGCGCCAAAAGTATCAGCTGAGTCTGCTGCTGCAGAAAGCACCGAATCTGCTTCGTAATTGACTGTTCTTTCATTCCTCAAGAGGTGAGGTATGCAAGTTTTAGTGGGGCTGGGTAATCCTGGCCCCCAATATCTTCTAAACCGCCACAATGTTGGTTTCATGGCCATCGATGCCATAGCCCATGCCTATAGTGCTGGTATTTTTCGCCAAAAAGATCAATTATTGCAGCAAGAGTTGAGCCTAGAGGGACAGCGTTTAATGCTGTTAAAACCCTTAAGCTTCATGAACCGCTCAGGCCATGCGGTGGCGCCGTTTACAAAGTTTTACAAGATCCCTAATGAGCATGTGTTCGTCTTTCATGATGATCTGGATTTGCCTTTTGGAAAGATCAAGGTCAAACGTGGGGGTGGGCATGGAGGGCATAACGGCCTTAAAAGTCTTGACGCGTGCATGGGGCCTGATTATTGGCGGGTGCGTATTGGCATAGGCCACCCTGGTCATAAGGATTTGGTGAGCGACTATGTCTTGGGTAATTTTAAAAAATTTGAGCAAGACGAAGTGGTGGATCTATTGCAACGTATGAATGATGCGTTGCCCCTTTTGCTGAAAGGTCAAGCGGACCAATTCATGACGCAAGTCGCGCTTAGTTAGTATTTAGGAACAAAGGATAGACAAAATGGGTTTTCAATGCGGTATTGTGGGTCTTCCCAATGTGGGTAAATCGACTCTTTTTAACGCGCTGACCGCAACGGCTGCTGCTGAGGCGGCCAATTATCCCTTTTGCACCATTGAACCCAACGTGGGTCGCGTCGGTATTCCAGATCCGCGCCTTTACGAGCTTGCTAAAATTGCTGAATCACAACGTATTATTCCCACAACCCTTGATGTGGTTGATATCGCAGGATTAGTGCGCGGGGCCAGCAAGGGCGAGGGTTTAGGTAACCAGTTCCTTGGCCACATTCGCGAGGTGGATGCCATTCTTCATGTGCTGCGCTGCTTTGAGAGTGAGGATATTACCCACGTAGAAGGCGCAGTTGATCCCGTTAGAGATGCTGAAATTATCAATACTGAGCTCATGCTGGCGGACCTTGAGAGCCTAGAACGACGCGAGGCTAGCCTTGCTAAAAAAGCCCGCGGTGGCGACCGTGAGTCAGCCGCAACCTTGGACCTGGTGCAGCGCGCTCTTGTGTTACTTCGTGAAGGTAAGCCTGCGCGTGGTATGAGTATTGCACCCGAAGAGCAAAGCCTTTTTAAACAATTGCAGCTCATCACCAGCAAACCCATCTTATATGTGTGTAATGTCAGCGAAGGTGAGGCGGCTACAGGTAATGCCTTCACGAAGGCGGTAGAGACCTACGCCAAGGCTGAAGGTGCAGGTACTGTGATCATTTCAGCAGCCATTGAATCTGAAATTGCCGCATTTGAAAGCGAAGAGGAAAAGGCGGAATTTCTCGAGAGCTTAGGTCTTAAGGAAACGGGTCTCGCGCAGATCATTCGTGCAGGCTACGGCCTTTTGAACTTGCTAACTTTCTTTACCATCGGCCCCAAAGAAGCCCGTGCTTGGACAGTGCGTCGTCATGCAAAAGCACCTGAAGCGGCTGGCGTCATTCACAGTGATTTCGAGCGTGGCTTTATTTGTGCTGAGACCATTTCTTACACTGACTATGTGGCGTGCCAAGGCGAGCAGGGAGCCAAAGCCTCTGGTAAAATGCGCCAAGAAGGTCGTGATTATTTCGTGCAAGACGGCGACGTGTTTCATTTTAGATTTAATGTCTAGGGTAACCGAAGCAACTTATTGAATGGTGTTGAAATCTTAAAGCCCGGGAAGCGAAGGCCTCCCGGGGTTTTTTATTGGGTGTCATAGTATTCTCCGCATATTTTGCGGAGAATAAATGGTCTAATCTCCGCATCTATGCAAAAAATGCATGCTATAATGCGTTTGTGTATCTGTTAAACATAAGGCTTTTAGCGCTGCCATGATGGATTGGGATAAGTTGCGCATTTTTCACACCGTCAGCCTTGCGGGCAGTTTTACCCGCGCGGCCGAGCAACTCAATTTAAGTCAATCAGCCATTTCCAGGCAAATTAACGGTCTTGAGGAATCCTTAGGCGTGTCACTTTTTCACCGTCATGCCCGAGGCCTGGTGATGACCGAGCAGGGGGAATTACTGTACCAATCGGTTAAGGATGTGTTCTCACGCCTTGCCATGACCGAGGCGATGATTAATGAAAGTCGAGGCTCGCCAAGGGGTCCGTTAAAAATTACCACCTCGGTCGATTTTGGCTCTATGTGGTTGGCGCCCATATTAGGTGAGTTTTTGAGTATTTATCCTGACATGCGCTTGAAATTAGTGCTGCGCGATGATGAGCCAGACCTGAATATGCGTGAAGCGGACATTAGTATTCCAACTCTGCCACCCAGCCAGCCTGATTTGTTGTCATTTCCGTTGCCCCCTTATCGTTTGCGTCTGTATGCCAGTAAGGGGTACTTGGCCCAGTTTGGTATGCCAGAAAAGCCGCAGGAGTTGGATTATCATCGCTTGATTATTTATGGAGATGAAACAGAACATCGCCTTAATAAAGTAAACTGGATTTTACAAGCAGGGGCCAAGCGCGGCTTCATGCGCGAGCCTTACCTTGTTATCAACAATGCCTATGGCATTTTACAAGCAGTAAGGGCAGGGGTAGGTATTGCCGCCTTGCATCGGTATATCGTGCAAGGCTATGAGGATGTGGTTGAAATTCTGCCAAACATAGAAGGTGCGCGCATTCAGCGGTTTTTGGTTTATCCCGAACAGCTTAAAAATTCACAACGAATCAAGGCATTCAAGGAATTTATTGAAAAAAAAGCCCATGAAGAAAGTCTTGTTTAACTGAACATCAGTCACACTATAATTAAGTAATAATTTTAAGTGAGGGGGTAATCATGGCAAGCAGTCTGCTCGCGCGGGTGCGCGATGCCGTCAGCTTTTGGCGTGCTCCACCGGTCTTCCACCTCGAAGCATTTGCTCATCACGATCACATTTATCGTTATGATGTGCGCAATTATTTTAAAATGGATCATCCCAGCCTACGTAGCGCTGTGCCCAAATCCCGAACCCCTCAAGAAGAGGGACTTTTTTCTGATGTTTTTGAGGAGCTTTGCATCGAGATTCGGCGCCGCACAGGGTCTGCTATTCGAGCTATTACCGCATCAAACGCGCCTGAGTCTGCAGAGCGTATGGCCTTTTGCTGGTTTGCAGCCACTTATCTTATGCAAGTGCCGTGGGATGTCTACATTGAGGACGACTTCGAAGAGGAAGTTCATAAGCGCATTCGTGACTTGCGTGCGCACGATGATCATGTTCACGAAGCGCTTGAGGAGGAAGGTTATTTGGCGCGCCTGAGTGAAGAAGAACAACGCCTATATAAAATTATGCTGATGCGGGCAGGGGATATGTTCTTGATGCATTGGTCAAGGCTTTATGCGCCTATTGAGGAAACCTACATTACGGCAGATATGCCAGCATTGGTATTGGATTGTGAGGATGGACGTGAATGCCATTGGCGTCATGCCCGTGCTGAAGTGACCTTAGCTTTAAGTCCCAATTTGATGTTGCTGGCCGGTTGGAACAATGAACTAGACTATACCCTGAATGTGAGTGCGAAGACGGTACGCAAACATCGTTTTGCCCATGCCTATTATGCCAAGCGCTACATCTATACCGCCCACCCCATGCCTGATCTCATCCAAAGCCTTCAAAAACTTCATTATTAGTGCCTTTGTGTCATTTGAATTGACTTTTACCTTGAGGTTTATCGCGCACTTTGCTACTCATTCAGACCGATTGGCAATTATATGTGGGTAAATAATGCGATATTTTGTTTTTGCGCTGTTAGGATTTGTGTTTCTTCTGGAGCACGCTCAGTGCTCAGAACTAAGCCCTCTTGAGGATGTGGAACAAACTCCACCTGCTGTCGTCAGTGTTCCTTTACCCTCACAAAAAGAACAAAATCGAATCACACTTGCGGGTGTGCTAGAGCCGCTCATGAAAATTGAGTTACAGGCTCATACTGTGTTGCCGCGTATTGCGCAATTCTATGCGGGCGAGAAAATGCAGGCTTATGCACGTTTGTTTAATGAGAATCTTCATACCCTCAAAGATAGTGCCGAAATAGGAAATTACTGGATATTAAAAGCTGAAGATTTATTCACCCTGAAAACTAACAGAAATTGCAAAATTGTTGTTGATAATCAAGAAATGCTGCTGACCCAGCTTCAACCCAATTCAGCGCGCTATAATATGGCTTGTTATGGGATGTGGTTGCGGTTTGCTCGGCTCTATTTAAATAGACAAATTATGAGTCGCTTGTTTTTGGATGAGGAGAATCACTCTAAAGTTTGTCCACTCCATGACGAAGCAAGACGTTTTTTTGTGCCACAGGATGGCCAGAGTTGCCTGAAATGGGCTCTTGAATTAGTCAATTTATATCGTTTTGGGAAGAAGTGTGATCAGACTTTAGATAATCTGCTGCTTCAAGAAGGAGGCCTCGGCCATTGGATTCGAGAACGCACCAAATCAACCTCTAGCCAACAAGATACTCCGGCTTTAGACATGCAAGCGATCCAAGTGCGCGGACTGT
>CAYRKI010000003.1:0-26680 GCA_964424815.1 uncultured Thiotrichales bacterium | reverse complement strand
CGTTTTGGCGCACCTGCAGCTTGGCTTCAAGTTCAAGACCTTCTCAAAACTCTCAAAACGTTATCAAAAGACGCCAGTGCTCTGGAACTTTTTATGAATAAGGTGCTTAAGATAAAACAAAGCAAAAAAAAGCATGGCTCAACCGCCCTATCGCCCATGCTAATGCTGCATACACTGATACATACCAAGGCTGTGATGGCCGAGCTTTCGCTTGCAATCTGGCAGCAAAATTTGCACCCCAATGTACCCAATCCCATGCCAGGAATTTTTGGGACATGGGTAAGACACGAACACCAAATGAGTCAAATCCTGTTATTCGATGCATTGCAAACTTGGCAATGGAAAGATTTTTTGCGAAACGATGCAAATAATATAAGGCCCCTTTTTAACGGGGTCACTCGATTTCCAACTTTTTTTATTTCGCCTAAAGGTATTGGGGTGGATGCAACTACGACAAAAAATTTTGTTGGTGGACGACAAAATCTAATCCACAAAAATAAATCAGTTTTAAAAGAAATCCGTGTCCATGCATTAGACCTATCGAAATATGGTGCTGAAATTAAGGGTGCGGTGTTACACCTCTTTTTTAATATTTGGCGTAATGAACTCTGCATTTCAGGATTAAAGGTAGAGGGGTTGAAAGTATCACATCCTGATAGCTGCCAAGGCGTTGTTGATGCGCTTACAAAGTTGGATCAGTACTACGGTCTTCAAAAAAAACATCTGCAAGAAGTAATGCTAGAGCGCCTGCAAAATGGCACTTGGTGGCCAGAGGTCTGGAATAGCGTATTTGACAAAAAAGTTATCGATGCTGTGCTCTCTCAAGCTCAACGAGATCGCCGTTTAGTCTTATTCAATACAATTCTCATAAATGAAAGTGGTAAGGGCGGTATTGAGGTCATAAACGAAAGCCCAGATGAGGAATTTTCAGATTTTTGGGATTATCTGCGCAAACCTGATACAGAGCGTAAGGAATTTGCTCTTTCTTCTTTCAGTGGTATGACAAAGGCTGAGCTCAAATCCCTTAAAGCCAAGCTTGTCCGTAAGATCGAGTTGCATCATGCCATGCAGATAAAGTTGGGAGTAAAAAATAATGACTTGCAGCAAGATTATGAACATTTTCTGAGGCCCATGGCAAACTCTGCCGAGTCAAAAACAGCAAAAAAGAAAAAGAAGAAAAAAAAGAAAGCTAAGACCAGCACCAGCGGTGGTACTGAGCTGTCTCCCGAAAATATGGATCAAAGTAATCAAGAGGGATGTGATTCTGCAATTACTGTTCCTCTTGCTTCCACTGAGGCAGGTGAAGGTAATGGGCATGACGAACATACTTTGCCACAAGAAATCTCAAAGCCTTTATTAGAAACGCTAAAATTACAGCCGTATATTGACAGTGCAGATGATGCGAATGATGATTCCTGGTTTGTGGTGGGGCCTAAAGGTCGCGTTATTCAGCTGAAACAACAACAGCTTCGCTCCCTGGCGATTGAGCAAGACCATAGTGTTGTTATAGAAGAGGGAATCGAGAAGAAAGCACAGGAGAGGCAAAATCAGGAATCAGGCTCGGCTTCATCTTCAGTGCACACGCCGCCTCAGGATGAATCATTACTCGAAAGCGAGGTGGATGGCTACTATGATAATCATAATAAACAGTTGTTGGAACAACTTGAATCTGCCCTGATGGAATCAGACCAGACTCATTTTGAAGTTGGTGGTGAACTGGTGCCTATTTTGCAGCTTCATCAGCAGAGATACTCTCCTACTGCTGCGCTTAAAGCAGAGCATCGACGTTATCCAGGGTCTCGTCGGAGAGGGGGCCCTGAAGTCCAGCCACAGGCTGGGGCAATCGTAGTTCCAGTTGCGGTTCCCATCGCAGTGCCCGTGCCAGTTGCTGT
Organism: uncultured Thiotrichales bacterium; assembly: GCA_964424815.1. Taxonomy (GTDB): domain Bacteria; phylum Pseudomonadota; class Alphaproteobacteria; order Caedimonadales; family Caedimonadaceae; genus JBKCUK01. Next base: position 24,788 of record CAYRKI010000003.1, on the reverse strand, counting down.
TCCTATGCCAGTACCCGTTATACCTGTGACCGATAGAATCGCGGACTTGCCTTTGCCTGCACCGAGTGTTGAGGGTTTCCAGACGCTTTTAGGTCGTATCCAGACCTTGACTGCGGAAAACGCTATTATGGAGGAATTGCTCGGTGAAGCTGTCAGTTCAGTCGCGGTGCAGAGTGAGCAAAGTGCGAGTGCACTGGCGTTGTTGAAGCTGATGGGGCAAGTCATGCAAAATACCTTGTTGCGTCACAAAGATCTTAAGAGCGCACTGGATGCTCTCGTCAAGGAGGGGACCCAGAAGGGGTTAAACCTTCGCGCAACCCAAGAAAGCATGGTTCAGTTCAAAAAAGACCAGCGTCAATAATGAATGAAAGCAGACGGTCGGTGTATGATTCGACCTCTACTTAATCATAATCTTTCTTATTGCCTTATTGGAGTAACTCTTGCTAAAGAGCTGCTAGTTATGCACAGCCATAGAGTGCTGAGACGTTGAATATGACAAACAACGCGCTCAAGGAATCGCGGTAGTGTTGCAGGGCCATCGGTCAAGAAGGGAAGATGTGGGTCTAATGAGTCATTTCCTAAGATTAAGTATAATGTTCGTGTGCGGTGTGCTCTGCGCCACCCCCCAAGTTGAGTCCTCAGAATCCCTTGCTGATGATAGTACGCCCATGCGCCTTAAATTGGTGGAACTTGTTAAACGTTATGATAATTTGGCGCGTCACAACCGTATGGCAATGGGATTAGCCGATTTTGTGAACACTCCTGATGTGTCGAACCAACCAAGCATCACTCTCACTGTTCGAAAAGCGCTCTTCGACGATGCTCAATCCTCCGAGCTCTTGAGCAGGAACAGCTTTGCTTATGCCCGCGTCTCAAGCGATGCGATGAGTATGTCCCACGTGCAAATTTTGATTGCCGCTTATGTGCAAAAATGCTGCATTGCAGAGGCAATTGACGAAGATTTGCGTGAAATCAAAGAGGGTCATCTTTTCCCGCAACCATCAAAGTATGCGCTTTATGATTCCACTCTTTTTCAAGATAAAACCAAAGCGGACTTAGAAGTTCAGCAAAAAATCCTTATCGATCTCAGCCAGAAAATTCTTTTTGCAAGAAAACGTCTAGGCGAGATGCGCATCGCGTATGCTCGATGTGTTGCCGGTACAAAGGGCTATAAAGAAAAGTATCGCGGTGAGCTTAAGAGCCTTCTTGATACTCATTTTGATGAAAAACTTCTTGAGCTTCATCAGGGTCTTCTGATCAAGCCCATATGGAATTCATTGAAGGAAGACTTTTATGTCCTCCAGTCTCCTGAACCGCGGTCGCTTCTTCGCCAGGCGATAAAAGCTTATGATAAAAACCCAGAGAATGTGGAAAATGTTTGGACTGCGCTTGCGTTAGTGCAGCAGCCCGATTTGCTTGAAGATTATTATTTAAGGTGTCAGCAAAAGCTGGTTATTTTTGAGGCAATTTTGGCGCATCGTCTTACTAAAGCCTACGATGAAAAATTTAAATCTCTCGCACTTTATGGCCTCATTGATAAAGCTTTAGGCGGAAAGCAAGGCCCGCTGATGTCATCGGATCATGTGCTGCCGTTGATGGAAGGGTATTTTTGGGCCGATTATGAGCGCAGTGCCAACAGTTCTTGGCGCGCTGTGGTGGGCTCACGACGTTTGCCAGCGCAACAGGCTACTCTTCCTCTTGTGATGCGCTGTGATACTGCCATGAAAGGGATGGGCTATACTCCAGCGCAGGAACTGTATCCCCTTTTCATGCTATGGGAAAAGCACGAAACTCTCCTTTCCAAGATTTGGCAGGCACGTTTTTTTGCTGAAACTAACAGGGTTTTAGCTTCCAAATGGTCTGAGATGATGAAAGATCAAGGCTATGCTGCCCAAGTGAAGTCTGAAATATCTAAACTCAAAACTTACGGAGTAGGTCTTCATGAGCGGTTACGTGATAATGTCCAACAAAGGAAAAAACAAGTCTTCCTTGTTTGCTTTCAACTCATATCTCCAGCTTTAAAAACAGAGTTGTACAAAACACTGCTTGGTCTTATTGCTCCGCAGGTTTTGATGGATAATCGAGATTTGATCGATATAAATCATTTGGCGGCTCTTATTTTTAAGGGCTATAAAATCCATTTTGCATTGCCTCAATTCCTTGTGACAGATGACGCTATGACAGATCATAATAGCGAGGATAAAAGGCAGAAATGGGCTAAGCGTTTAGCTGCTTTTACAGTGTTTGAAGATTACTTGAAAAATAAGTATCCCGAGCAGTACCAGATCACGCAACGAGGTACCGCCTCAAAAATGGCGCAAGATTCATCACGCAAGAAACAAAAGAAAAATATAACTTCAAGTACAAAAGCAAGCCCAACCTCTCGTTCAGAGGCGAACACACATGGGGTATCCCTTTGCACCCAATCTCAGGATGTGGATTTAAGTTGGCTTGATCAGCAGCCAACGACTAATTCATTTAAAAAGGTAGTCAAGCCAGTTAAACCTGTGCTCAAAAACCAGGGAAAAACTGCATCTAAAGGTAAGTCATCTGCTCCTATGCCGCAGGAAAATGCGGTTCTTCCTCAGGGAAAAGTGCCCGATTTGACTTTAAAGTTTGCGGGTAAGGTCATTCCTGTGAGTCTTTTGCATCCGCAAAGCGTTGCGGAATTTGAGGCTGCAGAAGCAGCCGAAAAAGCTCAAGCCCAGGAGCATGCTAAACGTGAAGCTGAACGCCTGGCTCAACAAACCTTGCGCCAAGAGCAAACTGCTCTAGAAGAAACCTCTGTTAAAGAAGCTTCAAAAGAACAAAAGCAAATTGCAAAGGTCATGAGTATCCTTGATCAGAACGAAACTGATTCTCTACCAATAAAGCGTGGCAATACTGCAAGCGAACCTGCTGTCGTGCAGACTCTTCAAGCAAGACCAGAGGGATTCCAAGTTTCCCCTGAGTCGCAAATCGAGGTTTCGAATACAGATCATCCGGTGCGATCTGAGTCTTCAGCAACCAACGACACTGAAACAGAAGCCCTTCAAACCACATTAGAGCCGGTGAAGGCCGAGAATCTAGAGGCAACAGGCAGTACGTCGTCTACAGCGGTTTCGTTTGCATCTAGTCATGAGACTTTGCTGCATGATTTGGCTGCCGCGCATCGTCGTGAACAAGTTATTTTAGCTGAATTGCATCAGTATAAAAAGCAATGCAGTGATTTGTTGACTTACGGCGCACATCGCGAATTTTGTTTGCAGGCGGAAATTCAACATAACCAATACCTGCGCGAGCGCAATGCTGGTTTATTCGATCTTTTGCTGAATCTTACCGGTAGATCTTCGCAGGAAATTGAAGACTTGCTGAAGCGCCAGCAACAAAGCACAGTTGTGCAATCACCGCAATAAATAAAGGTAGGGTGTGTTCATGCGTTCAATGAGGGTTTTAAGCACTGCTATTGCCGTCGCCACCATCTGTATTAAGCCAGGCCTGACATCTGAAGTAATGGAAGACGCATCGTCATTGCGTCACAAGCTGCTTGATGCCATGCATCAGGTCAAAGAGCTCAAACGCTCTTTACATGACAAGATGGGCCTAGAGCCCTTTCTGGCACGTAAGATCACAAAGCCAAGGAAGCTTGATGTCGATACACCGATGAGGTGTGATGCAACTCTTTCGGGTTCTCGTGATGGCATCGCACAGGAAATACAGTTTTCCCTTAATCAAGCTAATCCTCAGCTTTTGACGAATTTATTTTTCCGAGAAACACAGCGCTTAGAACTCTATGACAGATTTCTGAAATATGCAGATCAGCTAAAACAGGCGAATCTCTTACCAAACTTAAGCGACATTGACGTTCAAGAATTGACGCCTATGCCACAGGATTTAATTGAAGGAGCTCCTTGGGCTGTTCCTGATCATGATTCTGTCATTCGTCGCATTTTAGTTTACACAGGAATGTATAGTCGCTTAAGAAAAAGCCTCTACGCTTTCGAGATCATGGAGGGTGATTTTTGTGGTCGTATAGTCGAGGACTTCGGACGGCGCGGCACAAGTATTTCTGAAGATCTCTTAAGGTCAGATCAAATCTATTGCATTGCAGGATATGATTTTAAGAGCAATCTGCAATCCAAGGTTTATGAAGAGCTCTGGCAAGGGCAGCATGACTATCGTGCGGCCATCAAGGCAATTATGCTGCGTTGGTTTCAAGGGCCAGGAGGCAATGAGAGTATTGAGCGCGCTAAGCGAGAATTGCGTCAGCAACCCCTTGATGTGCTTCAAGCCTATGCTATGCATCAGCTTCGTAAAATAGTGGCGTATGAGGCTTTATTCAATTGCGCACAGACACGGGATCAGCAAGAGCCATTGAAAGCCCTTCATTTAGAATCTCTGGCCATCAATGCTCTCAAAAAGGACAGTAGTGATGATTTTTTCATTCTTGGTGCCTTGCTAGCCAGCTATGAAAATAGTGCCAATAAAATGTGGCGACAGGTTGTAGACTCACGCCAGTTAAGCCCATCATATCACTCGCACCTGCACCTTGTCCCTGCGGATGCGGTATGCAAAGGAACGAAAAGATCCTCTGGGGAACCTGAATTACTGATTGATCAAAATAGTCAACGTAAGAAAGAGTTGCGCTACAAACAATGGGTGGCTTTGTTATATGCAAAAGCAGCTCATGTGCTTCACGCCCATTGGCATGCCATGCAAAAAGTTTCTCAGTGGTCAGAGAAAGTGCAAAGTGAAGTTGGCAAGGCTGAAGCAATGGGGCTTGCCGTAAACGTTGAGGATCTTGAGGCAAAGGCAAAAACTGTTAAAGCGGCTGTTGCAAAACTCAAGACCCAAATTTTTAGGGTGGGTGTGCGCGGAATTAGCGATGAAAGCGCGAAGCTATTAGCGATTAACATCATAAAACTGGAATCAACGCCCTCGCTGGAAAGCCATTTTTTTGCGAAGCCTCACGATTTTCTCATCAACATCCTGTCATCAGGGCGTGACGGCGTGCGTTTGCCCAAAAGGTTGCTGCCACCTCAACAGGATAGGCTCGTCTCTTATCAAGATAATTTGCGAAGATATCTGATGCGCCAGGCTGCATTTCTCGTTTTTTATCAGTACTTGCAGAATCATGAATCGAAGCAGGCTACATCTTCAAATTCTCCAGCCCTTAAGGTTATGACCGTCTCGGGAAAAGGAGCGGGGGCTGTGCAAAAAGTGGTGGAGAGTTTACAAAAAGTACTGTCCGAGCCTGGCAGTCCCAAGGATCCAAATAAAATTGCGGAACTTGCTTTAGAAAATGCGAATTTGAGATTAATGACAACGGCTGATCTGAGGCCTAAGCCAGCCATCCAAGAAACACGTTCATTGGATGAGCTTCCTATCATGCAGCTTTTGGCCAGTGAGGAGCAAAAGGGCTCCCGTCATAAAAAGAAGAAAAAAAATAAAAAGCCAAGCCCGCTAGCGCGCACTGAGCCTAGTGTTGTTGCTAAGGCCAACGAAGAGAGTGTAACTCATAGTGATCATGGCGATACTAGAAGCACTGCCTCAAGTGTGGCAGCTGTTGTTGGCGGCCGTGTCATTGAAATCCCAACTTCTTTTGTGATTGATGCAGATACGTTGATGGCTGGGTCGAGTGCAGAGGCTGTCTCGCTTCAAAAGGATGCCCCGGCAAACACCACTAAAGATGTGGAAAAAAATATAATATTTGAAGAGCCTGAAGACAAAGGGCGCTCAACGCAACAAGAAGGTGGTTCGCTGAATTCTTCGAAAATGCTGCCTGCGTCTGAAACTGTAGCAGAACTGCAAGAGATTTTAGTATCAGTACAACCTGTAGCCCCTGAATCTTCAGCTCAGCAGGCCGAAAAAGTTCAAGAGGGCGAAGCGAGTAATCCAGAGCCCTTCCCTAAACGCCCAACGGATGTGGAGCAACTGCAAATGCAGTTAGCCAATTCTGCCGCTTGGTATCATCACTACAAGATGCATTTTGATCAGCAAATGATCATCAATAGTGAGCTTCAAATCCAATTGGCGGAAGTGGCTACCGAGCGCGACTTTTTTAGAAACAATAATCGCACCCTTCTACAAGAGTTGTTGGAACAGCGCCAAGAGGCAAGCGCGAAGTCTGCAAATACAAAAAAAGCGTTGCAGGAGAAAGCTGTGCTTGAGAGGGCAAATGCAAATTTGCAAGAAGAGCTCGAGAAGAAAACTAGTTTGCTGCAAAAAGCTGAGGACGAGCTTGCGCTGCTCAAACAAAAGTTGGCCGTCATCGCAGGGTTAGTCCAGGGTTTTGATTTAAATGTAAAGCCTCAGTAGGTCAGCCTTATTGCAACTCATAGCAAAACAGTCTTAAAAAGGCGGGCAGTGTCCCGCCTTTTTTATTGGATTTCTTGATTTTTCCTCAGCAATAAAAGGCATTTAAAATTCTGCAAAAAAGGAGTAGAGCTTTAAAAATTTTAATTACAAAAGGGAAGTCACATGCGTTTCAAAGCAATCCTCTATAACTTTTGCTGTGTTAGTTTACCTATTCTATGTTTCGCCTCCGAGCCTGCCCCTTTTGCAGAGGAGGTGGACGAACGTAACATATCTCACACCGCACAATTAACCAGTGAGAAGGTCTTGGACGGCCTTTGGGGACGCACGATCAAAGATATTGTGATGTACGAAAAGGACGTCAATTTGATCAATTGGTTGGGCCTCACCTATGCTGAGTCAAGACAAAAGTTACAACGTGCGATTTACGCTGCTGCAAGACTCAGTCGCAACATCGAGATCAGTAAATGGCCTGAGTGGACTGAAACGAGCAAAGCGGTTCCTTTTGATCCGTTTTATAGGGTGTTCAGAGGGGATGGTCAGTCTATCGTGGCGAGGGATTTGGATTCGCAGAGCCAAGATTTTCAGGATACCATTCATATCTTATTGTGGCGCATTGAAGTGTTGCAAGCACTTGCTGGAATTGGCGAGAGTTTGACTCCCCATCGTTTCTCACACCCTTTTATGAAGTTTTTCATAGAGCCAGATTCAAAAGAAAGCGTGCAAGCGCATTATAATGAGCTCAAAAGCCTCATTAAGTTTACCCAACATTCGAAACAAGCTCTTGGCCGACTTATGCAAGAGAGTTCCGTGGTACAAGGACGCATTTCTGGTGTCATGAGGGAGATGTTTCCTAAACGTGAATCAAACAATCAAGCTTTCAAGGATATTCAATTTTCAAAAATTAGTGGTGATTACGCAAAAGAGACGAACGCACCTCAAGCTTGGCAACGGGGTAATCAGGTTTTGCGACTTATCAAAGCCAGTATGGCTCAGCAGGATGGTTTTCACCAATTTGAGACAAGTTTAAAAGAGCATGGATTAGCTTCGAAAAGTTTTTCAAAAGTATCCTCAGATTTGGCGTATGCGTTAAACCTTCAACATGCCAAGTTAACACTGGTCGAGAGAACACATGCCTTTCTTTTAGCTCTATTAGCAAGACACAATTTATTAATGCCTGCTGCAATTACCTCTGGGCAAACCATTGATGCTCATTGGATTGCGCAACTCTGTGGGCTTCATGCTGACTTATCGCGCAGATGGCGCGAAATAGTGCGTGATTTGCCAAAGGATGCTGTGTTCCTCACTACGGAAGCAACAGATGCCTATGACGTCACCTTAGAAGAAGAGACGAATAAAGTGAGTGTTCATAAATCATCGCGACGCTTTTTGGGAGGCAGACTGCTGTTGAGCTTGCGACAAGGTTTACAAAATGAGGGCACGCAGCATGCTTATAACCTTGATATAAGCCAGATCAATAACACGCTTCGTGGAATGGTGTTGCGGTGCCTTTTCCAGGCCTATCGCCTTAAGTATCTGAGCGATATGAGAGAAAATATCCCCTTAAAAACTCCCTTCACACGACATATGGGGTCAGTCGAGCGCATGAATTGTATTGAGGCTCTCTTTAAAGTTTACGATCAACAAAAGAAAATGCTTTATAACCATATTTTAAAAGATCCCAAAGCTCGAGATTATTTGCCAAACGAATGGCGAGAGAGTTTTGAGGTGTTAGGACTTTTTGATGGTCTTACTGAAAAAGATAGACGCCATTTCATAAAAGCACATTATGCTTATGCCTATTCAAATAAGAAGCGTTATTCAATTGCTGAATATAATGACATGTGGCGTTACTTCTCCCGAAACTTAGCTGAAAGGTGCACCATAAAGCCCGCTTCGCGCACGGACGAAGAAATATTGAAACTGATTGAAGTGATGTCACGAAAAACAAAAATCATGGAATGTGTTCTGCGCGCAGTTGGGCTCGATGTGCCCGATGCCACGCAGCATTATGAAATGGTATTTTCACTGATCAGGGAAGCCAACATAAGTTTTCAAAATGAGCAGATAGCAAAGTTGGTTGAAGATGAGAGGGCGCAACGCAGCACTGCAAAAAAAACTTCATCTGCTTCGAAACGCAAAAAAAAGAAAAAATCTGTTGTTCAATCTGCAGGAGTATCACAATCCTCGGCTCTGTCGTCAGCCACTGAAAATACAGTTGACGTTGCAAGGGCTAAAAAATCTCAAGATAAGCAGGAAGATGCAAATAAAATTGGTATCGTTGTTAATCCAGTTGGCCATGTAGAGGTTGCTGCACAACACTGGATCGTGCATGAGGACCCTGAGGAATCTCAGGAGTTATCTTCGTCCTCTGTGACTGCATTGACACCAGAAAAAACCGAAGACAAGCCTCAGTCTTCATCCGCCTCGCTAGCGATTCAAAATGGGGCTAGCGATGCCTTGATCGCACCGCGTCTGCTGAAAAATCCCTTGCCGCAACGCGCGATCAGTGAGCAAGGGCTTCTCAATCAACTACAGATCAACCAATGGCAGCACAGACAACCGCAGGATCAACAGACCATTGTTGTTGCGCGAGGGGCAGGAAAAAAACAGGTCGAGACTTCCCCCACTGTGGCGAGGCCCATGGCTGATATAACTTCAATCGAAGATGTTGTATCAACCAAAGCCTTGGCGCAAAGAGGGGACAATGATGAGCAACTTGGAGTCGAGCAATATTTGCGCAAGGTGTTGGCTCAAACCGAGAGCGAAAAGCAAGACTTGCACGCCAAGATTCAGGAAATGATCCAGCAAAATTATCACATGGCTCTGCAACTCAATCAGTCCAGGGCTTTGCAGACTCAGCTGGCTCTTGATCTTCAAAATCTGCGTAACATAGCCCACGAGGCCTCCCGCGATAGAGAGTTAATGTTGCGAACACTCAGGCGGTTATCAGGCCTATCAGATGAAGAAATTTCGACTGAGGTCAGGCTCACCTGTCAAGAGATGGCAAAGCAACGTCATCAAGCACCCCATTGAGCCAAGATGCCATCATGAGTAAAAGCCCTGGACATCACTGTCTGGGGCTTATTTTTTATCCTTCACGATTGCATCGGGAAGTTTCGAAATGCGATTAACAGAGTGGGCGTAATAGTTTGTTTTTTCTTGGTAAAACAAAGAATTTCTGCTAGCCCTTCCACCAGCTTTCATAAAAATATAAAGGGATGCTCAATGAGAAAAAAACTCAAGCAGCTATCGTCACTTCTGGCAGGATTTTTGGCCTCTGCAACACCGCTCATGGCAACAGATCTTCCACTAGAGGAGCATGCTGAGAGCATTCGCGACATGCGTGCCTGGCGGCAAGAGCAAATGGACTTATTTCGTGATTACGCCTTTTCAGACAAAACCTTTGAAATTTTTCGTGAAACTCTGCAACAAAGCGACGATTTGATTTTATCTCTTGTCAATCTGTGCGCGCGAGCCGAGAGCTTTCGCCATTTAGTGGTTTATAAAATCGCCCATCATTATCGCGCATCACCTGAGCATGCTTTGGAGGCGTGGCGCTATCCTGCAAATACCGCTTTGGGTAATCCGGACTTTGAAATCTTCGTGGGCGATGAAGTGCTAAAGGCTCGTGACCTGACGCGTGGTTCACCCCTTTATGCCAACGTTATGAGGCTTCTTGTTGAGCGCACGCTCAAAGCTCACCTTTTCAATTTTATGTCAGGCTTTGATTTCTTGCTGAAGCAGCAATTTGAAGATCAAAATTATTTTGTGAACGTCTCGTATGACATCTTTACGACGCCAGCCTTCAGCGCGGAAGGGGATTTAAAGGAATTCTTTAATGTCCTGGTCAGGGCACAGAGTGCGATTGAAAAGTCGAAAGATGATGCACAGGTTGTCTTGGGGAAATATAATTTTTTAGGGTTTTTGAGAGAACAGGAGGGTTTAGAGTCAATCATAGACTTTATTGATAGACCCTGTGAGCCTAACTTAAAATTGAAACACATTACCCATGATTTTGACCATAGAACGGGCGCTCCCTCGCTATGGAGAGAAGTAGAGTCCCTATTACGCCTTATGAAGAAAACAAGGTCCATCGGGTTTGAGGCTTTTGTGAAAGAGCTGAAAGAACAGAATCTTTTTCCCATTCAAAAAGATAGCCAAAGCCGCTTATTTGAAACTGCTCATCGTATTCAGAAGGCCAAGCTATTCTACCACGAGATCTACGGTCTTGCTGTGCAAACACTGTATGCGCCAGGCTTTGGTGAAATTTATCCGGGCTTTCAAAAAGGCTTGCTGCAGAATAGCTATGAGGTGGGCGGTTATGTCATGGGCTATTATTTGACGCAACAACGTTGGCTTAATCTGATTGGTCGACCTTTTGATAATTATGGTGCCCAGTACCCGGGAATTATCTTTATCAGGCCGCTGGCAAACACGCAGATTGCGGATGAAACTGCGAGTGAAGATGCGGTCATGCCGCAATTAGATGTGATTGAGGAAGATAATTTTTTCTTAAGTGCGACACAACCGCTTAAAATTTTTCAAGATGGCCAGGTGAGCATCGTTTTTACCCATCAGCTTGATGCGGACATCCATAAGCGAGCCATCAAAGGCACACTGCTGCATCTGTTGATAAAAGAGCTCGTTATTCACGAGTTTCCGCGACTCAAAAATCAAATGGCCGACCAAAAAAGAACGGCGATTAAGTTCACAACTCCTACAGGTACTGTTGCAAAACAACACGTTCTTGAGGCACTGAATGCTGTGTACCGGGAACAAAAACAAACACTCTATGCTCATTTCTCCCATCACGTCCCTCATGATTTCGTTGCCAATGATTTGTGGAAATTTCGCTTAAGTTGTTCCATCAAAGCGCTTTGTGACTTTGTAAGGGATGCAAATCCAGATGATCGGATTAAGCTGATGACACGCGAAGAATATCACGCAGCAGGTAGCCAATCTCAAGCAAAGCTTGAGGCCCTGTGGGCTTATTTGCGTCAACCCCTCGAGTTGAGAGCTAAAAAAAGCTCAACCTTGCAGTGTCCAAGCTTGAGTGACAAACTCTACAAAGAAGCCCTTGAAAAGCTACCCATCAAGATTGCAGCCTACGCGGCTGTCTTGGATGTCTATGGATTGCAAGAGATCTCACCCCAAAAAGCATTTGATGCTAAACTCCAAGACATTAAGCGCCAATACCAGGCGTATCTTGATCAGCAGAACGCAGAATTATTAGGTCTGCCCTCTCCACAGCCGCAGAAATTAAAGAAAAAATCCAAAAAGAGAAGCACTCATCTGAAACCACCTGCATCTCTTTGTAGTGTCGCTCAGGATAGAGAGCAGCAATTGCAGGGTAGTCAGGCTGACACCCCTCAAGCGCCATCACACATCAAGCGTGCCATGATGCCAAACGAAGATAAAATAGCTGGGCCATCTGCTGTTGTGCAAAGTTCGGTGTTTGCCAAGCGTTCATTTGCGGAAGTGGCAGCATGTGCAGCAGCAAAGCCAATACCCACAACCACAAAGAACAATAAACTTCAAGAGCCATCAGGAACACAAGCGTCTCGATCCCAAAAACTCCCTAGGCCTCAGAAAAAAAGAGGGTCTTTAGGGGGAGCCGCTTCAGCTTCGCTCGTTCCTGAGACTCTTGTGCAAAAAGAAAAACATGAGCAACAGGCCGTTGCACCCAAGGTGCATCCAGAATCAGACAGACCTGTTGAAAATAACCCAGAGCAAAGTCCGCAGGAATTCTCTCACAAAAACAATGAGCTTAAGGGAATCCAGAAAGATGTGCCATTAACATCCGCAGCTCTGTTACAAGAACTGCAGGTCCCACTCAGTCAAGAAGCGAGCGCAAACGAAATCGAGTCAGAGCAGGTGAGCGTTCAAGAACCCTTGGCTGATCAAGGATTGGCACACCAGGAAGAGGAGGGTGATTCCAAGGTGACTGTCCCGATTCCACCGATCAACCTTGTTAGGGAACTCGATGAAGACATGCCAAATGCTGTGTCAGAGATACCGGAGGCCGATGACAACGAACAGGAATCTCAGAAATTGAAGCATATTCCTTCTGCAGATTCTGATGAAGTTCCTTACCCTTTTATTCTTGCGCAAAAGGATCAAGAAATTCACTTCCTCAGACATCAACTTGGCGAAGCCTATGGTTTTATGATCCAACGCGCCACCGCTTCACCAAGACCACTGGACCATGAAGAATTCCATTCTCAAGACACAACTGTCATTTTGCGAAAACAAGCTGATTCTCTTCATCGTGCATTTTCCTATGAGCAAAACCGTGCCAATGCTATGGAAAATGCTCATTTTCTAGTGCTTGAGACACTCAAGCGGGTGACTGGGTTTGACCCTGAGGAAATTCAGGCCGCGATTTGGGAAACCGAGAGATTTATGCGCGAAAAGCAAAATCAGGGGGTATTGAATTGAAAAGAGATTCATTTTGATGGAAGGGACACAATTATTAACTAAGTGATATTTTTAGTTGAAAATATTGCCAAAACTCTCTATTGATGCTTTTCTGCGTTAGAGGAGTGGTTTTTGATGGCAAGATTTGTCTTTCGATGGGTGTTTTTGATTGCTTGGAGCCAAGTCATATGTGTTGCAAGCGAGGTCAAACAGGAAGCAAACCCCAGCGGGACATCCTCTAATACTGGCAATTCATCTGCTACTGCGCCTCTTGCAGCATATGTTTTGGATGTTGTGCGTGATGCTTTAGAAGATTCACCAGAGGGCCCCAAAGTTAATCCTAAACTCATTACATCAGCGGTCATCAACTATTATGCGAAAAATAAACAGTTTTGGCATGACGTTCACTATCAAATGTGTCACATCAATAATCAAGTTTTTGGGGCGCCGAGAGTGTTATTTGATTTTGCATCAGCCTCAGCCAGCGACTTTCTCAATCCTGAGGTGATGCTAAGTTACAAAGGCAAAATTCATAAAATTTCAGATCTAGAGCCCGGTTCACTGCCTCATCAGGCATTTGTCTACCGCATGTTGCAACGCAGTCTATTGTCGGCACACATCGTTTCCATGTGCGCAAAAGCACGCCGCGATCAATTCAACGAGTTTATGAGCAGGGCTTGGAGTGCAAAAAATGATGCTTGCCACGAATCATCTCACGATTTTATGGCTGGCGTCATTTTTGATGAGGCGCAAAGGCTTCAACGCCTCATCAAAAGCATTAAAAACTCTATCCATGCCGCAACTTTGGATGAAAATAGCGCCCCAAAAAACGTTTATCTTCAGCGAAATGAACGTATGATTGATGACACGATGAAAACTTTGTTTCCGGAATACTCCAAAAATCAGATAGACCATAAAAGCCTGCGCTTAGCTAAGCTTTTTGATCGCAGCAAAATATTGCCGAAGTATGAAGGCTATTGGCGCGATATTAAATTAGTGGAACACATTTTTCGATCTTTCATAAGGCAGAAAGAAGCTAAAGATGGGTTCATCAAGTATATCACCCAACAGAATCTCAATCAGAGAAGGGCTGAAATTTTCAATAACTTTATCTTCGCTATGCAGGATAAGGCTTCTTTGTATGAATGGGTTCTGCTCGCGACACGTTTGCCCCAAACTATTTCGGTGCTGTCGTATGGTGGGCATAGTCTTGATCATCAATTTTTGGGTGCAATAGCCGTATGTCAAGATTATTACAGGATTGGGTGGCTCATACATAGTAACCAAATTTCTCAGGTCAGTCGTTTTAAAATAGAAGGCAGTCGTCGTTTTAATAACCCAAAACTACCAGAATGCCTGAAATTTGTCTTGCCCATGTACCAAGATATAAAAATTCGCCGGGCAGGTGAGCTGCTTCGGGGTGCGCTTTGGCAACTGAGCTTAAAAAACGATACAGACATTTTGCGTGGGGTGATGTTACGCACATTGGTCCACAGATGGATCCCAGATGCCTTCAGCAGCGCTGCGAAAACTTTTAACCGCTCGCTTATTGTGCCTGTAATTAAAGAACGCACATTGGATTTGATGGTGAAGGATGGTTTCTCTGCTCAAAATCCACGTCTGGTGCCTCTTTTCTTTCACCATTTTGAAGCCTTACGTAAGATCTATAAAAATCAAAAAAAAATGTTTTACGCCCATATCACCCAACATCTTGGCGATGAAAAATATGTGCCCGATGAATGGAAGGTCTTTCCGCAGATCACGGCACTGGTCCCGCAGCTAAAAGCATCAGATGCCCAAAATTACTTCGCACTTAAAGCTGAATGGATTGAGCCTGATGGAAAACCATCATTTTTTCATGCTCTTGCACAGAAGAAGAGGCTGTTGCGCCAGCACTTTAATAAAGCGCCTGAGGAAAGGTCGACAATAAATTTACAAACATTTTTCGATACACTCAGGTTGGATCAGTCCGAGACGCGCCATGTGCTCTCTACAATGAAGCGCAAAGTCGAGCTCATGCAGCACGTTTTGTGTCATTACAAGATAAATGGAACCCAAAAAAACCCGCAGCATGGGTTTGACAAGGAATTGAAAGCTCTTGCTGGCTTTTATGCGACAGTTACAGCAGCAAGTGAAATTGAGTTTGAAAAGAATTTAAGCTCATTATCTGCGCAAGACATACAGAATTCAAAAGATGCTACCAAAGGCTCTCAAAAGACTAAGTCAAAGAAAAAAAAGCAGAAAGCAACGGTGAAGACGTCAGGAGCTTCTGCTGAAGCTCAATCCGCTGTCATCGAGGATGAGCCTAAAAGTGAGGCCAAGGCTGACGAGTCCCAGCCCAGTATTTCCATCAGGGTTGCAGGCAGGGAACTAGATATTCAACTGCCACCTTCGTTAATGCAGCACGACACGCAACAAACCTCATCTAACGCCAATAAGGTGAGTACAAAAACACCTGCTCACGCAGCGGGGCAAAAAAGTATCTTTTTGGAAGAAAGTGCACTTTCTGCGGATAAAAGTAATAAATTGCCTCATGTGAAGCCTGAGAAAAGTGATGTAGATGACACTTTGGCCGAGACAAGAACTCATGCAAACTCAAGCATCGAAACCACTGTGCAACCTCAATCCTCATGTGAAGAGATTCCGCCTAGCCCTGTCGCCTCAAAGCGTAAAGAAAAGGTTGCTGTGAGCCAGGGCGAAAGCGGTAAGGAGATGCTTTCAACAACAAGCGTATCTGATAAATCTATATCCGCTAAACAAGAGAGTATATCATCTCAAGTTGTTGCTAAGGATGAAGTTGCGTTGGCTCAAGAAATAGAGACGCATGCTCCTCAGCCTGTCCACCAGCAGGATAAAGGCTATGAGGAATTGCTTCCCCTTGTTCATAAGTTACAGGAAATTATTGCGTCCTCTTCAGACAGTTCGGATAGCTCACCGCGTGAAACCGGAACAGTTGAAGAAAGCGCTTCGTCTGCTCAAGAGGATCTTCTTCAGAGGTATGAGTGGGTGATATGGCAGCAACAAGCCATGCTTGAGCATAGTGCAAGAACCATCGATAACCTCTTGAACGAGAGAGATTTCATTGCTTTTGTGCATCAGAATAATATTTTGCAAAATCCTAGGATGCTCTTAGCCAGATTTCAGATGATTGCAGAACACAGCCAAAATACGGCTAAAATACTGCGAGATGAAAATGCAACTTTGATTGAAGCTCATCAGCAGCAACTCCATAGAGAGAGAGTTGAAAAGCATTTACTGTTAGAAACGGCAATGCGGCTGGCGGGACTCACCAGAGAGCAGCTCTATGCGGGTATGGAAGAGACAAAACGGCTTGCTTACCAGCGGCACGAAAATGAAATGAGACAGATTTTGGTTCAACGAAACACCGAAGAATCTAGGGCTTCAAACGCACTTTCATCTTCCTCAACCTCCTCATTGGCGCCTCAATACCAATTCTTGAAACGGCCTGATCCAAACAATTAGGCATACTTCGATCGCTGCTTTTCAAGGTCCCTTTTATCCGGCATGATGCGATCCATCATGTTGGATAAAGCGGAGGGGTAGATGCGGCGAGGGACCAAGATACCAGCAGGTCGTTTAGATAAAATTGTTGTCGATGGACTGCCCTATCTCAGCAATAAGCTTGGCGATCCGACCTCGCGTGAGGTATGGATTTACGTTCCCGCTCAGTATGATGCTGCTAATCCACCACCGCTTTTGCTTGATCTTGCCGCTTATACCAGTTCAGGCCCTGCGCACATTGCCTGGCAAGGCTTTCGCGAAAACTTGCCCGAGCGCCTCGATCGCTTGATGCATGAAGGGATGCCTCCTGCTGTAGTTGCCATTCCAGATGCATTCACCGCTTTGGGGGGCAATCAATATGTAAATTCACCCATCCTGGGGAACTGGCAAGACTTCTTAAAAGATGCACTTGTGCCTGCTGTGGAATCTGCCATTCCTTGCGGTGGGCAAGGACGGCGCGGAATTTTTGGCCATTCTTCAGGCGGGTACGGCGCGCTTTACAATGCCATGCTCGATCCTGTGACTTGGTCAGCGGTTGGCTGTCTTGCAGGTGATATGGCCTTTGAGCTGGTTTATCTTGCTGATATTCCCAAGGTTGTCAAACATCTCGGGCGCTTTGAAGGTTCAATTGAGGCTTTTATGGCTTATTTTAAAGATGCAAATAAGCCCAAGGGTCTGGATATTCACACGCTAATGATCATTGCTATGGCAGCATCCTATGACCCCCAAGAGAGTGCACCCTATGGAGCCGTTCTGCCTGTTGACCTTCACACTCTTGAAGTGGATCAAGCCCGCTGGCAACGATGGCTCAGCTTTGATCCTTTACATTTGGTGGACCGCTACGCTGATAACCTGAAAGCGTTAAGGTGGATTACCATCGTGTGTGGGTCTGAGGATGAGTATCATCTGCACTACGGCGCAAGGCGTCTTACAAAGCGCTTACAGGCGCTTGCAGTATCCCATACCTATAACGAATTTCCCGACGGCCACAGTGGCATTGATTATCGCTGGGACGTCATCCTCCCGCAAATGACCAAGGCTCTGTGGCAGAAATAAAAAAGGCGCCCAGGGCGCCTTTAGAGGATAGAAGATTAGGCCTGGGGGTCTACCCAGCCGATGTGACCATCGCCACGACGGTAAAGGAAGTTAATGCGACCGTGGCGTGAGTTGCGAAAGACATAGGCTGGCACATCAGAAAGATCCATGCGCATCACCGCGTCACCTACGCTTAAGGTTGGAATTTCCTTGGTAGTCTCAGCCACAACAGCAGCTGTCATGTCTTCGGCTGTATTTTCTTCCGGCATAGTCTCCGTATTCAGCACGAAGTAAGGGACGTTCTCTGCCGGAGACGGATGAACATCATGGTGACGATGATGATCGCGCAAGCGCTTCATATGGCGACGTAGGCGGCCCGTGAGGACCTTAGCCGCATCATCAAAACTGTGATAGCCCTCAGTGCCAGAGCCTTGAGCGCGCACATAAACGTTTTTGCCCATATGCAAGGTGACATCGCACAAAAACAAATGACCTTGTTTGGAAATAACAACGTTGGTTTCGATCGGGTCCATGTTGTGACGGCTGTTGATATCTTCGAGTGCATCGCTGACGTGGGCTTTAAAAGCGTCAGAGATGTCAACGTGACGGCCAGAAACCGTTAACTGCATAATTTTCCTCCGTTCTCAAATAGGGCGTTCAGCGCCCTTTTTTAATTCTCATCTTTTATAGAATACTCCTAACCGCACTAAATTACAAAATCGAAGCGCATGCTAGAGCATAAAAAATGCATTATTTTCTAGGGCTTTCGCAATAGCAGAATGTAAATTGTTGTGAAATTTCAAAGGCAGTTTTGGCGTTTAAATGCGCGCTTGCGATCATAGGATGAGGGGATGCCAAGGGCTTCTCGATATTTTGCAACTGTTCGCCGCGCAATATTAATTCCATCGCGAGCTAAAAGTTCTACCAAATCATCATCGGATAAAGGATTTCCTGGTGTTTCATCGCCAATCAGCGTTTTAATGCGATGGCGTACCGCTTGGGCCGCATGGTCGCCGGTTTGGGCATAGTTGCTGATGCCGCTGGAGAAAAAGAATTTTAGCTCAAAAATACCCCGAGGTGTCGCAATATACTTATTGGACGTGACGCGTGAGACGGTACTTTCATGTACATCGACGGCTGCGGCGATGTCTTTGAGCACCAATGGAGTCAGCGCTTCAATGCCATATTCAAGAAAGTTCTGCTGGCGACGCATGATTTCCGTTGCCACTTTCAAGATATTCTGGGCGCGTTGATCAAGTGCTTTTAAGAGCCACTGGGCTTGGCTGAGCTGTTGATTCAAATAGCGCGCCGTTGTTTTATCCTTGTCGCGCGTGATATGGGCACGGTAAGTCTCATCGATCAAAACCCGTGGAAGGGCTGCCTGGTTGAGCTCAACCGTCCACGTTCCGCTTGTGCTGGTTTTTCTGATGATGACATCAGGAATCAAGGTTTCTGCGCGGTCGGATTCAAAACGCAGCCCTGGCTTGGGGTCAAGCTGGCGAATCACGGCCATGGCCTCTGCGAGATCTTGGGGGGATAGGTTACACAGCTTTAAGAGGCGATCGATTTTACCTTCAGCAAATAAATCCAGATGACTCAGGATCATCACAAATCGGGGGGAATAAAGGCCCCGATCAATAAGTTGCAGGCGTAGGCATTCGGCTAGATTTTCGGCAAAAATGCCGCAAGGATCAAATTGTTTGAGTCTCTCTACGATCGCTCCCAGACGTTTGGGCTGGATTTTAAGAGTCTCAGCGATTTCCTCATGTGAAGTGCGCAAATAACCTGCATCGTCCAAATGATCAATCAAGTGGCTTGCAATCAAGCGATCTATTGGATCATGGATATCGACTTCTACTTGGGCCATCACGTGATCGCGCAGTGTGTGGCGTTCGTCTGCTGCAAGATCCAGGGCTGAAAGAGTATCATCAGCGCCAAGCGTGCGGCCATCACGATGGGGAAGATCAGCCCACTCATTTTCATAATCTGGATGATCAAGGTCGTTAATTTGCCCTTCGCTTGCGAAGTCGTCTGCTTGAGAGGAATTGTCGTCCTCAGACGATTCTTGCAGATGTTCTGCCCCCTCGTGGCTATCTGGTTCTTCAAGGGTCAAGAGTGGGTTTTCAACGACGGCTTGTTCGATGAAAGCTTGTATTTCAAGATTTGTGAGCTCAAGCAGTTTGATCGCCTGACGCAACTGTGGCGTCAGGGTAAGAATTTGGGCTTGGCGTTGTTCGAGGCGGTTTGTGACGCCCATTCATCCTACAATCTGAAAGTC
This sequence comes from uncultured Thiotrichales bacterium, assembly GCA_964424815.1. GTDB lineage: Bacteria > Pseudomonadota > Alphaproteobacteria > Caedimonadales > Caedimonadaceae > JBKCUK01. The sequence continues at coordinate 5,239 of CAYRKI010000003.1, read as the reverse complement.
TCCCCAAGGTAGATGCGGCGCACGTTCTTATCGGCAATAATTTCCGATGGCGTGCCTTCCATCAGCACTCTACCTTCATTCATGATATAGGCTCGGTCGACGATATCAAGTGTTTCGCGCACATTATGATCAGTAATTAGCACACCAATGCCACGCTCTTTCAAATGAGAGATCAGACTGCGTATGTCATGAACAGCAATCGGATCAATACCTGCTAGGGGTTCATCAAGCATTATAAAGTGCGGATCTGCGGCAAGGGCGCGGGCGATCTCAACGCGGCGACGCTCACCACCAGACAGGGTGAGGGCGGACGCACGACGTAAATGACCGATGACGAACTCAGAAAGCAAGGATTCAAGGCGGTCAGCGCGGCGGTCAGGATCATCAACGGTAATCTCAAGAACTGCCTTGATGTTATCCTCAACACTTAAACCCCGAAAAATAGAAGCTTCTTGAGGTAGGTATCCGATGCCAAGACGGGCGCGTTGATACATGGGAAGGCCAGAGATATCGATGCCATCAAGATAAATGCGGCCCTTTTCGGGGGTTACAAGTCCTGCAATCATGGAAAAGCTGGTAGTCTTACCGGCACCGTTAGGGCCTAAAAGTCCCACAGCCTCACCGCGAGAGACGGTGATGTTGACGTCGCTGACGACAGGCCGACCTTTAAAAGACTTAGAAAGACCAATTGTCCACAGACCCTGACGTTCTGTTTTGGGTTGTTTTTTTTCTGACATTATTGGGAATCCTTATCTTTCTTCGGACGTGGCAAAAGCAAAGCTCGTGCACGCTTTGGCTTGGGATCGGTGTTAGACGCTATTGGGTGCGGTTCAAGGATGCGACTGGTGTGATCTTTGAGATTAACCTCGGCAGAAGCACCTTCAAGCTGACCATCGCAGTTAGTCACCCGTACATTACCATGAAGCTCAGCGCGTTCTTCTGTGGCGTTATAATGACCGCGCTCCCCAGTTGCAATTTCTTGCGGTGTGGTTAAGACAACATGTCCCAGGCCATCCACGGTTTTGAGGCTGCTTTTATCGTCTTTGTCTTTTTCAAAGTAAGCTGTCAATGTATCGGCTTGTACCACACGATCTTGGCGATAGGCTGTTGCCTGCCCGATAGCGTGAGCAATCTGTTTGCTGTTGCTATAATCAATGCGCTCTTTTGCGGTAATCACCATATCCTCGCTTTCAACGCGCGAGGAGGGTCCCAGCAAGGTCACCATCTCACCTGCTTCTTGATAGATAACGCGCTCACCCCAGGCTTTGCGGTGTTGTTCGGGATGAGTGCTGGTCATATGCACGCCGCCTTCGGCTTCCAGGCGAGTAATTTGCTGATGACCTTCTGCATCTTTTGCGAAGAAAGCCTTTAAAACTTTACAGGTGAGGGTATAGTCACCGCGTTTTGCCCGCACATTGCCCGTGGCTGTGCAATGACCTTGATTCTCATCGCAGGCAATCCCATCGTCCGCCAAAATTTCAATGGGTTGATCACTGTTTTGATCCACCTGATTGATAAAAGCCACGGCCATAGATGGTAGGCTTGCGGCCAACAGAAACATCACAAAGAACTTATTTATTTTCATCAGGCTTTTGCTGCTTTTGTTTGGGGTTGATCACCAGCCGGCTTTTACCTTTGATTGTAAGGCGCTTGTTCTCCCGGTCAACAGTGAATCCTTCGCCTTGTACCTCTCCCGCAGGGCCTTTGGCCGTTACAGGTTCATTACCCTCAGCCACATGGGATTTCAAATTGAGGGAGGCAGAGGGTGTTTGAAGATGATACCCAGAAGAGGTTTCTAGCTGAACATCCCCTTCATAAGTGAGTGTATCAGTTTTCCGATCAATGGCGCCGCGTTCTGCTTTAATTTTGACTTTTACACCGTCGTCCAGCTCAATTTCATTGGTGGGCTTTTGAAGATCAACCTTGTCATCACCTTGCTGTTCAGCGGTTTCGGCGCGCACTTTTACAGGGCGACCTTTTTCATCCAAGGTCACTGATTCAGGATTAATGAGTTTGTTTTTGATGTTAACGTCGACAGGAGGACGCGCTGTGACCTTGTCGCGTAAATGATCGAAATGAGCTTGAACGAGTGGCCACAGCGCAAGGGTCGCAAGCCCCAATCCTACGGCCACAGGCAGAATGACCTTAAGGCGTGCCACACGAGCAGAGTGCTTGCCACTTAGGGTTTTTGCGGCTTGTTTGGTATCATCCAACTGATTTTTTGAATCCAAGCTCTTAACTCCTATCCTTCAAGCAATATGTGCTCGCAGAAAATCATGAAGGTGCACAATACCCAGGGGTTTTCGCCTTTCATGATCGTCCACGATAAACAGACATGACCTGCCTTTGCTATTGAGTAACGCAAGAGCATCTTGAGCTAATGTATTTGAAGAAACCGTTAAAGGATTGGCTGTCATCACATCAGCTGCTTTTTCTTTCATTAAATCTGGTGTCATGTGGCGCCTTAAGTCACCGTCAGTAATAATACCCACCAGACTACCTTGATCATCGAGCAAACCCACACACCCAAATCCTTTTTGACTCATGATGACAATCACATCGCTCATGATCGCTGATGCGGACATCAAGGGCATGGCATCGCCGGTGTGCATGAGTTTATTCACTCGCACAAGACGCTGGCCCAGTTTGCCGCCAGGATGCAATGAGCCGAAGTCTTTAGAGGAGAAACCACGCCTCTTTAACAAACACACAGCAAGCGCATCACCCAAGGCCATCATCACTGTCGTGGAGGTGGTGGGGGCCAAACCATGGGGGCAGGCTTCTTCGATCTTAGGAATGACAAGGCTAACCTCTGACATCTCTGCAAGGGTGCTGCCGGCTTTTTGTGTCATGCCAATGATAGGGATGGCCATGCGATGGGCAAAGTTAACCAGGTCAGATAATTCGGCTGTCTCGCCTGAATTAGATAGCAAAAGCAAAATATCATTTTCGGCAATCATGCCAAGATCACCATGGCTTGCCTCTGCAGGATGAACGAAGAACGCAGGTGTTCCAGTGGATGCAAGCGTGGCTGCTATTTTACGCGCCACATGGCCACTTTTCCCCATGCCGCTGGTCACCACGCGACCTGTGCATTGCATCAGCATATCTACAGCCGAAGTAAAAGTTTTATCCAGGCTTTGGCTAAGGGCTTGAAGACCAGCCTGTTCAAGGCTCAAGACGCGTTGAGCTTCGATTAAATCCTCATGAATATGGGTTGAAAGTGAGTTCAGCGACAAAATGAGGTCCCTAATTGTTTTGGTTGAATAAAAATAGTAAATTTAGTAACTAAAAGTCAATAAATGATAGATTTAGTGTTGTAAAACATTTAAATCTAGATACCCCAGTAGATCCAACTGAGTCATGGCAGGAATGAAGTTAAAGCACTGTTGCGCTAATTCAAGGCGTCCTTCGCGCTGTAAGCGCTGATCTAGGACTTCCTTAAGGCGGTGCAAATAGAGTACATCGCTTGCGGCATAACGCTGCTGTTCAGGCGAAAGTTCGCTTGCACCCCAATCAGAGGATTGCGCTTCTTTCGAGATATCAACGCCCAAGAGTTCTTTAAGAAGCTCTTTGAGGCCGTGACGCTCGGTATAGGTGCGCACCAGTTTGGAGGCAATTTTAGTGCAATAATTAGGGCCTGTGTCGGCTCCTAGAGCGTGGTTGAGGATCGCCACATCAAAGCGCGCAAAATGGAAAAGTTTCAAAATGCTGCGATCGTTCAAAAGCTTCACCAGATTCGGGGCGTGACACTTTCTACTATGATTCACTTGGACGAGATGCACCGTGCCGTCGCCACTTGAAAGTTGGATAAGACAAAGGCGATCACGATGGGGCAATAGACCCATTGTCTCGGTATCAATGGCTACAATAGACCCAAGGTCTAGATCAGCGGGTAAATCGTTGTGATGCAGTATAATAGTGGGAGATGTCACAGCTACCTCAATTGTTGGCATTGTTATACCTAAGGCTAGCAAAGAGTGGTGCCCAGGAGAAGACTCGAACTTCCACGGGATTGCTCCCACTAGGACCTGAACCTAGCGCGTCTACCAATTCCGCCACCTGGGCACGACGTCCTTATGCTTAAGACTCTTAGGCTTAAAAGTCAACGCTTGAATGAAAAAATCTCTCTCCGCAAGATGTTCGGCTCATAGCGGTTGCGTCAAATCCGTGTGGGTCTTAAACTCACTGGAATGGTTGATAGCATTCTTACAACTTTTTCTCTTATATATCTAAAAAGCAATATTGCTTACACATAGTCATTATTAATGATAAATTAACTCTTCTAATCACAGATTACACTAACAAGAAAGAGTCATCATTCTCGATGACGCCTGGGATTTAAATCCTTTAGACAATGTCATGATCTTCGGCAAAATTTTGAAAAAAAAGAATGTAAAATAGCCGTTTTTTTTGAGGGTGGTGCCTGGGGTGAATAAATAACCTTAGCAATAGTGCGTTCAATGTGTGACTTAGCGTTCGCCTCAGACCTAATTGATCGAGAAGAGTAAAGTCTAAAATCAGCTCGGTCCGAAGCTATCGACGCAGAAAGGAGGTATTTAGGCATTTTGTTACGAAAGGTAATAGGAGAGGTATCATGAAGAACTGTGCGAATACTTTAGCAAAATCAACTTTAACAAACATAATTTGCTTCATTTTTATGATGTGGTTCCCAAGTTGGGGGCTCACCTCTGAGCTTCAAGATGAAGTTGAGGATAACTCCAGTCATTTTTCTGGGTTGCCACAGGAGCTTCAATTTAAAATTTTACATCAAGCTTTGGGTGTTCGCCATGGACGAGTAGGTGTCTTAGATCAAAGGTCTTACGCTGCTTTGCGCCTCACGTCCAAAGATTGTAAAAATATCGTCGATCATTCCCGTACGTGGGCCAACCAAGTACGGGTCCGTATTAAAACTTTACCCCTTGTGATCAAAAGAACGCTGCCGCTTCAATCTCTGCGCGTACAGGGATCCATTTTAACTGGAAATATTCTTGAGCACTTGGTGAAGATCAAAAGTCTCAAAAGTATTGAGTTGGTCTTTTTATTTCGTGAGCACACGGTGGATATGGAGGCGTTCAAAAGGCTTCCTCAGCTGGAGGATCTGATTTTTTCCTCGCACCTTTATCCCACGCGGGTCGGGCTTTCGCTTACCGAAGATGACATGCGTAAGATTTCTAAATTACCTCTGAAAAAAGCTTGTACTACCACCTGAGCCGCTTATGAGCACAGCTAAGTTACA
>CAYRKI010000002.1:75809-78002 GCA_964424815.1 uncultured Thiotrichales bacterium | reverse complement strand
CACTGCCCGCAGGGTCAAAAGTCGCTGTGGTTGCCATCACCGGCATGGCGCCAAGTGCACCTCCAACAAAAACCGTTGATTTTAATAAATTTTTAAGTAGACGCATCCCTAAACTCCCCTGCTTTTGATTTTTATTAAATTTAATTTTTATTAAATACTATCGCGAATAGGGAAGAAGGACACAAGAGTGGGAAGGAAAATTAATCTAAAATCACACTCTGTTGCACAGAATCCGCAGCAAGCGACGCGACGGAGCCATAAACAAAAGGCCGATTATCTGCGCCATGGCCAACAGCCGTAGTGATGAACACGGGAAAGGAGGCTTCTTGCGCAAAGGAGCTCAGCACGAAATGCGTGAGCGCGTGTTCTTCAGCATTATCTTTAGCATGGGTAAAACAGCCAAAAATCAGCCCTGCGATGTTATCAAATAGTCCCAGTTGCTGCATTTGAGCAAGACGGAGCGCAGTCTTATAGGCGCGTTCATCGATGTCTTCTAAAATCAATATGGCACCTTTGGACTTAATCTGCCAAGGAGTGCCAAAAAGGTAGTGCAACACCGTTAGATTACCACCCACCAGAGGCGCTGTAACATGAGCCTGTTCTGCGGTTTTATTGAGCGGTTGGAGGGTTGCTTGGAATTCCACTATGCGTTGCTGGACTACTTCTTCAAGACGATGCAGCGTACTCTCATCAAGACGATTGTCCGTTAATCGCCCTGCAGCACACGGTCCATGGATAGGGGTCCAATCCCAGGCTTGATGCACAAAGCTTAGGAGCGCGGTGATATCACTGCTGCCCATGAGAACTTTGCGTTTTTTGGGTTTTGGCCACTGCGCAAGGTGTGGCAGCAGACGGGTGACGCCATAACCGCCCTGATAACACCAAATAAAATCGCTATCCTCTGCATCGCACGCTCTCTTGAAATGCGCAAGTTGGGCTTCAATGTTGTGGGCAAACAAAGGATGAGAGCCAAAGGCTTCTTCAGGCGAGAATCGGGGTATCAGGCCGCGTGATTCACACCACTCTTTTACAACGGGCCACTCAGACGCACGCGTTTTACCACTGGGCGCCACAAGATCTATGATGGCGGTGTTCACCACCCTCAAGCCTGCTGGACGCCGCTAAGGCGCTTCAAGATATCCAACTGTACATTGGCAAGCTTCATATCACGCTCAAGAGCTGCACGTTGCTCTTGCTCTTCCGCTAATGCCAGATCTTCCTGGCAATTACGAATGTATTGCTCAATCTCCTCTTGATTGAGATCGCGCACAAAAATGCAATGCTCGGCAAGGATATTACAGCCGCGCTCATTGATGTTGGCAAAGCCACCGGCGATATAAATGCGCTCACTGACGTCCCCATCTCGGTAAAGCTCCACCAGACCTGGGCGCAACGCTGCAATCGTTGCTGCGTGGTCAGCTAAAATACCCATATCCCCCTTCTCACCCGGTAACACTGCCATGGTCACTTCAGTTGACAATAGCTGACGCTCGGGCGAGACCAAGGTGAAAGTGAAGCTGCTCATCATTCCCGCTCCTTAAACGCTGGCTTTACGCCGCCTCAAGGGCAAGACGCTTGGCTTTTTCAATGGCTTCATCAATATTACCTACCATGTAGAATGCCATTTCAGGCAGATGGTCGTATTGACCTTCCACAATGCCTTTAAAGCCTGCAATGGTCTCAGGCAGTGAGACGAAGACACCGGGTGAGCCGGTAAAGACTTCCGCAACGTGGAATGGCTGGGATAAGAAGCGCTGGATTTTGCGCGCACGAGCCACCGTAATCTTATCATCCTCAGAGAGCTCGTCCATACCCAAGATGGCGATAATGTCTTGCAAGGATTTATAGGTTTGCAGAATACGCTGTACCTCACGGGCCACATAATAATGCTCTTCACCGACAACATCGGGACTCAAAATACGAGAAGTCGAGTCTAACGGGTCCACGGCAGGATAAATACCAAGCTCAGCAATTTGACGATTGAGCACGGTGGTCGCATCCAAGTGAGAGAACGAGGTGGCAGGCGCGGGATCGGTCAAGTCGTCGGCTGGAACATAAATCGCCTGCACTGAGGTAATCGAGCCGCGATTGGTTGAAGTAATGCGCTCTTGTAGATCACCCATTTCCGTTGCAAGTGTTGGCTGATAACCCACGGCAGAGGGAATACGTCCCAACAGTGCTGACACTTCAGCG
>CAYRKI010000002.1:42574-75755 GCA_964424815.1 uncultured Thiotrichales bacterium | reverse complement strand
TTCAGCACGGAAGGATTCGGCCAAAGAAAGTGCCGTTAAGGCCACGCGGGCACGTGCTCCGGGAGGCTCGTTCATCTGGCCGTATACAAGGGCCGCTTTGGACTTATCACCTTCAAGATCAATTACGCCTGATTCAATCATTTCATGGTAAAGATCATTACCTTCGCGGGTACGCTCACCCACACCGGCAAAGACCGAATAACCACCATGGGCCTTGGCGATGTTATTGATCAGCTCCATGATCAAGACGGTTTTACCCACACCAGCACCACCAAAAAGACCGATCTTACCGCCTTTTGCATAGGGTGCTAGCAGATCGACCACCTTAATACCGGTGACCAAAACTTCCGTTTCCGTGGACTGGTCCGTAAAGCTGGGTGCTGGGCGGTGAATAGGGTAAAACTTCTTTGCTTTCAGGGGACCTCGCTCATCAACAGGCTCGCCGATAACGTTTAAGATACGCCCTAATGTCTCCTGCCCCACGGGAACCGTGATCGGTTGGCCTGTATCACTCACGCTCTGGCCCCGCACCAAGCCATCGGTTGCATCAAGTGCAATGGTGCGCACTTCGTTTTCGCCTAGATGCTTGGCTACCTCTAAAACCAGGCGCTGGCCATTATTGTCCACCTCAAGCGCGTTGAGGATGGCAGGCATTTTATCAGGAAAGCGCACATCCACCACGGCGCCGATGACTTGAGTGATGTATCCACGGTTGATGGCTTCTGCCATAAGGTCTCTCCCTCTTCTTTCAATCCTGTTACAGCGCCTCGGCGCCGGAAATAATTTCAATCAGCTCGTTGGTAATATAGGCTTGACGCGAGCGGTTGTATTGCAAGTCCAAACGCTTAATCATGTCCTCCGCGTTGCGCGTTGCACCCTCCATGGCGGTCATACGCGCTCCTTGCTCGGACGCTGCATTTTCCAACATGGCGCGATAGATCTGCACGCTCAAGTTACGCGGCAGCAGTTGGGCCAGCACTGTATGCTCGTTGGGCTCATATTCGTACAACGCTTGCAAGCCTGTGGGTGCTGCCGCAGCTTGTGATTGATCAATCCTTGGCAGCGGCGTAAAGGGAATCAAGCGATGTGCCGTGACTTCTTGATTTAAAGCCGATAAAAAGCGGTTATAAACCACCGTGCATTGATCAAACTGGTCTGAGGTGAACAGTTCTTGCAGCTTTTCGGAAAGGCGTGCGGCGTCTTTAAAGCGTGGCTTATCAAGCGCATCAAACGTCTCAACAATGGCATGGCCAAACTCACGGCGCAATTGGTCGCGTCCACGCCTGCCAAGACAAATGATTTTAACCTCGCGCCCCTGACCTTGCTCTTCAAGGATTAAACGCCTTGCGTAGCGCACGATGGACGAGTTAAACGAACCACACAAGCCGCGATTGGATGTGGCAACAACAATTAAATGCACATCAGTTTTACCATTCCCCACCAAGAGATGGGGGGCACCGACGGTAGTCACCTGCTTGGCACTTAAGTCCTGGATCATCCCTTCGATCATATCGGCGTATGGACGACCAGCCTGGGCTTGTTCTTGTGCGCGACGCAGCTTGGCGGCGGCGATCATTTTCATGGCCGAGGTAATCTTACGCGTTGCTTGTACGCTGCGCTTACGGTTACGAAGTTCCTTCAAACTCGGCATCGCGGTTCGCCTACCCCTTTAATGTTACGCAAACACACCACTAAAATGCTCAAGGAAATCAAGCAATTCTTTTTCGATTTCAGGCGAAATTTGCTTAGTTTCCTGCACTGACTTGATGATATGTGGCTTCTCAAAGTTCAAGGTTGCCAACATCTCCCGCTCATAACGAGCCACTTCAGATGTTGGAATGCGATCCAAGAAACCGCGAACGCCAGCAAAGATGCTCAATACCTGATGCTCTGTCGATACAGGCGAGAATTGCGCTTGCTTCAAAAGTGAAGTTAAACGCTCGCCGCGGGCTAACATGCGCTGGGTCGCCGCATCCAAGTCTGAGGCAAACTGCGAAAACGCGGCCATTTCACGGTATTGCGCGAGTTCCAGCTTGATTTTGCCTGCCACCTGGCGCATAGCCTTCACTTGAGCAGCCGACCCCACACGGGATACGGAAAGACCTACGTTGATGGCGGGGCGAATACCCTTATAGAACAGATCAGTTTCCAAAAAGATTTGACCATCGGTGATGGAAATCACGTTTGTGGGAATATAGGCCGAGACGTCACCTGCTTGAGTCTCAATAATCGGTAACGCAGTCAAGGATCCACCACCTGAGGCGTCACTCATCTTGGCCGCACGCTCTAGCAAGCGCGAGTGCAGATAGAACACGTCACCAGGATAAGCTTCACGGCCAGGTGGACGGCGCAGCAGCAACGACATTTGTCGGTAGGCCACGGCGTGCTTTGAAAGATCGTCATAAATAATCAGAGCATGCATGCCGTTGTCACGGAAGTACTCTCCCATGGCACAACCCGCATAGGGCGCTAAAAATTGTAGCGGCGCTGGATCAGAAGCCGTGGCTGAGACCACGATAGTATAGTCCATGGCTCCTTGACTCTCTAGCGTTTTGACGATGCGCGCAACGGTTGAGCGTTTTTGGCCAACAGCCACATAAATACAATAAAGTTTTTCTTTTTCTGAGCCAGACTCGTGCGCTTTCTTTTGGTTCAGAATTGTATCAATAGCGATTGCAGTCTTACCCGTTTGACGATCACCAATAATCAGCTCGCGCTGGCCACGCCCAATAGGAACGAGAGCGTCAATGGCTTTAAGGCCCGTCTGCATAGGCTCACACACCGACTGTCTTGGAATAATGCCGGGCGCTTTCATCTCAACGCGGCGACGCTCATTCGTCTTGATCTCGCCCTTACCATCGATAGGGTTACCAAGGGCGTCCACAACGCGACCCAACAGAGCCTTACCGATGGGCACATCCACAATGTGCTGGGTGCGTCGCACCACATCACCTTCACGGATTTGTGCGGTATCACCAAAAGCTACAACACCCACGTTGTCGCACTCAAGGTTTAGCACCATTCCCTTGAGGCCCGAGGGGAACTCCACCATTTCACCTGCTTGCACCTTCTCAAGGCCATGCACGCGCGCAATACCATCACCCACCTCAAGAACCTGACCGACTTCCGCGGCTTCGGCTTCGATATTGAGATTAGCAATTTGCTTTTTCAGAATAGAGGTAACTTCTGCAGCCTTGAGTTCCATATACTATGCTCCCTTTAGGGCTAATGCTAATTTTTGCAGACGTGAACGGATTGATGTATCCACCATCAAAGATCCAACCTTGACGACCGCCCCACCCAGCAAAGTGGGATCTTCAGTCTCTTGCAATTTAATCTTCGCTTTTATGCTGCGTTGCAGCGTTTCTTCCAACTCACTACGCACGGCTTTACTGAGGGCCTTAGCAGTGATGACTTCAGCACGGACTATGCCTGAGCGCTCTTCTGCTAACGCTTCTACTGCTTTCAGGATTAGCTCTAAATTATGGGCACGTCCATTAATGGCGATCACTTGAATAAAATTAAGCACCAACGCCGAAAGACCCAGACTCTCGCCAACATCCTTCAGGGCTTTAGCGCGAACTTGACGGGGTAACAGGGGATTTTGAATAAATTTACGCAAATTATCATGGTGATCTAAGGCTTGCCCCAGAGTCTCACAATCGGCACGCACTACCTCAAGGGATTTTTGTTGATCAGCCAGCTGCAAAAGAGCATCAGCATAGCGTGTTGTATAGCGCATTACCTGCCCCTCCTTTGACTTTGCACTGGGACCCCCTGCATTGGTTAAGCCTCAGATTCTTATTTGATTTATAATTTGCTGAAGTTGTAACACACCTTTGGGACGCGAACAAGCGGAGGTCTCATTATAGAAATCCATAAGGGTCTACATCGAGGATTAACTTGATACCCGAAGGCACCTCCACCGACGCTTTAACACAACGCAAAGCGGGTTGCAGGCGCGTCTCAAGGCCCGATGATAATAATAAACGCCAGCGAATATTTTTGCGCAAACGCTGCAAGGGTGCAGGCGCGGGGCCTAAGATTTGAATGTTTTTCTCGCGCGCCAAAACGTGGGCACAGCGGCGAGCGACTTCTTCAACTTTGGCCCCATCCCGCCCCTCAACAATTAGTGCTGCTAAGCGACCAAAAGGGGGCAATTGGGCTCCTTGCCTTGAGACCTGCTCTGCTTCATAGAAGGCTTCTCGGTCGGATGATATCAACGCTTGCATCACCGGATGATCAGGATAATAGGTTTGCAGTAACACTCGGCCTTCCCGCTCAGCTCTACCTGCACGCCCCGCCACCTGGTGTAACAGTTGAAAAGTGCGCTCACTTGCGCGCGGATCACCACCATGCAAACCAAGATCAGCATCAATGACACCGACCAAAGTAAGATTTGGAAAGTGATGTCCTTTGGCCATAAGCTGAGTACCTATCACTAAATCCACCGCATGACCTGCGATAGCCTCCATAGCCTCGCGCAGTTTTTTGGGCGTATTCACAATATCGCTAGAGACAATCAACGTGCGAAGGTGCGGCAGCGTCTTGGCCACATCCTCAGCTAAGCGCTCAACACCTGGTCCACACGGTGTCATGGCATCCTCTGCGCCGCACTTACGACAGGTGGGGCTGGGCCGCATGTGATGTCCACAGTAGTGACAAATCAACTTACTGTAGTGGCGGTGGTCTACCAACCAAGCCGCACAATTGGGACACATCAAGCGCTCACCGCAAGCGCGGCACAATGTTAATGGCGCATACCCGCGACGGTTTAAAAACAGTAAGGTTTGCTCGCCTTCAGCCACAGTTTGATTGATGGCCTCAATAAGCGCGCCACTCATCCATTGCGAGCCTTTGGGATCGCGACCTCGGCGATCAATAATTTCGACTTTGGGCATCACAGCAGCACCTGGACGGCTGGCAAGATGGACTGCAACATATTTACCTTGGCGCGCATTAACCCAAGTCTCGAGGGATGGTGTTGCCGATGCCAGAATTACATGTACACCTTCAAGATGGCCCCGCACCACTGCCATGTCACGGCCTTGGTAAAGGATCACATCTTCTTGCTTGTAGGATCCCTCGTGTTCTTCATCAACCACAATAAGACCCAGGTTGGCGTAGGGCAGAAAAAGCGCTGAACGCGCGCCAATAATCACACGTGCTTCACCCCTGACAATGGCTTGCCAATTTTTACGCCGTTGGGCGGGCGTCAGACCAGAATGCCATAGGGTTGGCTCGACACCAAAATGAGTGGCAAAGCGCTGGGTCATTTGGGGTGTTAACGCAATTTCAGGCAGCAGAATCAAAGCCTGACTTCCCACCTCACATACATGACTGACCGCCGCAAAATAAACTTCCGTTTTGCCCGAGCCGGTTACACCATCAAGTAGGGTCACCCCTTTTTGCTTTTTAACCTGCTGCTCCAGCACATCAATGGCGCGCACTTGCTCTTCGGTATATGGAAACTCGACCGCTTCAATAGGCCCAAACTCTTTCAATGCCTCACGACGATCGAGAGCTTCTGCGACTGGAATAGACAGTTTTAAAACCATCCCTAAAGGCGAGACCGTGTAGGCTGCCACCCACTGCAGAAACTTGAGAGTTTTCTCTCCCAGACCATAAGGCGAAACTTGGGCAATAGGTTTGAGTTTATCCGCAGGAGGCAAATCCTTTTGCGGATCCAACTCGATCACCACGCCCCATATCTTGCGCACCCCAAAAGGCACTTGGACAACATCGCCCACGTGAAGTCGCATCCCCTCTGGTTTTACATAGTCGTAGGCGCGCTCGTGAGGCACGGGAAGTGCCACCCGCACAAGAGAAGCTGTTGCAAGATGAGGTTGTGATTGAGTTGCGGCCATAGGCTGCTACAATGTCCTTTAAAGTTAAAAATAAAATTACCATGAACTGGAATGTTCAAAGAAGGAAGATCCCCATGAAGTTTTTTATCGACAGCGCCGATGTCCAGGAGATTGCACAGCTTGCCGATTATGGCTTTGTGGACGGGGTCACCACCAATCCTTCACTGATTGCCAAGTCAGCACGCCCAATTCACGAGGTCATTGCCGAGATTTGTAACATCGTTAAGGGACCTGTCAGCGCGGAAGTGACAGCAACTTCATGGCAAGACATGATGCGCGAAGCGGATAAGTTGGCACATATCGCCGAAAATGTCTGTATCAAGGTTCCCCTGACACCAGACGGGCTTCGTACATGTCGCGACCTCACGCGACAAGGTATTCAAGTGAACGTCACACTGTGCTTTACCTCAGCCCAAGCCCTTTTAGCTGCCAAAGCGGGGGCCACGTTCATTTCACCCTTCCTGGGCCGCCTTGATGATATTGCCCAAAACGGTCTTGATTTGATTGAAGACATTGTTTGCATTTACGACAATTACGAGGGCATTCACACCCAAATTTTAGCAGCCTCGATTCGCAGTCCGTTGCATGTGGCAGAGGTAGCCAAAAGAGGTGTAGACGTCGCAACGCTACCACCAAATATCTTCCACCAGCTGTTTCAGCATCCTTTGACCCAAAGTGGTTTGGATGCTTTTCTGAAGGATTGGGCTGCAACTGGACAGAGGATCGCCTAATGAAACAACGCATTCTAGCTTTATTGACTGCGTTGAGCAGCCTCTTGATGGGCCCCGCTGTCAGCGCCGCCATCACTGACATTGATCAAGTGATTGCCCGATTCGAGCCAAAATTAGATGCTTATCTTAGCTTGATGCCCCCTCCTGGTGTGGCCGTTGCTATTATTTACAAGGGACAAATCAGGCACATTATCTGCCGCGGCACCACCGAATTTGGGCGCCCTGAGGTTATCACGGAAGACACGGTTTTTCCGGTGGCAAGCCTTGCCAAGTCCTTTGCCGCCACCTTGGCGGCGCTGCTTGATAAAGAGCAAGTCCTTAGTCTTGAGGATCAAGTTATTCAATATTTACCTGACCTAAAATTGCACACGACCTATGCAACCCGCAGCTTACAGATTAAAGACATTATCGGGCAGACCACGGGTTTACCCTCTCGCGCTCTTGGGGAGCTCATGGACAAAGGCCTGCCGTTTGAAGCCGTTATCACACAGCTGCCTAAGCTTCCTTTACCTTTTGCTCAAGGCCGTGAGTTTTCCTACCAAAACGTCGTCTACAACCTTATGGACCCGATCCTTCATGCAGCGGCTGATATTCCCTATGCCACGTTAGTGGAAGAGCGCTTTTTTAAACCCCTTCGCATGACAAACGCTTCTTTAGGTTTGCGTAGTTTCCTTAACCAACCCAACCGTATCACACCGCATGTATGGTCTCTCACCAATCAAACATGGAAACCAAAACTTGCACAAGGTCCCGCTTTTGATCTTTATGCGTCATCGGGTATGAATGCCTCCATTAAAGACATGGCCATATGGGTTGCAGCCAATTTGCAAGGTCGCCGTGATGTAATCGCACCCAAAACTTTACAAAGGCTACATCAACCCCGCACACCTACGCCCAGAACCGTATCGAAGTTTTATCCCTTCTCAGAACGCTTAACTAAGTCTAGTTATGGTCTGGGATGGAGCGTCTATCGCTGGGCAGGCGAAGATGTAGTAACCCAAGGAGGGCTATTGTGGGGGGCCGAGCATCGTATCGCTTTTATCCCCAAGCACCAAGTGGGTATTGTTATCTTGAGCAATGGACTTTTTCACCCCACGGGCGAAACATTCTGGAGTATGGGGATTATGGCGACTTTTCTTGATATAGTCATGGGCATGCCAGACATCAATTGGGGTGAGAGGGTCAAATCTATTATTGAGCGCGCAAGACAAGCATCGTCCCACCCTGTCGCTGATAAAACCACACGCAAAGAAAAGAAGGCTAAACGCAAATTTAGAGCAAAGAGTCAGAATGCAGCAGCACCTTGCGCCTCTTGAGGCCTATGCCAGCGAAGCAGCGCTTCACTTGATTGGTGCCTGGCTGCAGCATTTAACACACGAAAAAATTGTCGCCAATCATACCTTGATCGCCTATGCGCAAGACATGAAAGCATTTCTTGCTTTTTTGCAGGCTCATCATGCTGAGCCTGTGCAGCGTGAAACCCTTCTAACCATTCAGGTGCGGGACCTTCGGGCTTTTTTTGCTGCGCGCCTTAACGCTGGATCGCGGGCCCGTTCTAATGCACGCGCCTTATCATCATTGCGCAGTTTTTATCAATATCTTGAGCGCCGTCATGGCCTTAAAAACTCGGCAGCTGCTGAATTACGCCCACCTAAACTTCGCACAGCATTACCTCGTCCTTTGTCACCTGACCAAGCACGACTCACCACTCAAGTGGCAACAGCGGCCAATCAAGACCCCTTTCTTGATGCGCGAGATCAAGCGCTGTTTGCCCTCCTCTATGGCTGCGGTTTGCGCTTAAGCGAGGCACTGGACCTCAAAATTCGTGACGTTGCACAGGCGCCCGAATTCTTGCGGATCAAAGGAAAAGGTGGCCGGCAACGTGTGGTTCCCGTTCTTCAAGAAGTCCATACCAAAATCCAGAGCTACCTAGACAATCATCCTGAGCGAGACAATCAAGACGCAATTTTATTTCTTGGGGCACGAGGCGCTGCCCTAGCGGCAGGGGTCGCCCAACGACAAATGCGGCGCCTGCGCCAGGAGTATAACTTGACAGAAACAGCCACCCCCCACAAATTAAGGCACAGCTTTGCCACCCATTTGCTTGCTAATGGCGGAGATCTAAGAACGATTCAAGAACTGTTGGGTCACGCCAATCTGGCAACGACACAACATTACACAGGCATCGAAGATCAAGCTTTAATTGACACTTACACCGCTGCCCATCCCCGTGCCCGAAAGGGTCATTCAAGTTAATATGACTTGAATTTCCCCATTAAAAACGTTCAAATGGAAAAAATATTTGACTTCAAAGCGGAATTAAAATGTATCGATCACTATCATTAGTTTCATCTCTAACAGTTTTTGTGGGCATCGTGGGCTGTATGAGCACTGCTGCAGCTCATCCACGCACTGAGGTCAGCGAGGCAGAAGAAGTCGAACACGATACATCAGCTGTACAAATGAGTGTGATTGAGACCACGCCTCTTGAAGCTTTTGACGAAGAGAAAGAAGACGACAACCCAAATCTTGAGATGACTATTTTCGACCAAAATGGTAATCCGTCATCGAGCGGCTCCTACACCAGGAACTTAACCTCGGAGCTCGAGACCTTATCTCTCATGGCTTTTGATGGTCAAACGAGCAATCAGGACAGCGATCAGGATAAAAGCAAAACTTTGGAAGAAGCTCTGGCGAAACTGCTAGAGAAAAAATTAGGGGTACTCAAACAACCGCAGAGTCCAGCAACGACCGTTGTTGGTTATCAACGTTAGGCTGGGCAGGACCATGGGGGAGCCGTTGTCGAGCTCACCCCAGCTAAAACCTAATTTGTTTTTGTAATTTTTCCGCCTTTAACTTGGCCTTTGACACCTGCATCACGACCAAGCTCGACCTCGCCTTCTCCGGACTCAAAGACAATATCACCAGCGATTTGTGTTTTGCCGTTAAGGATAACCTTTTGGGCTTTATGTTTGCTCTCAGCTTTAATCAATATGCTTGCAACAAAAGAATCATCCAGGATCACCTTATTGCCAGAGACTTCAAGGTGAACGAGAGTACTCTCGTCCAGCTCAAGTCCCCCTGCCACACGAGTCATGCCTTTAACTTCGTAATTTTCTCCTGATAGCGCGCCGTTCACCTCAAGATCGCCGCTAATCTTGATATCCTCACCTGCAAAAGACCCATCAACTTTGACGCTCTCTGCACGAATATCTTCGGCTTCAAGGCCGCCATGTACCAGAAGTGCTTGACATTCAAGTTTCTCACCATTGGCTGCTCCCGCAACTTGAAGTATTCCCGCAACTTTTAATTTTTCAAAATCAAGGGCACCGTTAACTTTAACTGATTTAAATTCGCTTTTTTTGATTGAGGCATACCCATCAATTTGCACCTCAGCCCCTTTTTCCCCCGATAATTTTGCAGCACCCATATAATGCTTGGCATTCGCAGTGGTGCAAAAAAGGAGAGTTAAAACCAAGTAACGGATGGCATTCATGATCTCATTAAGCCTTTCATCAAGATGTATTTTTATGATGACAGTATAGGCCAAATCTACTTTAAAGAAAGAAGATTTATTGCAGTAGAAAACGTCTCAAGGCGATCGATACTTTTGAGAAATGTGGGCGATATAGGAAAGAGAATTGGGTAGTACATGCGCCTCGTCGCTCAGCAAACAAAATCCTCGGCACGTGTTTAAGACAAGGAGCTTTCGCCACAACGAACTCTTCAGGGCGACACTTAGGCCAGTTGGTACATTCCGCGCCTTCCTTCGACAAGGCGGTATTTATTGCTAATACCTAGCACAGTCTCGGCACCGCCAAGGACCAAATAACCGTTGGGTTCTAGTACAGAAGCGATCTTATCCAAAATCATAGCTTTTGTGGGCGGATCAAAATAAATCAGCACGTTGCGGCAAAAGACGATATCCCAGCGACCTTGATTTTTAAAATCGTCCAATAAGTTATGGACATAAAACTGCACTTTTTGGCGTATCTCGGGATTAAGCTGCCAATCATTGCCATTTTGCTTGAAGTATTTCAGCAACATCTGAATGGGCATGCCACGCTGTACTTCAAACTGGGTATATATGCCAAGCTTCGCCCGCTCAACCACGGGGCCGGAAATATCCGTTCCCACAA
This sequence comes from uncultured Thiotrichales bacterium, assembly GCA_964424815.1. Lineage (GTDB taxonomy): Bacteria > Pseudomonadota > Alphaproteobacteria > Caedimonadales > Caedimonadaceae > JBKCUK01. The sequence goes on along the minus strand of CAYRKI010000002.1, from coordinate 65,018 downwards.
TATCAAAACGCCAATCTCGAACTTGAGCTTCTCTCTCTTTAAGAATAAGGGCCAAGCTGTAAGGCTCTTGGCCTGAGGAGGCGGCTGCGCACCATATGCGAATAGACTTTCGATTAGAATTACGCTCAAGAAGAGCAGGCAGCATCACTTCTGTAAAATTATCGAAGGGTGTTTTATCTCTGAAAAAAAGCGTTTCGTGGGTAACCATCGAATTGATCACTTGAGTGATGATACCAGCACGGCCACTTTTCATTGCCTGAACGAGCTCAGCAAGCGAGCGAAGTCCATTTTCTCTGCTTAGAGGAAGAAGACGAGATTCGATAAGATATGCTTTATCCTCAGCAAGGGTAATCCCACTCATATCCTTAATAACTTGGGTTAAATAACGAAACTCATCTGGTTGGAGCCCAGCACATGCGCCCGATTGAGACGGATTTTCATTATTTGAAGAGGTGAACGACATATTCATGGCACCGCAATCCTTCTCATCAGATTTTGCATTTCGCTCAAGGGCGCCAATTCAGAACAATAGCCAGCCACGGCAACGGCACCTGGCATTCCCCACACAACTGAACTTGCCTCGTCCTGCGCGACAATATTACCGCCCGCATTGATGATCTCTTGAGCTCCTTTGGCTCCATCGGAACCCATACCAGTCAACACCACACCTAAAACTCGTGCACCGTAGGCAGCAGCAAGCGATCGAAACATTTGATCCACTGCAGGCCTACAAAAATTTTCAGGCGGCTGCTGATTAAGACGAATCAGGCATTGAGCTCCTTCTCGCACCACCTGCATGTGATAATCACCAGGAGCCACATAAATATTGCCACCCTGGACCACATCTCCATCCGTGGCTTCACGACAAGGAACTCCACTTTCGCGCGTGATATGCTCGGCCAAAACGGTTGTAAATTTAGGTGGCATGTGTTGAGTCACAAAAATGGGTTGGCGAAAAATCCCTTTAATGCCCTTAAGCACTGTCAAGAGGGCTTGAGGACCACCCGTTGAAGACCCTATACCAATCACCTCTGGTGCTGTCTTAGAAAACGGGCGAAGACGAATTTCCCGTCCCCCGTATAATTTCGTACTTGGTGCCGCGGCGGATGAACTTACACCCCCAATTCCTGCACCAACGATTTTGCGTCGACGAGCTTTGGCGTGAACTTTAATGGTTTCAATGAGTTCATGGCGAAAATCGCGGGAAGCAGAAGCCTCATAAAGATTTGACGGTTTTGGCACGTAATCCACAGCTCCCAAAGAGAGAGCTTTTAGGCTAATTTCAGCGTTACGCAACGTAAGCGTAGAAGCCATAACCACTTTAATATCGGGATGCTGTTTGACAATCAGGGGCAAGGCAGTCATGCCATCCATAACCGGCATTTCAATATCCAAGACCACCACATCCACTGGGGAGCGTTTTAATGTCTCAATTGCAGCCTGACCGTTTGAAGCGGAACATACCACTTTGATTTCAGGATCTGATTCGAGAATGCGTGTTATTGCTCCGCGTATGGCTGCAGAATCATCTACGACCATAACGCGCAATTGCTCTGATCCCGCCTGAGACGTTTGTGAAAAACGCGACGCAAATGACACTTTAGATGATTCCTACTTGTTCCAACTTTTCGCGAATAATGTTCTTATCAAAAGGCTTCATGACGTATTCATCAGCGCCATTAACGATGGCTTCTTGAATACGGCTGAACTCATTTTCAGTGGTGCAAAAGATGATTTTGGGGCGATTACCATCAGGCCGTGCGCGCAGTGCTTTTAAAAATTCCATGCCATTCATGACGGGCATGTTCCAGTCTAGCAAGATGACATCGGGCATGGCGGAGTTGCACTTATCGAGCGCTTTTTCCCCGTCCTCAGCCTCTTCGATGGTGAATGAAAAATCCTGCACGATAAACTTTATCGCTTTTCGTACCGTTGAGGAATCATCCACGATGAGACATAACGTCATTGAATCCCCGCTTCCTGTTTGTTTCTTTTTATGAGCATTGAGTGAGTCACATTATGCATCACTGAGAACGTAATGCACTATTTGATTTGCCAAATTCTAACAGTGCTGAAACATTAAGCACCACAAGGAGCTGACCATCCAGACGATAGATACCAAGGGAGACTTCTCTCCATACCTCATCTAATGTCGCAGGATTTGCCTCAAACTGGTCGTCTGGTAAACTGAGGACTTCGCCCACACTATCCACCATCAGGCTGTATAACTCGCCGCCACTTTCAACAACGACGTTCATAGGATTAGTCTTTTTCTCGGACGGGGGTAAGCCAAGTTTTGTGCGAACATTCACGGCTGTGACAATACGCCCGCGTAAGTTAAGGGACCCTTCTATGGCCGGTGGCGCCAACGGTACTGGCGTTATTTTTTGTGGGCTCAAAATATCTTGTACCATCAACACGGGAATGCCAAACAGCTGACTTTCAATTGAAACCGTCACAAAGTCTTGTTTCGCTTGCCCACTAGCTAACTCGCGTTCTGGATGTTTGGCTGAAGCAGAAGCACTCATGCTGCTGTTCTCCTTCTCAACTGATAAATTTGCTCAAGGGTTTGCAATAACGCTTCACGATCACTCTTTTGAACATAGTCATCAAAGCCTGCCTCGCGTCCGCGCGAGAAATCTTCCTCAGAACTATGAGAAGACAAAGCTAACATGGGCTTATCCTTCCAAAGCTCCATCTGCCTCACTTTTTTGATGAAATCAAAGCCGTTCATCGCGGGAAATTCAATGTCACTGATAATGATATCGAAATCTTCACCTGCTTCGTGTAAGGCGAGCGCTTCTTCTGGCGATTCCGCAGCAAAAACATCATAGCCATTCATACCCAAGATAGGCACAACGAGATTACGGAAAAATACGCTGTCATCCACCAGCAATACGCGAGCTTTCTCTTTGTGATCCTCTGCCTTGGTAAAAGGTCCCGAAGAAAACCAATCAGGAACGGCCTGTCTGATAAAGAAATCTGCATCCAAAACTTCTGTAGCATGGCCGCAAATAACAGCACTACCAAAAGAGCCCTGATAACTGGACCGGAGTTTGATATCGATAGTATCTTCAACAATATCGACGATTTCATCAACGATTAGACCAACAAACCGGTCTGCATCACTAAAGACGAGGATTGGTTGGCGGCCTTCCATGCGCAGCTGTTGACAGGGATCGATGGGCACCAGTGGCATCAGCTGACCACGGTATTGCACCACCAATTGCCCATTTGAACGCTCGATATTGGCAACATCAAGTTCTTCTAGGCGGGCCACTAAGGCAAGAGGTACAGCCTTGGGCACATCAGAGCCTGCATGGAAAATTAACAAAGAGGTGGTGTTTGAGTGACTTTGACGCGATGAATGCGTTTCTTCTGTCTCACCCGCATGGCTTGCATTGGATTCGCCCATAGAACCTGCAATACCGTTGGGATCAAGAATCATCACGACGCTACCATCACCAAGGATTGTGTTGCCTGAGAAGACACTAATATCACGCAAAATATGCGAGACCGGCTTGACCACAATTTCCTGGGTCTCAAACACTTGGTCCACAATGATGCCATAAACTAACGATCCTACCTGGGTCACCACAATAAAATTATCTTTACTTATCAGTTCATCGTGGACAGACGTCTCGTCTCTCAATTTTAAAAGCGCTGGCAGTGAAACCAGGGGTAAAAGGCGTTCGCGAAGACGCAAAAAGGGTACGTTATTAATCATTTCAATGGCATTGGCCGTATGAACACCAGCCCGCACTAATTCAACAACAGATATTTGCGGAACAGCAAAGCGCTCGCCACCCGCCTCGACGATTAACGCCGAGATAATTGCAAGAGTCAGCGGAATTTTGATTGTAAATCGGGTGCCCTTACCCTCGGCTGAATCCATATCAATGGTTCCACCAATTTTTTGGATATTTTCACGCACCACATCCATACCCACACCGCGTCCCGATACGTGAGTAACCTGTTGGGCTGTGGAAAAGCCGGCTCGGAAAATAATTTGGCGAACTTGGGCATCGCTCATGCTCGACAACTCAGTCTCACTGACAAGGCCCATGTTGAGGGCTTTTTTCTTAATTTTTTCTAGATTCAGCCCGCGGCCGTTATCGGCAATTTCAATTAGAATATGGCCACCCTCGTGATACGCATTGAGCGTGATCTTACCCGTCTCCGCCTTGCCAGCGGCAACACGCTCTTGGGGCAACTCAATACCGTGATCTGCAGAGTTGCGCACCATGTGGGTGAGCGGATCTTTAATAAGCTCGAGGACTTGGCGGTCCAATTCAGTATCCTCACCGCGCATCTCAAGATCGATACGTTTACCAAGGTCATGAGCCAAATCGCGCACAAGCCTTGGCAATTTTGACCACGCATTTCCAATGGGCTGCATACGCGTCTTCATCACGCCATCTTGTAATTCAGATGTCACATGATTAAGACGCTGCAAAGGAACCGCAAACTCGCTGTCTTCATGTTGACGAAGCATTTGCAACAGCTGATTACGCGTCAGCACCAGTTCGCTGACCACTGTCATCAGATTTTCCAGAAGATGCACATTCACACGAATGGATTTATTCGCGAGCCCGCCGTCAGCGTTATCACCAGATGCGGCAGATGCTGCGGGAGAAGCTGGAGCAGAAGCAGGGCGAAGCTGTCAAGAGAGCACTGGAGCCTAAGGCTTTGGTGCTGTTTCATGGAAGGATTCTGAAGCTTGAGGTGTATCCTGCCCATCGTGCGTGGAAACCGCAGATGCAACCTCATTTTCGCTCACGGTTGCTTCTGCAATCGTCACTTCCTTAGACCCAGTAAATTCAGGGGGTGATGCTTCCCTATTTGGATTTGCTGCCGAAGCACTGGGGGCGGAGGCAAGCTGACCCTCTGCTGCGGCCTCAAGGCGCGCAATAAGATCTGCATCATCACCATCCGGCTCTTTTTCTGTCGCTTCTAGCGCAGCTAAAATCATTTTAATTTGATCAAAACATTCAAGAATCAAAGTGACCACTGCAGGGGTAACAGGAATTGCGCCGTCCCGGATACGGCCCAACACATTTTCACCAGCGTGAGCCACATGTTCAAGGCGTGGCAAGCCAATAAAACCGCACGTTCCCTTGATTGTGTGCATTGTTCTGAAAATACGGCTTAAGAGATCAGGGTTATCTGGATTTTGCTCCAGGGTTACCATATCCTGATCAAGTGCAGCGATATTCTCGCTTGATTCCGTCAAAAATTCTGTTAGTAATTCGTCCACTGCATCCTCCAAAAGGACGTCATTCTCTGTTCCTCTAGAAGACAAGCAAATGTTTAAAAAGGGGTTAAATCATCAAAAAAGTGTTATGGGCGCCAAAGCTAAACTTCGCCCACCTTGCAAATGTAAGTTGAAAAACTCTTGATTTGACGCGTGAAAGTCAAGAGTGGCACCGAGTTCACGCGCACGTAAAAAAGCTAAATGTGCAAGGATATTGCGTGGTGAATAACCATCTTCAGCCAAGTATCCCTTTAATCCACTGATAACGTCGGGCCGCAGCTCGACCAAATTACCTTTGAGTGCAAACGAGGCTGATAAATTTCCATTAGCCGCCGAAAGTGCAATACGCAACTCACCACCAAAAGGTGCAACCTCAGATACTAAAATCAGGGTATTTAAGAAAAGCCGCATCCACTCTAACTGATCCTGTTCACCCGTTAGTGCACCTTCACTGAGCTGTGCATCCCAATGAAAAGTCAGTTTGCAAGATTGCGTAAAACTCTCAACAAGGCTTGTTACTTTTTGCACATCACGCAGCACATCCGCACTTCCGTACCCAAAAGCTGCGCGGTAAATGGAAAGCCGATGTGAGGCTGTTGCTGCGCTCTGCTGAATAATTTGAATAAGGCTGGCCCGCTCTTCAGGCTCAGCCAAATCAAGCACTTCAAAACCAGATACAACAGCGCCTACGGGCGTAATTAAATCATGACAAAGACGCGAAATCATGAGCTGCGACAAGCGAAGGCTGTCTGGCAATGGAAGCTCCCTTAAATCTTTTATTATCTTTAAGTGCGATAAAGCATATCGCTTATATTAGGTCATCTCGCCTTATTCGCCAACCCATAAGGGAAAAGACTGCCAGAATTCCTCAAGCAATCCTGCTGATGCAAACTTTAAAGCGCCGAAGGTCGCAATGAAAACTTGGTTTGTGAGAGTTTCCCTATACACTCAGCTATTCTACCGTCACAGACTTCGCCAAATTTCGTGGCTTGTCCACATCGCACCCACGCATCAGAGCAGTGTAATAAGACAATAGCTGCAAGGGAAGGCTTTGAATAATGGGCGCAGCAAAAGTTCCTGCTGATGGCGCCGCAAAATGTGCACGGGAAATTTTTGCAAGCTCAGCTTGGCCTGCTTCATCTGTTAACGACAAGATAATTCCTTTACGGGCCGCCACCTCTTGAACATTAGAGAGGGTTTTATGAAACAGCTGATCTTGAGGTGCAATTACAATAACCGGAACATGTTCATCGATCAAGGCGATGGGGCCATGCTTCATCTCACCAGCGGCATACCCTTCGGCATGGATATAGGATAGCTCCTTGAGTTTAAGGGCTCCCTCATAAGCCAACGGACAGGAAGTGCCGCGACCCAAATACAAAACATCATGGGCGGCAAGGAGCATCTTTGCCATATCTTCGATGTCAGAGGCTTGATGGATGACCGCTTGCGCCTTGGTAATGGTCCCACGCAAATCTTCCAAAGCTGCATGCAATCCTTGAGAGCTCAGCTGGCCTTTAATGTGAGCGAGCTTAAGACTAAACAGCGCCAACACCATCAATTGCGCTGTGAAGGCTTTTGTTGAGGCCACTCCAACCTCAGGCCCAGCAAGGGTTAGCAAAGCCGCTTCAGCAGCCCGGTGTAAGGAACTGTTTGCCACATTCACCACTGCCATAATACGCGCACCTGCATCTTTTGCATAAGTTTGCGCCGCAAGGGTATCGGCCGTTTCACCAGATTGAGAGATGAAGATGGCAAGAGTATGAGGACGCATTGGCGGCGTGCGGTAACGGTACTCAGAAGCAATCTCGACCTCGACGGGCACCCGGGCAATTTGCTCAATCCAATATCTGGCCACTAATCCTGCGTGATAAGCCGTGCCACACGCAACGATTTGAATCGCTTGGATGTCTTGAAGGTCGAAGGGAAGTCTCGGCAGTTCAATGCCCTCTGCCGAGGTATAGGTGCCCAAAATAGTCTCAAACACTGCGGGTTGTTCGTGGATTTCTTTGAGCATGTAATGTTCAAAATTCGCCAGGCTTACAGCTTTTTCTGACACCGGATTATCTTGAATGTGCCGCGTTACTTCTAGGTCATGGCGGTCATAAATGGTCACGCCACTGCGACGCAGTACAGCGATGTCCCCCTCTTCAAGAAAACTTAATCGCTGTGCAAGACCTGCAAGCGCTAAGGCATCCGAACCCAAATAATACTCAGAATCGTTATAACCAACAGCAAGCGGACTACCAAGGCGCGCGCCAATCAGCAAATCCGGCTTATCCTCAAACATGATGGCAAGAGCATAGGCGCCTTCTAAACGCCTGATAGCAGCCATAGCAGCAGCCTCAGGCGCTTGCCCAGCTTTAAGGTTTTGATCAATGAGATGGGCGACCACTTCTGTGTCAGTGTCAGAAGTAAACACGCATCCCTGTCTTTCAAGTTCTGCTCGCAATGCAGCGTGGTTTTCAATAATGCCGTTGTGCACCACCGCCACGGGACCTGCCATGTGCGGATGAGCATTTGCTTCATTGGGCACCCCATGGGTCGCCCACCGGGTATGGGCAATTCCCACGTTCCCATTTACAGGATTTTTCGCCAATAGCTCTCTCAATCCCATGACGCGTCCCACACATCGGCGGCGTTGTATACCGCCTGAATGCACAGCAATCCCAGCGGAATCATAACCCCGATATTCTAGACGCTCGAGTCCTTCAACTAAACGCGAGGTCGCCTCTTTAGAACCCAGAATACCAACGATTCCGCACATTTACTTTTTCTCCCTACACTACCTAAATGTTTTGTGACTTAGTCCTGCTTATGGCTCAGCTTTCTTTGCCGAAACCTTTTCGCACCACCATTCACATCGCGCCGTTCAGCACGCACCACGACCATACTGTCTGGATTGATATCCTGGGTGATTACGCTGCCTGCCCCAATGATGGCGCCCTCCCCAACGGTAAGAGGAGCGACCAAAGCGGTATTGGAACCCACGAATACACCTTCGCCTATGTGAGTTTTAGATTTCACAAAACCGTCATAGTTACAAGTGATTGTCCCAGCACCAATATTGGTTTTAGCACCCAGCTCTGCATCACCTATATAACTAAGGTGATTGATTTTAGCACCTCTACCCACATGAGACTTTTTTACCTCAACGAAGTTTCCAATGTGGGCCCCCTCATCAATCATGGTCTCGGGACGAATTCTTGCAAAGGGACCGACTCGTGCACCCGATGCAATATCACATCCCTCAAGATGGCTATAACTTAAGATTTCAGCGTCGCCAGCCACCTTTACACCTGGGCCGAAAACCACGTGGGGATGAACACAAACGTCCGCTGCAAGGTCCGTGTCATATGAAAAGAAAATTGTTTCTGGGGCGATAAGCGTCACACCTGCAAGCATAGCTTGATGGCGAGCACGTTCTTGAAAAGCAGCCTCGACAGCGGCTAAATCAAGCCGGTTATTTACCCCCATCACTTCTGCTTCATCAATTAAATGATGGCCGACTTTATAAGAAGACACGCAAGCAAGTGCTATGAGATCAGGAAGATAATATTCGCCCTGGGTATTCGCGTTGTTGAGCTTCGGCAATAAAGCACGCAAGACGCTGGAACGAACCACCATCATTCCAGAGTTGCAAAGATTTATTCTTAATTCTTCTTGCGATGCATCGCGCGCCTCGACGATGCGTTGCAAATTACCGCTGTCGTCTAAAACAAGACGTCCATACGCACCGCCATCTTCAAGCTGCATAGCAAGTGCCATAACATCAAGCTGACGTGTCGTGAAGAGCTCGATAACGTGCGCCATGGTTTCCGGGCGAATAAGGGGCGTATCCGCAAACACAATTAACACCGGGCAATTTTCATCAACCAGATGCGATAGTGCCGTCATCACTGCGTGCCCTGTGCCGAGCTGCTGCTCTTGATGAGCAATGTTTACGTCAGGCATAAAAGCGCGGGCGAATGCCTCAACTTCAGGACGAGCAGGAGAGAGAACAACAATTGGAGAGCGACAACCAGCTTCCTTAAGCGCGTTCAGTACATGACCCACCATGGGAAGTCCTGCGACTTTATGCATGACCTTATTGAGTTTGGAGCGCATACGCGTCCCCTCACCAGCTGCTAAAACGATACTTCTCCAGTTCATCCTGTGGCTCTGCGTCAACTTTCTCTGAGAATGTTATGACATAGGCCTAGCCGAAACAGAAACTGCAAAGCAATGACAAAAAATTACAGGATCATAGCAAATCATTTGAAAAAACGCGCCCAAAGGCGCGCCATTCAACTAATGTCACGCAGGTCAACCTAATTTTTCAGCAGCGGTCTAACCTTGTCTAAAAGAAGCTGATGCAGCGCAAGATTAGCCGCCTTGCGTCGGGCATGCCATTGGTCGCCATTGATTCCGTGCACCAGAGTTTCCTCTCCAAAGTGAAGATAGGAATGCAAGATTTCAGTATGCTCATGGTGAAAACTTGAGGGGATATAGATCACAATCTCGCAGGCTTTAGGATTAGATTGAAGAATTTTTCTTTGCGTCATGTGGTGGGCTTGAGAATCTTCACCTTCAAGTTTTGGATTTCTGCCCTCGCTTAAAAGCTGAATATTCTCCACAAGCTGAGCTTTATTACGTTCATTCGTAAGCTGGTAGGATGAAAGCCAGAATTCCTCATCTTCAACGGTGACCTTAAGATCGTAATAATCAGCCATCTTCTTATAAATTATCGCGCTGACTTCCACTAAATCTGGTTTAGATCTGGAATCAGCACATTGTTGCACATACTCAAAAAGAGGTGCAAAAACTTCATTGAGCGAGCGATGGGTAAACAGTAATATCCGTTCCATGGCGAATGCGGTACGGTTGGTCCCTGCTCGCTCTGAGTCAACGAAGAACTCATTTTTAGCATGGGTTTTTTCCGCGCGAGTTGGATAATAAGGCTTAACAGGACTCTCAACAAATCCTGGCATCAGTTTCAAGAGTTTACGTCTTTGTGAGCGCGTTCCCTCGTAAGATAAAATTCCTGCAGCATCTTCCATCAAAGGTTTAAATTGAGTCCCGTGGCCAAGCGATAATTCCGCGGGCACCGAAAAACCGTTCCGGCTCAATACTTTGCGATGAGCCTGATGCTGCATGTAATTCGCTTTGGCCTGCTTGGCGGTTGTTAAAGTATAAGTTTTGCGCCCCCTTAACCCTGCTCGAGCCGATGGTTCTTTTTGACTCCTTTGAGGAGCTTTGGCCTCCTTCACAGTTGTAAACTCCGCTTGATCTTCCCACTGAGCACTCATGAAAGGAGCAGTACTTGGTTGCCCTAAATCGCCTGTGTTTTCCTGCTGAGGCGCGAGGTATCCAATTTCTGCAGTCTGCCCCTCATCCGCAAACAGAGACCTTTTTATTGATTGCGAGGCTTGATGCGCATAGCGGTAATGGGGATCTTGCGACGCCATGTCTTCTTTTTTGGCACGTTTTTTTTGCGGTGATCCCCTTAGTGCGGCCTCGGTCGAAGTACGTTTACCAAGTGCAGGGAGAAGGTTTTCAACGTCTGTACAAGTCTCAGGTGAAGCTGTGAAGATTTGGCTGAAATGCCAATCTTCATACCACTGCATTTGATCAGGGATGCGATTCATATCGATTTCAGTTAACACACCGTTAGGAGGAAAAAAACTATACCCAGATGAGGATAAATCAACACTTTTTTGGGTATTCGACGAAGAAAATGTTGCGTCAACTCCGTCGTCGCCCTCCATGAAATAAACCATCATTATGCTAGGATGATTCTCTTCGCTCCTATTTTCTGTCGCCTGCAATGGCATTGAATTTATGGCAATAAAACATGTTAATGTGGCGATAAAGCTATAATTTGCCAAAAATTTTATCGAGTTAACCATTGCATTTCCTCATTCCTTGATTTCCTCTGGAAAATAATTTTCCAAAGCCAGTTTGGCAATGATATTTTTGAGGAAAAATAATATTGTTTTTAAATTCATATCACGGTCAAGAAGTCGCGCTCATCAATCACCCCCTAATCCAGCCCCAACACATGGCGTCATCAGATAGACTATGGCGATAAAATAAATTAACTTAAAACACCTCTTCAAAAGGGTAATTATCACAGTGCGTTTCAGCTTGTTTGGTCAATGAATCTAATCTGCGATAAATAACGGCGAAGATGAAAGAGAGATTTGATTGGAGTTTTTGTGACGGACTTTGAAGGATTATTGGTGGAGAAATCTTGAGAACTGCTGAGCAAAAAATCATTTTGTTGAGTTGACCCCTCACTCATTAAACCATAAGCAACACTCACTAAAAAGGTCGATATTGACACTTTATAAAGAGCGACATTTGAAGCTGAGTTGCTTTTTAATGAAATTCGGCCTCGATTGCACGAGTGCAAGGCGCTTGTTGAGGCACAATTGCTAAGCACTACGAGATTAAAGAAACGTTATGGGCATAGTCTCGTCCCTACATGCCCCACGCTCGTAAGCCATTTATTTAATAATGACTTTTAAGAGAATAATGCGTCAATGTCATCTTGATTAATGGCTTCAGAAGGCAAGGCAGGGCCATTCAATAATTTTTCCTCGGCCGTTTTTTCAGCATTCTTGGGCCGATCTTCTTCCGTTACAAAGGGACCAAAAACATCTAGAAGGGTCGTAATCCGAGCTTCGACCTGTTTGAAGGTGCGAATGACCTTGGTAATGCGCTGTCCGGTAATGTCTTGGAAATTAGAGGCCTCATAAATTCGCGTAACACATTCGGTGAGTCGATCTGCAGTCTCTCCGCCAATTTGACTCGCAATGGCTTCAATGGATTCTGCAGCTCCCAAAATTGAACCCGTGGCTTCTTCTGTGGCACCAATAACGGCGTCAAGCTCATCATGAACGGTTGCAAAGCCCTGGCCTTCTGCACTGCATTCTGGTTGCAGTGCTGCAATTTCACAACGTGCATGACGTATAAATTCAGCTAACATGCTGAGTTCTCTGTAGAGACCAATATCTTCAGCCATAACACCCGTGCTTTGAGCTTGTACGGCGCTATGAACAATGCGCTCGAGATCATCCTTTGTAATGGGTTGGCTAACATCCAGCGCCTTGATTTCTTCAATAATCTTACTACTCACAGGCATTCCCATTAGCCTTCTCCCCCTGGATATCTCGTCAAGCTAAGCTTTTGCCGCCCTCAAAAAGCGCCAAAAACCGTCTCGAGTTTTGATTTGAGTGTTGCCGCATTAAAGGGCTTAACTATGTAATTGGTTACACCTGCTTGTTTTGCAGCCACGACGTTTTCGGTTTTACTCTCGGCTGTTACCATAATGAAGGGTATGTTTTGATAGCGTTGCGTTGCTCTTACCTTTTGCAACAACTCAAGACCCGTCATGGGCTCCATATTCCAATCTGATATGATCAGACCGAAATTTCCTGATTGTAATTTTTCGAGAGCTTGTTGCCCATCATTGGCTTCTTCAACGTTATCAAAACCAAGTTGCTTTAATAAGTTGCGCACAATTCGCAGCATGGTGTTGTAATCATCAACAATCAATATGGGCATATTTTTATCTATTGCCATCGCCCAACTCTCCCTTTCTTTGTTATCCAATTTTGCTGAAAAAAGTTAAGGAACAACTAAACACCTCACTATTTCCAGCGCGTGCTTGGAGCTTAAAAATCCCTGTCAACTTGGCGACGTTGTGGTCGCATGATCGGGATTATCCTTTTTGAATATTTTCTTACGCTTGGCGAGCTCTGTCATCAAAAAGCTTGCCTTTTGAGGCTCCATATTCGAGAGAATGGCCGAAGCTTTAGCTTCTTTAATTCGCTCCATTAACTCAAGCAAGATGGGAAAATCGAGCCCTTCTAGAATTGCCGCGGCTTCCTTTGGCTGCATAGCTTCTGCCATTTTCACTAAGCGCTTGGTATTAACGTTTTCTTCTTCATCAATTTTGTTCATAAGATCGGTCAATTTTTGCTCAGCCTTTTTAAGCTCTTCAACTTTTTGATCCAATTTGGACTCTAAGCTTTGTAGGGTAGCTTGCTTTATGGGATCCTCAGATGTGGCAGCTGCCACAGGAGTTGAAGACAGTTGTGGAGCTGCATTATTTTGTTCGGTCTCCCCCTTTGATGCTGACGCTTCGGTTGCTGCTGCCTTAGGCTCAGCAGCTTTTTGACGCGCCTCTGCAGATTGTCGCAAGGCCTGGAATGCCTCAGGAGATAAAGCCGCAGGATCTAATTTGGTCACGTCTGTAGTTGCAGAGAGTCCTTTCTCCCCTTGCTGCGCGGATGCTTCTTTAACATCGCCAGCACTCGCTTGACTATCGGGGTTTGCAGCTTCTTTTCTTTCAGTTTTCTGTGCTTGTTGCGAAGCATTATTGCCGTCCTTTTCATTGGCCGCGGCAAAAGCACGACTTGCTTCAATTTCCAGGGCATAACGGTCGACCTGATCTTTAAGATTTACAATCTTGAGGGACAGCAAAATGCTTGCACAAAATATGACAATCGGCAGTAACCTTACCCGAAACATAAGTAGCGCAAACAGACGATCAAAGAGCTTATCGAGTGTATCGCGAATCTTTTGACAAATACTTACGAAGCGGTCCATCACCTACCTCACCCGTTTTAACGTACGGATAATCTCAGGCTCTTCCTCTGCCGGCGCCTCCTCATCTGTGGCAGTAAGCGTCAGATCCTTAAGTGATTTGCGGGGCGCCTGTTCGGCCGCTTCAAGCTGTTTGAGAACAGACTTTGCTTCATTAATACGCTCATCAAGAGCCGCTGCAAGGGCATCGCTTTTCTCTGTTAAGAACGCCAACTCGTCCCTTAAAGCAGTTGCCTTTGTAAGCTGGTCAACAACAGGGCTGCCTCACCGGCCGCCTTCAAATCTTTAACCGATGCCTCTGCCTTCGCCATGGATCCTGAAAAAGTGTCAAGAAACTTTTGCAATTCATCCCGCCCCTTGTGAAGGGTGGTCAAGCGCTTATTGAGCAACACAGCGTACGCAATTGTGGCAATCAAAAGGGTGATGACTACGATGTCAATGATGATGCTTATCGTCATGAATCCTCACTTGGTCGGATGAAGTTTTGGTCCACTTGCACTGCGATACGGCCACTCCGTTGCCCTACAAAGGCGGTGCACACCACACTCTCGCCACTGCGTAACACAACAGGGTCTGAAGGCTTTGCTTCTAGAATAATTTGGGAACCGGGCTGCCAGTTTAGCACCTCATCGAGGGTAGTATTAGTTTCCTTCATCACCACATCAAGCTGCATTTCGGTGTTCCACAATTCAGAGCCAAGATGCTGTTCCCAAATAGAGTCTTGACCAAATTTCTCACCTAAGAACATTTGCAGTAAAAGCTCGCGAACCGGTTCGATGGTTGAATAGGGGATCACGAATTCAAAATTGCCACCACGATCTTCCATTTCAATACGCACTTTAGCCAACATACATGCCGAAGAAGGCCGTGTTATGGCTGTAAAACGCGGATTAGTCTCAAGGCGTTCAAAAACAAAATCTACTTCACATAGAGGAGCAAAAGCTTTTGAGACGTCCGCGAGTACCACGCGAACCAGACGTTCAATAAGGTTACGCTCTATGGTGGTAAAGGGGCGTCCTTCTGTGCGCGCTGGTGCTCCACCCCTCCGGCCACCGAGTAAGACGTCAACAATGGTATAGATCAGGGGGGTATCCACAGTCAGCAGTGCCGAGCTATCCCATTGTTTGGCCTTATAAATACTAATCAAAGCCGGGAGGGGCACCTCATCCAGGTACTCACCAAAACGGATGGAGCTCATGCTTTCAATCGAAACTTCAACGTTATCTGACGTAAAATTACGTAAGCTTGTGGTCAATAATCGCACAAGGCGATCAAAGATAACCTCCAGCATGGGAAGGCGTTCATATGATAGTGCCGAAGAGTTCGTCAGAATTTCCCACCAAGCTGCACTACGACGCTCTGATGAATTCACACCCAAAAGGCTATCAATTTCATCCTGGCTTAAAACGCGCTCTGCAGTACCCTCGCTTCCCTCAGCCGGCACCTCAGCGTCGCCACCTTCTGCCATAGCCGCCCATTCGGCCGCCATGGCAGCTTCGTCGATGGAATCTTCCGTTTTAACTTCGTCGCTCATAACCTCACCTATTGGACAAGCAAAGTTTCAAACAAAACGTCTCTTACTTGTACCGGAGCAGCAAGGGCGTTAACCCGCTTAATCAGCTCTTCGCGCAACCGCTGCACACCCGCCGATCCTTCGAGATCATCCATGCGCAATTCTCTGAGATAAACTTGGAAGGAGTCGATGATGCGCGGCTTGATTTCTTCAATCACTTTTTGCGCCTCAGGATTAGGAAGCTCTAACTTCATCACAATTCTTAAAAAAGGTGTGCGTTTGCCAGTCGTTGTTAAGTTCACAATTAACTCGGGCATGCTGAAGTATGTCACTTGCTCCTGTTTTTTTTCTTCTTTTTTCTCATCCTTGCCCAGCAAATGCTGCCCAGCAGGGGTTAAAAACAAGAAAGCCGCAGCACCTCCGGCAAGAACGACAACCGCAATGATAATAATTAAAAGAAGATTATTGGATTTTTTGGGAGCCTCCGCTGCTTTTTCGCCTTCTCCCTCGACTTTGGCTTCTTCAATCTCTCCGCCGGACATACTCATCTCCCTTTTTCTTGTAATTAATTATGCCCATTCTAGACCAATAAGTTCCTTTACAAAAGGCCAGCTTTTACTCAAACAAAATTCCACTTGGCACGCCTTATGCATAAATCCAGGCAAGTCGAATAAACATTGAGAGATAAAATGGCTCTGACATCAGATATAGCGTTGTCCCTTGCAACAGTGTTGCAGCGCCAAGTAGATCAAGTAGCCAGTAACTTGGCGAACATCAATACGCCAGGCTATCAGGGTTCAAAAATGATTTTTGCTGAGCATCTTTTAAAAAGCCAAGATACCCAGGCTAGTTTTGTTGGGGATTATGCAACAGTGCGTGATTTGCGCTCAGGCACTCCTCTTCATACCGGTGATCCCCTGCATGCGGCTATCAATGGTGCAGGTTATTTTGCGGTCGAGACACCTGAAGGAATTCGCTATACGCGCAATGGTGGCTTCAGCATTAGCGCAGAAGGCACCCTTGTCACAAGCGAAGGACACCCCGTGTTAAGCTCCGGTCTGGGTCCCATTGCGATTCCCGCGGAAGTCAAAAAAATAGACATCTCTCCCGATGGCACCATTTCCAGTGAACTCGGTATTATCGATAATTTAGGCGTGTTCACCTTTGAGAATGAAAATGACATGCGTTACGAAAGCGGCACGCTGTTAAACACTGCTCAAGAGCCGCTTATGGACCCTAATATTCAAGTTGTGCAAGGATCACTTGAAAACGCCAACGTCAATGCCATTGAGCAGACGGTTACCTTACAGCAAATTTTAATGAACTATCAGGCTATCCAAAAACTCATGCAAGACCAACAACAAATGCGTAGCCAAGCAACCCAACAACTCGTCAAAACCAATGCATCAGTCTAGATGAAGAATTAAGACAGGAGAACCATCATGAGCCTTCAAGCAGCTTTCATCGCAGCAACGGGTATGGACACTCAACAACGGGCCCTGGAAGTCGCAGCCAACAACTTGGCAAACATGAACTCAACGGGTTATAACAAGCGCACCATGCTGACTACCACCCTGGCGTTCCAGGATTTGAACCGGGTGGGAACTTTAACATCATCTTCAGGCACTGTTAATCCTGCCGGTATCCAAATTGGTATGGGCGTGAAAACGGCAGCAATCGCACGTCTGATGACGCAAGGCGCCCCCATGCAGACGGAAGATCCCCTGCATATGATGATTGAGGGGTCTGGCTATTTTCAAATTACGCTACCTTCGGGTGAAATTGGCTATACCCGTGACGGCAGCTTTACCGTTAATGCACAGGGTCAGCTGGTGACGCAACAGGGCTATCTTGTGGATCCTAATATTACTATTCCCACGAATGTCACTTCTATCACAGTGAATCCTACGGGCGAAGTGAGTGTCAAAATTGATGGCCAAGTGCAACCCCAGGTGGTTGGCACATTACAAATTGCCAATTTTGTTAATCCAGGCGGATTGACAGCCATTGAGAACAACGTTTTCCTTGAGACTGTTGCATCAGGTGGCCCCAACGTAGCAGCCCCAGGCCAACCAGGATTCGGCAGGCTCTTGCAAGGCTCCCTTGAAGCATCTAACGTCAATGCAGTAACCGAGATGACAAGCATGATTCGCATCCAGCAAGCTTTTCAAATGAATGCAAAGGTTGAACAGATTGCTGAAAAAATGGGAGAATCACTGGTCAACAGCATCTAAACTTAAGAATGAGAATAACTTGATGCAAGTCAAAACAGGGATATGGGTGTGGGTGGTGTGCATGATGCACACCCTGAGCTTGGAAGCCAAAACCCTTAAAGAGCTGGGAAACACGGCAAAAACTGCCGCAGCTGAGGCTAACAGCGCCCCTTTTGATCAGCTACAAACGCTGACAGCTGAAGAAGTGCTTGAAGAACTCAAGCAAAGCGCAAAAGACGTGGTGGAAGGCGATTTCGAGCTTGAGCTTACCCATCATCCTTTACCTGTTGATGTCCCGGTCAAGGAACCGTTGAACTACACCATCGCTGATTTTAAGCTAAATCAACGACAAAATCGTTTTAGTGCCACCTTGGAGTTCGAGGACAAAGAGCTGCCACCCATGGCGCTTCAGGGCAAACTCACGCGCATGATCGAGGTGCCGGTATTGGTACACCCCATCGCTGGCAAGCAAATCATTCAAGAGGCCGACCTTAAATGGATGAAGCTCCCAGAAAGCCAGGTGAGCCGATTTATTATCACCAGCTCAGAAGGTTTAGTGGGAAGCGAGCCCCGTGGTAATGGGCTCAGCGCCAATATCCCCATTCGCTCTTCTGAAATTCAAAAACCGCGCGCTGTAGCAAGAAATGCAATGATCACTTTGCGGTACACGACTGAGAATATGCATCTGGAATCCCGAGGCATGGCCCTTGATGAGGGTGAATTAGGTGCGACCATTCGTGTGAAGAATACGGATTCGGGAAAAACCCTAACTGGTATTATTACTGAAGCTGGTGTTGTCGATATTGCACCTCAAGCCCCCCTTAAAGGAGACCAAGCCAAATGAGGATGAATCACAACGTTGCAACTGTATTTTTGATAACCACTAGCTGCTTGCTTTTACAAGGTTGTACTACGCTTAACCGCATTGCCAACATCGGCGATCACCCGCCCCTATCGCGACCTCAAGATCCAAGACAGGACCCCAATAATGTGCCCGTGACTATGCCTATGCCCGCCCCCGTACAACCCGAGCGTCAGGTCAATTCCCTGTGGCAGCCAGGTGCTCGTGGCTTTTTCAAAGACCAACGCGCCAAGAGAGTGGGAGATATTTTAACAGTGGTCGTCAATTACTCGAGTTCGAGCACCGTTGAGGACAAAGTAGACAGCCAACGCACGTCCAGCAATAAAATTAAGATTGATAATTTGGCGAGCCGTGAAAAAGATCTCAAGAAGGTTTTTGGCAAAGATGTGGATCCGAAGAATCTCATCAACCTCTCCAGCAATCCTGTTCATAAGGCTGACAGCAATAAGATCGAACGCAAACTCGAGCTTAAAAATGTAAGTGTGCCCTGCACGATTATTCAACAGCTGCCCAACGGCAATTTCGTCATTCAAGGACGTCAGGAAGTCCGTGTGGATGCAGAAGTGACCGAGATTTTCTTAACAGGTATCATCAGGCCTGAGGATATTTCGTCAGCCAATACCATCGTGCAGGACCAAGTGGCTGAGTTGCGCATGAATTACGGCGGACGCGGTATTTTGAGTGATAAAAACCTGCCGCCCATTGGGCATCAGATTATTGACGCAGTCTCACCATTTTAAATAATTTAAGCTGCTAACTTTAGTGGGTGCCACCAGAGCGCCCTCTAAAGGTATAGAAAAAACAGAAGGGGGACCCGAAATACCTCTCTCGCTGTATTAAAAGCGCTGATTAACAGATTCCCTAAAGCGTTTCACCTCCGCATAGTATTCCGAAGATTGGCGGTTTTTTTGAAGAGATTTTTTATGGATACCAACAATCATCCAGATGGCGCGTAATTGCTTGACAATGCCGTCATCAACTTGACCTAGCTCATAAAAGTGGTGCCCCTCTAACAGGGACATATAAAGACAACGCCAACCTTCGAGCACTTGTTCATCACTATGGATAGGCTCCCCCACAATTTCTGGGTCAAAAAGGTACAAAAATAAGTTCTCAAGCTGGGCGCGCGGATGTGGCAGATTACTCTCATTAGAAATTTCGATGCACAACGGGGTCATTATTTCCAGCATATGCTGACGCTGCCGCTCGTGCTCGGTTTTATCACCGTGTTCGCCCAATCTTGGTCGTGCCCAAGAGGGAAGTGCCGCTTTTGCTCGTGAATCCCAGTCTTCTTGAGGCTTATCAGTGGCCATCAAACTGAGCGGAGCGGCAAGAACCGCGAGAACCAGCAAACGTGCCCAATCAAGCATGTTTCCCCCCTATTACTTCTGTGGTTTACTCCAATAGGCCTCAAGTTGCTGAAATTTGCGGTGCTGCGTTGGCGAAGTGCGCAGATTTTGCCGCAACGTTTTCAACTCTTCAAAAATTTCCTCATTTCCCGATGATAACCCTGCAATAAGCGTATCCAAGGCATGGACATGAGCACGCAGGAGAAGCTCATCATTTTGATTCAAATATCTTGAGGAAGCATCAAGCATTTCCTCGAAACGCCTAAAATGAGCACTTATGTGAGCAGGGCAATTCCTAAAATAATCGTAAACTTTATCTGAAGTGAGGAACTCAACCACCTTACTGTAAACCACTTTCAAAGTTTTATTGTGAAAATTGCTCACGTGGTTGTCATACCAATAAATCAGGTCATCACGAACATTATTTTCGTTGTTACTCAAACCTTTAAGTGACATGCCTTTCAACACTGATGCCGGAGACATCAGTAGGGCTTCCTTAGCACTTAAATGCGGTTGAGGAGCGGACTCAGGAGAGTCTACTTCAAGAGATGAGCTGGATGCGACTGAGAACATGGATAACGATATCAACGAAACACGCAAAAACATGGAAGCGCAACCTCTTAATGATGGAAGTTGCGCTCACTGTAAAAAGACCTCTAAAAAATGCAAGTTTTTTTAAAGGCTTGGCCTTTAATCATCCCTGTGAACGCGCTCTTGGCGCTCATGCATTTCTTGAGCCTCTAAACTCAGAGTTGCAATAGGACGCGCTTCAAGACGTGCAAGGCCAATGGGCTCACCTGTCTCTTCGCAATACCCGTAAGATCCATCATCGATGCGACGCAACGCTTCATCAATTTTATTGATCAACTTACGCTCACGATCTCTGGTGCGAAGCTCAATAGCACGATCGGTTTCTGCAGAAGCACGGTCAGCCACATCTGGCTCATTGTGCGTCTCTTCTTGGAGGTGGTGGATGGTCTCAATAGAATCGCGCAGCAGTTCGGTGCGCCACTGGAGCAGCTTTTGCCTGAAATATTCAAGCTGCATAGGATTCATATATTCATCTGCTTCAGACGGGGTATAATCAGGCGGTAATATGACGCGCATATCCTTATTTGCGTCTGTATCATTCTTTACATTCATTTGCATTCTGTTCCTCCACTGCTGGACAAGTTATCTTTTATACCATCGCTCTAGCTTTGCAGCCAACCTTGATCTTCCTCTGAGAGGGCTGCTTGGCTCATCTCAATTTTCGCCAGTTCCACCGCAACCCTTTGCTCAATTGCCAATAACACATCATCCAAGCCCTTTTGCCCAGTTGAACGTTGACGATTCGCCAACGCTGAATTGAGGCTTTGCAGGGTCGCTGGGGAGAGGCTACCGCGCAAGAGACCCAAACGCAACTGATCGAGTTGAGCCAGCATATCTTCACCTTGTTGAATAACGCGTTTACGTTCTTCCTGTGATCCGGTGAGCTCTTGAATCGCCATTAAATCGAGAGTCTCGGCAATACCTCCCACGCCTTCAGTCGCCATCACATCCGACTGAGTTTGGGGCGAAGAGGTGCTGGCAGAAAATGTCGAGGTCGTACTTCCTGAGCGGGTACGCCTTATTTGAGTTGATGATAATCTAGGTGATGTCCCTTCGACCTTCACAGCTAGTCTCCCTGATTTGCTTGCCTTACGTCACTTGGCACAGTTTTCGCATAACGCATTCATGAGTGTTAGTTTAACATGAGTAAGGACAGCATGAGAGGACTTTTAATCAGCTTTTTGATCGCAGCGCTCATGACGCAGCCAACGACAGCATATGCGGCAAACCCAGTACGCATCAAAGATGTCGCTTCTTTTCAGGGCATTCGCGATAACCAGCTGGTGGGCTACGGCCTCGTCGTAGGTCTTAACGGTACGGGCGATTCTCTTAAAGATTCTCCCTATGCCCAAGAAACCATGATCAGCATGTTAGAGCGCCTGGGTGTAAACGTACGCGATAAGCTTGCCAACATGAAGTCTAAGAACGTGGCCGCTGTGATGGTGACAGCTACCCTGCCCCCTTTTGCACGCCAAGGCACACGCATTGATGTGGCGGTATCTGCCATTGGAACCGCCAAGGATCTCTCTGGCGGTACACTTTTGGTCACCCCTTTAATTGGTGCCGATGGCGAAGTCTATGCCGTCTCTCAAGGGCCTGTTGCAACCGGTGGCTTTAATGTCAGTGGGCAGTCAGGTTCTTCCGTGACTAAAGGCGTACCCACTAGTGGCCGCATTGCCAATGGCGCTATTATCGAACGCGAAATTGGCTTTGAGTTGAAAGACCTCACCTCTTTCACGCTCAGCCTTCGCAATCCTGACCTGACGACGGCTAAGCGCGTCGCTGATGCCATCAACAGCTTTACCCGCGAACAAACAGCCACTTCCATCGATAATGCCACCATTAAGCTGAGCGTACCTACGCGATATGCGGGCAACCCTTCAACCTTTTTAACAGAGATCGAGCAGCTCAAGTTCGTACCTGATCAATCTGCAAAGATTGTCATTGATGAACAAAACGGCGTTATTGTCATGGGCGAGAATGTGAAAATCTCAACAGTAGCTATCAGCCATGGCAACCTGACTATCCGCATTACTGAAACACCGCAAGTTTCGCAGCCCAATCCTTTCT
>CAYRKI010000002.1:29568-42564 GCA_964424815.1 uncultured Thiotrichales bacterium | reverse complement strand
AGCGGTGGTACCTCGTACCGATATTGCTATCAATGACAGCGGTGATAACAAAATTGCGGTATTAAAAGAAGGCGTCAACCTCTCGCAGTTGGTTAATGGCCTAAATGCCCTGGGCGTAGGACCTCGAGATATCATCACTATCCTTCGCGCCATCAAGGCTGCAGGCGCTCTTCAAGCCGATATTGAGGTAATGTAATCATGATAAATACGCAACTCTCTGCACCCAACATGGTTAGTTTTGATAGCCCTGTCACGGATAAACGCAAACCAGCTTCTTATGAAGAAACAGAATTACTCGCTCAACGTTTTGTTGGTCAACTTTTTGGCCGCTTCTTTGATAGCCTTTTCGAGGCCAGCGAGGTCATGAACGATGGAAGCGCTGGATTGTTTCGCACCCTCATGACCGATGCTTTGGGCGAGGAAGCTGCCCTATCTGGCGCAGGCCAAGAACTGGTGGATACCATCACTTATCAGATGCTCTGCCTGCAGGAAGGCAAGGCTTCTCTATGGCCCTCAACAGAGAATAACAATACAAACCGCCAACCTAAGCAGCAGGAGGCCTAAAATGAACGTCGATATGGTTTTAAAGGTCACAGATGATTTAATTCATTTTCTTGAAGAAGAAAACCAATTGTTGAAGAAAATGCGTGTCAAAGAAGCAGCTGCGAAAGCGGACCAGAAAGATCTGCTCCTTGGGCGCTACCGTCACCTGATTGAACAGGGTGAGAATTTTACACCTTGGTACAACACTCTCACACAACTTGATAAAGACGCCCTTAAAGGCCGCACGAAAAAACTTTTAGAGGTCGCGGGGGAAAATGAAGTGCTGTTGGCGCGTGTAGCAACAGCTAATCAGCGATTCATCGATAAACTGACTAAATACATGCAAAAGGAGGCAAATCGCGTCTCGACATATAGTCCTTTGGGTCGCACACAATCGCAAGCCTATCGCAGCATTCCTGCGGTTGGCATGAGTATTGCAATGAACCAGCAGATGTAAAAGCAACCCGAGACTTAATTAGGAACCGAGGTCAAACATCATGGGAATGGGCGGATTAAGTAGCGCCGGGCTTCAACAAGCAACAAATGCAGCCTTGACGGGTATCAGCACCGCAAGCTCGCTTATTTCTGTGGCCTCGAACAACATTGTCAACGCTTCTACCCCCAACTACACCCGCAAAGAATCCCAGCTTGCCACCAACGTTTTAGGAAGCGTCGGCATGGGTGTTACAGCCGGCATTCCAAAGCGTGTTGTAGATGAAATTAAGACAGCCCAGTTTCGTGATCAGGAAAACAATATCCAATATTACACCGTCAAAAGTGACATTCTTTCCTCGATCACCCAGAGCTTTGGACGTCCCGGGGATGAGAGATCTCTCGGCGGTCTTGCTGCCACTGTTATGAACTCAGCAGGGGCTATGGCCTTGTCGCCCGAATCAGATGCACTGAAAAATGAGTTTCTGACTAACCTTAACGTATACACCCAAAATATTAACCGCATTGCCGACGGCATACAGTCGACACGCACACTGTGTGAGTCAGGCATTAATGAACTCACCTCATCCTTGAATGTGCAGCTGGAAATTGTTCAGCATCTTAACGAGGAAATCGCACAAAACACGGCTCAGGGCATACCTACTGGCGACCTTGAAGATCAGCGTGATACCGCGCTGTTAAAAATTTCAGGCATAATGAACGTCAACGTGTTCAAGCAAAGCAACGGCGAGGTGGTGATTCAAACAGCCTCAGGCATGGCGCTGCTGCAAGGAACGGCCGCAACAGCAAGCTTCCTTCCCTCCACTTCCATGGACCCCTCCATTATATACAATCCAGGGCAACCCGGCTCCCTCTCTGGTCTGATGGTCAATGGCGTGGATATTACAGCATCACTCAAGGGTGGCGCCCTTGCGGCATACTTTGAGCTACGTGATTCACTCCTACCCAAAGTCCAACAAGATGTTGATACCCTTGCCCTTAGTGTACGCGATGAATTGAATGCCGTTCACAACCAAGGAACGGGCTATCCAACCCGTCCCAGCATTACAGGCATTCGCCCTATAGCAAACCCAGCAGCAGCATTCGCAGGCGCCGGCACAGTGCGCGTCGCGGTGGTAAACAATACTAACCGCCAAGTTGTTGAATTTGTGGATGTCAATTTGGCGGCACAACATACCTATCAAGATATTGTTACCACCATTAATGCTGGCCTTGCCCAAGGTCAATCGGGCTGGAATGCCAATGGCCAACTGCAGTTTACTCTAAACAACCCTGCGCAAAATTTTGGTTTTGCAATCGTCTCTGTGAATGGTCAGCCAGCCACAGAAACCACAACAGGTCTTGGCTTTTCACACTATTTTGGCCTCAACGATTTACTGGTGAATTCTACCCGTTATATCCAAGACGGTAGTCCGCTTGGCACTGGCGGTCTCGCCAATGACCTCACTGTGCGAAGCGACATTAGGCTTAACTCATCCTACATTTCGCGCGGCATGATGAACGACGCAGTTGCACTTGCGGCTGGAGACATGGCTGTCACAGCGGGTGATAACCGCACCATTTCTGGTTTGGCGAATAGATTTAAGGCTAACATTGCGTTCCCAGCAGCAGGTAACTTGACACCAAGAAGTACAACGTTCATCGACTATGCCAACGAGTTTATCGGCATGACAGCCCTTATAACGCAGGATGCCGCGACTCTTTCTGCTGCTGAGCAAGACATTCAAAAGCAGCTACAGGCATCTATTGGCTCCATTAGCGGCGTGAACTTGCAAGAAGAGCTCGCCAATATGATGAGCGCTCAACGCCTTTACATGAGCTCAGTACATGTCTCAAAAGTGGCTCGTGAAACCATAGATACACTCTTGAAGCAAGGATAGGATCATGACAACAACCGTTGCACGCGTGGGTGATCTTGCCCAAATGAAGACTCTCTCGGCACAGCAGATGCGTCTGCAGTCCACAATGGACAGTGCTGCACAAAAAATGAGTTCAGGCTATGCGGCCAGCAACTACAAGGATATGGCCAAAGACACGCGAGCCTACTTAAACTATGATGCCGATATTAGTCGTATTGACCAGTATCGCTCAAATATTTCTCTGACTAAAAGCCGGCTTGAACTGTCTTACAGTGGCTTGACTCAGGCTATCGACCACCTCACCAATTATGCACGTGAGGTCACCTCAGCATTAGATTGTACGACCCCTCACAACGAATTTAACCAAGTCAGTTCGGATATTTTGTTGGGCCTTGCGCGTGCCTTTAATGGACGAGATGGTGAGCGTCGCTCGCTCTTTTCAGGTTCAAGAACCGATCAAGACCCAATTAACCTAGCACTTTTGCCACATCCCACCCTGAATTCACAGCCCGATTTCAGCTATTATCAGGGTGACTCTGTGACCCTTACAGCGGAAATCGACGACGGTGTACCCTTCGCTTACAATGTTTTGGGAAATGCCAGCGGTTTTGAAAAAGCTTTGCGTGCCGTAAAGTTTGGCACCTCAGCCCAACCCAACGGCGATGTAACATCCGTTGATTTTCAGAAATTACAGGAATCTCTGAAGCTAGCTCAAGAGGCAGTTGCAGAACTCTCTACTCTGCGCGCTTCAGTTGGTTACAACATGAAGCAGCTTGAGAAAACCGATAATCTTCATGTGGTTGACCACGAATTCCGCGTTCAGCAACGAGCTGATTTAAGCGAATCTACGATAACCGAATCATTTTTTGAAGTTATGCAAGCCCAAACCCAACTCACAGCAGCGGCATATGCCTTGAAAGAGACCCTTTCAACCGACGGCTTGCTGCGGTTTATGAGCTAAAACCCACAGATAAGAAAGGGTCATATCATGCGTCTCACCACTGCAAAAACTTCTTCGGAAACCTCTGGTTGGTCTCCTGCACTTAGCGAGAAACCTCAGGGCTTAAAGATCACTTTTGATGCTGGATTGCTTGCTTTTCAATCATACCGACACTTCTATTTGAGTCATTTCCCTAAGCTGGAATTTTCACCGCTCATGCTCTTAAAAAGTTGCGAGCGCCCCGATCTTGCTTTTCTTCTTTATCCCATGACACAAAGCAGCGAGATCACCTATCACAAAGAAGATATGCAAGAGATTTGCGATCGCTCTGGTCTTGATACGACTCACTTTGATCTTTATTTGGTGGTCACGGTGCGTCGGGGTGCAACGACGACCCACTTCACCGTTAACAAGCGTGCACCCTTGATTATCGACATTACCACCCATCGTGCGATGCAAGTGATCCTCAGTAATGCCGAATATACTTTTGAAGCAGGTTTGCCACAGCTATCAGAAGATATTGCGCGACGCCGAACACCCTTGTGAGGCACGCCCAGGCATGGCATGATTTTGGCGAGTCACACACATAATATTAAAGAAAAGAAGACTTCATGCTGATTCGCCACTCCGCCTTCTTATCTCTTCTTGGCATCCTTCTCACGTCCTCTTACGCCCAAGCCGCAGATGGCGGACAAACGGTCGCTGAACATGCAAGAAATCTCTTGAAAGAGCGTCTTGAGAAGAACCCGGTCGCTATCTCTGCTCAGCACGCAACCCTCAAAAAATTTTATGCTAACCGCAATTACACCTTGGCCTGGAGTACCAGCAGCGGTGAAAACGCTGTCTGCACAAGCGAGTTAGCCCAAGCTATCAAAAATGCTGAGGCAGACGGCTTGGACGCAAAGGACTACGCCGCCTTTATCGAGCGTTTTGAGACGACAACCGCCTCCTCCCAAGATCCAGCAGCATTGATCGAGCGGGACGTGGCCTTAAGTGAAGCTGCGCTTCGCTATATTAGCGATTTAGGCGGTGCGCGTTTAAACCCTAAATCCATCAATAAAGAGCTTTTCATCAATCCCGATCCCATTAATGCACCTGAAGCGCTCATCAAGGGCGTTGAAAGCACCGATTGCGGCTGGATTGCAGCTCTTGCACCGCAAACAAAAGCCTACCCTGCACTTAAATCAGCCTTGGCCGAGTTACGTCAACGTCAGGAGACCAAGCAACAGCAGCCTCCCCTCATCTTACACAAAGGGGAAAAACTTGAATTGGGCGAGCAAAATGATCGCATACAAGTCCTGAAAGTCCGATTAGCTCAAGAAGGCTACCTCAGTGAAGAGGCGGCAAAAATTGCCGCCTACGATCAGGCGACGGTTGATGCGGTCAAACAATTTCAAAATGAACACGGTATTGAGCCTGATGGCGTCGTAGGCCCTGCCACTGCAGAGCGGCTTAATCAGACAGTGGCTGATCGCATCAAGCAGGTGATCGTCAGCATGGAACGCCAACGTTGGCTGCCCCGCCACATGGGGGACCGCTACGTGCTGGTTAATATTGCTGGCTTTTACCTTGAAGCCTTTGAGCAGGGTCAAAAAGCACTGACCATGCGCGTGATCATCGGCCAAAAGTATCGCCATACGCCGGTGTTTTCTTCAGTGATTAATCAGGTGAGATTTAATCCACCATGGGATGTACCTGCGGGTATTTTTTACAAAGACAAACTTCCAAAGATTAAGCGTGATCCCAATTTCATCGCCCGCAGCAACTTTATTGTTCGCGATAGTGCCGGTAACCGCGTAGATCCAGCATCTGTAGATTGGGCTAACGAAGGCGGATCCTATCGCCTTACCCAATTACCAGGGGATAAAAATGCCTTGGGCAAAGTACGCATGAATATCATCAACCCCTTCGATGTGTACATGCACGGAACGCCTGATCAAAAACTGTTTGATAAAGCAGTGCGCAATTTCAGCTCGGGCTGCATTCGCCTTGAGCATCCTGAGGATGTAGCAGTCTTCGTATTGAATGACCCCATAAACTGGCCCAAAGAAGAAGTCTTACGTCAGATGGAAGGCACCACGACCCGCAACGTGAATCTTAAAAATCCGGTCAACGTTCATATCACTTACTCCACAGTGTGGATTGACGATGCCGGCAAAATGCACGTGGTGCCAGACATCTATGGCCAGGACCAACAAATTTGGCAGGCTCTACAGGAACGGGGTACGAAAAGCACAGGAACATCTTCCTGAGAGCAAGGCTCAAGAGGCCCCTCAAAGAGATTATAAATTTGCATGAGGTAAACTCGTGGCGATAGAGGGCCTAGCAGGGTTCGGCACTCACAGTAAACTGCTGCACGCCACATTGAATGTGAGATTGGAATTATTCTTCAGGCCTCAGTTTTTCTTTGACGTCCCCTTTGTGACGCGCTCTAACTCTCGATACGTTCGATAGCCCAACACCATCACAACAAGAACACACGCCACATTCGTCGCGGCAAACTGCCGCTGTAGGTCGCCAAAATAAGAGGATAAGGCATGAATATTCAAGATGGCCGCGAAAGGCGCAAGGGACGTAACCACCACCAAAAAAAGACGCTGTTCGGGCTCATCCCCAATCCTTTGAAGGTGCCTTAGTAAAAAACTGGGCCTTTGAGGAACCTTTTCAACACCTTCAGCCTCAATTACGTGCGCGCCACCAGTTACTTTTTGACTTAAAGACAAGACCCTGCTTGCCGAAGGGTTTGGATTGTCTAGCTCACGCTCTTCCTGCTGAGAAGCATCAAGTCCCTGGCTTCCCATAAGGACAATTAAATTTGCGAATTTCCGCGTATTCTTTTTACGCGTGAGGTTAGGCCCTGAGGGTCTCTTGTGACGACTGGGTTTTCCTTTTGGTGCTAGCGACTTCAGTTTTTCCCGCACTGAGGGATGGGCTGAAACAGTTGAGGAAGGTGCATCCTCTACTTCCTGCACCTGAAACGCCAAATCTGATCCGTTCGCTGGACCAATCCATACCATTAAACACAGACTTAAACTGCTTAACCTGGCTAATAACACCGCGGGCTCGCCTCCTGCGCACATCTCATGCCCGTTCACGGATGTATTTGTATAAATTTAGAGCACCAACAAACAATCCAACTTTCACACATAAGGCCAGACGCATACACAAATCTTTATTTTCACCGCAATAATCAAAAGCTTTGGATGGAATGGCCGCGCAAATATTCCCCACAATCAGCAGAAATGAGGCAAAAGCATACAAACGAGTATTGGGCGCACGCATGAAGTGTAACACAAAATTATCTTCAACAAGAGGTAATGCGTGACGATGCAAAGCGCGTCGCAGTTGAGGCGCGTCTGAGTCTGGTGTTGCTGGTGCTGCAGCAGCTAGATAAGAATCTCTCTCACTCCGAGGAAATTCTATTGTTTCAAAAAGACGGGGATCGGTCTCGCCCATTGCAGTTAATCGAGCACGAACTTGAGGGTGAGGCGCTTGTTCATTTTCGAAGAGGTTTTGCGGGGTGGCACTAACACATGAGGAAATACCAACTAAGGCCATGAGTGCAAAAATCCGTCCAACTATACCACGCATAAGATAAGCTCCGTTTTCCTAAATAATGTTCCCTTTTAGGCGAAATGATCTTGAGATGCAATTCCCGAATCCACACCATCCTACATAGTCTGGATAGCTTGTTGAAACAGTCTGCTATTGTTCTGTAGCAACCTCACCGGCACGCAAGAGCTCTTGCTGAATTTCGATTAACAGGTTATCCATCTGGTGCAGCCGCCAATATAACCTGTACCGTTGCAAAGAGGACATCAGACCAAATCCGGGCAAATCCTCGACGGAAAACACATCAAAAATACGACGGATCATGAATAAGCTTAAAGCAGTTGTCGCTACCAAAGCAGGCCGCAAATCCCATAGAAACGGCCGCATTTGCGCAAGAGCAATACAAGAGACCGTGGCGCCGATCAAAGCCACATCGATGTAGAAATCCCGATTGATTCTTGCTGCGTTTTGATGGGCAAACAGTTTTTGGCTCTCCTCAAGCATAACATAGGACGAGCCCGCGATATTAATCAGGTGCCTCACATCTTCAACTCGAAGCGCATGTTCCCTTAAAAAATGGGCGATATGACCGTGATCATATTTCAACAAAACTTGGGTCATTCCGCCCAGACTCACACGTGAATAGCGAAAGGATAAAATGTGGCTTGCGCGTGAATGACTCAGGCGAAAATTCATCCAATCTTCGTTGGACAATTCATGACACACACGCTCAATAATCTCACTTGGCAAATCGTACAAAGTTAAGTGTTGCTGTGGCGCCACATCTTCCGCTCCATCATGAAGACTGGCATATGTGACCTCAACTCCAAGCCAAAGCAGGCCACCCAAAGCCACATAAAAATAGACGATAAAAGCAAGTCTGATGATCATTTGATGTTTTTATTTTTGTGTTGTGGCCTCCCCACCCTGAGGGTATCGTGAGATGAAAAGCGGGCAAAGACAGAAATCAATCCCTGAGCATTTCGTTACTTAAATGCAACACTTATGTCAAAATCAAAATTAAATTTAGCCTAAAAATTGAAATAAATTTTTCCTCATCCATACTGAAAAATTTGAATTTTTAGGGTTTTCCATCCCCCTTGTTCAGGTTATGGTAATCGCATTCTCGACACCAACACCAAATAAGAAGGGTATGCCGCTTGCACTCTGAGGGCTTTCACCAGCACGCCGTCGTTTCCTGATCACAGGTAGCGCCGTTACAGCAGGTGGACTTATTCTCCCTCAGCTCGGCCTTGCAAGTGCGGCGCATGAACGCACCTTAACCCTTTATAACACGCACAGTGGTGAATGGTTTAAAGGGACCTACTGGGCCGAAGGTCAGTATCTGGCCGAGAGCATGCAAAAGATCTCTCACCTGCTTCGGGACCGCCGCAATAATAAGGTGAAAGAAATTGATCCGAAACTCTTGGATTTGTTGAATGCTATGCATGCCGAGATGGATAATCATGGTCAGCCCTTTGAAATAATCTGCGGCTATCGTTCGGCTGATACGAATCGCCGCCTACACAAAAGTGGCCGTGGTGTGGCAAAGAACAGTCTTCACATCAAAGGCCAGGCCGTAGATATTCGCGTACCCAAAGTTCAGCTCGCGAAATTACGTGATTTGGCAAAATCCTTCCAAGCCGGTGGGGTTGGGTATTATCCCCGTTCAGGATTTGTGCATGTTGATGTTCGCGGACGCCCAACTTACTGGTAAGATCATTTAACTAGGCCTCAATAATCATAAAAAAGTAAGGAGATAAGATCGAATGATCACCCTTGCTGATATTCAAGCTGCCCACCATCGTATCGCCCCATTTACAAGGCGCACACCGCAGCTGCGAGCAACCTCCCTAGAAGGTCTGGCTGAAAATATAGACCTTCATCTAAAATTAGAAATTCTTCAGGTCACGGGATGTTTTAAAGCTCGAGGTGCCTTTAGCGCCTTAACGAAAGCCACACCCGAACAACGTCAAGCAGGCGTAATTGCGGCGTCAGGCGGCAATCATGGTCGTGCCGTGGCGTATGCAGCAGCCCAATTTGGCCTGCCTGCGACTATCGTGTTACCTGAGACCACACCAGATGACAAAATTAATAAAATCAAAGCGTTTAACGCCCAAATCGTCCTCAGCCCTGGCGATATGGCCACTGCTATAGTTGAAGCTGAACAGCTTGCGAAGAAAACCGGGGGGCTCTATGTCCACCCGTTTGCACATCCTGATGTTATTGCAGGACAAGGCACGATGGGACTTGAGATTCTTAACGACCTCCCTGATGTTGACACTGTTTTGGTTGCCATAGGCGGCGGCGGCATGATCGCCGGCATTGCAACTGCAATCAAGACTTTGCGCCCCACATGCAAGATTATCGGCGTTGAGCCAGAAGGAGCCGCATGTGTACATGCCAGTTTGCAGGCTGGCCGTGTGGTTAGCCTTGATGCCATCACCAGCCACGTGGGCACGCTTGCCGCACGTAGTACCGCAAAACTCAACTTTGACATTATCCAACGCCATGTGAACGATGTAGTCCTAGTCAGTGACGAACATATGGCCGCCACCTCGCGCCTTCTGTGGCAAGAGATGAATCTTCCAGTGGAGATGAGTGGTGGCGCCAGTCTTGCAGCGCTTGTTTTCAAAAGTTACGTCCCTTCTCCTGGAGAGCGCGTGGTAGCCATTTTATGCGGCGCAGGCATGGACGCTTTGAATCAGAGTGATCTTACTGCTTCATGAGGCGCATCACCCACACATCGCAAGACTACTGATCAAAAGGAATCAACCCAAGGGTTATTATCCCTGAAACGCTTATTGCGCACAGGCGCATGAGATATAATGACTTCTTTCATAAGCCTTGGGAGTTTTTCTAAAACTTCAAAATCTTCCGCCATTATTTGCCAGTACTGCATACGTTGCGCGATTTGGTTCATTTGCTCGGCATCATACTCGGCACACTCGAGAGCACTGCACATGCGCACTGTAAGATAGTCTGACAAAGCCGCTTCATAGTGCTGGGAAACCAGCTTATGCAAAAGTTGTAAAGATTTTTGAGCGGATTCCCACTCGGGTGCTTTTTCCAAAATGAACTGATGAATCTCTTCGGCTTTTTGCACGCTACTCTCGCCAAACGTCAGAAATCTCTGCTT
Organism: uncultured Thiotrichales bacterium; assembly: GCA_964424815.1. GTDB lineage: Bacteria > Pseudomonadota > Alphaproteobacteria > Caedimonadales > Caedimonadaceae > JBKCUK01. The sequence goes on along the minus strand of CAYRKI010000002.1, from coordinate 32,078 downwards.
ACGCGAACCCGCTTCAATATAGTGCATCATCAATGGAGGGATAGGCTTTTTCCCAGTTCTAGGCAAAGAAAATCGAGGTAACTCATAAAAGAGACTAACCATAACCTCACTTTGTGCCAAGAAAGCGAGGTAATCCATGGCTTTTTGTGCCAAGGCTTGGACAGGTAAAAAGAGATTATGGACCGCGTGGATCGGATGACGGTTAGCCCAAAGTCGATCGCGTAAGGGCATTTCAGGCTCATTTTTGAGCACTTCCAAGCTTATACCTGCTAATGTTACCCCAAGACGGTCCACCAGCTGGTCCAATCCTTGATCATGCTCAGCTATGCTGGGCAGAGCGGTTTTTCCAATCAGCAAGCGTAACAACGTCATATCCTTGCCCTTATCAACATAGTAAAGGACCTTATCGTTACTGCGCCGCACTCCAAGCTCGCCAAATTGATACGCACGCGCCAGAACTTCGCAAGCTTGAGCGTAACCTTTATTTGCCGCGTCCTCTAAAAGTTCGCGCGCCTTGCGTTCGTTTTGCTTTTTTACTTGCGGGGATACAGCCTGCCACTGCATGTAGCATAGAGCTTCATTGTATTTTCCTGCCAAGAGACCAGCCCTTGCAGCCTTTTCGTAATGGACCAAGCACTTCTCATAATTTCTTCTCGCCTGAGGGGTTGCTTGTTGCGCTTCTTGCAAGAGAAATCCCGCATAAAACTGGGCTTTGATGTGACCTTTGTCTGAAAGGACACGGTAGAGCAGCAGCGCTTTGGGGATATCGACAGCATGTCCATAACCCCGCTGTAGGGCTCGGGCAAGGCGATAGTGAGAGCCAACAACATCCTGCTGTGCCGCAGCGCAGTGCCAATGAAGCGCAGCCGTTTGCGTTGCCATCAGTTTTTTATCGCCAAAGTATCCTTTCTCATACAGCCGGGCAAGAATGTACTGTGCCATACCCTCGCCCTTGCTGGCTTTTTCTTTGATGCTGGCAATCAACCGTGGCTTGTTTTGAAAGAATGAGGGCCTAAGGAGCATAATTAAGTCGGCCTTTTTCAGATCTCTCTTAATCCATTGCTTGGCCGTCTTTCCCCATGTTTTAAGTGTGATGAGAGATCTTAAATCGCGTGACAGCATACCTTGAAAATGGAGCGTAAAAAGGTCTTCCTGCGTCTGTTGTTGTCCCTGATTAGCCTGATCAATGAGAGTAATTTGGGCTTTTTCGTCTAAAAATTTTAGAGAACTCCCTTGGGAGGCTGGTGATGTCGGGTATAAAATTACATGACCAGCCTGAGAACTTGACGGGGATGCATATGCCACTATTTGCATCTCGGTCCACACAAAAATGAACCCAAACACCCACGTCCAGCCTGCCATTCTGCACCCCACTCAATTAAAATGAAACATAGATTTCAGCATGGAACACGAACGCTACCAAAACCTTAACAAACACAGTTAAGGCTGTGTAAACACTCAAAAATGTTTGTGTGCACTTTGATGAAGTAAATGGGGATAATCTTTAGTGTTGATAAAGGCGCGGTTCGGCGCCTCAACAAACTATTGGGATGGCCCATCTGAATGGGTACGGAATTGATTATCTGCAGCATGCAAGTTGCTAGAATTTTCAACCCCCAGACTAGAGAGCAGACTTGTAATATCTTGAACGATGAACTGACCAGTGAATTGGCCAAGATTATGAAGTTTCGAGCGGATCTTGCGTACCTGCTCTATTTTGCCCCTAAGCTCCAGAATACGCTCCTCCAATTCTTCTTCTGTTTTTTCAAGCGTTTTAGTGAAATTTGGCACCAATAGCAGAAAGTGGTAAAGAAACAGACGCTTATTATTCTCTTCTTTTTGCTTATCATGCAAGAGAGTGTCCAGGTGAGGCTGGACAAGTATATTTGATGAGGCCTGCAAAAAAATGGTGTTCATGTCGGAATCAAATTTTTTGAGTTCTGGCACTTTATGCTGTTGGAATAACTCAAGGGTTTGTTTTTGAAAATGCTTGAGAACATCTTTAAACTCAATGAATTCTTGCGTTTGAGCTTTGTGCCGAGCCTCAAAAATTTCAGCCTCCGAGGGCGCAGCCTCGCGCTCTGAGGTGAGAGTTTCTTGCGGAGGAGTTCTCATATCTTCATGGTCAGCTTCGTTTTCAGCTGGCACAGATGAGGCCAGCAATGGCGCTGCAACGATGACTGCCATGGTCAAAGAAAGAATGGATGTTTTCTTGAAGTTGCGCATCACCTTTTCCCATGCATCAATATGTTATATAGGGCTATGTAGACACTTACCATGTGAAAAAGGTAAGCAGTCAATGTCAATTAAAGACTTTCAAAAAGGGGGCATTCCACTTCAAAATTTCTCAGGGCGACTACTACTCGTGCTTGGACCTACCACTCCTCTTGGGGTTGGAATAAGATCAGTGATTTAATGTATTTTCGTTAAGCTCTCCGTGAGCAACCATATATTCATGCCTGACGCGTATAAGAGCTTCCAACACTCTTTCCTTAGACTGGGACGTGTAT
>CAYRKI010000002.1:17886-29527 GCA_964424815.1 uncultured Thiotrichales bacterium | reverse complement strand
AATAGCTGGCTTGCAATTTCAGAGCCAGATCCGGGAAACCTACTGAGGATACTATTATTGGTATTGGTATTAGTATTGCCCTCGTCCCTCAAATCTGAAGCCATACTATAAGCGCTTACCCAGCAAACAGACATCACCACTACACCATTAATTAGATGCGCAAATTTTAGCTTCATTTCTTACTCCCGCTTCAAGATTTTCGCAATTAGTGAGACTTCAAGATTGATTCGTCAAGCCAAAAGCTAAAATTTAAGATAATTATGAAATTGATTTCGGACAGCGCGACCGGTTCCTGACATTGAAGAGGCGGCATGACGCCGCCTTTAAAGATCAGCGCGATGAAGGCACGTCTTGAAGGGAACATTCACTCCCCCAACAACCTTACTTCTTGCGAAACGCATCCAGGGTGACGACGTTGTTACCCTCTTCAGCAGAAGATTTCTCGGCCTTAGCGTCACTCTTCGCCTTTGAGCTGGAGGATTTACGGCTTTTACGCTCAGCCTCTTGCGGTGGTGTGGGCACAAATTGCAAGCCGAACTTCACGGAAGGATCCAAGAAGCTAATTAGGGCAGCATAGGGCACTTCGATACGCTCAAGAGCATCGTTGAAGCTGAGAGTGACCCTGAAACCTTCATCATCTGCGTCCAAATCCCAAAACTGATGCTGCAGGACAATAGTGACTTCTTGGGGATGACGCTCACGCAAGAACTCAGGGATTCGCACATCATGACGGTTGGTCTCGAAGGTGAGATAAAAGTGGTGAGAGCCAGGAAGACCATTTTTGGCAGCAAATTGCAATGATTGGCACACCACACGACGCAATGCTGTTTGTACCATTTGATCATAATCAAAGCCGCGCATAAATTCGTTATTCCTTGCTTCTGTCATCTTATACCCACCTTTATAAATCAAAAACTTTTCAGAAGTCTTAAAACATACCATAACAGGCCAGAGAATAGCAATTTGCTGGCCTATTCTTAAAGTAGGGTTAACGGCGCAAATTTCCAGAGAAAAGTAGCTGATTCATAACTTAATTTTTATTCGCAACAGAGGTTTTAGCCTCCATCTTCAAAAAACGGCACCAGTGGCCTTTTGCATCTTCGACAAAACCTAATTCGGTTAACACTTTTTGACGTTCATTGAACCCTACCAGATCGCCACCTAAAAACCCGTCACCATCCTCAACTTTGAGCCTTTGCAAACTTGATGCACTCCAGACGGTTCCCAGGGGTTTGAGATGTACCGGCATGTAATCCTGCAGCATCTGTAACAATGTTGCAGTAACATATTTGAATAGTTCGTGTGGTTTATCAGGCAACCCAGCGATAGTTTTGATGTTGAAGGTTGTGACCTTCAACATTTGACCATGGATAAAAGCAAGAGCCAACTTTTTTGGATCCATACTACGCAACCTTATTTCACCCACGATTTCAGTGTGCAGCATGAGAGTCAGCACCCACAGCTTTGATATGCAGTTCTCATCTAACGGATCATCCACCACTTGATGATCTGCACAAAGATCGCCAAGGGCAATAGGATCGCTACGTCTGTTTTGGCTGATCTTACGCTCAATGTACTTTCGTGCAGCAAGTACACTTTCTTGCCGCGCCTGCCATCGCATCTTCAGCGCAAGTTCTGAACGCGAGAAGTCAGACGAGTAGGCATGCATCGCATCAATTAACTCATCAAAGGTGCGAACTAGGCGCAAGCGTGGTGCGTTCGGATCAAGGTCTATGATAGCGTGATAAAATGCCCCACCATTGTGAGGTAAATGGACCGCAACCAAAAGCAATAAAGCGTGCACAACCCGCATCAGACGCATTCATTATTTTATTATGTGTCTAGAGTCGAGGCAGAATCTCTAGATCATGATTAATGAGCCTGATCCCAAGACTGACCGAAACCTGCATCTACAACAAGAGGAACTTTAAGTTCTACAACGTGGGTCATGATATCCCTTGCTAATGTCAGGGTTTTTTCTACTTCCGCATCAGCGACTTCAAAGATCAATTCGTCATGTACCTGCAATAACATGCGCCCCTGCAGCCCTGCCCGAATCAGCGCACTTGGCAGCTGCACCATGGCCCGCTTGATGATATCGGCAGCACTTCCTTGCAAAGGTGCGTTGATCGCTTGACGCTCGGCAAAGCTGCGCACAGCATGGCTGCGCTCATTGATGCCCTGGATATAACAACGACGTCCAAAAAGAGTCTCCACATAGCCTTGACGACGGGCTATCTCTTTTCGCTCCTCCATATAGGCGATGATACCTGGATAGCGCTGGTTATAGGTCTGAATATAGGCGGCCGCCTCGCTTTGTGGAATTTTCAGCTGCCGAGCCAAGCCAAAGGCACTAATACCATAGATGATGCCAAAATTAATGGCCTTAGCGCGCCGGCGCAGTGCCCCGTCCACGTGCTCAAGCGGCACTCCAAAGACCTCTGAAGCTGTTGCCGCATGAATATCAACGCCGCGATGAAATGCCTCTTGCAAGGTCGGGGTATCCGCAAAGCTGGCCAGCAAACGAAGCTCAATTTGCGAATAATCAAGAGATAATAGCTTGTGCCCGGGCGCTGCAATAAAGGCCGCACGAATCTTACGCCCTTCTTCAGTGCGCACCGGAATATTTTGGAGGTTGGGCTCGGTCGAGCTCAAACGCCCGGTATTGGCGATGGTTTGCTGAAACGAGGTATGCACCCGCCCTGTTTTCGAATTGATATTTTCTACCAGCGCGTCGGTGTAGGTGCTTTTCAATTTTTGAAGGGAGCGCCAGTCCAAAACGCGTTGTGGCAATTCATGTCCCTCTTCGGCCAACTGCTCTAAAACATCAGCACTGGTTTGATAAGCACCAGTCTTAGCACTTTTACGCCCACCTGGGAGTTTCAGGCGATCAAACAGGATCTCGCCCAGTTGTTTTGGAGAGGCGACATTAAAGCTAACTCCTGCCAACTGCTCAATTTCTGCAGCCAGCTTCTGCATGCGTCCTTCCAAGTCATGGCTCAGGTGTTGTAGCGCTTGGGTATCGACCAAAATGCCAGCACGCTCCATGTGTAGAAGGACATCCACCAAGGGACGGTCGATGGTCTCATAGAGTGAAGAAACCCCTTCTGGGACCAGACGGGGCTTAAGGGCGTGATAGAGGCGCAGGGTCACATCCGCATCTTCAGCTGCATAATCACGTGCCTTATCCAACGCCACGTGATCAAAGGTAACTTGGTTACGCCCACTTCCTGTCACTTCTTCATAACGAATGGTGGTGACACCTAAATGGCGATCGGCCAACTCATCCATGCCATGACCATGGCGCGTGCCATCCAGATCATAGGACATAACCATGGTATCTTCATAAGGCGCTACCTGCACACCATAATTGGCCATGATATGGGCATCATACTTAATATTATGCCCAATTTTCATCACACTTGGATCTTCAAGCAAGGTCCGCAAATGCGCCACAGCACTATCAAAAGGGATTTGCTGAGGCTGGCTTTGCGCAAAATCAAGTGATCCTTGCACGCCGCCATGCTGCAGCGGGACATAACAGGCCTCACCTGGCTTAATGCTCAAAGAAAATCCCACCAAGCGTGCCGCGTGCGGATTAAGAGAATCGGTTTCCGTATCAAAGGCCACTATGCCTGCGTCCATGGCGCGACGAATCCACTTTTTGAGACTCTCTTCGTCTTGGACCAGGGTGTAAGTAGTCTCAACAGGAGCCTTGGGTGCAGCAAAGATCGCAAAGCTTGAAGAAGTGCTATTGGCCTCATTCAGGGTACCCTGTTTTTGCAGGCGAGCAAGCACTGAGCGAAAACCTTGCTGCTCTAAAAACTGCTGCAAGCGCTCTGCTTCAGGCTTACGTAAACTCATCGCATCAAGGCTGAGACGTACAGGTACATGCTCATCAAGACCAACCAGTTGGTACGATATCTTTGCATTTTCAATATTTTGCTGCAGCTTTTCCCGGCGTTTGGGCTGCGGAATTTCATCCAAGCGACCAAGAAGGCTTTCCAGATCGCCAAACTGCCCCAAAAGCTTGGCCGCTGTCTTAGGCCCAATGCTGGGCACACCAGGAACGTTATCTGAGCTATCACCGGCAAGTGCCAATACATCCCGCACGCGCTCTGGCCCTACACCAAACTTTTCGCGGACCTCATCAGGGCCAATCATGCGATTTTTAAGGGCATCAAACATATCAACACCAGGTCCAATGAGCTGCATCAAATCTTTATCCGAAGAGACGATGGTGACATGCGCTCCTTGTTCACGGGCCAGACGCACGTATGTTGCAATCAGGTCATCCGCCTCAAAATTCTCATGATCTGCTTGGGGCACACCAAAAACGTCACACGCTTCTCGCACCAGGGCAAATTGAGGAATGAGCTCAGGTGGGGTTTCAGCGCGGTTCGCTTTATACTCAGGATAAATGTCATGGCGAAAAGTACGCCGTGCCGCATCAAAGATGACCGCCATGTGATCCACATCGGTCTCGTTGAGCAGCTTCATTAGCATGTTCACAAAGCCCAGCACCGCACCCACCGGAGTTCCATCACCGCGGGTTAGCGGTGGCAAGGCGTGGAAGGCCCGAAAGATAAACCCCGATCCATCTACAAGATAAAGGTGCTTGAGTGACGACATGACACTGACTTTCTTCGAAACTGGTTCAGGCATTCTAGAGCTCATCCAGGCGCTTTTGAAGAGTCAATCATAGCCACCCCAGGAAAAGATACGTGGGGATTCACTCTAACATGGCTTGGGATGGACTTAACCTCAAGAAGTCCATAGAATATCATAAAAAATTGAGGGAGTACCTGCATGCTGGACGCCCATATTCGCCCTTATATTAATCCACCCCTTGATTTCATGGGGCGGCATTTGGCTCAAGTGGGTGTCACTTCCCATCAAGTAACCATAGCTGGGTTTGCTGCAGGTGTGATAGCCATGGTGTGCATCATGTTTTCTGGTTATACGGCTGCACTGGTTTTTTTGATCATCAATCGTTTACTCGATGGCCTTGATGGGGCCGTTGCCAGGCATAACGAGAAACTCAGCGATTTTGGCGGGTTTTTAGATATTGTCTGCGATTTCATCATTTATGCGGGTATTGTCTTTGCGTTTGCAGTGAACCAGAGTGAGCACTTATTCTCGGCTGCTTTTTTGATGTTTAGCTTTGTGGGACCCATCACATCCTTTTTGGCCTGTGCCATTATAGCGGCCAAACATCGTGTTACCACTGAAGTGCGCGGCCAGAAATCCTTTTATTATCTGGGTGGACTATGTGAGGGCACCGAAACAGCTTTAGCTTTGGGACTAATGTGCCTTTTCCCTACCTGGTTTGCTGTGATTTGCTGGATCTATGGTCTGATGTGCTGGGTCACAACAGCGGGCAGAGTCTATGACGCATGGGTCGATTTTGGTGAGGATTAAAGATTCCTTAGGCTTTTGACTTTATCAAAAAAACAGGTCCATCGTAGGGTGAGATATCCAAGTGAGATTGCTTTTTATTTATATGCTTTTAGCAAGCTGGATTGGAGGCGTGTTTAGCGGCGCCCAAGCCTCACCTGCTTCTAATGCTATGCTGCATCAAGGAGGGCAAGCCATGACTTTTGATTACAAGAATCAACCTGATGCTTTTTGGAAGAAGCACCTTGCTGGTGATGTTTATCATATCTGCCGTGAAAAGGGCACCGAGCGTGCTTTTACCGGTAAGTACGATAAGTTTTATGAGAAAGGCACCTACTACTGCGCGTGCTGTGGTGGGGATTATCCCCTATTTAGTTCAGATGCCAAGTTTGATTCTGGAACCGGCTGGCCCAGTTTCTTTCAACCCATTGCCGATGATCATGTCGACTTACAACCCGACGATAGCCTGGTGCATCGTTATGTGTTTGGTCTGCGTACTGAGGTCCTGTGCGCGCGCTGTGGCTCGCATTTGGGGCATGTTTTTGATGATGGACCACAGCCTACAGGCAAGCGGTTTTGCATGAATTCCCTTGCTTTAACTTTCACTCCCGAGGGTGAGGCGCCCAAACGCACTTTTGAAACGAGTGAAACAGATAAATCATGATGCGTTTTATCTTAACATCGCTGATGGCGCTATTTTTAGGACGAGGTGAAGCTGTGTCAAAAACCGAAGAAGCGGTCTTAGCAATGGGATGTTTTTGGTGCGGTGAGACCGCTTTTAAAAACCCCAAAACTTATGCCCATCTGCCGGGCATCATTGATGTGCGTGTCGGTTATGCCGGCGGCACAATCCCCAATCCCACTTATGAACATCATCCAGGCTACGTTGAGGCAGTGAAAGTGGTGTTTGATACCGATCAAATTTCATACGACAACCTTCTTGATATCTTTTGGAACAATATCGATCCCTTTGATGAGGCGGGTCAATTCTGTGACAAGGGTGAGCCTTATAAAGCAGTGATCTTTACTGATGGGGAGGCTCAACAAACACTTGCAGAGGCTTCTAAGGATGCTGTCGAGAAAAAACTAAGACGCGACGTGGTCACCGAGATCAGACCCTTAACAACTTACATTGACGCTGAGGACTATCACCAAGATTACGCTGAGAAAAATCCTTTGCGTTATAGCTACTATCGCTGGGCTTGCGGCAGAGATGACCGTCTTAAGACCGTATGGGGTGAAAGTGCAGCAAAGCATGATGCCTCCTGAGCCCAAGGAGGAAGTGACCGCGGATTTTTGTGTTATTGGTGGCGGCTCTGCAGGCCTTTCTTTTGCGGCAGGCGCTGCGCAAATGGGTGCCTCTGTTATCCTTTTAGAAAAGCACATAATGGGCGGTGATTGCCTGAATTCAGGCTGTGTCCCCTCAAAAGCTCTGTTGGCGCTTGCAAAACATCATAAAAAGGCTCATCCCATTTCACCCGCTGATATGAAAGAGATTCACAGCAAGGTAAAAGCAGTCATCGCTCGCATTGCACCTCACGACTCTGTCGAGCGATTTCAAAACCTTGGTGTGCGTGTCATTCAAGAACACGGATATTTCGTTAGTCCTCGCACGGTAGAGACCCTTTATCATCGCATCAACGCCAGGCGCACTATTTTGGCCACGGGCAGTTGTCCTGCGCTTCCACCTATACCGGGTCTGGAGCATGTGCCTTACCTTACAAACGAAACACTCTTTGATTTGCGTGAATTGCCAAGCCATCTAGTGATTATCGGTGGGGGTCCTATTGGATGCGAAATGGCCCAAGCTTTTTGTCTTTTAGGGTCACAAGTTACGATTCTAGAGGCCCGATCTATTATGCCACGGGATGACACGACAGCCGTAGCAGTGGTGCGAGAAAAGCTCCGTCGAGAGGGCGTACAAATTGAGGAACAAGTGACAATTGCAGCTGTCAAAATGACACCTGGAAGTATTCGAATTGAGGGCAAAAATCTTAACAAAGCGCCATTCATCCTTGAGGCCTCTCATTTGCTGGTTGCAACAGGAAGGGCTCCTCGGCTTAGCGGATTAAATTTAGAAAAAGCAGGCATAGAGGCTACACCTAGGGGAATTCATGTGGATGAAAGGCTTCGCACCACAAACTCACGCGTCTATGCGATCGGTGATTGCATAGGCCAACATCAACTAACCCATGCAGCGGGGTATCACGCCAGTCTTGCCATTCGTAATAGTATATTTGGGCTCAGAACCAAGCTTGCAACACAAGCGCTACCCTGGGTGACTTACACCGATCCTGAGTGTGCTCAAGTAGGTTTAACCGAAAATCATGCGGTGGCGCAGGGTATTCCCCACCGCGTTTTATCCAGTGATTTTTCTGCCAATGACCGCGCCCTGTGTGAGGGTGAAACATTGGGTTTCATCAAAGTGATCGTCACACCCAAAGGACATATTTTAGGGGCGACCATAGTTGGCACGCATGCAGGTGAATTGATTTTTCCTTGGGCCATGGCCATGCAAAATAAGCTCAAAATTTCAAGCATTACACACACGATTGCGCCCTACCCCACATTAAGTGAAATTTCAAAGCGAGCTGCAGGACAGTTTTACACACCAGGCCTTTTTGGACCACGCATGCGCAAGATAGTGAGATTTTTGATGGGACTTAGGCGATGAAGCAATACCTTCCAGTAAGCATGCTTGTGATTGCCCTTATTTCTGCTTGGGCACTTGATCTGCAACACTATTTCACCCTGGTGCAACTCAAGACTCATCAAGCGTTTCTTCAAGATTATATTGATCATCATACTCCCCTTGCCCAGGTGATATTCGCTGTTGGTTATGCCATAGCCGTGGCCACAGGTCTGCCCATTGCCACATTTTTAAGCATCGCCGCCGGCTTTTTCTTCAGCATTCTATGGGGCAGCGTGATTGTGGTGTGCGCTGCGACCTTAGGTGCGACCGCTCTTTTTTTAAGTGTGCGGCTTGCAACGGCAAAAACTTATCAAGGCCGGGTTGGCGCTGCCCTCGATAAAATGCGTGCAGGTTTTGCGGAAAATAGCTTTTCTTATCTCTTAACCCTAAGACTGATCCCGCTTTTTCCTTTTTTCTTGGTGAATATCGCAGCAGCTGTGTTGAAGGTGCGCTTACGCACCTTTATGGGCGCCACTTTTCTTGGTATCATTCCGGCCTCGTTTATCTACGTCGCTGTAGGCGCTGCTTTTTCAGTGACTATTCATGAACGCGAGTTATCCTTTGAAAATGTCCTCAGCCCACAAATCCTGTTAGCGCTAACCGGTCTAGGCCTTCTCAGCCTAATTAGCCCAATTTACAAGCATTTTCAAAAGGTTAGAAAAAAGCAATAAATTGCGTTATCTCTGGCCTTGTCGACGCTTTGTAAATCCCTTACACCTAGATCTGTGGATGGTCGCAGCCGCGTTAAAACGGGAATTTGGAAACATGAGATCATGTCAACCAAAGCTGTGCCCGCAACTGTAAGCACCGAGCTTTTCTTATTCATCAAGCCACTGGATTCATCTGGGAAGGCCAAGAAAAGCGATGACGTGCCAGCCAGGAGACCTGCCATCCCCGCCACCTTGCCAAAGTGCGGGACTACACTTTAGCCGGATGAGGATCGAAATTCCGCTGGTGGTAGGAAACATAAACGACCAACGGAGCACTTTATGAACCCGCCCTCAATGCGGCCCATTCTGGCCCTTGCCTGTCTTGCGCCCAGAGCACTTTTGGCTTCTCAAGAGATCGTGGTGCGCGCCACTCCTCTTGATAATCAGCTAACCCACTCTGAGCACATTAAAGCCAATGAATTCCAGCAAACTCAAACGCGGAATTTAAGCACCACCCTGAATCAGCTTGCCCCAGTTACTTTGAGTGGCACTGAGCATCAAGGCCCCCTTTATGCCCGCATGCGGGGCGCTAACTATGATCAAACAGTGGTGCGTTTAGAGGGCATTCGCTTGAACTCGCCCCTTGATTCGGGTTCGGCCAACCTCATCGGTCTTCCGGCTGACCTTTTGGGAGACGTCCAGACAGCTGCCGGCTCTCACAGTGTTCAAGCTGGATCAGGCGCTATTGGCGGTGTCATTGATCTTAAGGCATTCGATGACATGGGCGATCAAGCGAGTTTAAGTATTGAGACAGGTCAGCGCCGACACCTGCGCACCACCGTGCGCGCAAAGCAAAGTAGCGAGCGCGCGGAAATCCAAGGTGGGTTTGTAGGGGCTCTGCGTGGGCAAGGACGCACTCATAATCCGATCCACCATGTCAATCTCGCCGATCGACAGCACACCCAGCAAAGCCTAGTTAAGATGGTTATTGAACCAACCCCCCTAGCCAAGACCAAAGTCACTTTTCTTCAAGATCATCAGCGTCTTCGTCTGAATAAGTTGGGGCTTCAATCTGACGGTTCATTTTATGCTCATCCCCATACGTCCCATAATCACCTGACCACCGATCGCCTTGGTGCAGAGCTTAGCCAAGCCCTTAAGAGTCGCGATCAACGTTGGAAAGGTGGCCTCCATGTGAGCGGCACTCACCTTAAGCGACACACTAAAATCGACGATCAGACTTACCGTGGTGTGGGAGATGCCATCGATGCGGATGCGCAGGTAGCCTATCGCTTTTCGAGGCATATGAAGCTGCAAAGCACGCTCGGGCTGACACAAGAAAAGGTTCACCTTGATCATCAGGGTCACCTCAAGCGACACATCCCTTTTGCAAGCATCATTTTCAAGACCAAACCAACAGAATCATTACGAGCTGAAATAGGACTTCGCGGTGATCATCTCAAAGGAAGCTCTCGTTTTTACTCCAAATATGCAGCTCTCACCTGGCAAGCCCTTGAGGACACCCAATGGCAAGCCAAGATTGGTACCGGCTTTCGCGCCCCGTCCCTTTTTGATCGGGCCAAATATGCTGACTTTCAAAAAGCTAATCCGCATCTAAAGCCTGAAAAAAGTCATTCGTATACTTTGAGCCTTATCCAAAACCTATGGCAAAAGCAGGCCCAGATCACAATAACAGGCTTTATGCTGGACATTGATCGCCTGATCAAGACGCGAAAAATCAGCCCCACAAGAGTCCAGCGCGTCAATGCCGGCACACGGCATGTTAAGGGGTTAGAGGTGAGCACCTTGATTCATATGAGCGAAAAACTTAATTGGCGCACCGCCTGCACCCTGACTAAAGCCCACGATACCAAGGCCAAGACCAAGCCGCTGCGTCTGCCACAACATAAATTAAGCTCGACCCTCACCTTGTGGATCAAGCCTGAGATCAGTACTTTTTTGGGTATCGAAGGTCGAAGCCGCACGCGTGATGTTGACTTTGCGCCTTATCCGGCGAGACATAAACATCTTGCAGGACGCGGCATTGTGAATGTGGGGAGTACGTGGACTATAGTCCCCCAGACCTCGGTGTTTGCCAGGGTGCATAACGTTTTTAATAAACGCTATGAAGACCAATACGGTTATGGCCCTGCAAAGCGGACCTTTATCTTGGGAGGCAGTGTTAAACTATGAAGCTTGTCTCATTGAAAACATCGGCCTTATTTTCAGGTCTAGCTCATGTTGGGCTTGCGGGTGGAGTAATTGTGTCTTCGTGGTGGGGCCAAGGAGCGCACTTTCCTCAGGTCACAAACGCTACCCCTAGTATCACTGTAGAAATTATCAAAACCCAATCGTCTGTAGCGCAATTAAATCAGCAACTCCCAAAACCAAGCGTTACCCGTCGGTTACGCTCACCTCATGCTATAAAACAACCCGTTGCGGTGGCATCATCGCAAACGTCTTCACCCACAAAAGATACACCAGTCGCTATGCCTGCATCAGTGCAACAAGAAGTGATCCCAGCCCACTATGAGCTAGGCAGTGCTTTTTGCCCCACCCCCCTTTATCCAACCTTGGCCCGCAAGAAAAAATTAACAGGGCGAGTATTGGCGCAATTAAATGTCGATGCTGAAGGTAAGGTGCAAGACGTGATGATCGTGCATTCAAGCGGACACAAGATCTTAGATGAATCTGTCTATGAAACCTTAAAAATATGGCACCTACACCCCGCCATGATAGATGGCAAACCCATTGCAACTCAGCTGGAAGTACCCATTCGCTTTGAACTAAGTTCCATTTAGTAAGCCTCTTGCCGAATATGGGTGGCTCTTCTATAAATGAGGAGCAGTGCGGGTGTAGCTCAATGGTAGAGCAGAAGCTTCCCAAGCTTACGACGGGGGTT
>CAYRKI010000002.1:12598-17869 GCA_964424815.1 uncultured Thiotrichales bacterium | reverse complement strand
GAAAGACGTATCGCTCCTACTTTTAAAGGCAGCTCTTTATGAAAAATCGATGAAAGTTATAGGCGATGCATCCCCTTAACGCGTATCACTCTCTGTCAAGCCAAGTCTACGACCTCAGTAAACCGACACCTTCTCATGACGCATATGTTTTCTATGGATCTTTCGCACGTGAAGCAAATGGACCCATTTTGGAGCCCATGTGCGGTTCAGGACGTTTTTTACTACCGCTAACAGCCGAAGGATTTGAGGTGCATGGTTGTGATGCCAGTCCTCATATGCTTCAAGCCCTGCGTGATAAAGCGGCTGCTCGAGGTTTAACAACTCACGTATGGCAGGCATATCTTCATGACCTCAACATCAAAGAAAAATACCATCTTGTGTTTATTCCTAGCGGCTCCTTTGGACTGATCACTGAGCCTCGCGACATCCATCAATCTCTAGTGACCCTTTACAAGTGCCTGGTACCAGGAGGAATTTTAGTGATTGAACTGGAAACATCGCATGCTGTCCCTCAGCCTTACGGCGAGCGGCGTGAAAGCCAATGGTCTCTGGACGACGGTACGACGATTCTTTTGCAACAATCAGCTACGGTGGAGGGAAGTTTATGTCAAGCTTACGGCGATTATACCCTGGTCGAAGGGCCTCATATCCTGCACCAAGAACATGAAGAATTCGCAGTACGCCTTTATGATGACTTTGCTGAGTTTCCTCACCTCCTCAACCAAACAGGTTTTCAAGACATCAAATGCCATAAAGCGTTTGCTCGACACAAAGAGCCAGATCTTCACGATGCAGCCATTATTTATTCTTGTAGACGTTAAAGGGTCTTGCGCTATATACCAAGAGCACATGAGGGTTCAAACAAAGAGTAGGAAATTAATGAAGTTTATCAGTTATTTGGTATGCGCTTTGCTAATGGTGAGCGCAGTTGGGTCCGAAGCACGCGCACGCTCCACCACATTGATCACAGCAGCTACAGGGGCTTTGGGCGAGGCCATTAGTACGGAACTGGCAGCTCAGGGGCATGACTTGGTGCTGGCTGGACGCAACAGTGAAAAGCTGCAGAAACTCCAGGAAAAAATTAAACAGCAATACCCTAACAGCGTCATTCAGACCTTAGTTGTGGATTTTTCTGACCTGCAAACACTTCAAAATTTAGATCAAAGTTCCTTGCCTGCTTTAGAGGGCGTAGTACTGATTGGGCCAAGGCCAGATTTACCGCATCAGGGAATACCAAGCATTGCTCAATGGCAAAAAGCCTTTCAAGAGACGTTTATTGCGCCCCTTGAAACACTGCGAAGCCTGACACCCAACCTCAAGGCAAAGGGAAGCATCGTCGTCATTTCCGGTGTCACCTCTAAAATTCATATGCCAGGTTATCTCAATAGCAATGTGATTCGGCTAGCTTGGACCGGCGAAGTCAAAAACCTTGTGAATGTCTTAGCAAATCAAAATATTCGCGTGAATGCCGTCTCCCCAGGCCCTATTCTCACCCCTCATCATCACAAACGTCTTCAAGATAAAGCCGCAGCAGGAGGGCGAAGTTTCGAGGAACAACTTGCCCTTGAAAGCGCTGCAATCCCTTCTGGAGAATATGGAAAAACTGAAGATGTAGCGCAGCTCGTAAGTTTTTTACTCTCCGCACAAGCAAAGCATATTAATGGAGCGAATATCGTCCTTGATGGCGGGGCTCACCCGGCATATTAGGAGCTTCTGCTGAATGACATGGTGAGGGTTCGGGAAATAAGGTGCCTACTTTCTAAAAAAATCAGGGCTTTAGCTTAACGCTCGCCTCTTCAAAGGTATTTCGTGGCGCCCTCGCGCATCTTGATGGACTGCAAACTCGCTTTTAGCTCCTTACAATGACGCAAGCAAAAAGTCTCTCGACCGTCATTGCGCACGGGCGAAATGTGCGCGGCGATTCAATTTTTGCCCCTCTTTCTAAGTTGAAAATATCTTGCCGCTTCTATTTGGCTTCAGTGACAAATTTTTATAAAAATGGCTTTCGATCAAAGCTTAATGTAAAACACATTGATTTCACTAAGTTTTTAAAACTTTATCCCGCTTTACCACGTATAAAACAACATGAGATAGCGACAGAGGTATGCATAAAATGCATATCACGCATGCAAAAATTCTGCTTTTTGCCTGATGGATTCTTTGTTAGATAGATATCACCAGCGTGACCTACAAGGTCTTGCGCTGAGCAGCTTGAGCCATAGCGCTTGAGCGAAGGGCTAGTTTTCTTACTGGTCCTACGTCTCCCAGACGTGAAGCCTCCCTGTTCAACTTGTCCGGGGTATCCCCCCGGTCCTTTTTTTATCACAACATCTCTTACAAAGGCCTCCAAAAAGCCGTGGTTGATACTTGCTTATCGTCCGCCACCCACACCAATCTGAGCAATTGATAGGAACTTCAATACAAGATTAAGGCTGCCTTGTTGGTGAGGAACTTCTGCACGATCGCCAAGATTGTTCAATTCTACTGTTTTTTATCGCCAATTCTTTTTAATCTCGACGAATGTTAAATAATAGCAAGAGGAGTTATGCGATGACTGATTACAAAGGTGAATGCTTATGCGGCGCGTGTCGCTACGTTATTAAAGGGCCCAAACCCACAGCCTTGTATTTATGTCATTGCAGCCGTTGCAGAAAAGAAACCGGCACAATACATGGCGCAAATGTTTTCTTCAATCAAGCTCGATTACAGTGGGAAAAAGGTCAAGATAATATCACTCATTTCTTGCTGCAGGGGACACGAAAGCAGACTGCATTCTGCAAAACATGCGGCAGCCCTCTGCCTCGTCGAGAGGAAGAGGATGTAGTTGTGCCGGCAGGGACATTGGATAATGAGGCGCCCTTAGAGCCCACCGCTCACATCCATTATGCCAGCCGCGCGTCTTGGGAAGATAAACTCAAGGATTTAAAGCGCTTTGGGGGGCTACCCTGGGAAGACTAAATGTCACAAAGAAGCGATAAGCACCGTTAAAGGAAATAAAATCTTTTAACAAAAAAGCCGGGAAAACCCGGCTTATCTCAAATTAGCGCTCAGATTGAGCAACAATAACTAAAAGCCCTCGCGCTCAAGGCGCTTGCGCTGCAGTTTGCGCGCACGACGCACAGCCTCAGCTTGCTCACGCTTGCGACGCTCACAAGGCTTCTCAAAGTGCCGGCGCAGCTTGATTTCACGGAAGACGCCTTCACGTTGCATCTTCTTCTTCAGCATACGAAGCGCTTGATCGACATTGTTGTCACGAACTGTGACTAACATGGGCCATCACCACCTTTCATCATTTTAAGATACAAGCAACCTCTCAAATTGACGTGCTTGAGTTTTCATTTAATATCACTCTCGAAGACCAAATGTAAATCAGTTTTTATGAGGGCGTCACGATGGAATCAAACCGCTGCCCCTGGTGTCTTAGCGATCCCCTCTATCAAACTTACCACGATCACGAGTGGGGACAACCTGAATTTGACAATCAGAAACTATTTTCCATGCTTTGCCTTGAGGGTGCGCAAGCAGGCCTCAGCTGGTGGCAAATCCTTAAGCGACGCGAGGCGTACCATGAGTTGTTTGATCACTTTAACCCCACAAAAATAGCTGCTTACAGCCCCCAAAAGATTAGTGAACTTGCACAAAATCCTCGCATTATTCGGTCAGCCAAAAAAGTCGAAGCTTTTGTTTTAAATGCCCAGGCCTATCTAAAGATTGAAGAGAAACAAAGCTTCAGCGATTTTATGTGGAATTATGTGGATGGTAAACCTATTCGCAACGCATGGCGAGATATGAGCCAGGTGCCCGTGACTACCCCCCTTGCCGTTCGCTTGGCTAAAGACCTAAAAAAAGCAGGATTTAAATTTGTTGGCCCGTCCATTGCGTACGCGTTTATGCAGGCCGTGGGTATGGTCAATGATCACATCACCACCTGCTATCGACATAGAGAGCTCTCATCTACTTAGCTGTACCCAGATTGATGGGAAAGTAAGGCGCAAATAGACAATCGTCTTGGTCTACATCCATCGCATCCTCATCTTTTTGAGGTTCTGAAGGCTGAATGCGGGCTGTGCGCTGTCTGCGAGGATATGCCTTTTTGGGTGCCGACCATTCTTTTATCTGCTCAATTAAAATTGCCTCCACCTCACGATCAAGCGTAGCACCGTGAAAAGTTGCACCAACATCTGAACGCTGGCCGGGAATACTACTTAAAGGCCAAATCATCTGAAAAATAAGCTTTGGATATCCAGTGTTATAAAAATCCTCATTAAGGTCAGCATCATAATAGGCACGATCCAAAATGCGTTGCGCAGCGGCATCGGCATCACATTTAGCCATGCTCCACAACGTCTCAGACGACAAACGCTGTCCTACTAAATTTTGCGATTCAATAGCTTTCAGCACTTTTGCGGCATTATCTGGCGAGATTCTCTCTCCACAATAATCCTCGATATAGTTTGATAAAGATGCTTCAGAAAAATTCATTAAAAAGAATGCATTATCAAGATAAGCCAGTTGATGTATGGATTGCTCGATCAATTTGAATCCACATTTTTCATAAAAACTTAACCGGTGTGGAGCTTTGTGATTTTCTCCCATCACTTGCAGAACTTGTCCGTAAAAGTGACATCTTGCTGTACCTGCATAGACCACAAGTTCATTGTTTAAATCTGGTTCGAAGGCTTGAAGTTGTAGGTTTTCAACGCCTGAACGGGCAAAAAGCTGCGCTGTTTGTTGTACCGCTTTCATTGATTTGAGCCCTAAACCAGCACCGCGAAATTCAGGGTATAGCATTAATTGATGCAATGTGAGGGGCCCTAGAGGCTCCGCTGCATACGCATCTTCTAAAAGCTCAAAATAACCAATCGCAACAAGGGGGCGGCTCTCAAGATATTCGTGAATTTCTGAAGCAAAATAAGCCCCTGCCTCACCCTGGTGCAACGTATTGTCTTGACGCATCCATCGATCACAGGTCACGACGTGTCGCTGCGGCTTACCCGCTGGATGCCATCCATGATCACTGAACTCTTGCAAAACAAGCAGTTCAAAAAGGGTGTACCTAGCACTGACAATACCTCCATCCTCTTGCGGCGCGTATTCAGTCATAATTTTTGGACGGGCAATGACCACCGCATTGCTTAGAAAATCGGGCGAAGAGGCTGAGCGCATATGGCTGTGAACCTGCCAGTTCACATTGCGGGCTTCTTCTATTTGCTGATTCATTTGGTCGTAGAATTTTGACATCAGCACAGCTCTCTCAGGAAGAAGATCTGT
>CAYRKI010000002.1:0-12579 GCA_964424815.1 uncultured Thiotrichales bacterium | reverse complement strand
TGAACATCGTAAATCTAATATCAAGAAAAGAAATAAAGCAAATAGGCGCATTATCAAACCCAAAATAACCATTATGTAAATTGCGAGCAATACACACTAATCTGACAACTTTATTTCGTCAAATAGAAAATAAATTTTCAAGAGCTACTTTGAGTAACAGAAAGGTGAGCGGGAAAAAATAAGCAACGATAATGAATAAGCCACTGAAATGCAGCACCATAATCAAACAACCCTTGCCCGTGCAGAATAGAAGTGTAACCCGGAAAAGATTTATTAGCAGTCTCTAAAGCTGCCATGGTTATGATATCTGCGTCTAATTCTGGAAAGTGAGAATAGAGATCAGCAAGCAAAGCAGACACAATAGCTGTGGCAAGTGACGTACCTCCCCCCGAGGGATACGCAACAAAAACACCATCGTTGCGCTCCATCAGATTCCAATGACCAGGGGCGAGGATATAGCGATCTCTCATTTCACCCGCCCGATTGCTGTAAGACGCCAGCTTTTTGGCATAAAGGTCATAGCACCCCACAATAAGGGTTTGGCGACGCACGCACGGAGCGCGAAAATAAGCTATATCCTGCGGAATCTCATCACTATCCTTCAGAATACGCGCCTCATTTCCTGCTGCCTTCACATAAATTGTTTTTGGATCTAAGCGATTCTTCAAAGCTCGCCTTAGTTTAAAAAGCTTAGTCTCGTCATATGTGTATACCTTTTCGATTTGGTCACGGGAGAGGAGACGGTCAGGCGCGTTGGGAAGATTATCCTTTTGCCCCAGGGCTTCGCCAAACAAATCCAGGCGTAAAGCGCTGCTTTTTGCATCGATATAATATTTACCAGCGCCAAGTGAAACCAGCTCTTCCATCAAAATAACCCTTACCAGAGAAAGGTTTATAACACGCGGCATAAGAGGATCTGTTCGCGAGCGGAAGGGAATATCTTCGAAATAATGAATATTGACTGCGCCTAATTGAGCTTCTGGTGCAAATCCGCATTGTACTAGTCGAAAAGTAGGAGCCCCCCTCAGACGTCTTTGATACTTAGCCATGGTCATCATCAACTCAGCATGCCCAGGCATTTTGAAGGATGATTTCGCAGATTTGAGTTCTGGGCTGTAGTTTTTCATTTGTGCAGAGTCTAAATCGAAATCTTCATCACAAAAAATAAGCTCCACCCCCCTACCCCCCAAGAAAGGAGCAAAAGGTGAGTAATTGATGCACCTCGCAATGTTGGTGCGGTGCAAGAAGTCAAGTTTGTTGAGACGAATTCTAAGATTTGGAATATCAAAGCGGCTAGAGATTATGGGGCCCCACTGCGCACTTCCAGCCAACAATTCGTAGAGCCTAAGTTTGTGATAGATGGCCAAACGGTGTTTGTGGAACCATTTAAACACAGCTTGAAGATGATTGATTTGCCACTGCTGATCATGACAATTCATCATAATATCAACATCTTCTGATTGAAGGTGTTCCACTTTGCGCTTGAAGCATTTGCGCGGCTGAGTATAACGCTTTTGCCAAAAACTCGCTTTTAAGGATTTTAATTCGTCAAAGTGTTGCCTCACTTCCTGAATTTTGCTGTCATCAAAATTCATTCTTTTTTTGCAATCATTTAGCAGATGTCGTAAGTCAATCCCAGGAAAGCCCCTTCGCTCAAACACTCTCTTGCGAGCTTCAGCATATGCACTGGCACTTTTTTCATCCCCAATCTGCATATAGTCCGACCACAGCCCCGCCACTCCCATGGAGGTTAGGACTAAATACATCAAGATTGCGCAAATAATATTGATCGTCATACTATTCAATTATAACAACTTACAGATGCCAAATAAAATTTTGCCAAAGATAGAGCATACTTCGCGTCAACACAACCTATCGTTTTCAGCTTTAGTTTTACGAACCAATCTTATTGAAAAGATAATAATTTTCATTGAGATACCTTAATGCGCCCGCATGATTGACTACACCACATCCATGAATTTCTGGTGTGTAACCCGGAATATCACGTGATGCTGTTGACAATACAGCATTACAAATATCCCGGGCATGCAGGTGACGAAATTTTGAATAAAGATCTGCAATAATCGCAGAAACCAAGGCCGTAGAGATAGAAGTTCCACCCGTTGCGAAAGCGACATATGTTCCATCGACGCGTGGTAAAAGATGATGATGGCCTGGGGCAAGGATAAAACGGTCTTTTAGTGCGCCAGCCCTTCCGCTATAAGGCGTAATTTTTTGTCCGTAAAGGTCATAGCATCCAACGACGAGAACCTGTTCACTTTGGGGAAATTCGAATTTACCAAAGAAGCACTGCATATCAAACTTGGCCAGACTTAAAGTATCACCATCATTGCCCGCTGCTTTGACCATAATGGTTTGCGCATCTAAAAGGGTGCAAATTCGATTAAAAGCACTATGACTTTTTGTGTTATCCAGATCCCAAACTCGCTTAAGAACATCAGGCATTAAGGGTTTATGGGGGGTTAAGGGGATGTTATATATATTGGCTAAGGTTGCCTCTAGAGGTGGACTTGCAGCACGCCATCTTTCCGCTAGGATGACATAATGCTCAGGACTGCGTTGTTGAATGGAATCAGCAAGAAAAAGTCTTACAAACGAGCAATTAATGATTCGCGGATAAAGCTCAGAAGAGTCACTGTTACGTGGTGGCAGTTCTAAAAAACGATTGATTGCTGTGGCTGAGAGTTGCGCTGCTGGCGCAAACCCATGTCGATAACTCGAGACAATATGCTGACCCTCAAAACATGACGCTTGGCCAGACATCAGCTCGCCATGACCTGGTAAATGATCTTCCTCCCTCAGTGCTCTGATGTTGCTGGAGTAACATCGATAAAGATCGTATTTGAAGTTAAAGTTTTCGTCCGCATAAATAATTTCACATCCCCAGCCACGATGAGGGTTGGCGATGTCAACGAATTGAACACACTGAGTTAAGTGCTGCATATGCGCTGCATAAAGAGACTGCAACCTGTTTTGGAGCATTGGTATTTTAAGACAACATGCGATGAGACCATTTCCCTCGGGATACGAGCCTAGCAGTGAATAGAGCTTTAATTTGGTATAGGCAATGCTTTGGTTTTGCAAAAACCATTGGAAATAATACTGCATTTGGTCAAACGGAACAGCATTTGCATGCCGACTGAGTAGGTTGTCCACGTCTTTGCCTCGGGGAGAGAGGTTTTTGTCAGCCAGCACCTCCCACGGACTCTCCAAACAATGTTGCCAGCGCTTCTGTTCGTGCGCCAATAGCTTCAAAAGTTTATTTCTAACTGAGCCTCTTATGTCCTGTGGTAATTGGCCAGATTGCGCACAATGTTTAACCAAGAATCCGACATGGATCCCTTTGAGAATACCGTTAACAGCCATCTGATAGCGATTCAGGGCATACTGACGGGCTACTTCACCTTCACCTTCCATCATCCAAGCAGTCCATTGTCCAGCAAATAGAGGTGGAAGGCCTGGAGAACCAAGCCCATAGACCAGGAGAATGAGGAGTGCTTTTAGATACTTCATGTCCCCCCAAACATCATAGGCCCGTTAGTCCTGTGCGAGCTATTCTAGGTCAGCAAGAATTGAGCCTCGACTTCAACACACACACCAAGAGGCAATGAGCCTACACCTACTGCTGCACGGGCGTGCTTTCCTTTTTCACCTAAAGCATCGACTAACAAATTTGAGGCCCCGTTAATGACCTGAGGGTGCGCAGTAAAATCAGGCAGCGCATTCACAAAACCACCCACACGAATGCAAGACGCAACTTGTGCCCAGTCACCATCGACCGCCTGTTTGAGTTGCGCCAGAATGTTTACGGCACACAATTCTGCGGCTTTTTGAGCTTCCTCAAGAGAAATATCCTGGCCAACTTTACCTGTAAAGTGAGGCTTACCATCAAGCATGGGTAACTGACCTGAGACAAAAACCATATTCCCCGCCATCGTCCAAGGACGGTAATTAGCAAGGGGCGGCGTTAAATCTGGCAAGACGTAGCCCATTTTTTCCAGTATGTTTTCCACTGTAGTTGTCATGGTTTCCTCATTTTTTTGCGAAACATGGCCAGTTTGCTGCATTGTTTAAAGAGTGGACAGTTATGGATTTACCCTCACTCCCAGAGAATCAGCTTGCCGATGAAGCGCAATGTCGTCAAGCAGCCGAATTGTTGCGGGACGCTCAAGTGGTAGCGATCCCAACTGAAACTGTCTATGGCCTTGCGGCCCGCGCAGACCAAGACACAGCCGTGGCATCCATTTATGCCCTAAAGAATCGCCCTACTTTTAATCCGCTGATAATTCATTGCGCAACTTTAGACCAAGCTGCGACGGTGGGATTATTCGATGAGCGCGCCAAAGCAGTTGCCCATGCTTTTTGGCCAGGCCCCCTGACGTTGGTTTTACCCCTACATCCATCAGCCAACATCTCAAGACTTGCCACCGCTGGTCTTGGCACCGTTGGTGTGCGAGTCCCAGCGCATCCCCTTGCGCGCGCCATTATCGCAGCATGTGATGTTCCCTTGGCCGCCCCCAGTGCCAATCCCTCTGAGGCCATCAGCCCCACATCAGCAGCACAAGTCATCAGTGGTTTTAGAGGGCGTCCGGGCCCAGCTTTGGTGGTGAATGGTGGATCTTGTGAGCATGGGCTTGAGTCAACCATTATTGACCTCAGTGGACCCCAGGCTCTCCTTCTTCGTCCAGGATCAATCACACCAGAAATGCTTGAGCCCCTTTTACCTACTTTAAGCCTGGCAGAGCCTGGCAGTATCATTACAGCGCCAGGTCAAATGAAGCGTCATTATGCCCCCACCCACACGCATGTGCGTCTCAATGCGCGGCATGTGGAATCCACTGAGGCGCTCCTGGCTTTTGGACCCACACCTCTTGAAGGCGCCAAAATGACCCTTAATTTGAGTCCTAAGGGTGATTTGCGTGAGGCTGCTGCCCATCTTTTTGCCTATCTTCATGAGCTGGATCAACCTGAGTTTAGTGCTATTGCTGTGATGTCCATACCCGAACAGGGGCTTGGTCTTGCCATTCATGATCGTCTAACAAGAGCTGCTGCCAGATCTTGATGAGCGCTGAGGCCTGGCGCAAATAGCCCTCTCAAGGTACAGTAGAAATCCTAAAGTTTAAGAGTGAGGAGCCCATGACTCATCCCACTGTTCGTCCTGTTGTGTTGTGTATCCTTGATGGATGGGGCCACCGCGTCGAAACCACCCACAATGCTATTGCCCTTGCCCATACACCTAACTGGGATCATATGTGCGCCACTTACCCAAGCGCTTTACTTGAGACCTCGGGAGAAGCAGTGGGTTTGCCGCAGGGTCAGATGGGCAACTCGGAGGTGGGTCACATGACCATTGGCGCTGGACGGGTCATATACCAAGATCTACCCCGCATTGATCGAAGCCTGAGACTGGGTGAATTAAACACTCTGCCAGAGCTCACCACATTTATCTCAAAGGTCAGAGCAGGCAGTGGCAAAGTGCATCTCTTGGGTTTACTCTCGGATGGAGGGGTCCACAGCCATCAAATGCACATCCTAGCCCTGGCCAAGATATTTGCTGAGGCTGGCTTAAATGTCGCCCTTCATGCCTTTTTAGACGGACGTGATACTCCACCCACAAGTGGAGTTGGCTATGTACGCTCTTTGTTAGACAGCATCAAACATTATCCCAACATTGAGATTGCAACGCTGGGCGGGCGCTATTACGGCATGGATCGTGACCAGCGCTGGGAGCGTGTCAAAGCAGCTTATGAGGCTATAGTCACTGGCAAGGCAAAGCCCTTCACAGATTCAGTCTCCGCCATTGAGGCATGTTACCAAAATGCTATTACCGATGAATTTATTCCGCCCATGGCTGCAGAGGGCTACACAGGGATGGCAGCAGGTGATGGACTTTTCTGCGCCAATTTCCGCGCTGATAGGGTGCGCCAAATCCTCAGCTCATTTCTAGATTCAAGTTTTCAAGGGTTTGAAAGAGTGAAGTCTCCAGTTTTCAGTGCAACTTTGGGTATGACCAGTTATTCAGCAAAATTAGATCCTTTTATCCCTGCCTTGTTTCCACCACAAAATGTGCACCACAGCCTTGGCGAGGTGATCGCCCAACAAGGGTTGACCCAATTGCGCATCGCGGAAACTGAAAAGTACGCCCATGTGACTTTTTTCTTTAATGGCGGCCGAGAAGACGTGTTCCAAGGGGAAGATCGCGTCCTGGTCCCCTCGCCTAAAATTGCCACCTATGACCTGCAACCTGAGATGTCAGCAGAAGTCATTACCGACCATGTGGAACAGGCCATAAAGTCTGGACAGTATGCGCTCGTGGTCATGAACTTCGCCAACCCCGACATGGTGGGGCATACTGGCATTGAGCCCGCCGCCATTAAAGCCGTTGAGACCATAGATCGCTGCTTGGGCCGCATCCAGCACGCCACCGTTGAAGTTGGCGGCGCACTTTTGATTACCGCCGATCACGGCAATGTGGAAGAGATGGTGGATGGCAATGGCGCCCCCCTTACCGCCCACACCACCAATCCTGTGCCTTTGGTCTTGGTGAGTGAAATCTCACAACTCAAAGAATTAAAGATTGTAGATGGCACACTTGCCGATGTAGCGCCCACCCTATTGCATTTAATGGGAATTAAAATTCCGCAAGTGATGACTGGAAAAAATATAGTTGTAGGTCGTTGAAAAGGTAAATTCCATGAGAAAACAGATAATGATCCTCAGCCTTCTGTTACCGTCCTGGCTCATAGCAGAGGGCCAGGGTCAGAAAATACATCCTATCGTCACAGAACTTAAAGCCTGCCGCGACAAGGCAATGAGTACGGTCGACACCATTCATTGCATTGACGCAGCCATGAAAGCATGGGACCAAGAACTGAATATCGTCTACACAAAACTCATGAACACGATTGAGACAGATGAAGCTAAGACAGCGCTAAAGGAAGCACAAAGTGCTTGGCTTCATTTCAAAGATCAGGAAGCAAAATTTACCAGGAATTATTATGGCTCGATGCAGGGAACCATATGGGGGATTATTGCTGTTGACGTGCACATGAACCTTATCAAAGATCGCGTTCGAACTCTTTACAATTTACTGGAATCGACCGATTTATCAGGAGAGAACTCGATTAATTATAGTTTTGATGAACCCAAGGACGCACCTTTAACACCTTAACTTAAGATGGGTTTATGAAGCGTACCTTGTGACCTTGCGCCACTTTTTGTTGCGTGGTTTTATACGCAGCGTTGAAGCTAGTATCAACTTCTGTCAAGCGCTGCAACTGACCATTGTGCAACACCAAAGGATCAACACCGCGAAACTTAGTTTTTAAAAACACATCAAATGATCCATCATTAACCTCAATGGCATACCAAGAGGGATTACGACATTTGATAATCAATCCTTGAATCTCAGGATCCTTGGCCATGACCAGTACATTTAGGACCTCCCGGTCAGTGCCAAAATGCATCTGATCACCAGTCAGCAAGCCCAATTCAAAGGCCCGTCGCACCATCTGGGTCGACCAATGATAAATGAGCATATTATATATATTCCCATAAACATCTGTGGTGTGCTGTAGCGAGAGCAAAGCCAACTTTTTGGCACTATCTTGATCCACGAAATACCACGCGCCCTTCTCATAGCGCAGATCAGCTATGATGGCAGCTATTTGCGCTTTTGAAAGTTCGCCTTCGGCATAAGCGCGGTGCAGGATATATTCGATGCGATCAGCACAGAGATCAGGCAAATCTTGCTCTAAGGCCTTAAATTCATCTTGCTTGGCTAGGATATCACTGATTTCAAGGCTATGCGGGGCAAGAAGGGCACCAACGTCCAGCTTTTCAAGATACCACTCGTGAATATCATCTTGATAAGCACTCTTTCCATCACCTTTGCCAAAGATTTGATCGCCTAAATGAGAGAAAACGGTGTGGGACGCATCATGCAATAAGCCTGCGATTTGCTCGTTGCGTGAGACCCCAAACTTTTGCAACAGGGCATAGACGCCGACACAATGGTCATAGCGCGAGAATGAAGCTTGGTTATAAAAGTAAGCGGGCGTACCCGATTGATCTATGAATTTAATGCGCTCCATCACGGGTGCATTCAACAGATCTTCGACTGCGGGATCGGCAATAGTGATGGATCCGAAAAGGGTCTCTAATGCACGGCCCTGCTGAAAGGGCAGAGCAGAAGAGAGTTCTGAAAGCGCCGCACTAGAGTCCAGAATTAGGACTAATAAACCCAGGCAAAGAACGCGCCCCAGTTTCATCATCGCTCCTTTTTTATCGTCTTAGCAGCTATTTCTTCAGCTCTTTTTAGTAGCTTCTCCACCAAGCGCCTTCAAGCGTTTGAAGGTTCGATAGCTTAAGGGAAGACTGATGAGATAAGCAAGTATAGCTAGCATCAATGTTGCCCATGGTTCAGTGACCAAAGCGACGATGGTAAGGCCTGCTGATAACATGACCGGCAAAACATTCTTGCGGGGGATTTGATGGGACTTGAACGAGAATGTGGGTAAACGACTGACCATCAGCGCGCCAGAAACAAACATAAAGACGGCGGTGAACAACGGACTCAGCAACACATCCAGGTCGGTTGCAAGATAAGCAATCAAGGGCAAAAAAGCAACCATCGCCCCTGCGGGTGCGGGCACGCCTACGAAGAATTTGCGTTGCCATTCGGGTTTTGGCTTTTCGTTGCTGGCTCGCAGCATGGTGTTAAAACGCGCCAAGCGAAGCCCCATGCACACTGAAAAGAACAACACCAAAGCCCAACCAAAATTGCCCAGCTTTTGCATGATTAGGATATAAAGGGTGAGTCCTGGTCCAACACCAAAGCTGATGAAATCAGAAAGAGAATCAAGTTCTGCGCCAAAATCACTTGAGACATTCAAAAGACGCGCCAGGCGTCCGTCCATAGCATCAAAAAATGCAGCTATCAAGACGGCCGCCACCGCGTATTCTACTTTGCCCTGCATGGCAAACCGAATGGAAGATAGCCCCACGCACAACGCGAGAATCGTTACCATGTTCGGCACCAAACGTGGCAGCGATAAATCCTGCAACTTTTGGCGCGATTTTTTAATGATTTCTTGTTGTGCGAGCGGCTTCATGCTTAGCGGATCTCCCCAAGGCGTTGTTCTTCTTGTGATGTCAAATCAGCCATCACCGTCTCGCCGGCAATCATGCGCTGCCCTACAACCACGAGTGGCTTGAATTGGGCTGGCAAATATACGTCTACACGGCTGCCAAAGCGAATCATACCAAAGCGGTTACCGGTCTTCACTTCTTGATCAACAGAAACATCACAGCGAATACGACGTGCCACCAATCCTGCAATCTGCACAAAGCCAACAAGGGTCTTGTTATAGTCTGCTTCAACAACCAAAGACTGACGCTCGTTATCCTTACTGGCTTTATCAAGAGAGGCGTTCAAGAACTTACCGGGATGATAGATGCTACGGATGATACGACCACTAATGGGCACGCGGTTCACATGGACATCAAACACATTCAAGAATGTACTAATGCGCAGCCACTTGCCCTCAGCAAACCCTAATTCCTCAGGCGGCGTGTCCTCAACAATCGCCGAGATCACACCGTCTGCAGGCGCAATAATAAGCCCCTCGCGAACTGGCGTAATTCTCTGAGGATCGCGGAAGAAATAAGCGCACCAACCAGTAAGAATCCACCCCAGATATCCTAAAAAGTCGCTCACAGCGCTCAGCAATAGAGCGATCAGGGCAAAGATTCCGACAAAAAGCCAACCATCTTTATCAAGTGCTGGCACAACAGGCATACGCATCTTCAAAAAAATCCTTCTTTTCAATCACTTTTCAGCCCTTATCCCGAGAAAGATACTCAGCGTGAAACTAGATTAATCTTCCAGTCACCAGAAAAAATTTAGCCACGCCAGACCTCAAAATTAAGGTTTTGAAACTCGAGCTTATAGCCTAATTCAATTTCGGCTCTCACTCTAGAGGGTAAGATAGAGAAGATCAATGAATACTTAGAAGGAAGGGGCTTGCCTATATGCAGCCCCTTTGTTTTTGGTCTACTCACGAGTCATCTATGAAAAAGCTGACTTTAATAGCGCTGCTGCACAGGAAGATTCTGATAAAGTCCCTGCATCTCCTCTTGGCGCCAGCCGTAGTACAGTAGGTCTGTTAAATCAACCATCATTTTTAGCGTGAGGCTTGCCCTAATTCTGCGCTCACCCACAATATTGTATTTAATTTTCAGAGGAAACATCAGGGGATAAGTATCGCCCATCTCGATGGGGCACCAACTTGGATCGGGTAATTCCTCTCCTTTGACACTCATCACACTAGGAACGACTTTATCCTCGGCGCAGTAATACTCGGAGTACTTTTTAACATCGATAACATCCCACTCAAGACCAGTGATTTCATCCATCCAGTGAACAGGAGAGACGCCAGAATCTGCCGAACTTTCTGCATATTTCAGGCTTACGTTCACCAATTCCATCAATTTTCTGCGTTTGAGCACAGGACGACGAATACCCTTCACTGCCCAAGGAACTAAGCAGGCAAAGACAATTCTTGTCTCGTTATACCGAGTGGTTGTCACACGATATTGATGGGACACCGAAAGCTCAGGCCTCCAACGTGAACCTGCCTCAACTGCATGGATTTCTTGTGCCTGAATTCCATGTCGGTCTCGCCACATTAATTGCACAGGCCCATATCCATTTACCTTCTCGAGAATATAGTAATTATAGGCGTCTGATCGGCTAATCAGTTTTACATTTGAGAGACTCAGCGATGGCGGAGAAATAAGCCTTTCCTTTTTTTGTATATCGCGCCACAGCTCCTCATCCTGCGATTGGCTCTTCCAATCTTTGCAGACCAAAGACATACGCCCGAGGTCCTCGCGGCCAAGATAGGAAAAATACTCCCTCAAGAATTTGGGCGCCCTAAAATCATTCTCTTTGGCTATGTGCACAACCCTTGGCGCACGTAATCCTCGGGGTGCGGCTAATGTCGTGGGAATAGCTGAATCTCTGGCCGTAGGGGAATTTTGGGAAACAGGAGAGACACGGTACACAGGTGGCTTTTTAGCAGCAGGCACGATTCTAGATGCAAAAAGCATCTCAGAAACGGGTAAAGCTTGGGATGCAGGGGGCGTTTTGGCAAGAGGTGAGGCTTGGGCCCTGGGCGACAATTTCACTACGGGAGGCACTTTAGCTGCAGAGAGCACTCTTGATGAAGGTTGGGGTCTTTGCGTTGAATTTTTCTCATCATCCTCGTCCCTAGATTTTAGATTTGAGGCATGCAGTGTTTGCAGCATTAAGCTCGCCAAAAGAGCAGCCTTGACAATTCTATGGGGTTTAACTTTTCGGTCATGCAACATTCTTTTTAATTGCCTTTTACATTAGTAATAATTGTATTTATTGAGAATAATTGTCCTTTTTGGCAAATAGAAAGATTGGCTTATTTTCGCCCCACCAAGTCAACCTTGTTAATCGCTTATTCCAGTCTCAGGATTATGATTTCATCACTTTAGGCAAGATTACCTCATGATTAAGAAAGAAACAGGGCCTGAAAATTCAGGCCCTGGGCAGAAAGGCTGTCACCCAGCGGTATGTCGCGATGGCTCAACACCATCGGTTAAAGCAGTATCTTTATAAAAATGCTTCATCTCATCAAGATGCCAGCCGTAGTAAAGCAAATCGGCCCAGTGGTAGGATTCGAAACTATAAATACTCATCACTGTTTTTTCATTACTTACGATATCGTACATAAATCGCAGCTTAACTTTTTCGTCCGCATAAGAGTACACGATAGCATCCCACAAACCCTCATATGTACGAGTCTTTACTGTATCTTTTGTTGGCACAACTGAAAAATCATCCGGGTGTAATTCAAGGGCATCGATAACCGGATCCCCTTTTCCACCTCTGCCTGCAGACAAGTATTTCTTCATCTTCGCTATGGCCTCTTCCTTGCTGACAACGGGATGTTTTAGACCGTTTAAAGCCACGGGCGATGCAGCAACTGCAGTTCTACCGGAGGAGATGAGTTTGCGATGAGAGTAAACTGGATTCTCACCAAATTTAATTTTGTCCTCACAAATAAAGTCAGTCAATTCAACACTTTGAAGAGGCGGAAAATTATCTACAAACTTTAAGCTAGTCACCCCATGAGCTGAGCCGATACGTAACGCTAAATTCAAAGGTCCATACTGGACTGTTTTGATGAATAAGTCATCACAAGCAAAAACTTGCACACCAGAGCGGCGCATGCTCAGACTATCTACGGTACGGTCTTTTACTTGTAGTGCGCTCCAAAGATGCGGATCGTTTGCCAAAGCGCACCAGTCCTTACATACAGTTGACGCACGGCCTAAATCTTTGCGACCTAAATGAGAAAATATATGAACTAAAACCTCATGAGGCAGTCTCCCGTTTACATTCATAGAAGCCTTATCTTCTTGAATGTCATGTATTAAAGTGGCTTGCGTGGCTGATGCTGACTCAAGCAGCAAGCCAGACATGACCATTTGAAATACAACCCTTGAGATAGAAGAACCTTTACT
>CAYRKI010000001.1:80903-103384 GCA_964424815.1 uncultured Thiotrichales bacterium | reverse complement strand
TTGTGCCAGAAAGCAGCAACAGTAAGGTATTGAGATAGGGGAGATCAAAGGGATCAAGAGTTGTTATGTTCTTAGGCGGCCACACATGACCAATAGCCTCTGTTGGCATGAGTGCGGCATTAAAGTATGCCCAGAAAAACGCCACAAAGAACATGACTTCACTGAAGATAAACAAGCCCATGCCGTAGCGAAAGCCCAGGCGCACTTCGGCGGTGTGATCAGTCTTGGATTCTTTGATTACATCGCGAAGCCATCCAGCAATCGCAAACAGCAAGAACCCAAGACCGGCATACATCACCAAAGAGCCATGCTTGTGAAAGTACAGCACTGAACCAAGAGTCAGCACAAATGCTGCAAGCGA
Organism: uncultured Thiotrichales bacterium; assembly: GCA_964424815.1. Classification (GTDB taxonomy): domain Bacteria; phylum Pseudomonadota; class Alphaproteobacteria; order Caedimonadales; family Caedimonadaceae; genus JBKCUK01. The sequence continues at coordinate 103,023 of CAYRKI010000001.1, read as the reverse complement.
AGTTACAACCGGCCAGGGGCTGGGATCAACTAGGTGATATGGATGCTTTTTTGCGTTTGTGCTCAAGGTTAGGTCTCCCTATTTATCTGCGCGGCGTCGGCTGATACCACCAGGTGGACAGCAAGACCGGCACGTATTCTTTCATCTCAGGATGACGGAAATCGCGGCGATAGGCTAGACGGTTTTTGTTGATGTGGTACAAAGGCACCACATACTTGCCGGTGCGCAACACCCTGTCCAAAGCGCGGGCTGCCGCTTCTAGACCTTTGCGATCCTTAGCGGAAGTCATTTTCTCGGTCAGCGCGTCGACAACAGGATTTTTGATTCCGGGATAATTGCGACTGCCTTGCTCGTCCGCGGCTTTAGATCCCCAATAATAGCGCTGTTCTTGCCCAGGAGATCGTGTGCCACCCCAAGTCCAAATCATCATATCGAAGTCAAAGGCGCTGGTACGGGCCATATACTGAGCAGTCTCCAAAACACGGGTATTCACTCTGATACCAAGAGGTTTCAAGTTACGCGCAAAGTGCAGGGCTACCTTTTCATCTTCTGGTCTGTAGAGTAGGAGTTCGAAGCTGAACTCTTGTTTGGTGTCTTTGTGAATCAGCGTGTTGGACTTTAGTTCCCACCCTGCTTGAGACAACAACTCTTGCGCCTTTTTAATGTTGGCGCGAAGGTCTTGAGATATCAGAACTTTAGCTTCGCTGGTGGCCTCTTCAAAAACTTCGGCTGGAAGTTTGTCTTTGAAAGGCGTTAACAGCGCTAGTTCATCGCCCGTAGGTTTGCCGCTGGCGGCAAGTTCGGTGCCGGTGAAAAAGCTTACGCTGCGCTTGCCATCATTGTGCAGCACAATACGGTTAAAGCTGTCGAAATCAAAAACCATATTAAGGGCTTCACGCACGCGCTGATCGGCAAATAACGGGCGTCTCGTGTTAAATACTAAGCCAAACATGCCGTGAGGTGACTTCAAATCCACTTCTTCGCGAATGATCTCGCCTTTTTTAAGGGCGGGACAATCATAGCCGTTTTTCCACAAGCTGGGGTTGCGCTCGCCGCGCATGTCGACTTCACCGGCTTTAAAGGCTTCAAGAGCAACCTTATCATCGCGGTAGTAGTCATAGCGAACGGTCTGGAAATTATAGAGGCCCGTCGTTGTTGGTAAATCTTTGCCCCAGTAGTCTTCGCGGCGTTCATAGCTGATGCTGTGGCCTGGCTTGACCTCACCCACCTTATAGGGACCGCTGCCGATGATGGGCTCCATGGACATTTTCTCAAAGTCGCGTCCCTCAAGTACATGCTTGGGTAAGACATACATCAAGGCGTGCAGCAAGGGTAATTCCTGATCATAGGTGCCGTCATCCCGCATTTTAAAGGTATAGCGCACGCTAAGGTCATCCAGTTTTTCGACCTTCTCAGCTTGTTTATAGTAGGTCTGTAAATTCGGCCTGCCCTGGGTTGCAAGCAGTTGATGCGTGAAAATCACGTCATCTGCTGTCACAGGCTTGCCATCGGCCCATTTGGCGTTGGGATTAATGTGAAAAGTAATCGAGCTACGGTCTTCAGCCATTTCATAGCTTTCCGCAAGACCTGCATACAGGGAAAATGGCTCGTCGCGGGCGCGGCGCATCAGGGGTTCGTAAACCAAAACTTCACTCAAAAGGCTTAGGCCTGCAGGTGGATTACCTTTGACAATAAAGGGGTTCAGCGAGTCAAAGCTGCCAATTTCAGCCAGGCGTAAGATGCCACCCTTAGGTGCATTAGGATTCACATAGTCAAATGCTTTGAAATCCTTTGGATATTTGCAAGAGCCATGCATGCTGAGGCAATGGTGAGGGGCTTGAGCTGCCATGGAGGCATGACTCATCAGGCTCAAGAGAACAGGCAGAAGAAGATGACGCATAAACGCTCCTTAAAATCAAAGGTTTCTAATGAAATAGTTTATTTCTTTCAAGCGCGACAATCATGGGGCATCATGGACAAAGTTTCAATAGTGGGATGAAGGTCATTATGAACTGTGATGTGATCGTTTTAGGCGGTGGATTGGTTGGCGGTACGGCCGCCCTTGCCCTTGCGCGAAACGGTTTGCGGGTCGCGGTCGTCGATAAAGTAGATCCTGGTATTCTTGCCAGTGCAGAATCCGATGGGCGCACTTCGGCCATCGCGCTTGGCAGCAGTGATTATCTTCATTCTCTTGGTCTGTGGGGGTCGCTTCAAGATCATGCTGAACCCATTCGTGAAATCTACGTGACAACTGAAGGGGGCAGGTCCCATTTGCATTATGGTGAGAATGAATCCGATGGCAGACCCTTGGGTTTTATCGTGGATAACTGGCGTTTACGTACCGCAACACTGCAGGCTCTGCAGAATCATCCTAATATCACTTTGTGTGCCCCTGACGAGGTCAGCCATTTTCAGGAAACACAGACTTTTGTTGAGATCACGACGCAAAGCGGGCAAATCCTTAAAGCGCCTTTGTGCGTGGTCGCGGAAGGAAGGGATTCAGCAACCCGCCAGCGCCTTGCGATCCCCACCAAAGCGGTCTCTTATAATCAAACAGCGCTGGTGGCTATTGTAGGTCACGGTCGTGAGCACGAGGGTGCGGCTTATGAACATTTCCTTACCACAGGGCCTTTCGCCCTGCTGCCTATGCCGGGTAAACGTTCCACTTTGGTGTGGAGCTGTACACACCAGCTGGCAGGTTATCTGCAAGGTTTAGTGCCAGAGGCGTTCACGGCTGAAATGCAAAAAGTTTTTGGCCCTGCACTCGGTGAATTGAGGCTCGAGAGTAAACTGTGGGCCTATGATCTCTCGATCCAACTCCCCAAAACCACTGTTAAGGGGCGCTTTGTTTTGATTGGTGATGCGGCCCATGTGATGCACCCGGTTGCTGGGCAAGGATTTAACTTAGGACTACGTGACACCATGGACTTAGCGGGGGCGCTGGCCGAAACCCATGCTCTTGGATTAGACCCGTTGAGTGCGATGGATGCTTATGCACGGGCGCGCAAAGTGGATACCTATTCTATGCTTGGCATCACCCATGGCTTAATCCGCTTATTCTCCAATAACCTTAACAGCCTTGGACTCTTGCGTGGTCTGGGGTTAGGTGTTGTGAATCGCCTTCCCCCCGTTAAGCGCCTGCTGGCACGTCATGCCATGGGCATCAGGGAAGGGGCTTAGTCACCTCTTGAAGCCATGTGTTTGTCGCTTCATTTACAAGTGGGGCGATGGTTTTATAAACGCGGGCATGATAGTCATCAAGCCAATCGCGTTCTTCAGGTGTTAACATGGTGACATCAACTAAATCACGGTCTATGGGTGCCAGGGTCAGCGTCTCGAAGCCTAACCAGCTCGCATCCTCATTCAGGGCGTTCACCATGATCACGCTTTCAATGCGAATGCCAAATGCATCGCGGGCATAATATCCAGGCTCATTAGAGACAAGCATACCCGGAACCAAGGCCACATTGTTGGGGCGTGAGCTGATGGTGTGAGGCCCTTCGTGCACATGCAGATGAGCCCCAATCCCGTGACCTGTGCCATGGGCGTAATCCTTTTGATCTTGCCACAGATCATAGCGTGCCAAGGCATCTAGTTGTGAGCCTGTGGTGCCACGCGGAAAAACAGCACGCGCCAGCCGAATATGACCCTTAAGCGTGCGGGTAAACGCAGCCATCGCTTCGGTGGATGGCTTGCCCAGAACCACAGTACGTGTCACATCGGTGGTGGCATCCCAATATTGTGCGCCAGAGTCAATCACAATCACATCGTTTGGCTGTAGACGTCGATTGGTGCTCGGCGTTGCTTGATAATGAATGACAGCGCCGTGGGGACCAGAGCCCACGATGGTGCCAAAGCTAAGTCCACGAAAATGTTCTTGCTTGGAACGTTCTTGATAGAGGCGTTCTGCCACATCCATTTCAGTGATCGGGCTAAGGGTGATATCCTGGGTCTTCAGCCAAGCAAGACCTTGACAGAGCGCTGCCCCATCACGAATGTGGGCCTGCCTTATACCCTCTTGTTCAATCGGATTCTTCCAAGCGCGATGAATCAAGGTGATGCAATAATCATAGACGATCTCGCACCCCTGACAGCGCAGTGCGTCGGCTGCCGAATAAGGGCCAGTGGATTGATCCAGAAGTACTTTTTGATTTTTAAGGCGTGCAAAATACCCCATCAATCTCGAATACGGATGAAGCGTAACTTGATCTTGAAGGCGTTGCTTGAGTTGTGGCTCAAGGCGTTCTTCATCAATAAAAAGATGCACATCTCCTGTGGCATGTAGAACGGCAAAAGCAAGGGCCACGGGTGTAAATGGAACATCCGAACCCCGTAAATTCAAAAGCCACGCAACCCCCTCACATGTGCTAATAAGAGCGGCATCCAGACCGCGAGCGTTGAGATCACTGGCGCAAGTTTTGATTTTTTCTTCTGACTTTTTACCCGCAAATTTCAAATCATGATCTAAAATAGGACCTAACTCGGGTTTTGGTCGATCATTCCATAGTGCATCAATCGGGTTTGAAGGAAGACTTTTAAGGGTGCACTCCTTGTGATGAAAAAGCTGTGCCAATTGATCGCCTTGTCTTGCAATCATGGTTGCGCCATCGAGACCCCAAACTTCGCCTTGTGTCAAATGCTCCTTTACCCATGAAGCCAAGTTGACTGCGGGATAGGTGAAAATCTCGAATTCAGATCCAGATTGTTGCTCGGCTTGGACGGTGTAACGTCCATCGACAAAAAGTACCGCATGGTTTTGAGTGATCACCGCGGTTCCAGCAGAGCCTGAAAAACCACTGAGCCACTGTAAGCGATCTAGATAAGCTGGCACATATTCGTTTTGATGATAGTCAGCCTTGGTCACAATCAAGCCATTAAGACCTAGTTCTTGAAGGCACTTGCGAAGCTGAGCGAGATTTTGCTGCGACATGGGATTTTGATCTATCCATTAAAAGTTGCGGACTCTCTCGAGCCCTTTTCTTGCTCCTCTTCATCCGCGGACGGCAAGGGCAGCTGAATAATAAATTCTGTAAACGCTCCTTGCTTTGTCTGCAAGTGCAGGATGCCACCATGTTGCTTGGTGATAATTTCATGGGCTAGCGATAATCCAAGGCCAGTGCCCGAACCAGAAGGTTTCGTGGTGAAAAACGGATCAAAAATCTTTTTGCGAATTTTATCAGGAATACCAGGTCCATTATCATGGATGCGAAGTTCGACGGCACCTTCTATGACACGGGTGCTGATCTGAATAGCGCCTGGATAAGGGGCCTCAGGATCGTGCGCGTAATGATGGTCCATGGCATAGCAAGCGTTATTGATAATGTTTAATACGACGCGGCCCATTTCCTGTTGATAAAGCATAAGAAGGGGAAGGTGTGGATCAAGATCAAGGCCAAGATAGGGTAGGCGTCCTTCGTGTTTATAACTTGTAAGGGCAAACTGAGCATTATCTCTCACCAGTTGATTAAGGTCGCACATCGTGGCGCTTTCTTCGCCCTTTCTTGCGTGCAGCAGCATACTGCGCACAATGCCCTCAGCGCGCTCACCATGACTTTCAACTCGCGACATATTCTCTTTAATTTGGGACATTAATTCAGCGACTTCAGGTGAAAGATCCCCGTTCAAATGTTGCTCAAGCTCTTCCATATACTCGCGACTAAGTTTCGTAAAGTTTAGGATGAAATTGAGAGGGTTGCGAATCTCGTGGGCGATTCCAGCCGTCAACGCCCCAAGCCCTGCTAACTTTTCCTGGGTAATGATTTGATCTTGAGCACGTTTCAGTTCAGCAAGGGCCCGCTGCAGCTTGTGGTTTTTGTCTGACAACGCTTTGGTCCTGTCGGCGACTTTGCGATCAAGGCTCGCAATGTTGGCTTCAAGCTCGGCTACCAGCTGGCGATTGGTGGCAAAGACCGTGGTCACTGCCTGCATCCACGCTTTCCAGGGTTCTTTGAGATGGGGATCCGGATGGGCCTCAAGGGTGCCTTGGGTGGTAATGTGAGCCACAAGACGTTTGGTGGGACCGATAAAGCTCACGGCAATCCAGCGATTGATGGCAAACAAGATAATGGTAGCGATCAAAAACAGAGTTAAGAATCCTGGGCCTACATCCAAAAGCGTTGCTTTTCTGAGCTCTTTAGTGCTGACAAAATAGATAATCGTCCAAGGGGCATACGCTGAGGGCGCGTGGAAAACCCAGTATCGGCCATTTTTAACCAAAAAATTATCTCGTTGCTGCCGAATGGTCGAGAGATTCATGCCTTCTGGCAGCACATCCTTGGCTTTAAGAATGATTTCATCGGTATTTTGATTGGTCATGCTATCGGCAAGCACGGTCTCTAAGTCATTGACCACAATCATGCGACCATAAGGGTAAATGATGTTAGCCACGAAGTAATTGAGGGCATCGAGTTTAAGGTCAATCGAGATAGCGCCTAAAAATCGGGGGCCATCATAAATGGGGGCGGCACAAGTCACCATTAACCCGTGACCAGACGGATTCAAAAATACATCACTCCAAAACACTTCCCCTCGGGGGTTGTTTTCTGGCAACGCGCCCTTGAAGTTAATTTCATTCAGATCCTGGTCCCTAAAGTCGCTATCCTTGCCTTTGCGATAGGGGTAGCTTACCTTAAAGCGCTGTTTTGAGGTGTATTCTACTTGGGCTGCGGTCTTAATGTTTTTGCGCACGATGTGGAAGACCGAAATCATGGAAAGGGCCATAGTAAGTTCCCGTTGCACTTCGGGGCTTAGTTTATCTAGCTGTCCTATGCCAGAAAGGCGCAAAATATCGTTGTCAGATTCGATGGGGACATCCACCGAATAGCGCTCGGGGCCGTGTTGAATCAATTTTTTTAAATCACCATAGCTCCCAATGCCGCGCAAAAAATCCTGTGCACGGGTCTGCATGGCGTTAGCGGCATCGGCGCGTACTCGCAATATGAAATCCAGAGCTTGCACCTCTTGTTTCAAGCGATATTTAAGGCTGCTAAGGCGGGCATTATGATTTTCTTGGTACAAAAAAGCGAATAAGCCGCCGGTGATAGCCACCACCAGGATATAGGTCACGGTAATAAGGCGATAAACACCAGAAAAATAGGCAGGGCGATCAGTTCTATAGAGCTTTGGTGGGGTGAAAAGCTGCCAAAGCTTCTTAAGTCTAGCGCTTAGCATAAGATCCGGGTGCCATTTCAAGAACAGGATAACGAGACGTTCCCAGTGGACGTGCCGATACCATCTCTGTACTGAGGGTATTGAGCCATTCAATCCACTCTAGCCACCAGCTGCCTTGTTTCTTTTCAGCTTTTTGGAGCCAAGCGTCTGCGCTTTGCGGCAAATCATCGCCGACCCAATAGCCATACTTGGGTTTATGCGGTGAATTAAAAATCCCGGCCACATGTCCTGATCCACCCAGGACGAATCTTGTGGGGCCCTGCATCACGCGCGCACCTGCATAACCACAATGCCACGGGGCAATGTGATCTTCACTGGTGCTAAGGATAAAGGTGGGCACGGTTATATTGCGCAAATCAATGGCCTTATTACCCAAATTTAAGGCGCCTGGCTTGATCAATTTATTTTCTAAGAACATGTGCCGTAGATAAAAACTGTACATGGCAGCAGGAAGATTCGTGGAATCGCTGTTCCAGAACAGCAAATCGAAGTCGGCAGGGTCTTCACCCAAAAGATAATTATTGATAAAGAACGACCAAATGAGATCGTTTGCTCGCAAAAGATTGAAGGTGCGGGCCAGCATGCGTCCTTGCAAATATCCGGTCGAGTTGATGCGTTGCTCCAGCTCATTCAGTTGCTCTTCATCGATAAAGACCTGTAGATCGCCGGCGTGGGCGAAATCAAACAGCGTTGCAAGATAAGTGGTAGAGGCTAAAGGGTTGTTTTTCTCATCAGCCATGGCAGCGCTATAACAGGTGAGAAAATTACCGCCGATGCAGTAACCCACGCCAGGGACGTATTGCAAATTTCTTGCATGGCTTTAATGGATTCACCAATCCCTTCAAAGACATAATCTTCAAAAGTTTTACGCGCCAACTTTTGTCCAGGATTGACCCAGGAAATAATAAAAACCGTATAACCTTGGTCGCGCAACCACCGGACAAAGGAATTCTCTTCGCGTAGATCAAAGATGTAAAATTTATTGATGCAAGGGGGTGCCAACAAAACCGGAATCTTGTGGGCTTTTTCTGTGGTTGCTTCATACTGAATTAGCTGAACTATATCATTTTGAAACACCACACCACCCTTGGTGGTAGCGATGTTGCGGCCCAATTTGAAGGCTTCGCGCTTGACCATGTTAATATCAAGTGTGCCATGGCCTGCCTCGATGTCCCGCAGGAAATTATCAAGACCTTTAAGAACACTAAGACCGCCGGTATCAAACATTTTCTGCAGCACTTTAGGATTTGCCCAGAAATAGTTGTTGGGTGATAGGGCATCGACAAATTGACGCAAGAAGAATTGCGCCTTATGTAGGGTTTTCTCATCCACCCCATGAACGTTTTGAAATACGTGGGTGATCCAGCGTTGCCACAGTAAGTAGGACTGGCGCATAAAGCTAAAAGTGGGCACCTGATGCCAGGCTTCATCGGTGAAGCGTTTATCACTTAAATGCGCTGTGACATCGGGAAGAGTTTGATGCGGTTCAGCGCTTGCCTGTAACGTTTGAGTCCATAAAGAGGCCATATCCTGCAGGTATTGCTGTGTGGGGCCTTGCCAAATGCTGGGATGGGAGAGAGCTTTTTGCGAGACTTGAGCAAAAGCCGTAGAAAGAGCTGTAATGTTACCAATCACTGGGTCTTCTTGACGCATTTGTGGGTCAGAAAACATTTTCAGCACACGCATCCACCGTTCGTTCAGTTGATGCAGTTCTTTGCTGAAAGCTTCTGTTGACGGGAAAGAAGACTGCCGCTCTTCTGGGGCTTTTGTGGGACTCATTGTAACTCCCTGATGCGGGTGTTTCGCCACCCGCTTTTCATTGTCTTAAATATTTGATTTTTGTGGCCTATAGATGGCTTTGAATCCAATCTTCAAGTAAGTTTTTGGGAAGTGCGCCTACCTTGGTTGCGACCACCTGGCCATTTTTAAAAAGCAACAATGTGGGAATCGAGCGCACGCCAAAACGTGATGGAGTGGCTGGGTTTTCGTCAATGTTCACCTTGACGATTTTAACCTGTGGAGTGGATTCACTGATCATATCAAGGATAGGGGAGATAGCTCGGCAAGGACCGCACCACTCTGCCCAAAAATCGACGAGCACAAGGCTATTGGCTTTCACCACTTCTTGATCAAAATTAGCATCACTTGCGTGTTGGACTGGCATTCGGAAAGCTCCTAAAAGGGGTTTATAAAAAATGTTATCTTCTATTGTAGTTCACTCAAGACGCCCCCGCAAGTGAAGCGCTTCGCGCAATGCGTAAATAGACAAAAGTTTTGAGGACAGCAGAAAAAACGCATCCAATTTAATGAATTTGTCAGTTTTAGTTGCATTGGATTGGGAATTGGCGTTAAAAAGCCAGATGAACTCCTTGCCGGTAAATCCGGCTTTGTTGAGAGTTTGAACTCAACCCAATAGCCATAAGGAGCATTTAATGCAACTTTATGAAACCGTGTTTATTGCACGTCAGGATATGTCTCCTGCACAAGTCGAAGCTTTGATGGAGCGTTTTGCTTCCATCGTTCGTGACAATGGTGGTGAAGTCAGCAAGGCAGAATACTGTGGTCTGCGCACCATGGCTTACCTCATCAAGAAGAATCGCAAAGGCCATTATGTTCTTTTGAACATTTCAGCACCTGCCGCAGCCATTGCGGAGATGGAGCGTAACATGCGCATCAGTGAAGACGTTTTGCGCTTCCTGACTGTTCGCGTTTTGGCCCATGAAAAGGGTCCTTCAGCATTGTTGAAGTCTTCACGCTATCAACGTGAAGAGGGTGAATACTCTGGTTCAGGTCGTCGTGGTCATCGCGGAGAGGCCTCTGAGCGTGGTGACGCCGAAGAGTCCAGCGACGCAGCTGCTGAAGCTTAAAGATTTTTCAAGGAGACCAAACAATGTCAGAAACAACAAACTCAGCCGCTAGCGCTCCTACTGCAAGCGGTCCTCGTCGTCACTTTTTCCGTCGTCGTAAGGTTTGCCCCTTCTCACAACCAGGCGGCCCCAAGATCGACTACAAGGACGTGAAACTGCTGCAAAAATACATCTCTGAGCGTGGTCGTATGATCCCACGTCGTATCACAGCAGTATCTGCCGAGCATCAACGCGAGTTGGCTCAAGCTATCAAGCGCGCGCGCTTCTTGGCTTTGCTGCCTTACGTGGTTCGCTAAGTCATTATTAAAGGAAGCTATGGGATGAACTTTCGCCCATATGTTCTGATTTTATTGGGAGGGGCGCTCAGCGCCCTTCTCTATTTTAACAGCCTTTATTTTGCGGGCACCTCCATCTTAGGTCAGCTTGCTCCATTACCTTTATTGTTGGCGGGTTTGGGCTTGGGTTTGCCGGCAGCATTGAGCGCCGCAACAATGGCCTTAAGCTTAATTTTTGCTTTGGGTGGTGTGAGTGGTGGTCTTAATTATCTGGTGACCACAGGTGTTCCTATTGTCTTTTTAGTGCGCCAGGCATTGCTGGTGAGAATTCAGGGCAGGAAAAAGTTCTGGTATCCCGAAGGTCGCCTTGCTGCTGATATGGCGGGCCTTGTCACGCTACTTGTGCTTATTGCTACCTTTGTTTTGCCTGTGACTGAAATTCAGGAGCAGCTCCAAAAGGCAACACAGCATGCAGCAAATCAATTTGGGAATCCCGAGGTTGAGGCGGTTGTGCAAGCACTGATGAAGTTGATGGGGACATATTACTTTGCTGGCGTAGGTTTTTCAGCTTGCTTAGTCTTGTTCCTTAACCTCGCTTTGGCGCAGGGTTTGCTGCGGCGTGCCAAGATGTTGCAACGCCCGATCATGCGTCTTTCTCGTCTGGATTTACCCTGGTGGCCGTGGGTCGTTCTTGTGGCGCTTGGCCTAGGAGCAGTGGTAGCGCAAGGGGTATTTGCAGTCGCATGTATTAATGGTTTGCTGAGTTTAAGCTTCATTTTTTTGTTGCAAGGACTTAGTATTATCCATCATTTTCGAGAAAAACGTGGTTTTTCGAATTTGTTTCTTTGGTTTTTTTATGGCCTTGTGCTAGTTTTCAGCTGGCTAGTTATATTCATTACGCTTTTGGGTGTTTTTGAGCCGTGGTTGAGCTTGCACCAGCGCATTGAGATGAGTCAGGAGTAGATTATGGACGTTATTCTGTTACAACGTGTTGAAAAGCTTGGCCAGATGGGCGACGTGGTCAAGGTCCGTGAAGGTTATGGACGCAATTACCTTTTGCCAAAGGGCGTTGCCGTTCGTGCGACCGCGGAAAAATTGAAGGAATTCGAAGCGCGCCGCAAGCAGCTGGAAGCTGAGAACTTGCAACTGCGCTCTGAGGCCGAGAAGGTTGCCGAGAAAATGGCAGGTCTTGCCGTGGTCGTCATTAGCAGCGCTGGTGAAACAGGTCATCTATACGGTTCTGTGCGCCCAAAGGATGTTGCTGACAAGGTGTGTGATGCTGGGTTCACTGTGAACCGTTCACAAATCGTGATCGCTTCCCCCATTAAGACCCTGGGTCTTCACAAGGTTGCCGTGCAGTTGCACCCCGAGGTTAAGGTTGATGTGACTGTAAACGTCGCCCTTTCTGAGGAAGAAGCTATTGCTCAAGCAGCAGGCGAGAAGAAAGCCGCAGCAGAAGCGTAAATCGGTTTCGCATCGGGACATATTGCTTTAGTTGCAACTCGTCCCCGGTTCGATCTAAAATCAAGGGCGGATAATTTATCCGCCCTCAATTTTTATGTGACGAGAGGACGCCCCATCCGTGACTGCGCTTGTCGCCTTGAATCAGAAAGAAGCTGAGCTACAGCAAACGCTGCCCCATAACTTGGAGGCAGAACAGGCCTTGCTTTCAGCGCTTCTCCATAACAATCGGGCCTATGAGCGCGTCAGTGAATTTTTGCGTCCTGAGCACTTCGCCCATGGGGCGCACGCCAAGATCTATGCAACTTTGGCGCGCCTCATTGAACGCGGTCAGGTGGCTGATCCTATTACCCTTAAAGATGGCCTTGAACAGGCCGAAGAGCTTGAGGAAGTAGGAGGTACTGCTTATTTAGCAAAGCTCGCGACTGCTGCGGGATCCAGCTATACCATTAGCGATTACGGTCAAATCATTTATGACCTGTATCTACGCCGACAGCTAATTGACTTAGGCCAAAACATTATCGCAGGCGCCTATACCTCACGCCTTGAGACCGAAGCCATTAAGCAGATTGAACAGGCCGAGCAGCGTCTTTATGATTTGGCGAGCTCAGGCAATCTTGAGCGGGAATTCATCGATTTTACCCACGCCCTCGTAGAATCCATTAACATGGCTGAGATTGCCTTTAAGCGCGATTCGCATATTGTGGGTGTGACCTCGGGTCTTCGGGATCTCGATCGTTGGCTGGGCGGATTGCACCCATCAGACCTTATTATTCTTGCGGGCCGTCCATCTATGGGAAAAACCGCGCTTGCCACCAATATTGCGTTCAATGCGGCGGAAGCTTCCTTACGTGAAAAACGCGAAGGCGGGATTGTGGCCTTTTTCTCCCTTGAAATGTCTGCAGAACAGCTGGCAACCCGCTTGTTGGCTCAAGAATCCGGCATCTCATCGGATAAGATTCGCCGCGGCGAACTTTCTCAAGCGGATTTTCCCGTTTTCAAGGATGTGCTGCAGCGTTTGCAGGGCCTACCCCTTTATATTGATGACACCCCTGCACTTTCTATTTCAGCATTACGCACCAGGGCGCGGCGATTGAAGCGCAAGCATGGTTTGGACTTGATTATCATCGACTACTTACAGTTGTTGCAAGGCCCCACTGAAGGTAATCGCAAAATTGATGGTCGTGTGCAGGAAATCTCTGAAATTACCCGCGGACTGAAGGCCCTTGCTAAAGAGCTGGATGTGCCCGTACTAGCCTTGTCGCAGTTGTCGCGTGCTGTAGAGCAGCGCGATGATAAACGACCCCAGCTCGCTGATTTGCGTGAATCGGGTTCGATCGAGCAAGACGCCGACGTAGTCATGTTTGTTTACCGTGAAGAATACTATGAAGGACGGCGCGAACCGCCACCAGATACCGACAAGCACCGCGAGTGGCAAACCCGTATGGAGCAAATTCACAACCTTGCAGAAGTGATTTTAGCCAAGCAACGTCACGGACCGATTGGTACCATCCGATTGTTCTTTGATGGCAGGCTGACTAAATTTGGTGATCTGGCTGACACCGAACGCTTGCCGACAGGAGTCTAGGGCATGGGGAATCCTATTGCCACACTGTTGCCGTTTCATCATGAGGCGGCGCTATCTGCCACTGCGAAGCTTGAAGTAAATCTTGCGCAAATTGCGGCAAACTATCGCGCTTTGCAACACGCGGTAAGCTCTCAAACCCGGGTGGCAGCAACGTTAAAAGCCAACGCCTATGGTTTGGGTGCTATTCATGTAGCGTCAACCTTAGAGCAGTCCGGATGCCGCGACTTTTTTGTGGTGAGCCTTGGTGAGGGAATTCAGCTGCGCCAAGTATTGCAAAATGCCAGCATTTATCTTTTAGGCGGCGCCAGTGAATCTCAATGGGGATTAGTTCTGGCCCACCAGTTGATCCCCATCCTAACAACAACATCCCAAGTTCAGGCAGCACTAGCCTTTGCACAAAGCCAAGGTATGCGTCCCCAGGTTGGCCTTTATGCTGAAACCGGGATCATTCGCAATGGCATGACTTATGATGAAATTGCAAGTCTTGCACCTGATTGTGTTAGGGTGCTCGATGTGCGGGTGGTCTTAGGTCATCTGGCTTGTGCCGATGAACCCGATTCCCCTAAAAACCACCAACAGCTTAAAGAATTCAATAAGTTCATCACGCTGTTTCCCGAGGCCGAGCATTCACTTGCAAACTCCGATGCCCATTTTTTAAGCCAAGACTTCCATCGTCATTTGTCGCGTGCGGGTATTGCCCTTTATGGGCTTCTCTCTGCCACAAATCAAACGACCGTACTTACATGCGCCCTCAAGCTCTCCGCCCAAGTGGTGCAGGTGCGGGATGTGCCTGCTGGGGCAACTGTAGGATATGGGGCGACGGCAGAGCTTCGTGCCAACCGAACATTAGCAACATTAGCTTTCGGCTATGCCGACGGTCTTTTTAGGTGTCTAAGTAATCGCAGCTACCAGCGCTATGATGGCCGTCGGATCCATTTTGTGGGACGGGTTTCCATGGATTACTGCGTGATTGATGTCACGGATTGGCCGAAGGAGGAGGTTGAAGAGGGTTCTTGGATCATGCTGGCGCAAGAAGCTGCTGATTTTTGGGCTATGGCGCAGGCGGCAGAGACTATTCCTTACGAACTTTTAACACCCCTTGGCGGGCGAACGGCTATCGTTTTCCAGACATCATGAATCATAACGAGAATCTACCCAGTACCGCCGTGTTTTGGGGCACTTTTGATCCGCCTACCCTCGCTCATGGCGCTATTGTCGAGGTAGCACTTAAAACTCTCTTATTTCAACGCCTGATCATTGTGGTTAACGCAAGTCCTCGCAAAGGCACCCTTGCTTCCCTTGAGTATCGCCTTGCAATGCTGCGCATCATGTTGGAAGATCTCGGCTTAATGGATAGGGTGGAGCTTCTCATCCAAGAGCCTGGACGTCTCCTGGATTATCAAACCTTGCGTCGGGACTTTGGTGCACCGCTTGCAGTAATAGCTGGCGCTGATAGCTTAGTAGCCTGGATTAAAACCGCAAAAGACCTCGAAGCATACGACGGTGTGTGGATCGCGGAGCGCGAGGGGTCAGTTCATGATTTTGAACACGCCAAATTGCACTCTTTACCCTTATCTGCCTCACTTGCTGGCGTTTCCTCGAGTAAAGTTAGGGCCGCGCTTGGTGAGGGTAATTCGATCGACGGCATGATTCATCCTAGGGTCGCTGCGTATATCAAAGAGTATGGGTTCTACGGCAACTTTTGACGAACTGCTTGTCACAGGGTAGAGTCAAGAAACAGGATTTTAACTGAGGGATGGCTTGAGTGATGTTGCTTTCCATGGTCGATACAATCGGGCGCGTGTTTCTTGCATTCTTGAGTACCACAGGACGCCTTGCCCTCTTCGTTGGACAGGTGTTGGCTGCATGCATACGCCCACCTTTTTACGGACGGCAAATTCTTCGTCAGTTTATTGATATGGGCTACTATTCGTTGCCTGTGGTCGGTTTAACGGCTCTTTTTACTGGCATGGTCCTAGCACTTCAAAGCTACACCGGTTTTGCGCGCTTTCAAGCTGAAGGTGCAGTTGCCACTGTTGTGGTGCTCTCAGTGACTCGTGAGTTGGCACCTGTCCTTGCAGGCCTGATGGTAGCTGGGCGCATCGGCGCGGCCATGGCGGCTGAAATTGGCACCATGCGGGTAACTGAACAGATTGATGCGCTCACCACCCTTTCAACCGATCCCCTCAAATACTTGGTTGTTCCCCGCGTGATTGCTGGCGTGTTAATGCTGCCGCTTTTGGTTTTGGTCGCTGATATTGTAGGCGTGTTTGGCGGCTACTTAGTCTCGATTTACAAACTGGGATTTAATGCGGGCATTTATCTTCATCAAACCTTTAAATTCCTTGAGGCTATGGACGTCATCAGTGGTCTCATCAAAGCCGCCTGCTTTGGGCTTTGCATTGCGCTGATGGGCTGTTATCAGGGCTATAACTCGAAGGGTGGCGCCCAAGGTGTGGGTGCGGCAACTACCCAAGCGGTGGTATCTTCTTCCATCATGATCTTAATCTTTAACTACATTTTGACCTCATTGTTGTTTCATAAATAGGATAAGACCATGGCGAAGATCGAACTCACGAATGTTTCTAAAAGTTTTGGCGCCAAGAAGGTCTTGCAAGGTCTTAGCTTTGAGGTGCAAGAGGGCGAATCCCTTGTAGTGATTGGCGGATCTGGTACCGGTAAGTCGGTGATGCTGAAGTGCATCCTAGGGCTTTTAAAAGCCGATCAGGGCAGCATCAAAATTGATGGCCAAGAATTGATGGGTGCATCAAAAGAAACACTCGATGCAGCACGCCATAAGATTGGTATGTTATTTCAAGGATCGGCTTTGTTTGATAGCTTAAGTGTTGCGGAAAATATTTGTTTCTCGCTGCTGCAAGAGGGAACATTGAAGCGTAAAGAGGCGCATGGTCTCGCCCAAGATTATTTGCGCTCGGTAGGGCTTAAGCCAGAAGTTGCTAATCTTTATCCTGCAGAACTTTCAGGCGGTATGCAGCGCCGTGTGGGTTTAGCGCGCGCCATAGCTTCAAAACCTGAAATTCTCTTTTGTGATGAGCCTACCGCGGGTCTTGATCCCATCATCAGCGGCGTTATCAATGACCTTATTCGTCGTAACGTGACGGAGCTAGGGGCAACCGCCATTACCATTACCCATGATTTGAATAGCGCTCGCAAAATAGGCGATAAAATTGCCATGATTTATGAAGGGCAGATCATTTGGTGTGGCAAAGCGACTGACATTGATCACTGTGATCATCCCCATGTACAGCAATTTATTCATGGCCGCACCGAAGGCCCCATTCACGTGGAGGTCGGTTAATCCATGGCCAAGGGCAGTCCCACTTATGTGTGCCAAAGTTGCGGCGGCGCGCAGCCCAAATGGTCTGGGCGCTGCGGGGCCTGTGGCGCCTGGAATAGCCTGGTGGAAGAACAGCCCTTGACTCAAACACCCATGGGCAAGGCCGCTAAGAGTAAAACCGGACAAGCTATTGAATTTCTCTCGCTGCAGCAACAGGCGCAACCCGCACCTCGCGTATTAACTCGAATCGAGGAGTTTGATCGGGTCACCGGTGGCGGTTTGGTTCCAGGCTCTGTTTTGCTGGTCGGTGGTGATCCTGGCATTGGTAAATCTACTTTACTCTTACAGGTAACCGCAGCTCTCAGTCATCAAGGGCCGTGCCTTTATATTTCAGGTGAAGAGGCCCCTGATCAAATCCGTATGCGTGCTAAGCGTCTTGGCGTCGAAAATACTTCGGTGCAATTGGCAAGCGCGACACGGGTTGAGGACATTCTAAAAACGCTTTCTGCTCAAGAATCGCCGCTTTTAGTCATTATCGATTCAATCCAGACCATGTATCTCGAAGCGCTGGAAGCAGCACCCGGCAGTGTATCGCAGGTGCGCGCGTGCACCCACGAGTTAATTCGCCTTGCCAAAAAGCGCGGCTTTGCCCTGGTCTTGGTTGGTCATGTCACCAAGGAAGGTACCCTTGCGGGCCCTCGGGTCCTCGAACACATGGTCGACACGGTTCTTTACTTTGAAGGTGAACGTGGCCACCATTACCGAATCCTGCGCACTGTGAAAAATCGTTTTGGTGCCACCGATGAGATTGGCGTCTTTGAAATGACGTTGGAAGGCCTGAAAGAAGTGGGCAATCCTTCAGCATTATTCCTAAGTGATCGCACCACGCCTGTAAGTGGCGCTGCCATCTTTGCAGGTATGGAGGGCACCCGCCCGCTTTTGATTGAAATCCAAGCGCTTGTTGGAAGTAGCACCTATGCAACACCTCGACGTGCCACAGTAGGGTGGGATTCAACGCGGCTTTCCATGATTCTTGCTGTACTCGAAAACCGCTGCGGGGTGTCATTCGCCCAGCGTGATGTATATTTGAATGTGGCAAGTGGTATGCGCATTCAAGAACCCGCAGCAGATTTGGCGGTGGCGGCAGCACTGATGTCATCGCTTCTCAACCAACCCCTGTCACCCAAAGCTGTGTTTTTTGGCGAAGTAGGGCTTTCAGGTGAAGTGCGGCGCGTACCTCATATGGAACAGCGCCTTAAAGAGGCGGCAAAGCTAGGATTTGAGACGGCTTACGGACCACCTTGTGAGAAGGCAAAAATGCCCCTTGACGTGGTCACATTCAGACATTTAAGACAATTCTTTGACACCCTTGGCCTATTAAAACCGATGAGAAACCAAGATCATGAGCGCGATAGCAACACCCGACGTAGCGCATTTTAATGTTTTTGATGGCATTGTCCTGTTCATAGTTGGCGCGTCGCTGATTGCAGGCGTGCTGCGTGGTTTTACTCGGGAGGTTTTAGGGCTTTTTGGGTGGCTGGGGGCCATCTTTGCCACGTTTTATGGCTTTGCTGCGCTGCGTCCCATGGCCAGGTCATTTATTGAGCATACCCTTATTGCGGATGTGGCTTTAGGTATTGTTTTATTTCTCTTTTTTCATTTGCTTTTGTCTGCGGTGGGGCATTCTATTTCCGACTGGGTGCGGCAGAGCCTTCTTAGTGGACTTGATCGCTCACTTGGTTTGCTGTTTGGCGTGCTGCGTGGTGTGGTGGTGGCCTCTATTCTTTTCATGGGAGCTAAGGTTAACTGGGCTGCCAAGGATGAACCAGAATGGTTGGCCCAGGCCCAAAGTAAGAAATTTTTGAAAGTTAGTAGTGAATTTTTGGTGTCCTTGGTGCCTGAGAGCATCGTGCCACCCATCTTGTTACAGCGACTTCGGGAAGCCGCAGACGATATTACCCGCATGATGGATGCGGAACAGTTGGTGCGCTCTCTTGCCACGCCTAAAGCGCAATCTCAGGAAAAAGAATCCCAGGCGAAAATCGAAGGATACAATGACACCCAACGGCAAAATCTCAATCGCGTGATTCAAAATCTGAATGATTGAGGAGGAGTGCGCAAATTTTTTTTTTTTTTTACAAATCGTTGTCATACGCCTTTTGAACGTCATCAAGAATACGCACGCGTGCGTGACCATTGGATTTGGCAGAGTTACTCAGCAGCCAGGATGTCCAGCCTAAGCGAGTGTCTCTGGCAAGGTAGCTTTGCGGCACTTCGTCTTGCTTCAATACCAGCTCAGCTTCAACCCGTGTTTGATAACCCAGATAAAAACGCCCCAACTCTGCCAGGGGTACATAAGCAGATCCTGTGGGCAGAAAATCCTTAAATTGAGCAAGGCTAAGGGGACCTAAAATCACCTTGATAGATTTTCCTTGATCCCAAAACCGGCTGCCAATGCTGGCCCCCCAGCCCAGCCTTGCAACCTCTCCCCCTAAAGTTGTGAGAAGATGGTCATTGATAGGCCGCCACCCGCCTTGGCAGGGCTCGATCGTCACATTCACTTGAAAATGAACGCGCAAGATTTGCCGTAGTCCTGCTGCTGAGCGCGGGTGGTGCCATAGTACCCCTGAAAAAGCATAAAGACTTCGATCGGCAATTTTGAGGCGGTTTTGCAAATGCCGGCCATTGAGCCCCACAAAACTCTTTAACGGGACCGCTAGTCTCGATTTTTCTGGTGAGCAGGGGGCTAAGGTAGGCCACTGGTGGACTCGAATGGTATGCATCAGCCCAATCAGGCGATGGTTAAAAAGGTCTAAAAAGGCACGGGGCGCTGTATCTTTGGCCCGCTCGCGCTCTATAAAGCGTTCGGTGTAAGCAATAGGAAGGGGACCCGTGGTACCCGCAAGACCCATAAAGTTAACTTCAACTTTTGTTATGCCTGATTCTAGTTGCGTCACAGCGAATAAATCGCTGCTGGGGTAAGTAAGTTGAATACGCGATGAAAATTGCAGACGAGATTCTGCGCCAAAAGTCTCCTCTTCTTGGCCGAGACCCGTCCCTTGAACCGCCCTTAAAATCCTGACGGCTTGATGAAACTCATAAGCTGCAGGATTGGCGTAGAGGTCATCAATTACAGCAGTTGTCTGCTGCCGACGCGTGGCTGCCATGCTCTCCATAGTCCTTCGTGATTAGCGCGATAGACCTCAAGTTCAACAAAGCTATTTGCTGTCGCATACAAATTAAAAAAGTAGCTTAATACCGTGCCAAACAAATAGGGGCTGGTGTTGTTCTGACCATTGACATCAATGGTAAGCTTCACCTTATGTCCCGGCACAAAGCCGCGCCAGGCTTCATTAAGCACG
The DNA here is from genome assembly GCA_964424815.1 of uncultured Thiotrichales bacterium. Lineage (GTDB taxonomy): Bacteria > Pseudomonadota > Alphaproteobacteria > Caedimonadales > Caedimonadaceae > JBKCUK01. The sequence continues at coordinate 83,002 of CAYRKI010000001.1, read as the reverse complement.
CGCCTGGACGTTGCCTCCACGTCCATGCCAACTAGGCGCTCAATATCTTTACCAGCCGTGTCATCGCCAAAACTCCCGTAGTGTTGCAGGATTTCCTTAAATGCTGCAAGACTCGCTGGATCGCGGCTAAACGAGAGATGGTTGAGGCTGAGGTGCGAGATAAGCCGCCACTGGCTGGCGCCCTCCATGGCTGGGTACACAGTCATCGTTGTTGGTGTAAGTGACGTAATCGTGCATGCAGGTAGTGCGCCTTCACCGTCAAATCGGGTGCCAGCTGTGATGAAATGGGCTAAATCACGATTGGTGCACCATACCTCTGCGTACAGGGTTTTTGAGGGTGGTAGTTGCGGATTAAACTCGAGGTCAACAAGAGAAATAAACATATCAGAGCCAACCAAATCTTCGCGCAGGACCGGGGTGCGGCGTGCCAGCCAGTAAGCACTTTCATCGCTTAGCATGTGATCATGGGTGTAGCTAAAGTAAGGCGCTATGGTACGCACCTTACTCTCCCCCTCTTGGGTCGCATAAACACGTTTTATAGTTTGAATTTCGATGGTTTTCTCACGCCTTTGATCACCAACTAGACGGTATTCATGGCGGCGCTCATCCAAGCGAATAGGCTCAGTAACATGAGAGAACAAATTTACCGCAGGCGTACAGCCAAGGCGAAAGGTCTCGCTGGTGATGTCTTTGGAATTGAGGGTTACCCCTGGATCCACTGTAAGATAGATCTGCGCTTCATGGGTAGCTCCCAAGTGCTCTAAACCGGTGAGATCCACAAACATAAACTTTTGCGGAAAGCGGAAATATTCTTGAATCAACCGATAGGCCGGATGGGCCACTTCATCATAGGGATAAAGCGCTTCGTCTTCCTCAAAACCCACGGGAATCATGCCCTCTTCAACAAAGGTTACCCCCTTATCAGTTTGGGTTATGATGTTGCGAGACCCGGCAATAAGTGCTTCAAGTAACTGATTTTGTTGAAAGTTTTCGCCATGAATGTAGCATCGTACTTTGCTTAAATTCATGGTCGCAAAAGTACCGGCTGTCGAGGTTAAAGTTAAGCGTAGGGCGCTTGAGCCCTCGATGACTCGCGCCACTTCAGGACTAAGATCATTGGTATTGATGAGGCGCACGTCGCTAATAGTCACGGGGGCGATGTCCACAGCAAAGCTGGTCACGAACCGACAGACTTCGTCGTTATCTGCGCGTGCAAAGACTTGGGTGCCACGTGGGAGTGTGGTGACCTCGGTGAGCTTGCCCTTGCCCCGACTATGATCAAAGCACAACATGGTTGTTGGAGGTAGAGGCCGGGTAAGCTGAGGATAGAGGATATCTAAAAGCGCCGTACTAATGCGGGGATAAATATCATCCACATCCCGTTGCAAGCGTGCCGTCAAAAACGCAAAAGATTCTAAAAGCCTTTCTACATGGGGATCACTAGAGGTAACGGTTGAGAGATCTAAGCGTTTTGCAACCTTGGGATAATCCTTGGCAAAACGCGCACCGCTATGGCGTAGGTAGCTTAACTCCCTTTGGTAATAATCGATGAAGTTCGAATCCCGCACGCTCTAATCTCCCCTGCTGCACCCTTGTATGTCTGGTACAAGCCCTTTTTCTCTAGCATGCCACACCTTTGGGTTTACCGCCATGGGGATCAGTGCAGGAAGAGGGCTCTGCTTCTGGTAAACCATATCCTCACAAAATTTAGGGCAGGTAAGGTGGCTTGGTTAGGGCTTTATTGTCGTGCTCTTTGAAATCCTTGTCTTGAACAGGTTTTGCGGCCTTAGCATCAGGAATATCATTTTTGATTGTTTTCACGAGGTCTGCACCATAAACAATAAAACCCTCATCATGGGTTGATAAAAGACCTGGTCCTTTTTTGTTTCCGCTTTGATCAGGATAGCTCATGGGTTGTGTTTGCACGCTCTGGCACCCCATAACAGATCCGAGGATTGCAGCAAGGCTAAGTGTGTTCTTAATCATTATCGTGCCCGAGACCTACAACTTAATCCGTGTCCCAAGCATGTAATGGTTGATCGCCTTAAATTTATACCTTTTAACGCGGTCTGTTGTTTTCTTGGGGTTAACGTTATAGT
>CAYRKI010000001.1:53581-80876 GCA_964424815.1 uncultured Thiotrichales bacterium | reverse complement strand
GTGGGTTAAGCCCCTCAGGCGCGTGCCAATGAGCTCATAGCGCTGCCAAGAGAAGTAAATTTCAGCGCCAAGAGGGTCCAAGTTTTGCACGGCATAAAATCCCCAAACTTTGCCTTTGGTGCGATTGTCGGCATCATAGCGATGAGGCATTTTTGAGAGTGAATTTCGCCCGCTATCGTTTGGATAGGTTTGATTAGGCTTTGAGGAACCATGGTTGCTTGCAGGATTGGCTGACCCCAGATTGAGCGCACGGGATCTAAACATACCAAAAGCAAACGCAGTAGTACCTACATCGAAAAATTTCCTCTGATAGCCTAGTTTTCCACCCCAAAGCTTGCCGTCTTTACGTTTTTCATGGGTGTTTACAGAGTTCTTCTGTGTGGCATAGCCTGCACTCAAGCTAAGGCCCGAGGTAAGCAAAACTGAGGCAGAGCCACCCCATTGACGCACCTTTGTAATGTTGGCTTTGGGCTGGTTATGACCACTGTCCTTATCAGTGACCGCGACCTTAACAGCATGGGGGTCTAAATAATAACCCACAGCTGCTGCAACTTTGGTGCCTGAAAATTCATGGGCAAACCGCAAGGCATAATCACGCCTTCTGTGATTGATGTGACTTGCAGATAGTGTAAATCCCCAGAGCTGCGGCGTATCGTAGCGCACACGATCACGTCGTTTAGAGCCTAAGATATCTCCGACAACATTGCTGACACGCAGGGTCCTCACTTTAGATTTGGCAGTGGCTTAACTTCATCATAACGGGCAAACCGCACGCCACCTGCCTGGGTATCTAACTCGATACCTTCTTGAATGACGCCTGTTCCAGTTAAATCAGAGTGGGCAATGCGGTGAGAGGCTGTTTCACCTTGTCCGAGGGAAAGTTTACCCCATTTGGTATCAAAGTAACCTTCAATGATGCGATCCCGAAAGGAAGAGCTGCTGGCGCTGCTTTGGTTTTGTTTAATATCAACGCTCGCACTGTTTTCTGAGATAATCTCGTATTCAATAGTACCGCCGGCTTTGAAACTCTCATTTAACTTACCTTCGCCGTTGAAGCGTAGGCGTGAAGAGCTGCTGTTGTTGTCCACATGCTTGATTTCGCGTTCATGACCGTTGTCATAAAGTGCGACGGCGCGATTGACATGGCCATAAATGGCAAGCTTGACTTTATCTCCCCCCTTCTTCTCCGCCTTGGGTTCAGGCAAAGGTTGGGTGTCGTTTTGAGCAACGATTTCAGGGGTTTTAATGGTTGTGTTGCTCAGTTCATTCAGGCGCTTCATCATCACTTCCATTTGGGCTTGCATGTCAGCAATCTGCTTTTTGAGTTCTTCAGTTTCTTTGGTTGAGGAAGGGACTGATTCAGGCTGATTGGCAAGCAGGGGTGTAGCTAAACTTGCACTTAAAACAAGTGTTTTAGATAGCATCAAGCATGATTTTTTCATGAACCTTCCCGAGATTTTATATTATGTTTCATCATTTTATTGCTTAGGTTACATTTCATAGATAAAAAATTTTAGCCATATTAAGCAAAAAATTATTTCAAATTCTTATATGTTGCATTCTGGAAATATGAGTTTTTAGGGGTGTTGGCAACGTTGTCATCAGCTTTTATGCTAATATTAGATAATTCCTACATACCAAGTGGTCGCAACTAACAATTAAAATCAATTGATATGCTGTATCAAGAAGAGCTTGTCTCTGCCGAATAGTGAAGCCATTTACGCAGATGGCTTGCCATGTATCCACGCAGGGAGGGAAGGTCTATTATTCCAGGGCACTGATAAATGCCCGAGAAATTGAGCGAAAATATGAAGGGGTAAAGAAGACACGCTTCTTTCAGAGCCTGCTGGAGATGTTTTTGTTCAGCATAGCTGTGCCAAGGCTTAAAGTAGGCCTCAATACACATCACGTAGGCTGGATGGTGGCGGTCAAAACCATGATGTTTTTGCGCGCTATTCAACGCAGAAACGCAGGAAAAAAAGGGATGCGTTAGCCTTGCATCAGCCCAGTCGCTGATTGTTAGGTTATCATGTGCAATCAAAATATTGTTATCGTGAAAATCTCCATGTTCGAGGGCCTCAGGAATTCCATAACGCGCAAGATTAAAGCATAACTTTTGGTAATACTTCTCTCTGGCTTGAAGTTGTGAAATCTCATCGGGTGTCAAACCATCCCAAAGAAGAAGATCTTTTTGTTTTTCAAAAAATGCCTCATAGAGGCTGGGAAGATTTTTTAAACGCCAATCAGGCACCCCCAAACCAAGCAAAGTCCCTACGTGTGGCACGCTCTGATATTGTAATTCTGCGCATGCTGAGAGTCCTTGAGCTAAATATACGGCATCAAAATGGTTGTTGAATCGCTCGCGTATCGGTGAGCCATAATTGGGCATGATAAAACATTTTTGGCTTGGATGAGCCGCAAGCATTTGGGGCAGGGGCCCCTTAATGTGTTCATTGAGGTAACTCAACAATTTGGGTTCGAGAGTAAAGGCTGCAGCAAGTGATTTGAGGTAAAAAGATCCTTGATCTGTAGGTAATTCAATAACTGTCGACCAAGGCATGGCTCTAATCATGCTCCATGGGCCAACCATAGTAAAACCTAACGCCTGTAAGGCGTCATAAGCCCAGTCGATGTATTCTTGATAAAGCGGGGGGCGAATCATATACGCTTTAAATGCTTAAAAATGGCTGAAAAACTAAATATCACCCTATCATAAGGTCTAGGTGCATTGAAGCATTAACCCCCCATTCCATATACTTACCCAGCTCAGATTCCCTTGATGTGAAGAGGAAATAACTGAGGTGCGTTGGTTTGCCCCTTCACAGTGGTCTGTGCCACCTCTACCCCCTTGGTTTTAGGGGTCGGTATTGGTTACCGTGCTAACGCGTGCCCGCTTGGTGGAACAGGTAGACACAGCAGACTTAAAATCTGCCGGCCTTTGGTCGTGCCGGTTCGAGTCCGGCAGCGGGCACCACCCACATGATGCACAGTCAACGTGTATCTCTTTTGAATAAATCTTTTTAGCGCGCAACAAAGCCTATTGATTGTCTTGGGTTTTATCTCTTGCGCGACGCTTACCGGGTAGGGGGCCCTTATTGCTGCGATCAAGGTCAGGTGCGATGCCGAGGGCGTAAGGTGTCCAAGCGCCGCCAGAGCCCTTGGTGCTTTGTTCACTAAACAAACATTCTTCTGATTTACGCATGACATCAAAGGATGTGGATTCGTCATGGGGAAAGGCAATACCACCAATCGAGATGGACGGATAAAATATATCAGCGCCTAGTTCGATGTTTTTCACTGAGATTGCGTGGAGTAGGCGCTCAGATGCACGCACCACCCCCCAGCGATCACAATCTTTGAGAATGATGCCGAAGGTGCAGCAACTGGTGCGCCCGATAATATCATCAAAACGAATGCATTTGCGTAGCCGATCTGCAAGGGTCTTGATGTAGGCCTCCATTCCCTGCGGCCCAACTTGTAAAAGAATGCCGATTAAGCGGTCAAAGCTCACCGTCAAGAAAGCGCCGGGAATTTTCGAGGAGCTGGTTTGTTCAAGGAGCGTCTCAAGTGTCTCATTGATAAGCGCACGTCCAGGAAACCCTGTCAGTGTATCATACCCAGACGTGGTGCAAGGTTGTGCTTCACCTGGAAATAGGCCTTCAGGCAGAAAAGAGATGGTTCCCTCAAGCTGTTTAGGGGAACCATCGGCATGATAGATAATCTTGCCATTTTCCTCCACTGCAAGACTTTCATGGTATCCCCACGACAAGTGGTACTGAATGCTGTATGTTTTGGGGCCCGCGTAGGCTGCTGCTAGGGCTTTACATCTTATCGCAAAATTGCTGACATCAAGATGAGCATTAAAAATGCTACCTGTTAAAAAGGGGATTTCAGGGCTAAGCGCTTGGGGAAGAGGGCCTTTCCAATCAACGCTGTCCGTTGATAAATCCCAGCGATAAGTGCTGGCTCCTAAATCATGAAGGCGCTGCTGATGGGTCCTCTCAGTCGCAAGCTTAGCGCTCATGTTTTTCTCCCTTTTATCTTGTATGTCATTTCTTTAAATGATGGACGCCAAATCGTTAAGTATGTGTAAACTTATAAAAAACCTAGCTATAACGGCGACAAAAATCTTGCAGTAAATGTGCAAAATAGGGCGGCGTTTCTTGCATCGGGAAATGACCTGACGCACAAACGTTGAGCTCGGCCGTGGCGAAATAAGTCATGATGGTGGCTTCCATGACCGCCTTAGAGTGTCCTTCGGCATCATACTCACCGACAATCACCTGACAGGGGACGGTTGAGCCTTGAAGTTGATCGGCGAAATTGGTTTGAGTAAATGTGTGAAAATAGGCAGCGCGTGCTTCTTCATGGGATGTCTCGCGCCAACGCTTAAGTTTTAGTTCGACGAATTCTTGGCCTAGGCGCCTGCCTGACATCACATTGATAATTTCTTGTGCAATTATGTCGTTATCCCGGGCTCCCATCTCAATCACAGCTTGCATTTCTTGAGGCACGGCCGACCCACACGCAGGCACAGGGGTGGTAAGGGTCACACTCTTAAGGCGTTGGGGTGCGACCATGGCCACGTATTGGGCCACCAAACCACTCATGGAATGACCGGCAAGGTGAAATTTGGTCCATTTAAGTTTATCGGCGACTTGAAGTAAGTCTTGAGCTGCTTCTTCTGCTGAGCATTCGCCAGGAATGTCGCGTGATTTGCCGTAACCCCGCAAATCAACAAAAGCGAAGGTAAAGTCTTCAGTGTTGAAATAGGGTAGCGTGTATTCGTAACTCGAGCAGTCACTAAACCAATCATGCACGATCATCACATATTCACGGCCAATCCCAAGTGTTTGATAGCCTAATGTGTTCATGATCCCGGCCTCACTTTTTTATTTATATCCAAATGATTTCAACAGAAAATAATGTCTGGGTCTAGGGGAAGTATTATTCTTTGGGATGGGTGTGAAGGAATGGTGCCCCCGGGGAGAGTCGAACTCCCACGTCCTTCCGGACAACAGATTTTGAGTCTGCCGCGTCTGCCGGTTCCGCCACAGGGGCATAGGCCTGCATGATAGCGATTTAATGACGCACGTCAAGTTTTTCGTTGGTATTTTTTACTGAATATCTTATCAATGAGATCTACAAGGTATCAAAGGCCCAAAAAGTGCTGAAAAAAAGCTATCATTGGATATTGAAATATGCGGATCATCCCCGTGCGTATTGGGTAATGATGGCCATTTCTTTTGCTGAAAGCTCAATTTTTCCATTGCCCCCCGATCCCCTTTACGTGGCTATGCTGGTGGGTAATCCAAAGCGCGCATGGCGTTTAGCGGCTGGCGTGACCATTGCTTCAGTAATTGGGGGCGTGGTGGGATATGCCATAGGGTGGGGCCTTTATGAGTCTTTGGGTAGCTGGGTTATCGAGTCTTATCACTTGGGCGAGCGTTTTGCAGCTCTTCAGGAAGATTTTCGCACCTGGGGTTTTTGGATCGTTGCTCTCAAGGGGCTTACTCCTATTCCCTACAAGCTGGTGACGATTGCCAGTGGAGTTGCTGGCCTCAATTTGGGTACGTTTATTCTGGCCTCTATTATCGCCAGGGGCTTTCGTTTCTACCTTCTGGCTTTTATCCTGCAACGCTACGGTAATGTGGTCCGCGAGCAACTGGACAAAAATCTGGGTCTCTGGGCGAGTTTAATGCTCATCGGACTTGTGCTTGGCTTTGTAATCGTCAAGTATATTATCTAGTTACACTCACTTTTTAGGACTAAAGGGCATGCTGAACCTGCGCTTTACCATTGGCGGGCTTTTAGTGGCGAGCCTTGGATCATTGGCCATGGCGTTATTTTTTGAACATGGCCTAGGCTTAGCTCCTTGTGTGCTGTGTTATTATCAGCGCGCATTATTTTTATTACTGGCCTTGACCTCAGGGATTGCTTTGTTGCAGTTTGATCGCCTAAACCAAAGGGCTTTGTGGGCACTGTGTGGCCTACCTTTGTTGGGTATCCTTGGTCTTTCCATCTATCAAAGCATGATTGAGCGCCATTTATTGCCTGTTCCCCAAGCGTGTCGGGGAACATTAACCCAGTGGACCTCTGTCGATCAGTTGCGTGAGCAGATGATGACCAAACCGCTTCCAGCGTGTGATGTGGTGCAGTGGCAATTCATGGGGCTCTCGCTCTCCGATTTTGGGATCGTGTTTGCTGTGGGTGCTTTAATCGCGCTTTATCTCTCTCCTAGAAGAGGTAAGCGATATGCCTAAGCGAGCCTATGAGAGATTTCCAGGCGATGTGCGGCGCGAGGATTTAATTTGCAGCATGCTGCGCGTTGATCATGCGGGTGAATATGGGGCTGTGCGCATTTATCAAGGTCAGCTTGATGCCCTTGGAACTTCAGCCGCGCGTCCTGACGTCGACCATATGATGGCGCAAGAACAAGAACACTTGGCTACCTTCAATAATTTACTTGCAGAGCGCGGTATTCAGCCGACTAGGCTGCAGCCCTTGTGGCATCATGCCGCCTATGCCATGGGTTGGCTGACGGCCAGGCTTGGCGAACAGGCTGCTATGGCTTGCACAGTGGCAGTAGAAGAAGTCATTGATGCCCATTATCAAGAGCAGCTTGATACACTTGAGCAATTGGGAGATGAGCCTCACTTACGTGAGGTGATTCAGCAGTTTCGAGATGAGGAACTTGAGCATCGCGACTTAGGTCTGCAGCGCGGGGCGCAGCAAGCCCCCCTCTACCCTGTGTTAAAAGCTGCAGTAGGAGCTGCCACACGTCTTGCGATCTTTTTATCAAAACGTATTTGATGCTATTTAAGCATCCACCATCTCAACAAATTTGGCGTTGTTTTGAATGAAAGCGTAACGTCGCTCAGCCTTGCGGCCCATGAGGCTCTCGACAAATTCAGCAATTTCAAAATCACGTTCTTCACCAAAAGAGGCTAAAAAGGCTTCTTTAGGTAACTGGACCCGAAGCAGTGTGCGCGTTGCGGGGTCCATAGTGGTTTCTTTCAACTGTTTCCAGCTCATCTCGCCCAAGCCTTTAAAGCGACTAATCTCGATTTTACCCCTTCCGGTCAGCACTGACTTGATTAGTTCATCCTTGTGGGCATCATCGCGGGCATAAACGCTTTTGTTGCCTTGGGTCAGGCGGTATAGGGGAGGTTGTGCTAGATAAATGCGGCCGTGCTCTAGCAAGGGGCGCATTTCTTGGAAGAAGAATGTCATCAACAGGGAGGCAATGTGAGCACCATCCACATCGGCATCGGTCATGATAATAATGCGGCCATAGCGAAGGGCGCCTACATCACAGCTTTTACCCATGCCGCAGCCAAGGGCTTTACTAAGATCAGACAGTTCTTGGTTGGCGCGCATTTTATCCGAGGTGGCGCTGGCGACGTTCAGAATCTTACCGCGCAACGGCAGCACCGCTTGACTTTTACGATCGCGTGCTTGCTTGGCAGATCCACCTGCCGAATCACCCTCAACCAAGAAGAGTTCGGTTTCTTCAGGATCTTCGCTCATGCAATCGGCTAATTTTCCAGGTAGACGCAGACGTTTGGTGGCCGTTTGTCGTTGTACATCGCGGTTCTGTTTGCGACGCAATCGCTCATCAGCTCGCTCCACCACATACTCAAGAAGTGCTTCAGCTTCTTCCTTATGGGTGGCAAGCCAGTGCTCAAAACGGTCTTTAAGGGCATTTTCAACGGCACGCGTGGCTTCGGGTGAGACCAACTTTTCCTTAGTCTGACCTTGGAAGTGGGGAGCACGCATGAATACCGAGAAAATAATTTGCGCCCCTTCAAGGCAATCATCGGGTGTCACTTGCGCAATTTTACGATTGCCTAAACGCTCACCATGGGCACGTAAAGCTTTAGTAAGAGCTTGGCGAAGGCCATTCTCATGGGTACCGCCCAAGGGCGTGTGTACCGTGTTACAATAAGAGGAGACATGGGGTTCTTCATTGCGTGCCCAGGCACAGGCCCACTCAACTCGACCGGCGGTATCAGAAGAAAAATCCGCTTCTCCTGCAAACAACAACGACGTAACCAAGTCTTTGCCCTGAAGCGCCTCTTCCAGAGAATCTTTAAGTCCTCCTGGGAAGTGCAGTGTATCTGTTTCTGGTGGTTTTCCGGTCTCTTTGATGAGGCTTGGATCGCACCGCCATCGAATCTCAACACCCTTAAACAAATAGGCCTTAGAACGTGCCAAACGATAGACTAATTGCGGCTTAAAGTGATGCTCACCAAAGATTTCAGGGTCTGGGTGGAAGCGAATACGGGTGCCGCGCCGGCGAGGCTCTTCTTGAATCACGCTCAATGAGCCCTGGGGAACACCGCGAACATAGGTTTGCTGCCACAGTTTTTTATCCCGCACCACTTCGATGACCAAGTGATCAGACAAAGCATTGACCACTGATAAGCCCACACCATGAAGACCACCCGAGGTCTCATAAGCGTCACCACCAAATTTACCGCCCGAGTGCAGGGTAGTAAGAATCACTTCCAGGGCGGATTGGTTGGGAAATTTGGGATGCGGATCAATAGGAATGCCGCGTCCATTGTCCGTGATGACCACCGAACCATCGGCTAATAACTCTAAGTGAATAGTGCTGGCATGACCTGCCACGGCTTCGTCCATGGAGTTGTCGAGAATTTCTGCAATCATGTGATGCAGGGCCCGTTCGTCGGTACCGCCAATGTACATGCCAGGGCGGCGGCGAACAGGCTCTAGGCCCTCTAAGACCTCGATGTCTTCAGCTGTATAACTGGTTTTTGTAGCGCTACGGGTGCTATTAAAAAGATCTGCCATCTATTCGGTTCCTCATTGCCAATGATCTGCTACAATCACGCCAATAGATTGAGGGGGTTAATTCATGAAATCCATGTTTAGTTATCTAACGATTGCGGCCTTGGTTGCAACTGCAATTACCATGCTGCTGGGAATTGCCGAACTTTTTTCAAAATCGAAGGACCGTGCGCGCAGTAATGCCCTGATGCGTTGGCGGATCATCTTGCAAGGTCTTACTTTGGTGTTGTTTGCAGGCATGTTAACCGTGGGGAGTAAGTAACATGGTGCAATTGACCCGTATTTATACTGGCGGTGGGGATAAAGGTAAAACGTCGCTGGGTAATGGACAGCGCCTTAGCAAACATCATCTACGTATTGAAGCCATTGGCACCGTGGATGAAGCCAATGCAACCCTGGGGCTTGCTCGTCTTCATGTGGCACCTGATATCGATCTAATGCTGCAGCGCATCCAAAATGACTTGTTTGATTTGGGTGCTGATTTGTGTATGCCAACTGATCCTGAGGGGTATGAGCCCCTTCGCATTATCAAAGCGCAGGTGGATCGCCTTGAGCATGAAATTGATACCATGAATGCTACCCTCAAGCCCCTTAATTCCTTCGTGCTTCCAGGGGGAACACCGGCAAGCGCTTACCTGCACCTTTGCCGCACCATTGTGCGTCGTGCGGAGCGCATTACCGTGGCACTCGGTGATAACGAGCCCGTTAATCCTGAGGTATTGCGTTATCTTAACCGGCTTTCTGATCATCATTTTGTGATGGGGCGTTATCTCAATGATCTGGGCGATGGCGATGTATTGTGGCAGCCCGGAAAAGAGCGCGCCTAGTAAACAACAAAATAGATAATGAAGAAGACGATCTTTGTTTCTGGCTGCCGGCCTTTACAAATTCAGGTTTGGCGGCCAGGCCTCTATTGCATTGAAAGTTAAACTTTCTTTCATTCATCTCTTTTTCGATCCTGAAAAGAAAAAGCTAACTTACTACACGGAGGATGGTCAGATGCGAAATCTACAATTATCGCACTTAAGCTGCCTTATTTTAGCTTTCATGTTCTTTGGGGTAGCTTCTTTGTTTGCTTCACAGGAAGTATTAACACAAAGCCAAGCTGAAAGCCCGAAACTCTATCGAACCATTGGCCTAATGAGCGGGACATCCATGGATGGTATTGATGCAGCGCTCATTGAAACAGACGGAAAATCCATCATTAAAGGGGTGAAAAAGAAGAAATTTAGTCATTCTCTTAGCTATCAACCCGAATTTCATCTCTTATTAAAAAGTGCAGAGTATGCAGTGCGTGCCCACGAAGGTCGTCTTGAAGAGGTTAAAAAGAACTCACTCTATTCCTATGCCCAAGACTACATGACGAAAGAATCAAGGCTCGACGCTTCGCTTGCGCAGACAAAATGGGAAGAATCTCTGCAATATATGGGTAGAAGCTCCTGTAAGGACTTGATGTTTGACGATGTTGTGACCCACTCGACTCAACTTCACGCACAGGTATTGGAAGAACTTCTGCATAAAGCAGCTCTTAAAGCCGAAGATATCGATGTGGTTGGATATCATGGCCAAACACTTTTCCATAGACCATCAGCTGGTATCACTGTTCAAGTTGGGGACGGAGAAGCTCTTGCCAAAAAACTAAGGATTACCGTCGTCAATGACTTTCGGTCCAATGATGTAAGACATGGCGGCCAAGGCGCTCCTTTTGCCCCCCTTTACCACCAAGCCCTAGCAGTGCGCGATCGACGCATACCCTTGGCCGTGGTTAATTGTGGCGGTATTGGAAATATTAGCCTCGTCTTGGCAGAGGAGGCTTGTGATCTTGTAGGTTTCGATACAGGGCCTGGGAATGGGCTGGTTGATCGTTTTGTAAAGAGAAAAACGGGGTTAGAAGAGTCCATGGATGTCGATGGAAAATACGGCAGCCGGGGCCAAGTGAATCAAGAAGTTTTGCATCAACTGTATAATAAAGCCCTCAATGTTGGAGGCCAAAATTATTTTTCCATCAAACCTCCTAAATCTTTAGATATCAATGATATGAATCTCATTCCTGAGCTCGACGATTTAAGTCTTGAGGATGGATGCGCAACGCTTGAGGCCTTCACAGCAGACACCATTGTTAGAGCCTTATCCTGGTTTCCCGAATATCAGCCTAAATTTTGGGTGCTTTCTGGCGGTGGCTGGTATAATCCTGTCATCAAAAAAGAGCTTATTCAGAGAATACGAGCCAACGTTCACCTCGAAGCCGTCGTATTGACGGTCGATGAAATCGGTTGGAGCAGTCGCGCGATGGAGGCGCAAATCTTTGCCTACCTTGCGGTGCGCAGCTTGCAAGGCGAGCCTATCAGCGTACCTGAGACAACTCGCGTTCCACGTCCGCTTTCAGGAGGACACGCCCATGTGCCCCCCTCAGGTGCAACAGATAAAGTTAGAGCTTTGCTTGAAGTAAACCCAGCTGTCTCAACTGGATATAAAGAAAACTAATTCTATTCTCTAAACAAAAGCTCCTGGAGTATCTCCAGGAGCTTTTTTATATTCTCTTCAATGGAAGAATTAGAAGCGCACCAAGGCCGAACCCCAGATCAGGCCGCCGCCAATGGTCTCGTGCAATATCAAATCTCCTTGCTTCACGCGGCCATCACCTACTGCCACTGAAAGGGCAAGCGGAATGGAAGCAGCAGAGGTGTTGGCATGTTGATTCACCGTAGAAATTACCTTTTCTGCAGGCAAATTAACGCGCTGTGCTACAGCATCAATGATGCGCTGATTGGCTTGGTGCGGAATGAGCCAATCGATATCATCGCCTGTTAATTGGTGATCGCCCAAAATGGTTTGGGCGGCCTGACCCAGTTTGGTAACAGCATGTTTAAAGACCTCTTGGCCTTCCATGTGGAGCGTACCGATGGTGCCTGTAGAGGAGGGACCGCCTGTTGCATGCAAAATATCATGATGGCGTCCATCAGAATAAAGACGCACATCCAAAATACCGCGATCATCAGGGTTATCTTCAGGCTCGACACCCTTTAACACCACAGCACCAGCGCCATCGCCAAAGAGAACGAAGGTGCGACGCTCATTGGTGTCCAACAACTTTGAGATGGTCTCAGCACCAATGACCAGCGCTGTTTTGGCTGCACCCGTGCGAATAAAATTATTGGCAGTTGCAAGAGCAACGATAAAGCCCGCACAAGCCCCGGCCACGTCGAAGGCAAAACCATGGGTATTTCCAATGCGTGCCTGCACCATGGTCGCAACGGAGGGAAAGACCTCATCAGGGGTGGCGGTTCCAACAACAATCATATCGATGTCAGAGCCTTCCATGCCAGCCATGGCCAAAGCACGCTCAGCGGCTGCTGTGGCAAGGTCAGAAGTTGCTTGATCTTCACCCGCAAAATGGCGCTTTTCAATGCCGGTGCGCTCGACAATCCACTCGTGTGTTGTGTCCATCACCTTCGAAAGATCATGGTTAGTGACTGCGCGATCGGGCAAATAACCACCAACGCCCACAATAATGGCACGGCGTTCTGTTGGTTTTGACATGGATGGGACCTCCGTGAATTCAAACAATATAAGGAATAGCCTTGTTCTAACTAAGTGTCGTATTCAGATCAGTCAGGCGAATTAGGTCTTGCTTAATGCGCTCGTTAATCTGACCTTTAATCATATTATGGGCCACGCGAATAGCACTGGCAAAACCTGGGCCATCAGTGCCGCCGTGGCTTTTAACCGCAACCCCATTTAGACCCAAGAAAGGCGAGCCATTGTAGCTGGATGGATTAAGGCGTGTTTTGGTGCGCTTAAAGGCATCAAACAGCAGTAAGCAAGCCAACTTATTGAACAAAGTGCGTTGAAATTCTTCGCGCACCACGCCACTCATTAATTTAGCTGTGCCCTCAGCTGTCTTAAGCGCCACATTGCCGGTAAAACCGTCCGTGACGATCACATCAATTGTGCCTGCGGTGATGTCAGTTCCCTCGACAAAGCCGACATAACTACTCAAAAGACCGGTTTGTACCAGGGTTTGGTGAGCTGCTCTGATGGTAGCGTGGCCTTTAAGTTCTTCTGATCCTACATTGAGAAGCCCCACGCGGGGGTGTTCTTTCTCCAAAACGGCGCGAGCGAATGCTTCTCCCATAACCGCGAGTTTTACAAGAGTGTCATCGGTATGATCAATGTTAGCGCCCAAGTCTAACATGATGGAACTGCCTTTTTGGGTTGGTAACACGCCAGCAAGCGCTGGACGATCAACACCCTGGATGGTGCCCAAAATAAGTCTTGAAAGCGCCATGTAAGCGCCGGTATTACCAGCTGACACAACGCCATCAGCATGACCGTCTTTAACGGCCTGAATGGCAAGACGCATGCTTGAGCTCTTGAACCCTCGCAACGCTAAGCTAGGCTTTGTGTCACCCGAGATGACTTCATCAGTGTGGGTAATTTCAAACAGCGTCGGATCGAGATTATAGGATTGCAAAAGCGGTGTTACCTTTTGTGCATCTCCAAAAACCAGGAAACGAACATTAGGGTGTCGTTTGTGTGCAAGAGCAAGGCCTTCGATGACAATGCGTGGGGCATCATCGCCCCCCATGGCATCAATAGCAAGGGTTAGCATGGTGCATATACCTTCCTGCTGATGGCTGTGCATTTCCGTTGGAATGCAGCAACAACGATGATATCCGCTTGAATCAAGCGTGAACTAACTACGCGATGCTTACTGTCGCGGTGACTTCACGTCCGCGGTAATGACCGCACTTGCCACACACATGGTGGGGAAGCTTACGCTCACCGCAGTTATCGCACTCGGAAGAGTTGTACACGCGAACATTGTCGTGCGCGCGGCGCATATTGCGACGAGATTTCGATGTTTTTTTCTTAGGAACTGCCATAACACGTCCTCGAATTGTTAAGACCCAAAAGCCCACTTAGCCTGGGTCATCCTCATGATCAAGCTTTCTTAACGAAAAATGTGGCAAAGAGCAAGCAAAATGGCAAGGGAAATCGAAGCTTGCCCTCAGTCCTTGGTTGATGATAGCCAGAATACTAGGGATTGAAGGCTTAAGATAGGATAAAAAATTTTGCATAGCACCTTAACTTACGATGATCTCGTGCATGATTTGGCTTCTGGTGTGAAAGAGCCTTCTTTGTGGCGAATCGGCGTCGAGCATGAAGCTCTTTTGTTCGATCGAGCAACTGGTAAACGCTTGGACTACGAGACGGGTATAGCTCCGCTGTTTCGATTGTTGCAAGCCAAAGGCTGGAGCCCCCTTAAGGAAAACAGCCAGGTTATCGCCCTTAATAAAGGGGATGCTCACATTACGCTTGAACCTGGTGGTCAAATTGAGCTCTCAGGAGCACCGTTAAGAGATCTTCATGAGGTTAGGGATGAACTTCTGCACTATTTTGGTGATCTCCTACCCGCTTTAGAGCACCTTAATGCTTGTCTTCTCCCCATGGGCCTTGATCCTATTACACCTTTCGATCAACGCCCCTGGATGCCAAAAGGTCGATACGGCATTATGCGCGCCTACATGCCTAAAGTGGGACGGCATGGGCTTGATATGATGACCGCCACTTGCACTATTCAGGTCAATTTAGATTTTAGCTCAGAAGAGGATATGCAGAAGAAGCTGAGAGTATCGCTGGCCTTACAACCTATAGCCACAGCACTTTTTGCGGCTTCGCCATATATAAACGGCGAACAGACCACTTACTCTTCTTACCGCGGCCACATTTGGGAACATACCGACCCTGATCGCTGCGGCGCGTTGCCGTTTGCCTTTGACGAGGGGATGGGGTTTAGTCGGTATGTGGATTATTTACGTTCTGTGCCCATGTATTTTGTCTATCGCGATGGGCAGTATCACGATGTTGCTGGCGATTCATTTGATGATTTTATGCAGGGCAAACTACCAAGATTAACGGGTGAGTACGCCACTATGAAAGATTGGCAGGATCAACAAACCATTGCATTTCCCCATACACGTCTTAAACACTATGTGGAATTAAGAGCAGCTGATATGGGCCCTCCTAGCCACATTTTGGCTCTGCCAGCCTTATGGGTCGGCTTACTGTATGATGAGATTAATCTTAATGATTTAGCCCAGATGATTGCAGGTTGGGCACCCGATGCCATCAGTGCGTCCTATGAAGAGGCCGCACACCTTGGGTTGAACTCGTTTTTGATGGGAAAGCCTACTATCGCGTGGGCAAAGGAACTTGTGGATAGGGCCCGAGCGGGCTTGCAACGACGGGCATTGGGTGAGGAAAAGTATCTCAAGCCCCTTGATGGTATTCTCGCAACAGGCAAAACCGTGGCTGATCATCTAAGACTGGAATTCCCTCAGATTAAGGATCAGTGGCCTGCTTTCCTTGATGCTTTTGCCATGAAACCAGAAGACCTTGAGATAATGTTAGGACAAGAACTGTTCTCTTAGAATGCGGTCTTCAAGACTGTGTCCTGGATCAAAGAGCAACATAACGGGGTGGGCAGGATCTTTGGTAACTTTAACAGAGCTGACATCGCGCACTTCCTGGAAGTCCGCAGTTGCGCTGACGCGGCGCTCAAAGGGGTCTTTGACGGTAATCTCAATCTGTAGATGGTCAGGCACCACAGCTCCGCGCCAGCGTCTTGGCCTGAAGGGCGAGATAGGTGTAAGGGCTAGACCATTAGAGCTAAGGGGTAGTATGGGCCCTAAAGCTGAATAATTGTAAGCGGTGCTGCCCGCAGGAGTCGCAACCAAAATTCCATCAGCAATTAGCTCTTCTAGATGTTCGTGTTGATTAAGCCTAATACTGAGATGAGCGGCCATATGGGTCTGGCGCAGTAACGCCACTTCATTAAAAGCGTGGGCTGTCGTCACGTTGCCTGCAAGGGCCGTGACTTCCATCTGTAAGGGATAAAGGGTGACGGTTTCAGCTTTTGAGACGCGCTCCACAAGATTGTTAGTATCCCATTGGTTCATTAAAAAACCAACGCTGCCAAAATTAAGGCCATAAACAGGCAAGCCCAGATGAAGCTGTGTTTGCAGGGTACGCAGCATGAAACCATCGCCACCTAAAGCTACAATTACGTCAGCATTTTCTGGGGAAGTCTGGCCGTAATCCGAGATAAGTCTATGGAGTGCTTGTTTAGCCTGAGGGCGTTCACTGGCAACGAAATGGAGTTTCATCGTTTAGAATCCTGAGCATGGCTCATGTCTTTTTGCGCTTGCTGCATACATTTTGCGAGTGCTTCAGCCATGTTTGTAAGCAAACGTTCATAGGAGCCCTGGGTATGGGTGTTATCTCCATAGGGGTTTAGGAGAATCTGGTGGACTTTGGCTTGATTTTTAAGTGCTTTTAATTCATGTGGAAATTGATGCTCGCGGATGACACAAGCGCTCCCTGCTTTTTGCACGATAAACTTAAAGTTTTTAATGACCTTGGGCGCTATAGGTTGATCGGGATCATGGGTAAGAGTGTGCGTCGTTGGAAGGTCCATAGCGCGCTCAAGATACTGATAGCCATCGTGAAAGGTAAACACTGGTACGTCCTTTACACCTTGAAAGTGCAACTTTAATGCAGCTTTAAGTTCTGTCAAACGTTGGCCCAGCGCTTCTGCGTTGGCTATGTATTGGGCAGCTCCTTCTGGATCTAATTGTGCTAGATCCCTAGCGATCGCAGTGGCCATAGCAGCACCATAGTCGGGGTCTAGCCAGATGTGACCGTCAAAATTATGATCGTGGTGATGATGGCGGTGCCCGTGATGATGGTGCGGAGTACGTAGAGGCAATAGGTGAATGCCTGGGCTGTCTTGTAAGCTTTTGAACTGAGATGGCCTACGTGCAGCAATCTTGGCCAAAAATTCCTCGTAAGTAGGCCCTATCCAATAAACCCGATCAGCTTCATTAATCAGTTTACGGTCACTTGGGCGTAAGCTATGCCCATGGGCTGATGTTTGCGCTGCAAGCAAGACTTCCACGTGCTTTTTATCGCCGACCACTTCTTTGACCAGGGCCTGCACGGGTGGAATTGAGGCAACGATTTTGAATTCTTTTGCAATCCCTGTTGTCATGCACAGCAGGTAGAGCAGCAGTGTGATAGTACGCGTCATGTGTGTTTACGCTCTTTAAATTTTTTGACCAAAATTTCTATGACCGATCTTAGCGCAAGCTGCTTAAGGCAAAGAATATTTTTTTTAGGGTCATTTTTATGAAGAAGTGAGCGAAGTTCCATTATGAGGATCTCTAATTCATTGAGTGGTAACTTTTGATCACCCAAGGCTTCGCCCAAAATGGCCAAGGTTTTACCTTTTGTGAGATCGGGATCATCTCTGACAAGAGCACCAAGCCCAGAAAGAGGTGGCTCCAGCTCGAGGCTGATTTCGCTTGGATAATGACCTGAAAGAGAGATGCGGCCACGTTCATTTACATGATCTGGATGTTGTGCAAAAGCGCGAAGACTTTGCCAGGCGGTTAAGTCGTCTCCCCCTTCCAAAGCTGCAATACCTTGGTTATAGAGATGATGATGGGGAGCCAGCGAATGTGCCTTTTCAGTCATATCGAGAAATTGTTTTTGATCCTCCTGCGCAAAGGTAGGGCGTATGATGGCGATGAGTCGTTGTAATTCGTAATCATAGGGATTGTCCTTTAGATTCCATACGCTCTTAAGGAAATCTCTATTGGCGATCCATAAGCTACGCAATTCTTCTAAATCAAGATCTTCTTCGTTTGAGCAGTTGTCCTCAATTCGTGTCAGATGGGGATTTGCAAGTGCCCAAAAAGCGCTAAATCTCGCATCTAAATCATCCGAATGATCTATAAAAACTGAGGTGGCTAGGGCGAATTGAGGAAGTGCAATGAAGAGGTAGAGCGCATGACGCAATTTGGATTTAGGCATTGCGACCTTTCTTTATATTATTGAGGCTTTTTCTGAGGCCTTTTTTTCTCTTTGCGATCTAGGTTATTCAAATAATACTCACGGTTATACCCGAAGATACCGACCTCGCAAATAGCAAGCGCGTGATCGCGTTGTTGTTCTAAGAAGTCTGTTTCACCGCGGAGTTCTGAATTTTGAGGTAGGGTTTCCCGAAAACTCAGGGCTTTACAAATAAGTGCGGCTCCTTGACAAAAAGCAGACGCTCGCCCGTCGTTGAGAGCGTTATAAAGGGGCTCAAGGTTAGTGCAATTAAGACGCCCAGTGTAATTGGCAGCCTTTATTGAGGAGAGGGACAAAGAGTAATAGGTCAGCACGATGAGAACTGTACGGCTCACTAAATCATGCATCTTGCTCTCCCTTGATTATACTTTAATTTGTTTTGATCTTTGCAAGACTTCCCCTGAACGTCAAGGCAATCAGAATATTATCTCTGGAGCGTAATGGCTTAGATTTGTATGTCAGGGGGGGGTATTTTTCCTGTCTGACGTCGTTTTGCAAAAAACGCATTGATGTATCGCAATAATATCACTGGTCAAAAATTGGTTTTTATGGTTTAAAAAACAGACAAAATTAACATAATATTAGGAATTAAACGTCTTTTTGGTCAAATGGATACTTTTTGTATCTATTAGTCGCTTTATGAGAGGTTTAAATTGCCAATTTAACAAAATTATGTTATTTTGTTTTTATGAGTGCCAAAAGCATTTCGCACGAAAGCTTTTGGCATGAAATGAATTTATGAGGTTAGATCAGAATGTTAATGCACATAGGCCTTCTTTTAACAACGGCTTTGGCAAGTATAACAGGCGTTAAACCTGTGCAGCACATGACCTCTATGGTCAAAAGTCAAAGTAAAAAGAGCGTCCAAAAAAAGGCTGGCCAAAATTTTAAGGCAAAAATTGTGCTAAATCGAGCCTCTGGGGCGATGGCAGAGGGACTTAAGTCGGGTTCGGCTGCGATCACAAGTCTTTCAGGCTCATACCGCAGTATGGCAAGCACGCAGCAAGTTGAGATGAAGGCCCAAGACGGTTATTATGCCGCTTACACGCCACGATCTGCGCGCAAATCCTCTTCACCCGATTCATATGATTTTGAAAATTTCCATTCTCAATGGCGAGTGCCCCAACCCTCAGATGGATACAGACCAAGCGATCAAGCGCCTACCTCATCCCCTTCACCCAGGACCCGTTATGTGCCGCATAACGCAGCTGATCATGCCCCTGTTAGCGGTGGGTATGCTGGCGGTGGTGTCAAAAGTGGAAAGAGTGCAAAAAGAAACGTTTCTCTCCCGCAAAAATTGCAGGAGTTGCATAACCTTAATCCATCTGAGAAAAATATCTCAGGTCCATTGAATGCAAATGTGGAAGCTCACAATCATGCCAAGGAGCAGTCGCATGGCCAGGATACGATTTTAGCAGACGATCTTGCCGGTGCAGTCTCTTCCGTGATCCCCTCAACGCGCTCTGAGAACCATAATTCGGTGGAATTACCTGAATCATCTTCTGTGGCTGAAGACGTAACAATAACAAATCAAGCTGTGCAAAGCATCCCATCAGTGCAGTCAGAGGCAACGCCGGCAAATAACCCTGCCCAAAACATCCCATCAGGGGGTCAGACTCAAACAGATGATGCATCAATCCCAGTACCTCCTGCACCGCCAGCAGCAACGCTGTCTCGTCAAGGTTTAAATGCAGCTGGTGGCAACATTAGCTCGGCTGCCTTAAACAGTGTTCGGCTGCGCCCAAGCTCCAATGCAGGGGGTAATCAAGCTGCCACACCCTTTCCTAGTTCCCAACAAACACAAGCCCCACGGGGGCCTGGCGCTAATAGGGTAAGCCAAATCTCCCAAGAGGAACTTGGCAGCGTACTGAACAATCTAAGGCGGGCATCTAATCGCGAACTCCCTGAGCGTCCCCGTCAAATTTTGTCCAAGCACGAAAGTGTATTAGCTGAACTCAAGAAAACACGAGTACCTGCCCCGAGCTCAGTATCGAGTGAGACCAATGTTGCGGGCTCTCAAACACAGAGCCCGCCTAAACCAAGCGAATCATCCGCAAACCCTGCTTCGGTAACCACGCAAGCTGTTGATAGGCAGGCAAAACCTGATGTAACCCGCAGCAAGTCGACGACTCAAAAAACACCTGCACCTCGAAATGAATTCCCAGTTCGAGGCCAAATTGGACAGGAGGATATTCAGAATTCGCGCAACAACCTGAAGTCAGCTTCAGAGCGTCAACTTGGTAAACGTCCTGCACCTCAGTTGTCACATCGAGAGAAGGTGCGTGATGAGCTTAACAGAGCTCTTTCGCTTCGTCAGTTGGTGGCTGCGCAACAAGCAACCACCGCACGCCAGAATCCCAGCATATCAACTGCAAGCCCATCCTCTAGCTCAAGTCCTAAACCTGTTTTCGAGCACCCTGTAGAAACTCTGCCTGTGGGTGAGAGGGCTGTTAACAAAGCAAACCAAGAAGCCCCCGTGCAACGGGGAGATGCGGGTAAGGTTTTCGGTGAAGCAACCACCACCCCAACGTACCCTGTGCAACCGGGAGAAGCGGTTAAAGTTTTTGGTGAAGAGCATGCTTCTCAATCGCGTCAGGTTAGTAATGATGAACCCTCTGCACCTTCTGATGTCCCCGAACCGCCGTCTTGGGATGGGGGAGTAACGCCAAGGGCAGCATTACGCCAAAAGCAGCAAGCTGAATTGGGAGATTCCGATAAAAGCGTTGTAAAAAAACGTAAAGTTAATCGGGGTAAAGATTCGGTTGCTCAATCGACTACAAACCGTGGGTCACAGTCGACTTTGAGTGGCGGTATCATGGGGATACTCTCAAGCGCGTTCTCAAGGTTTATACAGCCCACTGAAGAAACGCCTAATTCAGGGGAAGAAGGTGGTGATAAGCATCACACTTCCTCTTCACAAGCCTCTGCTCCCACAGCCGAGGACAAAGAGTGGGAAGTTGGTTCAAGCGAGGAAAATAATCCTCTTGGATTTGAAAAAGAATTTGATGAATCTATTAAACAACAACTTACTTCTTCGCCTGCCTCTGTCGCACCAATAAAATCCTTAACTGAGGAAGAAAAGGCTGAAGCTGCAGCAAGTCAAGCTGATGTAAATAATGTCCTTCATACAAACCTTGCGAATAGGCGCAGTGCTCTGAGGCAAGATCACAGTGACGATGAAGAAGAATGGTAAGCATCAGCGGTTTGCGTAAAAGTCTCATGGTTACTGGTCTGCTCGTCTAAAAAAGATAGTTTTATCCCTTTCATACCTGACCACCTCAATCAGAGGTGGTCTTTTTGTTAAAATTTTCATACATTTCAACGTGAATCTTCCCAACCTTTTGTTGAAGATATGAACTGCCGCTCCATATTTGGTGTGCCAATTTGGAATGAGATAATCGTTTCGGAAATTGGGTGAGGTTTCAATCGTGCAGTCTTTGAATCCACATCTCCATCGCATTTATTGAGCAGATGGGATGCTAAGAAGCACAACCCTCAAATCCCAAAAACAGATTGAGCATTAAAGTGCAAGAGACGCGCTAATTAAAAAAAGAGTAGGATAGTCATAATGTTGATTGCAGGTCTTCTGATCTCAAGTGCTTTAAGCAGTTCAACAGGTTTTAGACCTCTTCAGCTGTGGAAAGCTGCTTCGACCCAAAATACCGCAACTGTCCAGGCGCACATCAATGCGGTGCCTCACAAGCGCTCACATGAAGCGAGCGCCAACGCCACTATTGTAAGTGTTGCAAATGACGTTAGCCGTACACAGGTCAACTCCAAGAAAGCTGTGATTCCTGCTACTGCGACTTCCATGATGAAGGCCGATGAAGTTCAGCAAAAAAATGCATCATCTACATCGACTACGACTCTAGTCTTGCCAAATTTTGCAAAGCTTCGCACCTCTCACAAGGTTTTTGCGGCGGATGAGAGAGATTACCCTGATATTGGCCGTGACAGTCTGCCGCAACTGAGCATAGAAGACGTGGCTACTGTTCATGAACTTCATGAAAAAAATCATGAAAAATTTGATGATAACTCACTTGTTCATCACGAACTCAAGCACATCCAACCCTCGTTCATGGATGGAGAAATCTTTTCTCAAGAATCCTCTCTCTCAATCCCTGCATCCTGGCCCGCTAGAGTGAATTTTTCTAAAGAGAACAAAGATCAACGTTTATCCACCGCGTTGGAGAAGGTACGCAAGCTTTATCAAGGACACACAGATTCTAGTGTTGAGTCAAAGCAGCCTAGCGCGCAGGGGATGATGAATGCTCCTGCTGTCGCTCCACTAGAAATAGCACGGGAAGAATTCCCCTCTACAGCGATACAAAGTCTGATACCAAATGGGACGCAAGAACCCGATAAATTAGTATCTCCAAAGGCTCTTTTAGATTCAGCTATTCCCTCTGCGCGGCCCCTTCAAAAAAGCGTTCGACCCGAGAATATCCCTGTACAGTTGGATGAAAATGTCAGCCCTGAAATTGTGGTGACGGTAGAACACGCCCATCAACCACAGCAGGATGTGGAGACAACTCCGTTCTTACAACCCGACTCAGAGGGGGGGGGTGTTTCATTCCCAAGAGCAAGACACTGCAAGTAGAGACTTGTCGTCACAGGTTATTCCAGTCCCACCACCCCCACCTGAGGTTGGTGGCTCGCAATGTGGGGCGATAAAGACGATAAATCAGACGAACAGGGACGCTACGCAAGGGCTTAGTTTACTCGAGTTCATTAAAGCGGCTTTGGGCACTCGTCGTTCTGCACCAGCTTGGCCTCATCCCCAGCCTATTCGATTCGGACCTGGCGTGCCTGATCCAAGCAAACCCCTTAGCCCGTTAAAGCCCACAAAGCGCCTGTTCGAGGGGTTGGCCGCGCAAATCAAAAATGGTGTACCTTTGAGGCCCACGGTAATTAACCAGCACAAATCTTCAGCGACTGCTAATGAGAGAAAGTTTGTGCTGCCCGTCAATTTAAAATCGGTAGCCCCCAACAAAAAACCAAGAGTTCAAGAGAGTTCTGCTATTCCAAATGTTTTGACGCTTCGAAAAAAAACCTCTTCAAAAAGTGCGGATGTAAAAGAGCCAGAGAAGGTAGCAGAAAAAATCGATCGTACCTTTGATGTTACCCGCTTGGCTCACTCAGACGGCACGCCAACTAAACGCAAAAACCCTCAGAGATCGCTTAGAACACTTGTCTTCGAGGAGCCAGAGAAATCCTCGAGGGAAGACATAGCTGTAAGCCAGGAAAAGCAAAATGAAGGTACGGGTGAATCAACACGATTTGTGATTTCAGAAAAAACTCCGGAAGTAACACAGACAGCTGAATTTGAAAATAAAGTTGCACCTGCACCCCGGCCACCCGTAAAGCTTCGCGTTCGCTTTCATAGTACCGGATCCTTGGCAGATATGATTTCACAAGCTGCCCAACTTGGTCTTAATAGCGTGCTACAAGCGCAGCCAGTAACTGGAACTACGCCCCCAGAAGAAGATAGTTTTTCTAGGCTGCGAAATCAATCAAGCTCGTTTTTAACACGCTTAAATTTAAATCATCAAGATGATTCGAGCGAGAATGAAGATGACTCCGACTGGGAAGATAATGATTTCACTCATGATGATTCTGTGATGTCCCCACCATCAAAAACCTCTGGTAGCGATAGCGTTTTACGTTACTTTGAATATCTCGCGAAAGAGGTAGATACGCAAACACCGCCAATCGCATCCAATGAAAAGAGCGACAAAGTAACCTCTTCTCCCGCGTCCAAAAGTATGGCCGAGATCATGCGTGAGCGCCGACGATCCATGCATGAAGATGAGTTCGACACTGGGTGTGATTCAGATGATAACGCTTCTGAAGAGACGAGTTTTACAAATCCTGCTGTCAATGCTGGTGGCGATACTAACAATTATTCACATGATGATGATCCCGAAAAAGGAGGTTTTGGAAATTCTACGGTCAATGGTGGTTTTGGTGAGGTGCCTGATGATCGCAAGTGGGGCTCAGCTTCCGATTTTTTTTAGAGAGTTTTAAATTCTACCCACGCTCAAGTAATAGCTTCATAAGCTTGTCTTCTGCCTCTGAGCCTGACCCTATTATGTTCAAAGCAAATTTTTTGATAAAAGGGCAATTCGCCCCTTTTCACTCTGATTATTAAGTCACAAAAATTTCCTTATATGCGACAAAAATATTAACTTTGACATTGACAAATGGGATCGGATATGGGAAAAGGGCGGCATAAAGGTTAAAATTTTATTAAAATTAAACATATTATGCTTTTACCCGTTTTAGTTGGAAGTCTTCTTGCCACATTGTGGCCATCTCTTCAAAAAAAGGATGACCGCCATGTCAATCATTTGAAAAATATACCTGCTCAGCATATGCTGTCAGCTCAATTGAGGACAAGCACTGCACTTGGTATTGTGCATGCACCTGAAGTAGGCGCGAAGAGTGCTGGTCGTTTGGTGGCTTTTTCAGCGCCAACAAGAGCTTTTGAGTGCACGAGTCTCAATTTTGAAGAGTCCAAAGAGTTGCCTCAATTTGGTTTCCAGCCTGCAGTTTGGGCACCGAAGGGGTTGCACCGTTTAGCTATTTTTGCAGACGTACAAGATAATGTGCATCCCGTGCACGCCATGGCCTGGTCGCCCACACACCATGCGGAGGTAATGTCAGGTGAAAGTGTGGGGTTAGACTCTCCATCTCAATTAGCAGTAAAGCCTGCCCTAGAAGTAGAATTACCCTCAATATCGTCGCCGACATCGATCGCTGTTTCTCCCGCTGTCGTCATTGAGAGCAATACAGACCTGCCGAAACGTTCTGTTGACTATGCCAACGGATCACAGCTTGATCCATCACAAGAAAATAGAGGTGCTACTCAGAGTTTGTCTGGGTTGCCGGAAGCACGTTTCGCTGCGGTTGAAAATGAACAGCTTCAAGCTGAGATCAAAGAGAAACAGGCTGAGGTAGAAGAGGAAAGCGATGCCAAAGATCCTGCATCAGCTCCCAAAAAACGCACCAGAATTGAGAACTCCCGTAAGATAACGAATTCTTCTCGCCAGCCTTTACGTTTCATCGATGATCTTGATGAAATAGAAGATTTTGACCAGGAAGAAGAATCATTTGAGATTCGCTCTGCTTCGCATCTTCCCCAGAACCGTCTTCAAGCAAAGCGCGGGGTAAAAGTAGCTTCGTCAAGAAGTGCCCAAGGGCAAGAATCTAACCTTACAGAGGATGCAGCACCCGCTGTGCCGCAATTTGCACCACCACCTCCGCCACCACCACCACCACCTCCTCCTCCGCCTCCGCCACCTGCGCCGAAAAAATCGACCAGTGCAAAACCGGGTGTGGCAGCTAAAAAGCCAGCTGCAGCAGCGCCTGGTGGCGATGCCATGGCTGAAGTTTTGGCACAAATGAAAAAAGGCAAGATTAAGCTGAGATCAACAGCGGCAGAGTCAAGCGCTAAAGAAAAAGAACCTGAAGGGCAAACAGAAGCCTCTGGTCCTGAATTTAAATTGCGTTCGCGTACAGCTGCTGCAGAGCCAGTGACGCCAAAACGTCCATCAGGTCAGCAGATCCCGGCAGTTCCGGAGTTTATGAAAAAGTTACAAGCAATCCGTAAAGCTAATACAGGTGAATCAGCACCTAAGAAAAGTGCGGAGTCATCAAATAGTGCGCAAAGTAGCAGCAATTCATCAACTCCTGAGCGTGTTGCTAACATGCCCGCACCAAAGCCATCTCGCTTCATGTCCTTCTTTAATCAGGACTTGGTGAACAGAACGAGAGATGCCGCAAGAGAAGAAGTTGAAGAAGCGAATAATTCCGCCGACGACAGCTTTGAAGATCGTCCAAGTGCGTCCAGCTCTTCAAGCTCTAGCTCAGTGCCTGATCAGGCTGATAGCGTTCAAAATGAGAAGCTGAAAGCTGCGATTGAAGATGCCGATTTCGCTGATCATCAGGACTTTGCGTTTGATGAGGAAGTCCAGAGCGGAATGCCTGGTGCTGAGGCTCACGGTCAGGAAGCAACCCCATCTGCTACGGCCCAAACAAATCTCGATTTCGACGAGTCTGTTTTTGACGCAATCGATGAGGTTGTTGTGGTTAAAGAAGAGAATGATCTTGGTCAGCAGGTCGATACGTTGCAAGTTATGCAAGCGGCTGCACCAGTAAGCAACGATGATGATATCGAAGAAAAGTTAGCCTTTGAACCTAAGGTTGAAGCTGTTTCTTCCACTCAAGACGAGTGTGAGCAGGGCGTTTTCTTTGAACCTCAAGCGAGCTCTGTTGTGCCCCAAAGTGCACAGCAAGATTTCAATGATGTTGAGAGTGCTGAAGTTTCGAGGACCGAGTCAAGTTATGGTACCTTCGAGGGCTTTGAGTATAATCACTTGGTTGCACAAAATGCGAAGACTGTTGAAGCTGAGTATTCAGACCAAGAAGATCCGATTGCAAGCCTATTTGAGGATGAGGAAGCATCATTATCAGATGTGCCGCTAACACCGATTCCCCAGATCAGAAAAGCTTCGGAGCTGACTGCGCTTAAAGTATTTGGAATGCATCAAGCTGCGTTAACGGCTCAGCACCCTGAGGATGAAGACGAGAGCTTCCTGCCTCTGGCGCGCAAGCTTGAGTTTGGTTCAGAAAGCACTGAGAGTTTTGGTCAGCGAGACTATGATCTGGATGCAGAAAAAGCCCTGCATGCCTCGTCTTCATCGCACGCGAATGCGGAAAAGTCGATTTCTGTTGATGAAATTGAGGCAGAAGTCGATAGACGTGTGTTGCCCGATACTCCGGTCTCAACTGCTGCTGTCACCAGCCCTTCTGATGATTTGCGTTATGAACACGCTGCGAACAAAGCTCTCATGACGCATGCATTACCTGTATCCGTTGATGAAGCGGGTGCGATCGTAGAGCTCAGTGATGATGAGCTTTATGATAAGGCAGCGGATGATGCAGGTGAGTCATTCGTCGGCCTTAATAACAATCCAGAAGTCGGTTTACCAACTTCAGTTATGGCTGAAACTGAACCGGAAGATGAAGTTGCTCCTCCTGCACCTGTGCTTGCACCGCAACCAGTGCCACTTACTGCGGCTGCTCCTGCTGAGATTCGCTCCCGCGATGGAACTGAGGTTTTCAAAATCAGCAGTCCAAAGCGAAGGGTAGTAGTTGATTCAGTGGTTATCGAGACCAAAGACGGTAAAAAGCTGCAGATTTCAAGTCCGACACGTGGTGTGCCATTAGCGATCATTGCGGATGATACTAATCGTCAGGAGAATCCTTTACCCGTCATACACACTCGGGAAAAACCAGATATAAACGATTTGATTGCGCCAAGCCCTGTGGCCAGAAAAGTGCGGCCATTGACTGTGACGAGGCCTTCACGTGACGAACAAGTCGCAGATAAGGAGAATAAGGGTTTGTTTGGTAAAATTCGCAACTTGTTTGGTGGTAAATCCAAAGCGAACGCTAAAGATGTGGAATTGCCTGAGTTTGTTCCGCGCGGTGGTGCAAGACCAATTCCGAGTAATCCTTATGATTTTGATGAGGATGGCTTTTAGGCCATCCTGCCTTTTTC
>CAYRKI010000001.1:27926-53565 GCA_964424815.1 uncultured Thiotrichales bacterium | reverse complement strand
GGCTTTATGCGGCTAGGATCTTGGGGTCCTAGCCGTTTTTCTTTATTTCTTCGTAAGCTGCAAGGGCACGATCACGGCTTTCGGCATGATCAATCAAGCGATGGGGATAGGTCTCACCGAGTTTTACATTTGCCGCACGCAGCACGAGGAGCGGCGCTTCCCAGGGTTGGTGGATGAATTCCCGGGGCAGTTCGCGCAATTCAGGGACCCACTGTCGTACATAGCTTCCCTCTGGATCAAAGCGTTCTGCCTGCAATATCGGGTTAAAGATACGAAAATAGGGTGCCGCATCGGCTCCACAACCAGCAACCCACTGCCAGCTGGCTGAGTTGTTAGCCAGATCAGCATCCACTAAAGTATGCCAAAACCAATCGGCACCCTTTTGCCAGGGAATTAGTAAACTTTTCGTGAGGAACGAAGCCACAATCATGCGGACCCGATTGTGCATCCACCCCGTGTGCCACAGCTGGCGCATGGCGGCATCAATAATTGGATAGCCCGTTTGCCCTTTTTGCCAGGCAGAGAGGGCTTCCTGATTATCATGCCATGGAAAATCTTTGAACTCTGGTCTAAAGGGCTGATCCACAAGGCTGGGAAAGTGATAAAGCAAGTGATAGGAAAATTCCCGCCAGCCAAGTTCTGCCAGAAAACGCTCAAGGCTTTTGGCACCAGGACCTTTGGTTTCTTTGATGCATGCTTTGGCCGCATGCCATAAATAATAGGGGCTGATCTCGCCAAAATGGAGATGCGCAGAAAGACGGGATGTACCATCCATATCTGGGCGATCACGGGCCTCAGCATAATCATGAAGGACCTCAGAGAAAAACCACTGCGCGCGTGCAAGTGCACCTTGTTCCCCAGGGGTACCAAACTCGTTAAAGCGGTTGGCCCAATCGGGTTTGCTGGGCAGTAAATTCCAATCTTCCAGTTTTTCACTTGTCATCTGAATTTTTGGCTGTCCCTTGAAAATGATTTTCTTAGGTGCATTAGGCTCAGGTAGCTGCAGACATGTTTTCCAAAACTGAGAGAAAACCTTATAAGGGGTGCCTGCTTGGGTTTTTACAATCCAGGGCTCAAATAGGAGATAGCCGGGATAGCTTTTAACAAACAAGCCTTGTTCCTGAAAATAGGATTTGATCTCGCGATCACGGGCAATCTGGGGTGGCGTATAACGCCTGGACCACACTAAAGCTGAAGCTTTAGTCTCTTCAACCAGCTGTTGCAGGACCTCTTGCGCGGGTCCTCGGCGCAGTACTAGAGGAATGCCAAGATCTCCCAGCTGTCGCTGAAGGTGGTGGAGGCTGTGATGCAGCCACCATTTTTGCGCATCACCGAGGTGGGGAGAGAGGATGTAAACGGCAACAATAGGCTCGTTGCGGGCAATCGCAGCTTCTAATGCCGGGTGATGGTGGATTCTTAAATCCTCTTCGAACCAAAGAAGTGTTGTCATCATCGCTTTAGGCTTGGTTGTTGATGAATTGCATCATATTCTAGATGAAAAATAAAAATAAGGTACATAAGGTTATGATGCATACCTTTCTTGAGTGGCAGGGGTTTTTTGTTTTGGTGCTGGGTTTGCTGGCGCTTGATCTCTTCGGTCTTAATCGGAAAGCTCACGTTATTGAGTTTAAAGAAGCTGTCTGGACCAGTGTTTTTTGGGTTCTGGTCGCAGTAGCCTACAATTTTTATATTGGATGGGCTCACGGTCTGCCTAAGGGTTTAGAATTTGCCACCGCGTATGTGGTTGAAAAAGCCCTCAGCTTAGACAATGTCTTTGTATTTGCCATGATCTTCGGCTATTTCAGTGTGCCGCAACAATATCAACACCGTCTTCTGTTCTGGGGGGTGTTGGGCGCTATTGTGATGCGTTTAGCCTTCATTTTGTTGGGAGCTAATCTCATCGCGCGTTTTGAATGGATCATGATTATTTTTGGGGTGATGCTCATCTATTCTGGCGTACAAATGGTGAGACCAAATGCCCATCATGCCAATATCGCCGACTCTAAGCTGATACGTATGATTGAATCAGTTCTCCCCATGACAGGAGAATATGTGGGCCAAAAGTTCTGGGTTAAAGTTGATGGCAAGTGGTTTGCAACCCCACTTTTCTTGGTGCTGATTTGTATCGAATTAAGTGACTTGATGTTTGCAATCGACTCGGTACCCGCGGTGCTTGCCATAACGCAAGATTCATTTATTGCCTTCACCTCTAACGTGTTTGCAATTCTTGGATTGCGGGCTCTTTACTTTGTACTGGCTTCATTATTACCCAAGTTCAAATACCTTAAACACTCCCTTGCGGTGATGCTGGTATTTATCGGCATGAAAATGACGTTTGCCATGTGGTTCAAATTACCCACGGTGGTTTCGTTAAGCGCCATTGGGGTCATTATCGGCGGGGGGATTGTGCTTTCAATCATTCGTCGAAATAATACAAACGCCTAAATCACAAGCGGAGAGCAAAAAGGATGACATCCCAGGCTGTTTCTTATCCTTATGCCCATAAAGGGTTAGATGTTTTGCGTGCAGAAGTGCAAAAGGCCTATCGTCAAGACGAAGGACAGTGCGTTCAACACCTGATACAGCAAATCGCTCTCACCTCTGAACAACGTGCGCGCATTCAAAGCGAGGCACGCCACCTGGTGCATAAAATTCGTGAAAAGGCCTTTAATCAAGTGGACCCTGTCGACGCTTTTATGCGTCGCTATGAGCTCTCAAGTTCTGAGGGTGTACTCCTTATGTGTCTTGCTGAAGCGCTACTGCGTATTCCTGACCAAGCAACAGCTGAGGATTTGATCCGCGACAAGCTGACTCAGGCTGATTTTGAGCGTCACTTGAAAATGAGTCCCTCAAAGTTGGTGAATGCGTCGACCCGCGCCATGTTACTTGCAAAAAAATTACTCCATGGTGATCAGACAGAGGGCAGCTTTTCATCGGTTGTGCGCCAATTTTTAGCACGCTCGAGTGAACCAATTATTCTGCGCACCTCTCTTCGTGTGATGCGTTTATTGGCCGATAAATTTGTTATGGGACGCACCATCGAACAAGCATTACGGCGTGCAGAAAAAGATAAAAAAGCGGGTTTGAGTCATTCCTACGATATGCTCGGTGAAGCAGCTCTGACCACAACCGATGCCGAGCGCTATTTTGAATCATATCGAAGCGCCATCATTTCGATTGGTCGACATAACGAGAAAACAGGAGCTGATGCCGAGATTTCGATCAAGCTGTCGGCCTTACATCCTCGTTATGAAGAAACCCAAGCTGAGCGTGTTATGCGCGAGTTAGTGCCCAGTGTAACAGCTCTGTGTCTTGAGGCTAAAGCCAGCAATGTGAATCTTACCATCGATGCGGAGGAATCAGAGCGCCTTGAGCTATCACTTGATATAATCGAAGCTGTGGCCATGAACCCTGATCTTTATGGCTGGAATGGTCTTGGCGTTGCGGTTCAAGCCTACCAAAAGCGGGCTTTGGCGGTTATCGAGTGGTTGGCTGAATTGGCGCGCTTGACGGAGCGCCGGTTCAATGTGCGCTTGGTCAAAGGCGCTTATTGGGATGGTGAGATTAAACGCACCCAAGAGCGGGGCTTGGATAATTACGCTGTTTTTACCCGCAAATCCTCAACAGATCTCAGTTACTTGGTGTGTGCTCAGCGCATGTTAAACTTACCCGAGTTATTTTATCCAGCCTTTGCCACCCATAACGCGCAAACTTTAGCCAGCATTCTTGAAATGGCCCCAGAGAATAGCAGCTTTGAATTCCAAAAATTGCATGGGATGGGCGATGAGCTGTATGATGCAGTGATCGCAGAGCCTAGCTATAAGGCGCGCTGCAGGATTTATGCACCTGTTGGCCAATATGAAGATTTACTTCCTTACCTTGTGCGCAGACTCCTTGAAAATGGCGCCAATACATCCTTCGTGAACAACATCGTCAATCCTCACGTGGCCGTTGAAGAGCTGATCGCAAGTCCCATCGATAAGACAAAGATCTTACAATCTTACAGTCACCCAAAAATTCCTCTGCCCCGAGATATTTTTGGCCCTGGACGCATAAATTCTCCGGGAGTGGATTTGTCGCATCGACGGGTTATCCATGATGTGAATAGTGCATTGAGCCAAGATCACGCTTGGCATGCCAAGCCTCTGGTGGCAAGAGAATCCTTTACTGGAGAAGCACGCACTTTGTTTCATCCGGGCAATTTAGACCACATGATTGGTTCTGTTATCGAGGCTGATGCAGCTTTAGCTGAGCGAGCACTTGATTATGCTTATCGTGCTTTTGATGGCTGGAGCCAAACAACGCCCGAGACGCGTGCGCGAACTCTTGAACGAGCAGCGGAACTTATGGTGCGCGACACACAAGAGCTAGTTACTCTTTTGGTTCAAGAGGGCGGAAAAACAATTGCTGATGCGGTGGCAGAAGTGCGGGAAGCCATCGACTTTTGTCGCTATTATGCACAAATGGGTCGGAAATACTTTTGTACCCCGCAACCTTTGCATGGTGTCACCGGCGAAAGTAATCATCTCTATTTGCGCGGACGCGGCGTCTTTGTTTGCATTAGCCCCTGGAACTTTCCGTTAGCAATTTTTATGGGGCAAATCACCGCAGCACTGATGGCGGGCAATACGGTTGTCGCCAAACCAGCGCGTCAAACACCCTTGGTTGCGTATAAAGCCAGCCAACTACTGCATGAGGCAGGAGTGCCCATTGAAGTCCTTCATCTTGTGCCAGGCTCAGGCAGCGGTTTGGGTCCTGTCTTAGTGGGGGATACCCGTGTTGCGGGTGTGTGCTTTACCGGGTCAACTGAAACCGCGTGGGATATCAACAAAACCTTGTCCAGTCGTCCCTCGGCGATTGCCACCTTTATTGCCGAAACAGGTGGCCAAAATTGTATGATGGTGGACTCTTCCGCCTTGCCCGAGCAAGTAGTTACGGATGTGATCACATCTGCTTTTCAAAGTGCAGGACAGCGGTGTTCTGCGCTGCGGGTGCTGATGTTGCAAGAAGATATTGCACCCCGCGTATTGAAGTTGTTGGAAGGTGCTATGGCTGAGCTTAAAGTAGGCCTGCCCGCTAAGCTAGACACAGATGTGGGCCCGGTTATTGATGGGCCAAGTCTGCAGCAACTTCATGACCATGTAACTTGGCTTAATCATCAAGCCAAGTTAATTGCAAGGGCATCCCTTGCAGGAGATGTGGCTGAGCGCGGACACTTTATTGCGCCGTGCGCCTATGAAATCAGTGATATTCGAATGCTAAATCGTGAAGTGTTTGGCCCGATTTTGCATGTGATTCGTTGGCGCGCAGATCAACGCGATCAGGTTATTCAGGCTATTAACAGCACCGGATATGGCCTCACCTTTGGGCTACACACACGTATTGACCAGCGGATGCGTGAAATCGTGCCGCAAGTGCACGCCGGTAATATTTATGTGAACCGAAACATGATCGGTGCAGTCGTTGGAGTGCAACCGTTTGGCGGCCAGGGGCTCTCGGGTACCGGTCCTAAGGCTGGTGGACCCCACTATTTATTGCGCTTCGCCCACGAGCAAACGGTCGCGATTAATACCACGGCTCAAGGCGGCAATGCGTCGCTGATGTCGTTGAAAGAGGTGTGATTAGCCATGAAGCGATTGGCGCGCCCTGCAGGATTCGAACCTGCGACCTGCGGCTTAGAAGGCCGACGCTCTATCCAGCTGAGCTAAGGGCGCGAAGCGAAAAACACTTTAGCTAATTCTAGATGTTTTTCGCAAGAGCTTGCAAACAATAGTCGCTTTTTATCGGGCGAATGTTTTATATTTGCAGCAAAGTTTCCTTTATGGGAAATGCCCTAGCTTCTTTTGATATAAGTGAAAACGATGATGACCAACACTTTTCGTAGCACCAACAGTCTTGCTAAACTTTGGTCGACCCTTTGGGTCGCACTGCTTGGATTGCAAGGATGCGCGACTCTTCCCTGGAACGGCGTCGAATCTCCACCTCTTGCGATTCCAGCCCAGCCGCTTCCCAAGGTGGAAGTAGCGCTTGTATTAGGCGGGGGGGGAGCCAAAGGTCTTGCCCACGTGGGTGTTTTAGAAGTGCTTCGTAAAGAGGGGATTGTTCCTGATATTATTATTGGCTGCAGTGCCGGTGCAATCGTTGGTGCACTTTATGCTGATAAGCCTGATGTTAATCGGCTGAAACAACTGCTGCTTGAGATGAAGCGTGAAAACCTTTTGAAGATGACGTTCGCATCATTGCCCTTCGGCCTTTCAGATGGCGGCGAGCTTCGTGAGTTTTTAAACCGACACCTTAAAGCTAAAAAGTTTGAAGATCTCTCTATGCCTCTTGCGGTAGTGGCAACCAGCCTTGAAAGCGGGGATTTGGTTACTTTTTCTAAGGGTCCTATTGAGTCTGCAGTACGTGCTTCCGCTGCCTATCCCGGCGTTTTCAGCCCTGTTGAAATCCAAGGGCGTCCCTATGTGGATGGCGGTGTGGCCAATCCTATACCTGTGGAAGTGGCCCACACCTTAGGGGCAAAATT
Organism: uncultured Thiotrichales bacterium; assembly: GCA_964424815.1. Taxonomy (GTDB): domain Bacteria; phylum Pseudomonadota; class Alphaproteobacteria; order Caedimonadales; family Caedimonadaceae; genus JBKCUK01. The sequence continues at coordinate 47,039 of CAYRKI010000001.1, read as the reverse complement.
TATCATAGCAGTGGATCTTAGCTCTTCGCTAACCGATGATATTCCAAACCATCTGTTAGGTGTTTTAAAGCGTAGCCTTGAGATTAGTTATTTGCATCAAAGCCGCATGGCACATGCGCAAGCAGATGTGGTGATTAAAATTCCAACAAAAGACATTGGCACCTTTGATGACACGGCGAATGGCTATCTCTATGAACTTGGGCGCACGACGGCCTATCGAATGTTGCCAGCCCTCAAGCGCAAATTGACGCAGTTTCGCCAAAAAACAGCAGCAGCCCACCCTTAAGAGTGCTTGCTAGCGCGGCACGCGGTTTGCCGTGAAATTATCAGCGTAGCTTTTGGGTTTGATGAGTGCGGTATGAGTCGATAAGACCTCTGCCTCGAGCCCTTTGGTGGTTGCATAAGCTTTAGCGGCTTCAAGGCTCGAAAATTTAAGGCGTATTTGGTTTTGCGTTGATTTCGTGCCGCGCCACTGCATGGTGGGCTCGATGTATCCCTCTTGGGCCTCAAACTCTAGAATCCAGACTTTGGTGCGCGCTTTGCCCTGTTGCATGGCAGTGCGGGAAGGTTGGTAAATCTTGGCTTTCATAACAATGCTCTTTCGTTATTCTTTATCTTTAGTTTAGCTTCGGCATGGCAAGAGCCCAAGCGAAAAACCTCGTCCTCTGATGCACCAATTTATGCTACACACAAAGAACATGGTCAAAAAAGGTTCATCCTATGTGCGGCATCACAGGAATTAAGATGGTTTCAACGCAGGCAAAGCAGCAGCTTCAAGCCACGTTACAAACCATGACCGATTGTTTAAGTCATCGTGGTCCTGATGGTGAAGGCCTTTGGGTTAACGAAGCACATGGCGTGGCGTTGGGACATCGCCGGTTAGCGATTTTGGATTTGTCACCTAGAGGGGCTCAACCCATGACAAGTTACGATGGGCGCTATGTAATGGTCTATAACGGTGAAACGTATAGCGCACCAGAGCTTCGCGCTGAGCTTGAAGCGCAAGGAGCACGTTTTAGGGGATCGTCTGATACCGAAGTAATGCTGGAAGCCATCTCTTGCTGGGGATTAGAGCATGCCGTTCAGCGTTTTATCGGCATGTTTGCCTTTGCCTTTTTTGATCATCAAACCCAGATCCTGACATTGGTGCGCGATCGCTTGGGTGTAAAACCTCTCTATTGGACTCAAGATGCCACCGGTTTTGCTTTTGCCTCAGAATTAAGATCGCTCATGGCTTTGCCTTGGATCAAACGCGAGGTGAATCCTGATACCCTGTGGCGTTATTTAAATTTGGGTTTTGTTCCCGGAGAAGAGTCAATCATCGGTGACATCCATCGCCTGAAACCTGCGCACATCCTTCGCATCATGCCCGATGGCAGAAGAGAAGAATCTTGCTATTGGAGTCTTGAAGAGGTCGCAAAACAAGCAGTGATCTATCCTGATCACAGACCACTTGAAGATATCGAAGCCGAGTTTTCAATGCTTCTCGAAGATGCTGTCAAGCGGCGCTTACTCTCCGATGTGCCTTTGGGCGCTTTTTTGTCAGGCGGCATTGATAGCTCGACCGTCGTTGCCTTGATGCGCCATCATGTGCCGCATCAGGTGCGCACATTTTCCATTGGTTTTGATGATGTGGCCCATAATGAGGCTGGTCATGCAGAAGCTGTTGCAAAAGCATTGGGCACAGATCATACCGCTTTTCATGTCACAGTAAGTGACGCTCAACGCCTGGTGCCACGCTTGCCAGAAATTGCCGACGAACCGCTTGCTGATGCATCCCTTATTCCTACCACCATGGTGGCTGAGTTAGCCCGTAAGCATGTGACTGTTGCACTTAGTGGTGATGGCGGAGATGAACTCTTGGGTGGCTATGCTCGCCATGCTTTTGCGCAAAACCTGTGGCCGAAGATCCAAGGATTACCCCTTGGCGTGCGCAAGGGCCTCGGCCATCTTTTGCAAGTACTTCCTGCACCTGCGCTTGAGCGGGGCCTGTCTCATCTCAAAGGTCAGCCGGTGCAACTGCAGGGACGCTTGCTGAAACTGGCAGCAGCGCTGCAAGCAAGGGGCCTCAAAGACGCATATCTTGCGACCCTCCATCCCTTCCAGCGACAGGGTTTTGAGTGGCCGCTCACCCTCCAAACTGAATTAAGTCCCCTTGCCCAGATGCAAGCTTGGGATGCAGCCTTATACCTTCCTGATAATGTCTTGACGAAGGTAGATCGCGCCACTATGAGTGTGGGCCTTGAAGGACGCGAGCCCTTGCTAGATCATCGTTTGCTCGAATTTTGCTGGCGCCTGCCTGATACTAGGCGCCGTTCAGGGGGAGTGGGCAAAGTTTTGCTACGGCGCGTGTTGCAAAAATATGTACCCTTAGACCTTATCGATCGCCCCAAAACCGGCTTTAGCGTGCCCCTCGAATCCTGGTTGCGGGGAGGTCTTGCAGATCTTGCAGGTGATGTTTTGGCTGCTGATGCACCAGAGCTTGATCCTTATTGGTCTAGGTCCCAGCGCCGCCAACTATGGGGTGATTTTTTGTCGCAAAAAAACACCCACAGCCAAGGACTGTGGGTCTTGATCATGTACCTCTTATGGCGGCAGCGCTGGCTAATCTAGAGGCAGATTCCGATTAAAGCTTGAGCTTTTTGAGCTTTTTGAGCTTTTTCTTTGCTTCTTTCAATTTCTTCTTAGCCCGCTTCTTTTCTTTCTTCGCTTTTTTGCCGAGTTTATCTACTTCAATAACAGCCTTGATTCCGACGACTTTTGCTTCGGTTTTAACATATCCGATACCCTCTTTAATGGCGTCTTTGAGGATGTCCTTTTTGCTGCGTGAAGAGAAGCTTTCAGAAGATGAATCTTCAGATGACTCTTCTGCAAGTATTTCAGCATGCGCAAGTGGTGTGATGACAGGCGTCGCTACCGCGGGGGTAAGGGTTTGATCTTGTTGAACTTCTTGCTGCAGATCTGATGCAATCACAGGAAGTACTGCAAAGCTCAAAAGGGCTGGAATGACGTAACGCATGTTTTAATCTCCATTTAATCATAAACGCTCAAGCGTTTGGCAGAGCCTAATGAATGGATAGCCAGAGTGTCAATCAAAATATGCACAAGAATGGGATAAAAGATTGGCCAAGAAAAAAATCGTTATGATAGAAAACTGGCGTCGAAAGACGCCAGTTGAGGGGGGAGAATAGAGCTGACTTACTTACCTTTTTTCTTGTGCTTCTTTTTTTCTTTTTTGAGATATTTCTCTTTGTGAGATTTTAGCTTTTTCTTTGCTTTTTTGAGCTTTTTATCGGCGTGCTTGGCTTTCTTGTCGAGCTTTTCAGAAAAATGAAGGAGTTCTTTCTTTGCCTTAATTTCAAGGATTTTTCCTTCAATTTCAATATGATCGCCCAACTTATGCAGTGTATCGCGCGCGACATCTTCAGTTTTTACTTTTGCATGGTTGGATAACGATGACGATTCCTCGGGTGTATCTTTCAAAATCAACTTTTCAACGACTTGAAGCAGGGCGTTGTTTTGCTCAATCAGCTCCTCATAGGACAGCTGAGGTTGTGCCACGACAAGTGATGGAGCAGCTTGCCCTGATGCAGATGGATCAGATGCATCCACTGGCTGGGGTGCGCTTGGTGAAGTCATGAGAGGGTCTTGCTCTTGCGTCTCAGCAGCAATAGATACGTTTTGAGGAGCAGCATCTGGCGAGATAAAAATAAAATCTTTTTCATCCTCAAGAAGCGCAGTCGCTCCCACAGGATTTATGATTTGGGAGGGAGAACCAGGCGCCTCATCAAAATTGAATTCGGTTGCGTGAGATTGCGCCGCATTAAGCGCGATCAAACTTGCAACAAGGGCCAAAGACTGACGCATGACGTTTATCCTTTCTAACATATCCTCAGTAAGTCCTGATGGTAATCAGCCTAAAGAAGTTAGCAAACCGTGCCGTATTGGCATATGTGAAAGGAATGAAGTTTTTCTACTGGATTGTAAGGCTATTGGTTTGACAGGTCGGGCTGCAAATAGATTCTATCGCGAGCAGAAACTTTGAAGTCAAACTCAGGCTTTAACTACTGCTCGTTCTCTTCCTGAGCAAAACCCGTTGGCTTTGTGCCGATTGCAACACCTTCTGGGCTTGCCACAACTTGTTCCACTTTAAGTTGGGCATCTTTTAACAATGCTTCACAGCGGGCACGCAGTTTGTCGCCGGTCTCATAAGCTTTAATGGCTTCTTCAAGGGGTAATTTGCCCTCTTCAAGACGGCGAACCAAAGCCTCAAGCTCCTTAAGGGCTTCTTCAAAAGTCATTTGAGGAATCTCAGGCTTGGTATCGCTCATAGTCTCTCTTTCAAGTTCAAGGGCTTACGCAGGCTGTTTAAGGCCATTTTGCTGCAAGGTTGCGATCAATTCAGGCACCACTTGGAAAAGATCGCCCACAATGCCGTAATCTGCAACTTGGAAAATAGGGGCATCTGCATCTTTATTGATGGCGACAATGACCTTACTCTCTTTCATACCTGCCAAGTGCTGAATCGCACCAGAAATACCAACAGCGATATAAAGCTGAGGAGCAACCACTTTTCCGGTTTGTCCTACCTGATAGTCATTGGGCACGAAGCCGGCATCCACGGCGGCACGTGATGCGCCAACAGCCGCATTCAGGCAATCGGCAAGTTCTTCGATGATCTTGAAGTTTTCAGCACTACCCACACCGCGGCCACCCGAGACTACAATTTTTGCTGCCGTTAATTCTGGGCGTGCGCTCTCACTTTGGGTGCGAGAGATAAACTTTGTGAGACTCGCGCTGAGTGATCCAGACCATTTCTCTACAGGTGCGGGGCTGTTTGTGGTTTTCACCGCCGCAAAGCTAGTGGGGCGAATGGTCATCACCTTAAGGGCATCCTCACTCTTTACCGTGGCCAGAGCATTGCCTGCATAAATCGGGCGCACAAAGGTGTCACCATCAATAATGTCCATCACCTCGGAAATTTGCGCCACATCCAATAATGCTGCTGCCCTTGGCATGATGTTTTTACCAAAGGTCGTGGCAGGCGCCACAATGTGCGTATAGGATGCCGCAAGGGACGTGATCACTTCACTTAACGGTTCGGCAAGTCCTTCTTGGAAGGCTGCATCATCAGCCCACACAACTTTGGTCACGCCTTCAAGATTGGCAGCAGCAGTTGCTGTTGCTTCTGCTTGATAGCCCGCCACTAAAACATGAATGTCCTGGCCTAGACGGTGTGCTGCTGCCACCGCATTTGCTGTTGCGGGGCGAAGGTGGGCATTGGTATGTTCTGCAATAACAAGAATTGCCATATTAAATCACTCCTGCTTCATCGCGAAGGCGACGCACCAAATCAGACACATCTGGAACTTTAATCCCCGCTTTGCGCACGGGGGGTTCGGTCACTTTTAGCAGCTTCAATCTTTGCTTGATGGCAAGCCCCAAACTTTCTAGCGTGATGACTTCAAGCGGCTTTTGCTTCGCCTTCATGATATTGGGCAGCGACGCATAACGAGGGGTATTTAACCGCAGATCAGTGGAAATAACACCGGGCAAAGCAAAACTCAGCGTCTCAAGGCCGCCGTCCACTTCGCGCGTCACTGCGGCTTCTTGGCCATTAATGTCGACTTTGGAAGCAAAGGTGGCTTGTGGCCAATTGAGAAGAGCTGCCAACATTTGCCCTGTTTGATTTGAGTCATCATCAATTGCTTGTTTGCCCAAGATGACGAGGTGGGGTGCTTCTTTTTGAACTAAATGATGGAGAACTTTGGCCACATTAAGGGGCTCGAGATTATCCTCGGTTTGCACCAAAATAGCGCGATCCGCCCCCAGCGCTAAGGCTTGACGGAGGGTTTCTTGGCTGGCTGTGGTGCCGATGGACACAACGACCAACTCAGAAGCAACGCCCTTCTCTTTAAGGCGAATGGCTTCTTCGACCGCAATTTCATCAAAAGGGTTCATGGACATTTTGACGTTAGCCAGATCCACATCCGACTGGTCAGACTTGACGCGTACGCGCACGTTATAGTCAATCACGCGCTTGACGGGAATAAGAATTTTCATGGTTTGTTGTAACCTCTTCTGGGGCTTTTTAGTTATTAAAGGCGAGGATCGCAAAAAGCGCAAGATCAAGACTGGCTGAACGCTAGAAAATATGCAGGTTGAGAGATCTCAACCTGCATTGAAACTTAAAGAACGTCGTTCACCGCGGTGTATGATTCACCCAGGTCACGGGCGACGGCTTCATGGGTAATGGCACCAAATGCCACGTTAAGACCATTGCGCAGGTGTGCATCATCATGAAGGGCTTTTTTATACCCCTTATTGGCCAGATCCAGCACAAATGGCAATGTGGCGTTGTTGAGGGCGAATGCCGAAGTTCTGGCAACTGCTCCTGGCATGTTGGTCACACAATAGTGCACGACGTTATCAACCACGTAGGTGGGTTCTGCATGGGTGGTTGGGCGTGAGGTTTCAGCGCAACCGCCTTGATCAATGGCCACGTCAACCAGAACCGATCCTGGGCGCATTTGTTTAATCATATCGCGGGTCACAAGGCGGGGTGCTGCAGCACCTGGAACCAAAACCGCACCAATCACCGCATCTGCTCCGATCACCGCACGCTCGATAGCTGAAGTTGTCGCATACACGGTATTAATCCGCGCGCCAAACATGGCATCTAAATTTTCAAGACGGGCCATCGACTTATCAATGATGGTCACCCGTGCTTCCATGCCCATGGCCATACGGGCTGCACTCAAGCCCACCACACCACCACCCACAATCACTACATGACCGCGCTCGGTTGAGGGCACACCGCCCAATAAGACCCCAGATCCACCGGAGTATTTTTCAAGGCAACGGGCGGCGACTTGGATGGACATACGACCGGCTACTTCACTCATAGGGCGCAGTAGCGGTAAACCACCACGGTTTTCGGTAACCGTCTCATAGGCAATAGCGATGGCTTTGGATTTTTTAAGTCCTGCTGCTTGCTCAGGATCAGCCGCAAGGTGCAAGTAAGTAAATAATACCTGGCCCTCACGCAACATGGCGCATTCCTGCGGTTGGGGTTCTTTGACCTTGACGATCATCTCGGCGTTCGCAAACACGTCTGCAGCGCTCGGGCATATCTTTGCACCAGCAGCTTTGTATGTTTCATCGTCACAGCCAATGCCTAGTCCGGCACCTGATTCCATCAGTACCTCATGACCAGTAAGCACCAGCTCTTTCACGCTGCCAGGCACCAGACCCACGCGATATTCATGGGTTTTGACTTCTTTTGGAACACCAATGCGCATCGAACTTACCTTTCTTTCATGGTTAACAATGCAGCACCAGCTATAACTTGGATGGTCTGGCCTGAAAAGAGATAAATCATTATAGGATGGTGCATCATTTATGTTGTCAATTTGTCGTTGTGGGATCTAAGGCATGGGAGTCAATCAATAAAAGAAGGCTTAGTCTGTGTGTATCCTCACCTTCTTCGTATGATTGTTTATGGAGCGTTACCCACAAAAAAGAAGTCCCTCAAACGCAACAGCACCTCTATTGATTTGCTTGTTAATCTAAAAGATCCAGTCGAGATTAAAAAACGGGGCTTAGATACGATTTTGATTGTCTAAGCCCTTCGTTCGCTGTGTCAATCAATAACCAAGGTTATTTGTCGCCACCATTGTGCTCATGGGACAGGCCTAGTGCGCGCAAGATCTTCGCCAAATCATTTTGATCAGCCACCAATTCAGGCAGCAATTCGATAAAAGATTTCGACCCCCACTCGATGGCGCGTCTCACCAAAAAAGGCGTAGGGCTGTGGGGTTCGATGGATTCCAGGTAATCGGCCACCATCCCTAAAAGCTCATACGCTTGACCCCGAGATTGAATCTCTTGGGCTGACTTAGGCAGACTACTCACGGTTTGGGACTCCTTTGGTGGCGAAGATCGAGCAGGATCTGATGCTGAGGGAACTGCAACTTTAGGCTTTTCCTCAAAAATAGACTGTTTGAGAGATGCGACTTTATCAGGTTTTTGTAAAACGCTTAAAATGTGCTGAATTGCCTCAAGGCTATTTTTAGTACGGCGAAGAATGCCGACCGCTTCTGATGTTTGCTCAATCAAGAATTCTTCAAGGGCTTGTATTTCCTCTAAAGCCTCAGTAACTTCCTCAAGGCTTTCTTGATAAAAACGAGCAGGTGTTGCACGCCAACTGTTTTGCAAGAGTGTGGGGGTGGCATGGCCTTCTTGCTCGATTTGTTTGGCCAGATCTATGCCTCGGGTTCCTTGTTTTTGAAGATTCTCTAAGTTCTTAGCCTCTTCATAGTCAGCGACGGTTTGCATGCCAGGAGCTTCATCACCCGGGTCAGTAATGGGAACAAAGCGGAGATGATAGGGAAATTTTTCATCCATCCATTCAATAGGTGAGAGTCGAAAGCCCACGTCTTGCTGTTGAATTTGCGGATAGACATCCTCCCAATATTTCAAACAAAGCTCGCGAATCACACGGCATCCAGCGCTTAATCCCGGCAGACCATGCAAGTGAAGCCAGGCCTCTGTCAGCCACACTGCTAGTTGGAGATCTTTAGATTGAGTAGAGAGTGCTTCCAGACTGGTAACAGCGACTAAACGCCAGTCGGCTTTTTTAATAGCGCGCTTCCATATTCCCTGGGGCACATTGTCGTCTTCCTCAAAGCGCGCCTCTCGGATGGTGTCATAGACAGGATCATAATTTAAAAATCGCCCAACCGCAGATTGACCTGAAATTGGTGTGAGAAGCTCATCCAGGCAATCTTCTAGATCAAACGGAAGACGCATGCCAAAACCCCTAGCGCTTCATGCGTGGTACGCGAGCCACGGGCGCTTCAGTCGGGAAGCGGGGCACGCTTAATGTGGCGACTTCCTTGGCAGACGTCCTACCTTTGCCCTTAGCTTTGGCCGGGGCCTTAAGAACTAAGCGCATGAAGAGACGTGCTTCTTCGGTTTTGCGGGTCATTTCTTGACGCGTTTCTTCGTCTTCATCGAAACAAGGCACTGCAAGCGCTGTCGGAATGGTAAATTCCAAAGGTAATGGTTGTGCTGGTCCCATGCCTAAATCTTCGCGAAGACGATGGGCCTTGATGAGGCGTAACAATGCCCAACGACCGCTGTAATCAAAGATGGCTGAAGGGCCTTCGACGGCAAGATTGGGAATGCGAGGATCAGCAAGAGGTAGGACATCACTGTTTTGCGCCCAGCGAATATTGAGCGTTACTGGATGACCTGCGCGCCAATTTGCTGTGCGTTCTTGATCACGATCGGTCACACGTTGCTGGCCAATGTCCATTTGCCATGTAAGAATCTTGTCGCCACCACGCTCCCGCTGACGATCTGTTCTGAAATCAATCTGGAAGCTTACCACAGGTGTTGCCATCCCCTGCTGCGGCTCAAAGCTCGACATCATTAATGGGCGAATAGACTGCATATCGCGCACGAATTGACTGACGCTACCAACACCGGGGAGTCCACCATCGACCTGGGCGAGGGCCAGCGCATCGCTGGATGTAAGTTGATCAAAGAGCTCATAAAAGGCCACCACGTCCTCTGGCTCGGCCTCAGGTGTGTCCATTCCTGCATTATCCTTTGTGAACGGAAAGCGTCCAGCCAGATTCACGTTGAAGAAGGTGGCAGCTTTGTTGTAACGATCCATAGCCACATGGACGCCAATCGCTTCACAGCGTTGGCGCAGCTGCTGCACCATGTCGTTGCGCACCTCAACAAAATAATCACCACCGGCATCGAACATGTCAGCATGAAGCTTGTCATAGCAATTCTCAGCCGAGAGTGCGTTCATATCGTTCACAATAAAATGCTCGAGATTTTTAAGGGTATTGCCAGGGCTTTGCTTGCTGTAATCATCAAGAACGCTCGCAATGCGCGCCCATTTGTGGACCAAGGGGACCTCAAAGGGCATATCTTCAAAGAAGCCTAGGCCTAGCAGAGTGAGAATAGGTTCTGCCATTTCCTTGCTAAGATAGGACACTCTGAAGCGTTGGCTCTTGAGGTAAGATTTCAGGTCATTCACGTCTTGGGACGTAAACGCAAGGAGCGCCAGATTGTCCTCGCCCTGCCACCACTCAAAGCTGCCATCGCGGCTGGCATAAAGATTGTCGTGTGCAAGCAGATTATCGACCTTTTGTAGCAGTGCATAAGTCTCATGCACCAAAAGTTCGCGAAGACGAGAATGCTCGACGACGAGGGCACCATCATCAAATACCCCAAAAAGCTTGGAAAACAGAGGGGTCACAGTTGCAATATTATGGACTTGGGAGTTCAGCATTTCCTTAGTGCCATAGCCTGCAAACTCAGGCGGCTCGTCATGGAATGTTTGCGCCTCAGCCACATAACTTAAGATATGCTTGCGCACGGCATTACGCCCAATCGCCTTGAGCGAAGGCTGCAATTTGGGAGAGAGATGGGGAAAGCGTTGTGCCAGGTAATCATCAAAATTTTGCACAACGCGCACCGCCTTTTGGAGTGCTAACTCATCCCAGAAAAGTAATTTCTGCGGTGGTACTTTGCTGACCAGGCGATGCTCAGCAGTCTTGGCCATGAAGGGTTCTTGTAAAAAGGCGGAGAGCGCGTCAATCATATTGACCAAACCTCTGGACGCCGACGATGTAACCTGACCGTTTTTTACGGTAAAGAGGGGTCCTGTCAGCACCGACTTGATATCACCTAGTGCAATTTTGAATTTGACGAAGTTAATGTCGGCTTGTTTTTGCAGTTCGGTGGTCAGGGTTGGCCCTACAAGAGCAAGGCCGTTCATCAGCCGCATCAGTGCGGTGTAGGCACCATTGGGTTGAAATGAATTGGCATCAAGCCAGCTGAGTTCACCACTGCTGAGCATATCAGCCACAGCTATGGCGTTTTCTGCAGTCGTTCTTGCGTCTGAGTCATCCAGATAACGGGCAGTTGATAAATCAGCAAGCTGATCGAGTTGTTTTTGCAGCGCAAACAATGTTGGATAATTTTTTTGAATATCAAAGGCATCATTTAAGAAGTCGTGGTAGACCTTGCCGAGTTTCTGGCTTGCCAATAGTTTGAAATCATCCAAAACAACTTTACGCTGGGTTGAATGGGAAAGCGCGCCTGAGTAATAATCCGAGTTTTTATAAAAATCAATGGGCAAGTCGATATTGAAGAGGTATTTAATCAGCGTGCCCAGATCCTCAATACTTTCGGTGCGCTCAAGATCGTTGTAGAGCTTGACGTACCGCTCGAGATCTCCAAGCTGGCGGATGAAACTATCTAACGCTTTAAAGCTTGGCAATGTTGTGGGGGTAGCGCCGCGGCCTCCTTGTTGAAATGCCGTCTCAGTGTGAATGGTATTGGGAGAGACAATTTCTGTGGCGCGTCTGACCAAACCATTAGCGAGTGAGGGTAGAACGACACGATCATAACCTACAGCTATGGCGTCTTGAAGCCGCTTGTCAAGGCTTGAGAACCAAGACGCTGGCAAGAACAATGATTTGGTACTGACCAGGGATATGTTGGCATAGGAACCTAAAATTTCAGCCGCTTGCTGATTCATATAATTAATTAGTTCCGCATCGTCGCTAATGCCGCCTCGTTGGCGCACACCCTGCAGCGCACGATCAATTTGGTTAAGCGCAGGGTTGACGGTGCGAAGACTATTTCCAAGACGATCGTGGGCGTAAAACATGCCAAAAAGCCAGGCACCTGCAAGGGCTATTCCTGTTGCTTTAGCAAAGTTCAAATAGTGGTTGACCGAGACAAATACACGGCGCACAGGTTGCGCCAAAGCAGCTTCAGGAAATATTTTCCCCTCGAAAAGGTCACGAGCAAAGGCAATGCGTTCTTTGTGCTGGGAGCCAAGCACATTTTCAAGCCCACTTTGGAAGTCACGGCCTTGACCAGCCGACTTTGGCGTATTTTCTTGGAGGGCAGTAAAGTAGACGCCACGCAAAAAGAAAGATTCGTGATACGCGCTTTCGCGGAACAGAATATCCAAGAAGGTCTGGATTCCTTCGCGCAATTCCATAATGCGGGTGGGCAATTCGACGAAATCATCGCGGTTTTTATCAAGTCCTGAGTGGGTGAGAATCGTCGCGCGCAGGTGATCCAGGTTTCCAATCAGATCAGCAAACATGTCCTGCACCCATGCAGGACTAAAAGCAGTATTGACGCTAAAAGGTACTGACCACCCAAAAATATTTTGCCGCAAATGAGAAGGTAGCGACTGAATGAGACTTGAAAAACCTGGCAATGCATCACACTGGGTCAACACCACGTATACGGGTACATGCATCCCGAGAATGTTTTGTAATTGCCACAGCTGTGCATGAATAAACTTTGCCTTGTCTTGTAAGGCTGCACGATCATTGCCGGTTTTAACCAACATGTCGGCTACATTTAAAGTCAAAACAACGCCATCGAGTGGGCGCTTTGGTCGTGCTCGGGTGAGCGTCTTCAAAAGGTATTCCCAGCTACTTTCCATGGTCGAGGGTTGATCGCTCGTAAACAATTGTCCTTTGACATCAAGGGCAATACCGTGATCAAAAAACCACCAATTCAAAAGAGCCTGCTCACCTTCAACTTCGTAATCAGGGCGACCGATGGGGAGTTCCAAATCAAGGCTTGAGAGCAGTGTTGATTTTCCACTGTTTTCAGGCCCCACGACCAAATACCAGGGGATGTCGTATTGCGGCGTGAGGGAGGGAAGATAGCTCTTTAAAACTTCAAGGGTGCGCACAAAGGATTGGGAAATCTCATCTTGCTTTTGCCATTTCCATTGGGTGGCCATCGCAGACCCCATGTTGCGCATCTTTTCCCATAGATTGCGGACGTTTTCATTCAAATCCTCACGAAATGAATTTTGCACGCTTGGGCGCTCAAGCGCACGACGTTTTGCAGCACGCTTGATGGTAAGGCTTGCAACAAAGGTAAAGCTAACCAAAATAATGACGCCAATGACCAAAGCGGTAAAGGCAATATAAGGTAGGTAGGGTGCTAAGGCATTCATGAAACCCGACATCCAAACCCCCTTTTACTCGTGTGCAAAGGTCAAAATACGGTTGGTCGTAGTTTGAACCTGCGTCGTCAAATTGAACCAAACACCATATGAAACCGTCAACAGTCCTAAGCCAGTCAGGCCGAAAATGATCAGCCAGCGGCGCACATCCTGCATGAACTTGGGTGCCGCACCTCCTAGTGTGTGCATATAGGCGCTTGGCATCAGGCGTTCATTGTTGTGCTGAAGATTAAAGTCCCGCTGATAGATGAAACGGTAGAGATGTTGTGCGTAACGCTTAAGAGCACCTTGATCATCGCGGTTACGGTACCGGCCCTGAAAATCAAGGCCAAGAGCCAGTAAATAAATTTCCGCAAGGTCTCTTTGTGCAGGATCGCCCTCAGCCAGAAGACGTTCAAGTCGAATGAAGAAAAGATCACCTGCATCATGGCTGGCGAACAGGGAAGATTCAAGCAGGTGATCTTCCCAATATTTTCGCCCCTGCCAGTCGAGGTTGAGAAAAACTTCATCTGCAAGTGCCGCACAAATAAATTTGGTTTCTTCAAAGACGCTGGTTGCGTACGCGCCGCCCATCTTGGCGACTTGAGCCTCTTGAGACTCAAGCAGTGCGCGTAAATCGTTGTGGATGGCCTGGGCACCGGCTGCAATGCGTTCATCATCATCGCCTGGCACTCTCTCGGTCTCGGATTCGGTTTGTTCAATGAGCCAAGTTCCATCCTCGATGCGTTGCTTATGCATCATGATGCGCAGATGGAAATCCTCAAAATACCTCGTGGCAAACGAACCGATTCGATCATCCCTTCGTCGCAAGTTAAGCTGGGTGTTCACCACCTTATGCGCTCCCCATCCTTATTATTCTGCGCTAGTTCAATCGGTTAAGCTTAACCTGTAAACATTAACGCAAAGTTATTTCAAATTTAATCTAACTCTTGGCTTTGGGAACGTAGAGCACAATTTCCAAAGGCCGGTTTTCGGGCGAATCCGCCACGTTAAAAATACACAGTGGTTCATCAACTTCAACGAAGCTAGGATCAGCGCTAATAGCAAACAGAACCACGTCTTTGGCTGGCAAAAGGCTCATCTCCGCGTCTTCTGCAATGACTTTTCGGGGCGCTCCTAAAATGCGTCGATCACGCACTGAGGTGATATGCCTTTGCGAACAAATAACAGCTGCTTCCATCCACCGCACCAGGTCTTTCTCATCCATGGATGCTGGAACCTTGGCACCAATGACCATGCGCTGGCGAAACCATTCTGACTTAAGAGGGAGTTCAAACAAGCGCTGATCTTGACTAAAGCTGACAATCACATAGCCTTCTTGGATTTTCGCCAAGATATCGTAAATAATCGCAGACACTTCATCAAAGCACTGCCCCATGGCCATGTGATCATAGGCTGGCATCACAGGCGGTAATACATTGGGTTGCAGTGAAAGTACAATTGCCGCTACCCTACACAATTCTTGATAGAGAGCATAAGGAGTGGCCGCGTTCGAGCGCAGTAACGCCTCAAAAGGGATCAGCGCCTGCGTGAGAGAGCGCACAATTTGCTCTGCTTCCTTCGACATCACATCCTGATGGCTGCCACGCAGCTGATCTGATAGAAATAGGATTTTCTCGCGTATGGTGCTGGCAAGGGCTTCGATACGCTGTCCAAAAGCGGAATGTGAAGTCACCCGCAATTGAGGTGGGAGAAAATTTTCTTTGCGAAAACCTTGGCCCTCTCGGGTGATTTGCAAGAGGGGGAGGCTGACAAAGCCTGCTGGAGGCTCAGTGCCTGCGATTAAGCGTGCATTAGGGTGTAAAACCGGCGTCCTAATTCCGTTATCCCCGGTGTTTATGTCGTTGATTTCTGGGCTTTCCACCGAAAGATAACGCTCGCTTGTCTCGCCAAAGCCACGCTCTTCAGCGATAACCAAGTAAACCATGCGTGTCTCACCAGGATTAAATCCGGCTTGCAACAAATCAAGGGAGAGCGTCTCACCCTGACCCCCGATCACTACGAGGAGACCATCGGGCATGATCGCCTCTAAACGTTGAATGATCAGGCGCCCCGCGATGAGTGCAGAGCTATCATAGTCAAGTTCATTTAAGCCAAAACCGTTTGGCATCAGTTGTTGAAAGTGATATCGCAGCAATTGATCATGGCGCTGTTGCGCGTATTGGAAATGCTGGGGTAGTAGTAACATCCCTTCATACCATTGGACCGGCTGTTGTAAGCGCGCGACGTTTGTTTTTGTCATCTCGTCCTCACTCGTGATCGGCATTGAGGCTGGTTTGTCCGGCCTGATGATTTTGCATGGCGTCTTTGATTACGGTGCCTGCTTTAGATCCAGTCGCCCGGTTAAGGGCATCGGCTCCCTTTGATTTAAGGGCGCTTGTTGGCTCATCGCTTGCGGGCGAAATACGGGGCAGTACAGTCTCCTCGAAATAACTGTCAGGAATAGGCTTGCGAGGTGTGAGTTGGCCGCGCACCACAACTTCATCTGGAGAGTCATCAAAAAGACGTAAAGGCCCACATCCCTGTTCAAGCACGCAAAACTCATATTTTCTGAGATGAATGTGGGCTTGATCTTGGGTGCCGAGACGCACGCGATGGGCGCCTGGTGTCAGATAGTTGGCAAATACAATAGCGCCTGCAGGTGATTCACCGCGGAAATCAACTGGCACATTACGCACGCGTTGACCAGGCGTTAATTCCCAATGGAAGACGTCGACTACATCAGGATAATCGCGCTTTATTTGATCGGCGGAAGCGAAGTACTCGCTGGCGGTCATTTTGAGGAGCGCGCGAAAGACGTCGGCCCGATAGATGACGACCACATCAACAGCTGTCGCACTGTTGAGATTTGCATCAGAATCCAGGGTGATGGAAATTTCCTCAACATTAACTGAAGGCTCGCTCACCGGCTCGGGCAAGAAACCACACCCTGTCAACATGAGTGCCAATGGCAGTCCCAGGAAGAATAACGCCGTCTTTACGCCAAGGGGTGAAACGTAACGCATTAATAGACAATCCTATCTTCTTGAGTGTTAACAAGGACGATGCGTGCTGGAAGATCCATTTGGGAACGCAAGCTTCGCGACACACCCTCGGCATCGACGAAAGTTTTAAAATCTCCCAATCGCACCTCGAATTTAGGTTGATCACCTTCAAGGCGACGCACGATATAGGCGCTAAAACCCCGTTCCTTGAGCGAATTGTATAAGCCATAAGCATCGCGGCTATCTGCGTAGGTTTGGATGGTTACGGAAAATTGGGTTGCCGCATGTTGTACTTCTTGACCAGTGCTCATTGCAAGAGTTGCTTGGTTTTCTTGAGGGGTGAGAGCTGGTGATGGCGAGTGTGTACCAGTGCTTGGTGAGGGGGGAGAAGTTGGGGCAGGTGCTGGTGCTGCGGGGGGAGTCGCTGGAGGAGCTATGGGTGCAGGCGCCGGAGTAGCTCCATCCGGAGTGCCCGCACTTGCAAGTGTTGTTGAAGCTGCTTGGGCACCGCCAGGTACCGGTCGTCCTGTAGGACCAAAAGCTGTTTGTGAGACTTGAACTCCAGCACCCCCAATAATGGTTTGGGAAGTGGGGCGTGCCACGGCAGAGAAAATACTACCCAAGGTGGGGCCAAGGGCGTTTTGCACCTTGTTAATCCACTGATTGGCGGTATCTTGAGCAATCGATTTTCCTTGAGAGATGCTTTCTTGGATGGCGCGATTTTCTGCTTGGATCAAAATATCACTGGCAGTGCCATTGGTAGCTGCGTACTGCGCATCACGTTGTGCGTAGCCTTGAGTGGCTTCTACAGCAGGAAGTTGGGCCTCTCTTGCTATATTGTAGCTGCTCAAACTGCTGGGGGGAAATGTAACGAAGCATACCAAAAATCCTGCAACGAAAAAGATAACTCCCATCAACGCAAGTCCCAAAGCAAGACCAAACATGGAAAGTTTACCCATGATCCATTTCTCCTTCACACGGGGAACGTCCAAATGACGTTGATTTTGTTGTTCTAGGCGCTTTAAATCCGGTGAAAGCTTCTTCTCACCCAATTCTTGTGTAGGTTGCTGAGATGATGTTTTGGCAGCTGAAGCGGAAGTATCTGCCAAAAAATCTGGCAGTTCTGGTAGGTTTTCCTTCAGGGTGGTTACATTTTCTTGGCGCGTTGCCTGAGCAAACCATCCCCTGGTTTTAGCCGAGCCGTTTCCCTTTGAAGCCATTATATTTTTCCCCTTTATGGCGTGAAGAATATCATGCCAGCTAGGGATCAACAATCCTCGTTTGTATTTTAGTTAAATACTTCTGATCAGCTGTGGCGCTAATGCCCAGACTGCGTCGATTTCATCTTGTGTCGGCAGGCTGGGTATGGCGCCTGCTTTGGTGCAGGCAAGGCCACTTGCAACCACAGCCCGTTGCAGTGCTTCTTCAAGGGCATGCCCATAATCCAAACTTGCAGCAAGACAGCCTACAAAAGCATCACCAGCAGCTGTGGTATCAACGGCTTTAATGCGCATCGCATCGACTGACCAAGCTCCTTGCCGAGAGCTTAAAAAAGCCCCGTCAGCACCAAGGGTCACAATGCAACTCAGTCCAAATTGAGATGAAAGCCTACGGGCAACCAAGGTGGGTGAGGTTACATCAAATTTCAGATCTCGCGCCAGCTGTGTGGCTTCAAGTTGGTTGAGGACTAAGATGTCCAGCATTTGAATGTATTGGGCCGGCAGCGGATGCGCTGGAGCAAGGTTGAGGATGATGCGACTACCTTGAGTATGGGCTCTTTCAATCAAGGCCTGATTCTCCTCAAGGGGAACTTCCATCTGCAAAACAACGGTAGCTTTTGAGTCTAAGACCTCGTCAGGAACAAGGGTGGCCCTTGCCTGAAGGTTGGCGCCGCTGGCAACGGTAATCATATTTTCGCCTTTGGCATCAACGCAGATGGTGGCGCATCCTGTTGGCGTATCGCATGAATTCACCCCGCCGCAATCAACGCCCGTTGCTTCAAGACTTTGTTTGACTTGATGGCCGAAGAGATCCTGACCGATGCTGCCGTACATTTTGACGCTGGCGCCATTACGAGCGGCTGCCGCTGCTTGATTGGCGCCCTTACCGCCCGGATGCAAACTGTATCTGGGGCAGAGCAATGTATTTCCAGCCGTGGGCATGACGCTTACGGGGAAAACCATATCCATATTCAAAGAACCAAAGACGATGATCATGGGATGCCTCCAAAACGGCATTTTTGCTTCATTCTTAATGTGCCAGAGGCGCAGCGTCAACGGCTTGGTCCTTTTCAGTCAGCTATTGTGCAAAACCTCATGTTGCGTCATGCTGCTGGAAGACACAAAAACAGAGTCAGTGAAGAAGAGTCTAGGAACGTATCATGGCTGAAGTCGTGGCAATGGCCAAACACAACATGATTAAGGGGCAGTTGATGCCGGTGGGTGTAAGAGACGATCGTCTTCTCTATGCCTTAGAAACTGTGCCAAGAGAGCGCTTCTTGCCTCACCTATCACCCAGTCTTGCTTATGCAGACCTTCCGCACCATTTCTCATCTACGGATTTGCTCGTATCACCCCAAGCGTTGGCTCGATTATTGCAAACTGTTGGAGTTAAGGCTGACGAAAAAGTTCTTTACTTGGGTGGCGCTGGATACGGTGCTGCCCTTTGTGGGTACTTGGCCCGTGAAGTGATTGCGATTTTAGGGTCGGATGACTGCGTTAAGAAGGCGCGAAAAATCTACGAAGATTTGGAAATTTATAATGTGATCTTGATGGTTAGTCCATGGCGAGAGGGGATGACTGGATTTGCCCCCTATGACACCATTATTATAGAGGGTGCTCTTTATGACTTGCCGCATTCTCTCTTGACACAGGTGGTAAGCGGTGGCCGCATTGCGTGGTACCGAAATCAAGGGAATGGTTTGCCAGCATTAGCAACGATTACAGAGATTAATCAGGGCCTTGCAAGCCATTTTACCCCTTTTGAGACCTCGGTCCCAGGTCTTCCTGGGGATGAGCCCGAGAAACGAAGGTTTCATCTGTGATGCAAGAGATGAATGTGGAAGAATATGCCAAGCGCCAACGAGAAGCATGGTCTCACATT
>CAYRKI010000001.1:0-27887 GCA_964424815.1 uncultured Thiotrichales bacterium | reverse complement strand
GCTGATGAGGTAAATTTTTGTGCCTTGCAACCCCACACCTGGATTCCTTTGGGTGACTTGGCGGCACGAATAAACGAGCTTGACCCCGATGAAAACATTGTTGTTTTGTGCCATCATGGCGCACGTAGTGCACGCGCTGGCCATTTGCTAAGCCAGCGCGGCTTTGGTAATGTATGGAATTTAGTAGGGGGGATTGATGCCTATGCTCAGCGCATCGACCCAACATTGAAAAGATATTAGGAGCACCTTCGTGGCCAATTTGAAAAATTTGATGATTCCAAGCCTGTTACTGTCATGTGTCTTGGGTGCAGCCCCGCTCTTTGCAGCCACTCCAGCCAAAAAAGAGAGTAAAGCCAAGGAACAAAAGGTTAAAGCCCCAAAACAGGCTGATGTGAAGCCAACTGCGCCAAAAGAGAAGGTTGCCGAAGCCCATCCTTTTATGCGTGCGCTGATGACCGCTTACGAGTGTAACCCTGAATTCAAAGCCAAACTTGCTGAATTCTACGCAAAGGCGGAAGATGTACCTCAAGCCATGGCCGAGTGGTTTCCAACCTTAAGTTTATCAACGGGCGCCTCTCGCTCTATCACGCGTGAAGATCGGGTGGTAGCGAGGCGCAACGCGCTGGGTGTCCGCAAAGCGGGTAAGAACAATACATACCTCTCCAACTACTCAGCGGCTATTCAACTGCGCCAAAATCTCTTTAAAAGCGGCGCTACTGTTGCTGCGACCAATGCTGCTGAATACGGCGTCCTTGCCGCTGCCGCTTCTGTTGTTAACGCTGAGCAACAACTTCTTCTCAACGCAGCTCAAGCCTATCTTGATTTATGGGCGGCTATCGCTGCTGTAGATTATAACCAGGCGAACGTAAAGTTTTTGAAGAAAACCCTTGATCAAGCCAAAGCCCGTGCTGAGCTGGGCGATCTGACACTTACCGACTTGGCTCAGGCAGAAGCTAGCCTTGCCCAAGGCCAATCGAACCTCATTAATGCCGAGGCCAAAGTTCAAGATGCGCGTGCAACTTATATTCAAGTGATTGGTGAGGAGCCAAGTGACCTGACCTTACCCGAGGGTATTGCTGACCAAGTTGAGTTGCCTAAGACACTCAATGAGTTAGTTGCCTTGGCTCAGAAAGATTCGCCAAGCATCACGGCTGCCCAGTATTCACAAAAAGCAGCTGAAAGCAATATCTCACAAGCCCAAGCTGCTTTTGGCCCTTCTGTCGACCTTTCGGCATCCGCAAGTCGAGAGCTCAATAAAAATCGTCCGCTTTCGGATACATCGGCGCATTTCACGCCTAAAAACCAAGCTCAAGTTGGTGTGACTCTCAGTATGCCCATCTTTCAGGGTGGTAAAGACTGGTCGCAGTTGCGCTCAACAACGCAGCAGGCCTATCAAGCGCGTTATAACCTTGCAACAGCTCAGCGGAGTGCTGCGCAAACAGCAACAACAGCATGGGATAAATGGCGATCCTCACAGCAAACTGTGGGCATGTACCAAATTCAGGTGAAAGCCGCCGAGATTGCGCGCGAAGGGGCGTTCCAAGAGTCACTGGTGGGTGAGCGAACCATTATTGACGTTTTGAAATCAGAAGAAGTGTTGCTGCAGGCGCGTACCGGCCTTGTCCAAGCCAAGCGTGATTATTTGTTGTCACGCTTCCAACTGCTTAGCTCTGTAGGCCAGTTAACCGTGGCAGCACTGGGCTTGCCGGTTGAGCGTGTTAATGTGCAAAAATACGCTGATGATGTGCGCTTTAAGCTGATTGGGCTAGGCAACATCGACAATAAATAGGGATGGAGAGAACACATGACGGCCCAAAAGAATGCGCCCCAAGAGAAATCGGTCGAGGAAATCCTCAGTTCCATCCGCGATATTATTTCTAGTGATGTGAAGGGCGCAGAAAAAGCTGCGGCTCCTGTCATGACGGAGCTAGAGTTTCCGCAACCGGCTTTTTCGGAAGCTCCGCGTCCAAATGCCCCTCTTGCTGAAGAGCCACACCTTGAGGATGTGTTAGAGCTTACCCCGGCCATGGAAGAGTCAGTTGAAACTGAGTCTGTTATACCTGAAAGCGATATTGCGCTAGGCGATGTCAGCTCTGAACCAGAAATAACTCTTAGGCAAGAGATTCAGGACGACGAGACTGCTGCGCTTGAAGCCGAGTCTTTCGTTGAGGTGGACTCTCAACAAAATGTATCCTCAGATAAGCCATCACCATCGGCACCTTTCGATTTCAGGGACGCCATTAAGATCCATTTAGATGTGCAGCCTGAATTAACACCTGAAGACCGTAAGCCCATGCTCGACAATGTAACCGTGTCCGAGACAGTGGCTGCGTTTTCAACACTTAAAGAAGCGTTGAGCCAATTTGACCAACGCCGCGATCAATCATCGACCACAGGGGAGTTCAACAAGATGACTATTGAACAAGTCGTGCGTGAAATGTTACGTCCAATGCTAAAGGAGTGGCTTGACGCCCACCTGCCATCATTGGTGAAATGGTTAGTCGCAGAGCAAATCGAAAAAATGCTACAACAACAAGGCATTACCGCTCCTAAAGAGTAATAGCGCCCCTTTTTGTCGGCGCTATAAACAATCGGGTTAGAAAAGCGCCGATAAAAAGGAAAACGTTGAATGTTAGATAAAACCTATCAGCCCCAGGAATTCGAGTCCGACTACTATGCAGCAGAAGAAGCTGCAAGTGCTTTTAAACCTAACCCGCAGGCTAACCTGGATCCCTATGTTGTCATGATGCCACCACCTAACGTGACTGGCAGCCTCCACATGGGCCATGCGCTTACCTATACTTTGCAAGATATTTTGATTCGTTACCATCGCATGAAAGGTCATGAAACCTTTTGGCAGCCGGGAACAGACCATGCAGGTATTGCCACCCAAATGATGGTCGAGCGCAAACTGCAGCATGAGGGCAAAAGTCGACATGATTTGGGCCGGGAAAAATTTTTGGCTGAAGTTTGGGATTGGCGTGATACTTATGGCGGCCAAATCGTTAAGCAACAAAGGCGCCTTGGTGTTTCTGCCGACTGGAGCCGTCAAAAGTTTACCCTTGATGAGGACATGAGTTATGCGGTGACTACCGCGTTCGTTCGCCTTTACGAACAAGGTCTCATATATCGTGATAAGCGCTTGGTAAACTGGGACATTAAGCTGCAAACAGCACTCTCTGACCTTGAGGTGGACAATGTAGAGACAAAAGGAAATATGTACTATTTCCGCTATCCTTTGGCTAATGATTCCTCAACTTACATCACAATTGCGACCACGCGGCCAGAAACCATGTTTGGAGATACGGCGGTCGCAGTTCACCCAGAGGATGAGCGTTACCAGCATCTGATAGGCAAGCAGATTAGACAGCCGTTTACCGACCGGCTCATCCCCATCATTGCGGATGATTACTGTGACCCAGAAAAAGGCACGGGTGCGGTTAAAATTACCCCTGCCCATGATTTCAATGATTTTGAGATGGGTCGCCGCCACAACCTCCAAACCCTAACGGTGATGGACGCGCAGGGTCAAATCTGCACGCCTGCTCCTCAGGCTTTTTGTGGACTGGACCGGTTTGAAGCCCGCAAAAAAGTGGTCGCTGAAATGGAAGCTTTAGGCCTTCTTGAGAAAATCGAGCCCACTACCCATGCCGTGCCCCATGGGGATCGCTCTGGCTCGATCCTGGAGCCACGCTTAACCGACCAGTGGTTTGTGGATGCAAAGGTTTTGGCAGGACCTGCCTTGAAAGCCGTTGAAGAAGGCCGGATTCGCATTATTCCTGATAATTGGAAGGCAACCTATAACCATTGGCTGACCAACATTCAGCCCTGGTGTATCTCACGCCAATTGTGGTGGGGACATCGCATCCCTGCTTGGTTTGCACCAGACGGCACCCTCTTTGTGGCCATGTCAGCTGAGGAAGCAAACGCTAAGGCTAGGGCTCACTATGGTCACGACATCGAGCTTACCCAAGATGAAGACGTGCTTGAGACGTGGTTCTCCTCAGCGCTTTTTCCGTTTTCTACGTTGGGTTGGCCCCATGAGACGCCTGAGCTTAAAAAATTCTATCCAACTGCGGTGTTAGTAACAGGCTCGGACATCTTATTCTTTTGGGTGGCCCGCATGGTAATGATGGGTATGCATTTGGTGGGTGACATTCCCTTCAAAGATGTTTGCCTGCATGCATTGGTGCGCGATGAAAAAGGCCACAAGATGTCCAAGACCAAGGGCAACGTTATTGATCCCTTGGATATGGTTGAGACCTACGGCACTGATGCTCTAAGATTCTCGCTCGCCGCGTTAGCTGCACCCGGCCGGGATTTGCGCTTTTCTAAGGCAACTGTCGAGCTTTATCGCAATTTTGCGACCAAGCTGTGGAATGCAGCGCGTTTTTGTACCCAAAACGGCTGCAGCTATGATCCGTCCTTTGTGCCACAAGAAGTGAGCGAGACCACGAATCAATGGATTCTCTCGCAAGTTCAAAAAACACAAGCAATAGTGGAAGATGCTATTCAAGATTACCGCTTTGATGCGGCAGCTCTTGCCCTTTATCACCTGACCTGGGGCCATTTCTGCGACTGGTTCATTGAATTTGCTAAACCCATTTTGCAAGGTGAAGACAGTGCCGCAAAGTGTGAGACACAAAAAACGGCAGCTTATGTAGTGGTTCAGTTGTGTCATTTGCTGCATCCTTTCATGCCATTTATTACGCAAAAGCTTTATCAGCATTTTGCAGGTGACGACGCAGGTTTGTTGATTCAAAAGCCATGGCCACAGTTGCAGGGCGTGAGGGCTGATACATCTGAGGTCGATTGGCTCATTGAGATGATTACCAAGGTACGCAGTATGCGTGCAGCCGTTAACGTGCCAGCTGCTGAATGGTTGCAGCTGTTCGTTACCGATGCCGACGAGATCCATCGACAACGCATTAATCGCTATGAAGCATTGATTAAGCGTCTTGCGCGTCTTGAGGCTATCACGGTGAACCCTGCTGCAAGCAAGCTGCCTCAGGGTATGCGTGGTTTATTGGGCGCGCTTACTCTCATTATGCCACTTGCCGATAGCATTGATTTAGCGGCAGAAAAAGAGCGTCTCATGAAACAGCTCGCCACCCTAGAAAAAGAAATCAAAGGTATGCAGGCAAAGCTCAATAATGCTGAATTTGTGGCAAAAGCACCCGAAGATGTGGTGGAAAAGAACCGAGAGCGTCTCGCCGAAGCTGAGCGTGATGTGGCCCGTATTCACGAGGTTTTAAGCCTGCTTGGCGCTTAAATAACAATGATTTAGCTATGCCGCGGCTTCTTGCCGCGGTATTTTTTCTGTGTCAATTTGCTTCCTCTCTCTACACCTGCAGGATAGTTCTGCTATGCTGGGGCAAGTGAAAAGGTCGTTCTCTTTTCACCACCACAAGGGAGAAACCAATGATAACAACACGCATACCTGCATTTATTCCAGCCTTTATCCTAAGCGCTATAATGGCCTGTGCTACCACTGCAGAAGCTACTGATACAAAGGATGCAACAAGCAGCGAAAAAACAGCAAAGCCTCGGAAGAAGAAAACCGAAGCTGTGGTCGCCGAAGACACTGAAGAGGAAGCTCCTGACGCTTCTAAAAAGAAGAAAGCGGCTGCATCAGCAGAAAAAAAAGCCACATCAAAGCCCACAGCAAAAATAACCGATGGTGACGAAGAACTTGAAGAGGTGAATTTAGGAACGACGGCCAACAAAGGTAAAACTCCTGCTAAGAAAAAGAAAGCTAAGGGAGGCTGCCTATCTTGCCTTTTTACAAGTGCGAAGTTAGCAGCTGAGGCCTTAGAAGAAGCAGATGAGGTGGCTGAGGATGCACGTAAAGTGGCGAAAGCAGCCGAAAAGCTAAAGAATGCCAAAACAACTGAAGAGCGAATCGATGCCATTGCCGAGATGACTGATGGTGCGGCAGGTGTTCTCGAGAACGTGGATGATATGAAAGATATCGGTGAGGAAGCTGTTAAAGAGGGCAAGAAAGCCGGTAAAAAGATTGCGGATAAAGTTGAAAAAGCCAAAGCCAAGATCGAAGCAGATCAAGGCGATGATGAAGAGGCCGAAGAACAGCCTGAAAAGAAGGTCAGAAAAAGCAAGCGTAAGCCCAAAACTGAGGATAGCGATATCTAAGTTTAAACTTACCTTGAAAACGCCCGGTCACAGCCGGGCGTTTTTGTTTCAAACGAGATCTGAGACTTATCGAGTCTTTACGTTTGGAGGCTCTATTTCTATAAACGTCTTCGAGCCGAGAGTGCGACCGTGAGCGTGCCTTCATCCAGGTAATCCAGCTCGCCGCCCAAGGGAATGCCGTGGGCAAGGGTGCTGACATGAACGCCAAGATCAGTCAGTTTTTCAGCTAGATAATGGGTTGTGGTCTGACCTTCAACAGTCATGTTGAGGGCAAGAATAACTTCCTGAACGCCCTGCTTTTGAATCCGCTCAAGAAGGGTGCCGATACGAAGCGCATCAGGACCTACACCATCAAGGGCGGAAAGAGTGCCGCCCAACACATGGTAAAACCCCCTGAAGCTCCCGGAACGCTCTAACGCCCACAGGTCTGCCACCGTTTCAATGACGCACATTTGGTTGGTATTGCGCCGTGAATCGCGACAGATACTGCACAAACGCTCCAGGTCAAGATTGCCGCACTGGGTGCAGGTTTCGATGTGATTCAGGGCGTGATTAAGGGCATCGGTTAAGGGACGCAACAGCTTTTCTTTGTGTTTCACTAAGTGTAAAGCCGCGCGCTGGCCCGAGCGTGGGCCAAGTCCTGGCAGCTTGGCCAGCAGCTGAATAAGGGGGGCGAGACCTTCCGATGCCATAATGATGGGTATCCTTTTTCTTCAGGCTTAGAAAGGCAACTTAAAACCGCCAGGAAGCTTGAGTCCGCCTGAAATTTTCGCCATGGCTTCGTTGGCTTTTGCTTCGGACTTAGCGCGTGCATCATTGAGTGCTGCTGTGATCAGATCCTCTAAGACCTCGATCTCTTTGGGATCAATCAAAGAAGGGTCTAATTTAATAGCTGTCACTTCGCCCTTGCCAGTCATGGTCACCTTCACCATACCGCCGGCACTTTGGCCTTCAACCGTCTCTTTGCCCAATTGCTCTTGGACCTCAGCCATTTTTTGTTGCACCATCTGGGCTTGCTTAACCAGTTGTCCGATGTTCTGCATTTAATAGATCTCCTCTTCATGCTGATGATCAATTTTTTGGATTTGGGAGCCTGGAAAGGCCTGCAGGGCGGCTTTCACAAGGGGGTCTTCAACAACTTCAGCCTCAATTTTGCGTTTAGCCTCAAGGCGTTGCTCGGCAAAGGTGGGCTGGCCTTGAGCCTGACTACCTTCGATGACCCATGCCATGCCAGTGATCTCGGGCAGGATTTTCTGCAGCTTTACGATCAGGTCCTTGGGCGCAGATGGTTTTAGGCGTAACTCAAGTTTGCCAGGAGCAAAAGAGACCAGATGAACGTCATGGGTGAGGGCAGTTTGCAGCAACATTTCGCGCTTTTGCCCTAAAAGCTTAAGAAGATCTCGAAAGTCATTCAAAGGCGCAGGCTGGACTTCACGACTCTCTGGGCTTGGAACCGCAGCCGAAGGTTGTGCTGCTTTTGGTGTAGGTGGCAGCTGACCCGCAGGCCCGTTGAACTCAAGGGACGCCAGAATTTGCTGAGGCGTTGGAGTGTTG
Source organism: uncultured Thiotrichales bacterium (assembly GCA_964424815.1). Lineage (GTDB taxonomy): Bacteria > Pseudomonadota > Alphaproteobacteria > Caedimonadales > Caedimonadaceae > JBKCUK01. The sequence goes on along the minus strand of CAYRKI010000001.1, from coordinate 20,183 downwards.
GCCAAATAAGCGATGCGAATCAAAATCATGTGCCCCGCTTGATGGGCATCAAGGGCTTGCCCTACTTCTTGGCAACCTTTAAGGAGCATTTGCCACAGGCGCGCGAGGGTAGCCACGCTGAGATCTTGTCCAAGATTGTGTAAGTTTTCCTGTTCATCAGCAGGCACATGATGAGTAAAGGCTGCTGGCGCTGTCTTTGCAAGGCTCAGATGATGGATGAGGCGGAGTAAGTCATTGAGAATGGCTTGGACGTCGCAGCCCTGGTGCACCAGCTCGTCAAATAGAGTAAGGGCTTGCTGAATATCGCCTTGAATCAATGCGTTGAGAAGACTTTGCAGGGGTTGACCATCGGCACGGCCCAGCATTTTACGCACGATATTCTGGGTGATGATCCCATCACTCAACGCCATGGCCTGATCCAGCATGGAAAGGCCATCGCGGGCTGAACCGTCGGCTGCCCTTGCAATCATTTCAAGGGCTGCAGGCTCGGCTTGCTTGCCTTCCAACCGGGTGATCTTTGTATAAAGAGCCTGCAGGGCGGGTGCGGGGATACGCTTGAGATCAAAGCGCATGCAGCGTGAGAGCACCGTATCAGGCACACGGCGAAGCTCAGTGGTCGCAAAGATAAATTTTACGTGCTGAGGAGGCTCTTCCAATGTTTTCAAAAGCGCATTAAAAGCGCTTTTCGAGAGCATGTGTACTTCGTCGATGATGTAAATCTTATAACGTGCCGAGATGGGCTTGTAGCGTGCGGCTTCAATGACTTCACGTACATCTTCCACGCCCGTATGGCTGGCAGCGTCCATTTCTACCACATCTAGATGGCGATCTTGGGCAATGGCCTCGCAGTGCTCACATTGGCCACAAGGGGTAATAGTAGGTCCACCTTGACCGTCCGTACCAATACAATTCAAGGCTCTTGCCACCAATCGAGCAGTCGTAGTTTTACCCACACCGCGCACGCCGTGCAGTAAAAATGCGTGGGGCAGGCGGTCTTGGGTAATGCCATTCGTCAGTGCGCGCACCAGCTCATCCTGACCGATTAAATCGGCAAAGGTGGTAGGGCGATAGGCGCGTGCTGAGACGCGATGTTGAGACGGTTGCGTGTTAGGTGCCATGGGCTCAACTTTAATGGTGAATGCATTACCGATTAGCATAACAGGATAGACCCGCCAAGACTACTTGATGTAGGGAAGGAGGCTAAATTCCAAGCTGGTATTCACGATTGCATGCTAATTTTTTAAAGCTCCCCAAAGGTTCACAGGTCGGTCTCTCTATTTATTTCACAAATAACAGGAATCGTCTTGCCTGCGATCCCAGTGGAAGACTTTGCGCATTTGGGTCTGATTTCACATCTTGAAGAAATGAATCTCAGCTGAAGGGAAGTAGATGATGCTGGTCTTGCGGCGCTGTTGGCAAATAATCTCCTCATCAAACTCAATCTTACGGGATGCCGCAATATCCTTGCTGCTGAATTCGATGTGCTGGGGAATTACACTAGTTTGCGCGAGGTCAACTTAAAAGCGCCCGCCATTAATTATGCTGGGCTGATCGCGCTTTTAGAGAATAATCCTTTGTTAGAGAAAATAGGACTTCTTTTTTATAATCAAATACTAACTCAAGAAGGGATTAAGGCCATTATTTCCCCAAAACAAAGCATGCGAAACTTTAAGATGATCATTGACTCCTAAAGCCCTATCTGTGATCGCCATTGCATCAAGGGACGCAGTCCTTTAAAACTAAGAGGGAAACAAAATTCTCCACCTAGGATAAAATGGAATGAAAAAAGGTCTCGCGGCTCTTGGTGTTATGCTCCTTAGTAGTTCGGCTTTCGTGCACGCACAAGAAGAGGATGCATCAGCCGTCATGCAGCCTGATCTTGAATCGCGCATCAGCTACATGGAAGAGCAACTAAGCACCCTTTTGGGACGTCTTGAAGAGACCGAGCACGTTGTGCGCGAGCTTAAGGCACAAATTGAGCTGCAAAATGCGGCTAACACTCCTGCTGTAGAAGAACCTGCAGCAGTGCCGGCCCCTGCGGGAGATGCAACCAGCAAAGATAAACCTAAGGAAGGTGATAAGGCTGCTGCCGATGAGGGCGGCTTACCTGAAGGCGGGGCTCAGGCGCTTTATGCGTCTGCTCTTGATAAATTGAAGGCTAAAGACTTCGAGGGTGCCAGGGCTCTTTGCAAGAAGATTTTAAGCCAGTACCCTAAAGATGCCCTCACCCTTCATGCCAAGTATTGCATGGGCGAGAGCTTTTACCTGCAAAACAATCATAAACAAGCGGTAGCTGCCTTTGCCGATGCTTATAAAGCGTATCGCGCCAGTGTAAAGGATGCTAAAACTTCGAAAGGTGCTAAAGATAAAGTCAGCTTTGCCAAAGCACCAGAAACCTTGTTGCGTTTAGCCCAATCCCTTAAAGCTCTGAAGAAAAATGAGGATGCGTGCGCGGCGCTTGACCAATTAGATAGTGAATTTAAGCGCCAGTCCGACAGTGTGAAAGAGGCTGCGCAAAAAACCCGTAAAGCCTTGAAGTGTCCGACAGAGTAACACCGGACACTCAGCCCATCACAACAGAAGAATTTGCCCATTTGATGCACCAGGTGGGCGTGCCCGATACTATACCTTCCCTTGCGGTTGCGGTCTCGGGAGGAGCAGATAGCCTTGCCCTGACGTTGCTTGCGGCGGAGTGGTGCAAGCAACGTCAGATTCATTTTACCGCGCTTACCGTGGATCATGAGCTGCGGCCAGAGTCCTGCGAAGAGGCCCATCAGGTAGGCCTTTGGCTGAAGGCGCAGGGGATAAATCATTTTATCTTGCGGTGGCGCCACGATCAGCCAACCATGCGGCGTTTGCAAGAGCGGGCAAGACAGGCTCGTTATGCGCTCCTTGAGGAATGGTGCTTAGATCAGGGAGTGGCCCATCTTTTGCTGGGTCATCATGTCCAAGATCAGCAAGAAACTATCGCCATGCGCATTCTGAAGGAAACGGATGTGATCGGGCGGGGTGGTATGTCGGCCCATGTGCCTTCGTTCCGGCTTAATTTCTACAGGCCTTTTTTAAGTACCTTCAAAGCTCGCCTAATTGCTACATTGAAAGCACGATCCCAGTCTTGGATAGAGGATCCCAGCAATCAAAATCCGCGCTTTAGTCGCGTTCGACTTCGTCAGAGCCAAGAGAGTTTTCCGAACCTTGATGCTATCCGAGCTTATGGTGTGGCACGACAAGAGGTCGAGTCAGTTCTCCATGAAGAGATTGAAAGACATGTTCACTTTGCAATAGAGGGTTTTGCGCGTGCAACATTTCGCGAACTTTCACCCTTCACACTTCGCCGTCTGGTGCAAAGCGTAGGAGGGCAGCTGTATCCCAAACGTAGGGATCAAATTGAAGATACCCTCAACCGTCTCATAAAAGCCGAGTGCCCTGCTTTTACGATGGGCGGTGTCTTGTTTAAGCCTATGAAAAATAATCAAGTCTTACTCATTCGCGAGCCAGGTTTAATCGAGGAACAGCTTATCCTCGATCCTGGAGCCTGGCGGTGTTGGGATCGACGATTTTGGCTTTATCATGAATGCTCATCCCCGCTCACCATAAAATGTCTCAAGGTCGATGAGTGGTCTCGCGTTAAATCAGACCTCCAAAAACAGGAGATTTCACTGCCTTGGCCCGTGCCGTTGACCCTGCCCGCAGTTTATCATAATGGGATGCTCCTTAATGTTCCCTCTTTACGCTGGAGCGCCTCAAATGCTAGGATTTCTGCACTAAATACCCTGCAGTGTGTGTTTCAACCACGGCTGGAGCCAAAACCTCCAATGTTTAAGGTAATATAAAGGTTCTTGGGTGTATTCTAGAGAATAGGTGATGGGGCGCATCGCTGGGCAGTAAGAGTCGAGGTTTAAGACTGTGAACAATATGAATCGCAACGTTGTGCTTTGGGTTATAATCGGCCTTTTTGTTGTGGCCTTGTTCAATATGTTCCAAGGTGGCAGTGATTCTGCGCGCGCAACTCAAATACCTTTTTCAGAATTTAGCCAAGACGTAGACCGTGGTGCTGTCAAGGAAGTGCTGATTCGTGGTCGCACTATAACAGGCCGACTCGAAGATGGCCGCGCCTTTTCGACCTATTCACCCGATGATTCAACTTTGGTTCAGCGGCTCAATGCCCGCGGTGTAAAAATTACCGCAGCGCCGCCCGAAGATCCTGGTTCAGGCTTCTTTTCCGTACTGCTTTCATGGTTTCCCATGCTGCTATTGATTGGCGTTTGGGTTTTCTTCTTGCGTCAAATGCAATCAGGCGGCGGCAAGGCCATGAGTTTTGGTAAGTCAAAAGCCCGCTTAATGACCGAGGATACCATCAAAGTTACCTTGAAAGATGTAGCTGGGTGCGATGAAGCCAAAGTTGAGGTGCAGGAAATTGTTGAATTCTTGCGTGATCCCCAAAAGTTTCAAAAGTTGGGCGGTAAAATTCCTAAAGGCGTCTTGCTGATTGGCTCTCCTGGTACTGGTAAAACCCTGCTTGCAAAAGCTATTGCTGGCGAGGCAAGTGTGCCTTTCTTTTCCATCTCAGGCTCGGATTTTGTGGAGATGTTTGTGGGTGTAGGCGCCAGCCGTGTGCGTGATTTGTTTGAGCAAGGTAAGAAAAACGCGCCATGTATCATTTTCATTGATGAAATTGATGCAGTAGGTCGCCACCGTGGAGCCGGTCTTGGCGGTGGTAATGATGAGCGTGAACAGACCCTCAACCAACTCTTGGTGGAGATGGATGGTTTTGAGGCGAACGAGGGTGTGATTTTGATTGCGGCCACCAACCGTCCGGATGTACTAGATCCAGCACTGCTACGTCCTGGTCGCTTTGATCGCCAAGTGGTTGTGCCGCTGCCAGACGTCAAGGGGCGCGAGCAAATTTTGCAAGTTCACATGGCGAGAGTTCCTTTGGCACCCGATGTGGATACATCGGTAATTGCCCGAGGCACACCAGGATTTTCAGGTGCTGATCTTGCGAACTTGGTTAACGAAGCGGCCCTCATGGCAGCGCGTCTTAATAAGCGCGTTGTTACAGCCGAAGATTTTGAGCAAGCCAAGGATAAAGTCTTGATGGGGCCAGAACGTCGCTCGATGGTTATGAGTGAAGACGAGAAAAAACTTACAGCTTACCACGAGGGTGGCCATGCTGTTGTGGCCTTCTTTAATGAAGACTCTGATCCTATTCATAAGGCTACCATCATCCCAAGAGGGCGTGCGCTGGGTATGGTCATGCGTCTTCCTGAAGGTGATCGAGTGTCCATGTCGAAACGACGTTTGCTTGCAGATCTGCGAGTTGCCATGGGGGGCCGTGTAGCAGAGGAAATTATCTTTGGTGCAGAGCAAGTCACAACTGGCGCAAGCTCTGACTTCCGTCAAGCAACATCGATGGCTCGCCGCATGGTGACCGAATGGGGAATGAGCGATAAACTTGGGCCTTTGGCTTATGCTGAACCCCAGCAAGAAGTATTTTTGGGCCATTCAGTCGCGCAACATCAAAACATGTCCAATGAGACAGCGCATCTGATTGACGATGAGATTAAAAGGATTGTCGAAGAGGCTTACGCTGACGCGAAAGCGACACTCACGAAACACCTCGACTTGCTTCATACCTTAGCAAAGGCTCTTCTGGAATATGAAACATTAACAGGTGACCAGGTGCGTGAGATTTTGGGGGGCACTCCCCCTGCAGAGGTGATGGCAAAAGCCCAAGCGCAAGGCCCCAAGAGAGGGTCCACACCAGGAACCCGCTCAAGGCGCAAAGACCCTGCAAAGTTGGATGCAACTCCCGAGCCTAATGCATGATACACTGTATGGTATCTATGGGGTGGGACTCTGGTTGTCTTTGACGCCTGTAGGTATCTCTGTTAAACCTTTCTATGAGTTTTTGAATTAGACATAGGTTTGCTCATGCGTGTGCTGCTCTCTCTTGCCAGTTTGATCTGGTTTTCGTGCGCCATGGCTGTAGATAATCCCACAAAGACTGTGGCCATCACACAGATTGTTGAGCACCCAGCCTTGGATGCAGTCCGTCAAGGTGCTCTCGAGCAGCTGGGCAAGCGCGGCTATATTGAAGGTAAAAACTTAAAAGTCATCTTTCAAAGCGCCAGCGGTAATCCAACGACAGCAGCACAAATTGCCCAAAAATTTGTGGGATTAAAGCCTGATGTGATCCTGGCCATTTCTACCCCCTCGACCCAGACCATGCAAGCAGCAAGCAGAGGGACTTTGCCCATCGTATTTGCGGCTATTTCTGACCCCACAAAAGCTGGCCTTATAGACTCAGAAGATAAACCAGGTCGTAATACCACAGGTGTGACCGATCGCGCCCCCCTGATGCAACAGGTAAAGTTTATTCAAGACCTGATGCCAAAATTGAAGAAACTGGGTTTTCTTTATAACCCTGGTGAAGACAATTCGGTGGCAGCCCTCGAGGTTATGAAGAATAAAGCCCTGGCCTCAGGCATTGAGCTCAAAGTTTATGCGGCCTCCAAAAGTGCTGAAGTAGCGGCTGCCGCGCGTCGTGCCCTCGAAGAATGCGAGGCTGTGTTCATTCCAACCGATAATACCATTGTATCTGCCCTGGACTCTGTCCTTAAAATCGCGCAAGGCCTTAAAAAACCCGTGTTTGCTTCTGACACCTTGCTGGTTGCTAAAGGAACAGTGGCCATGGTGGGCCAGGATTATTATCATGTGGGTCAAGAAGCAGGGAATCTTTTAGCTCGGGTGCTGGCCGGTGAGAACGCAGGAGCCATTTCAGTGGTGGAGCCAGTGCTGTATGAGGTGGCCGTGAACAAGAAAGCTGCGGAAGGCGCCGGTATTGTCTTGCCAAAAACCCTTTTGGATAGCGCGCAAAAAATTTACCCTTAAGATAAATTAAGTTCATCGATTTTTTTTGTGCGCTTTGATTGGTGGCGGTTATATTAATTTTTTATTAAAAAAATCTTAATTTCCTTCTAGTCACGCCTGAAGTTCCTGCCTATACTGCATGCACTTGACAACATATGTCAGGGCCTCTTGAAAAGAAAATAAGGAGATCTCAATGAAAATGCTGACAAAAAGCATTCCGGTTATTTTGCTCGGTATGGCTGCAGCCATTCCTGCTCATGCTAAGGGTAAACATTCTTTGACACTTGGTTTAGATGTTGAAAAGAGCCAAGTTAAGAATGACGGCAAAAAATTCTTAAAAGGCAAAAGACTTTACGGCGCCGAGGCGGGTTATCGCTTCCAGGGCACACCTCGCCTGGTTTATGCCCTTGAAGGTCGCTATGTTGCTGGTAAATTAAAAAACGAGAAATCTGGTGCTAACAAGCGCAAAGTTGACTCCAAGCTTTTTGAAGTTCGCCCTCTCGTTCACGGCGTGTTTAAGCCATTTGATGCGATGACTTTAGAGCCCTTTACTGGTGTTGGCTATCGTCAGGCACATACTAAATCCAAAAAAGGCCTGAAGCAAAAGCAAGATTCCAAACATTGGTATATTCCAGTTGGTGCGCGTATGACTGTCGCACTTGGTAAAGGCTGGTCCATGGCTGCCAAGGGTGAATATGACTATGTTTTCAATGGCCACACTCGTTTGAAATCAAAGAATTCTTCCAAAATTAAGTACAAGCAAAACAAGGGCAATGGCTATAAGGCTGAGCTCATGCTGAACTGTGATATGGGTCACTTTGATCTTGGTTTTGGCCCCTATTTCCATCAGTTGAACCTGAAGAAATCAAGCAAGAAAAAAGGCACTTATGTTAACAAAAGTCGCACCACCGAGACGGGTGCTGCGGTGCGCGTAACGTTCTAGTCCTAGCTGAAGCTTAAGACTATTTCGTTGTCAAATGATAGACCCCATCCCAGTCCGCTGGCGGTGGGGTCTTTTTGTATTCTTTGCACCGTGCGATGAAAAGCTCTGCTACGGAATCATTGGCAAAGCGCTTTAAAAGCTCTTCATACGCTTTTAAGGCAGCTTCAAAATCGCGCTCGAGATAAAGCTCGAAAGCCTCAGCGGTAAGGTCAGCTTGGCGGCGTTGGTCCTTGCTGGCGGTGAGATCTCCATCTTCACTGAGCTTTGCCATGAGTTCATAGATGCGAATGCCTTTTTTCTTGCCCTTCACAGCTACAATATCTACTGGGCGGAAGAGATATTTGCGACGGCCCCGCTCGTAGACAGGTTCACTGACCAGAGCTGTTGTGCCATACATCTTATTGGTGCCCTCAAGACGAGAGGCTAAGTTCACGCTGTCACCGATAACCGTGTAGTTAAGGCGATCAGCCGAACCAATGTTACCTACGACTGCATCACCAAAGTGCAATCCAAAGCGGGTGGGCATGGCTGGTTTTCCCGCTGCTTTCCAGATGATGTTCATCTCATTCAATCGATGTTGGCACATTAAGATGGCTTCAAGGGCGCGATTAGTTTGATTTTCATCCCGGTCAGGTGCCCCCCAAAAGGCCATGATTGCATCGCCAATATATTTATCGATAGTGCCTTTGTTGTGCAGCACGATGCGCGAGAGCACATCCAGATATTCTGAGAGATGTTTGGTGATCTCTTCTGATTTCATACCTTCAGAAATGGACGTAAATCCTGCAATATCCGTAAACATAATGGTCAGTTGGCGTCGCTCGCCGCCCATTTTAGATTCTTGGCCAGTGTGAATTAAGCGACGTACCAAGGCTTTGGGGACAAACTTGCTAAATGAACTAAGTCCTGCCTTCATGGACATGACAGCTTCATTAATTTGCGTGATCTCTTGCAAGCGGGAAGGAATGCCTTCTTCCTCATCAATATCCAAATTTTGGATCTTACGCATTTGCCCTGCAATGACCTCGATGGGATAAGAAATCTTGTGGGAGAACACGATGAGGAAAAGGCTTGCCACAACCAAAATCAGCAGGGCGATGATTAGCACGTCACGCAAGGTCAGTTTGATCGAGCCAATAAAATCATCAGCCAAAACGACCATACCCAACGTCCACCGATCATCGACTTGAGCAGGAAACTTGACGAAACTTGCGATGTAAGAAATGCCGTTGCGCTCAAAAAAGAAGAAAGAACGATTATTCTTTTGATACAGGTTATAGGCGTGAATAACGGCCTGATCGTTAATGTCGTTGACTTTGGCGATGCGTGTGCGACCTTCAATAACCTTGACGACCCGATCTGGATCAGGATAGCCAATGAGCTCACCTGTTTCATTGACGATGAAGTTAATCCCTGATTGCCCTGCTTTCTGGCGTGCGAGAAGCTCAGAAATCTGGCGTACCGTGATGTCTGCTGAGAGCACACCTCGAAGTTGGTTATGCTGATCATACAAAGGAACCGCGCGTGTTATGCCGACTTCTCCAGAGTCATAGATGTAAACATCAGAAAAGGTTTCATCACCCTTTGCTTTGACATCTACATACCAAGGGCGTTCGCGAGGGTCGTATGACGGTTCACCGGGATTCTCTTCGCGTCCCACTTCTCGGCCTTCAGCATCAAGATAGCGATAGAATTCTTTGGCTGGGCTTCCATTTCTGTGAATGATGCGCTCATAAAATACGGCTGATGAGGGAAGGGGCTTATCAGCTGTGAAGCGAAAAAGACGCTTGCCCTTAATGACGCCCACGGCATAAAGATTACCCTTTTCATCGCCATTAAATATGGCGTGAAGATTTTTCTCTTCCCGCATGGCACGGATCGAGGCTTTCTGGAGCTCTTCATCTTGCAAAATAGGTGTATCTTGGGTGTCTTCTGCATACCAACGCTCGACGCGGGGGACATACATGGCTGGATTCAAATAACGTTCAGTGGCAGTGATAATAAGGTCCTGAGTTTTACTTAAAACTTCGCGCGATGTGGACATCATCACATCTGAAATGCTGAAATAAGTATACAAAGACGTGCTGATAATGGCGCTGGCGAACAGTCCCAAAAACACAGATAAGATCGCAAAGCGAATCTTTGTTTGCTTCCAGGGAAACCAGGAATTTTTTTGTTTTTCTTGCGCTTGGGCCATCATGGCAGTCCTTAAATGTCCTTAAATCATTGTAAACACATGATCCTGAAAAATTGATTAAAATGCCTTAAGCTGCCAAAGGTAAATTCCGAAACGCCAGCGCCTCAGCGATGTGATGGGGCGCGAGCATTTCTTCATTTTCCAAGTCTGCCACTGTGCGCGCAACCCGCAAAATGCGATGGTAGGCACGTGCGGAAAGACGAAAGCGGTCTACAGCCTGCTGCATGAGAGTTTGACATTCGCTTGAGAGCTGAATCACCCGCTCTAGGGCCTCGTCTCTTAAGTGTGTGTTGAGCGAAGGTTTAAGGCCTAGACTTTGTGAGCGTTTTCGCTGCAATTGTCTGGCTCCTTCAACCCGCCGTCTCACTGTGGCGCTATCCTCTCCTTGAGGAAGAGCGGTGAGTGAAGGCGCTGGTACTGCCGGTACAAAAACGTGAAAATCAATACGATCGAGAAGGGGGCCCGATAAACGCGACTGATAGTCTTGAGCGCACCGGGGCGCTTTGCTACAGGCCCGCGCTGGATCATCCATGTGGCCGCACCTACAGGGGTTCATGGCGGCAATCAGCTGAAATTCAGCAGGATAAGTGACATGGGCATTGGCCCGTGCCACCGTGACTTTACCAGTCTCTAAAGGTTGCCTGAGGGCTTCCAGGGTGCTACGTGCAAACTCCGGTAATTCATCAAGAAATAACACGCCGCGGTGGGCAAGGGTCACCTCACCTGGCAGAGCTTTGTGTCCACCCCCTACTAGTGCTGCCAGTGAAGCTGAATGGTGAGGATCGCGGTATGGCCGGGTGCGAATAAGTTCACCTTCTTGAAGAAGGCCTGCAATACTATGGATCATGGTGACATCAAGTGCTTCCTCGGCTTCAAGGTTTGGAAGGATGCCAATCAGTCGTGCTGCTAGCATGGATTTACCTGAACCAGGAGGGCCTGACATCAAAAGGTTATGTCCGCCTGCAGCTGCAATTTCAAGGGCACGCTTGGCTGATTCTTGGCCACGTACATCCTTTAAATCAAGGCTATGTACTTGGTTTTCTGACACCCGCGCTGAGGGCCGACTTAATATTTGTTGACCCTTAAAATGATTGATAAGGGCAAGCAAAGAAGCTGGGGCCAAAATTGGGGTGTCATCGGCCCAGGCGGCTTCTGCACCACAAGCATCGGGGCAAATGAGCATCAAATTATGGCTAGAGGCATGGATGGCTGCTGGCAAAACGCCTGAGACACTGCGGATAGTGCCATCTAGCGCAAGTTCCCCCAAGGCAAGGGCTTGTTGGATTTCGTCCTTTGGTACCACCTCAAGGGCGGCAAGAAGAGCAAGGGCGATGGGCAGATCATAGTGGCTGCCCTCTTTGGCGAGATCAGCCGGAGATAGATTCACGAGAATTCTTTTAGCTGGAAGCGCTAAGCCAATGGCATGGAGGGCGGCGCGTACACGCTCGCGAGATTCAGTGACTGCTTTGTCCGCTAGACCAACCACTTGAAAAGCGGGAAGCCCCGAGGACACTTGCACCTGGACTTCGACAGTGAGGGCCTCTAGCCCCTGAAAAGCCACCGTATGGGTGCGTGCGACCATCCCTGCCTGCCTTTATTATTACTTATAATTTATCTTTTATTTTAAGCAGTATAAGCAGGATTGAGTCGCTTCTCAATGGCATCCCAAATCAGGACTTCTGTTTTCAGTTGATGAATCGCGTTCAAGGCCCGAAGCCCTGTAGGTGAGGTCACGTTAATTTCTGTTAAATAACCACCAATAATATCAAGCCCCACGAATATGAGACCATGCTGCTTAAGGTAGGGGCCCACACGGCTGCAGATTTGTTGCTCTTGCACGCTGAGTGTCACAGGTTCTGGCTTGCCACCCCGCACCATGTTGCTGCGAAGGCCATCTTCTGGTAGACGAGCAAAACCTCCAACGATCTCGCCATCCACAAGGATAACTCGGCGGTCTCCCTCTGATTGAATAGCTGGAATGTAGCGTTGCATCACGACAGGCTCGGGTGCATACGTTTTCAGCATTAAGTCAATCAACGCCCACGCGTTGGTATCTTGCTCGTTCAGTAAGAAAACATCTTGTCCACCAAAGGCATAAAGCGGCTTGATGACCGTTTTTTGATGTTCTTGGTAAAACCGATACAATACCTCCCGATCCGCGCTGATAAGGGTGGGGGGCATAACATCAGCAAATTGAGTCACAATCAGTTTTTCAGGATGATTGCGCAAGGCTGTGGGGTTATTCACAACCAAAGTTGTGGAAGTAATGAGGTCCAAAAGGTGGGTGATGGTAATGTAGTTTAAGTCAAAAGGTGGATCTTGACGCACCCAAAGAACATCAAAGCTGGCCAGGTTCTGCTCGCCTGCGGCCGTACCCTTTATGTTCTCTAGACTTTCAATAGCAAAGACCGGCGCGATAACCTTACCATTTTCATAGTGAACCCCTTGGGGTTCCAAGCGATAACAGTCAAAGCCTCTAGTGAGAGCCTCTTCCAACAAAACCAAAGTGCTATCGGTTTTAGGATTGAGTCCCTGGGGAGGGTCCATTAAAAAGGCAACGCGCCGCGTCATCATACGTGACCTTATTGAAACGCAGAGGCGTTATTTGGTCCTTCGAACCCGCTGGGAGCAGGTGCTGAGCCACTCGCCTCGAGCGGCTGTGGTACCTGAGATTCTTGCATTAAACTTTCGGTTTTAATGCTGCTTTGCTGAGCCCGTTGAACCTGCTGAGTGGAAACAGGTGAGGAGGCAAAGGATGGAGAGGCTGCTTGTGAAGATGTCTGATCTTCGCTTGCTTTTTGACCGCGCAGCTTAACATGGCTGATGACTTTGCTAACACCACTGGTATGGCGTGCATGATCCACGACCCGTTGCAATTCTTCCTGATCCTGGGCGATACCCATCAGATAAACAGTCCCAGCAACAGTGTGGAGGCTGTAATTGAGAGAGCGAATGTTTTCATCCGTGAGCAGTTTAGATTTTAGCTGTGTGGTAATCCAGGCATCTTTGGCATAGTTGCCGAAGGTTTTATTCGATCCCAGGCGCGTATCGTCCACCACTTCTTTCACGCCTTCGACTTCCCAGGCAAGGCGTACGGCATCAATTTGCATTTCATGGCTATCAAGAACACCTGTGAGCAGCACTTTACCCTCGTTCACCACCACGGTAGTCTCTGTTGCAAGATCAGCACTTTTATTCATGTACTTCATTTTAATCTTAGCTTTGATGCTGGCATCAGACATGGTGCCGGAAAAGCCGCGCTCGTCGGATGCTGCCGCAGTCACGCCACCTGCCGCACCCATAAAGAGAGCAGGTGCACAGCCCTGAACGCTGAGACTTAAACTGATTAAAACAATGGAAGAAATAGTTTTGCTGGACATCGATTTACTCCTGTTGCCATGCATGACGAAGATGTTTCACTCCCTGCATTGATACCAAAACTACATCAAAGCTGACGTCGCGGTTTGTGAAGCGGGGATGATGTTGTAAAAATTTCTCTGCTGCTCGCATGATGCGACGTTGTTGTTGTTTTTGCAAGGAAAACGCAGCCTCATCCCACGTACTTCTGTGCTTAACCTCGCAAAAAATGACAGACATCTTGTGACGAAAAACAAGGTCGATTTCACCGACAGACGTTTTGTAGCGCCACGCAAGAAGTCGATAGCCTTTGAAAAATAGCCATACCACGGTAAGGGCTTCTGCCCAAAGACCACGGCGGTAAGCCTGGTATCGTTTATTGCGCTGAGCGCCCACTTTCCGACTTTCTGCGGCGTTGACCTAGATGCTGTTCTCCGCGATTTTTCGCCAGCATAATTTGCTTTTGACGCTCTTGTGCGCGCTTGCGTTTGCCCGCATCTAATGTGGGTGCACAATGGGGGCAAGATACGCCAGCTTCATATAGGGGTGATGCTTTATCGGCCTCGGACACCGGCATGCGGCAGCCATGACATAGCTCGTACTGGCCAAGCTCCAGCCCGTGGCCTACAGAGACGCGCTGGTCAAAGACGAAGCATTCACCTTCCCACAGGCTTTCTTCTTGGGGCACTTCTTCCAGGTATTTTAAAATCCCACCCTTAAGGTGATAGACCTCGTCAAAGCCATAATGTTTCATCAACGCTGTTGATTTCTCGCAACGGATGCCACCAGTGCAGAACATAGCCACTCTGCGATGCTTCTGGGGATCTAGGTTTTGCTTCACAAACTGGGGAAGCTCGGTAAAGCATTTCGTTTTAGGATCAACAGCACCTTTGAAGGTGCCAATGGCCACCTCATAGTCATTGCGCGTGTCAATCACCACAACTTCGGGGTCTTTAAGAAGTTCATTCCATTCGTGCGGATTAAGATAAGTGCCCACGCGCTCGGTAGGATTTGCTTCTTTGACGCGTAGTGTCACAATCTCGGATTTGATGCGGACTTTAAGACGCAAGAATGGCATCTCATCGGCATGGGATTCTTTGTATTCAATTCCATCAAACAAAGGATCACCAAAAAGTAGAGCTTTAAGGGCATCAATTCCTTGGCGTGTGCCTGCAACGGTACCGTTAATACCTTCAGGAGCCAACAGCAACGTGCCCCTGATACCATGTAAATCGCATAATTCGCTAAACTTCCTCTGCCATGAGGGAAGATCATTTAACGGTGTAAATTTGTAGAGCGCTGCGACAACAATGGGATGCATGGATAAAACCTATGGGGCTAAAATTCTCTTACGCTGGATCTTAAGAGGAAAAGTCAGTGGTTTTCAAGTTTTCTTCACTGGTGCGCACTTTGGGATTCTTCTTAGTTGGTCGCTTAAACCATCCCTTTTTAACTTGGGCAGATTCATAAGTAAGCCTATGGTGGGCGCTCGAAGTTGATTTATTTGGAGAATCATTTTGCACGAGATTTGGTAGTGGTGAATAGGCATCAACACGCAGTGCCAATGGCTGTGAATGCTCTCCCAGTTTATAGGTTGGCTCGTCTTCAAACACTGCACTTACATTCACAAAACCTGCTTCTTCGAAGGCTAGCTTTGTACGCGACTCATAAGCTTCCCGGGTTTCAGTCTCAAAATAGAGTTTTTCCCAATTCTTTGCATCCAGTACATTGGTTTGATAGAGCAAATGTCCCCCGGGACGTAAAAGAAGACGAATGCTCTTTAGGCTTTCACGACTGGGATCGCCCCACACACATTGAGGTAAGTCGGTTGAAAGATGGGCCATGTGGATCACATCAAAAGATATGGGTGCTCCTTCAAGCTCTTGCATTTTTTGCTGGATTTTGGTGATGGTTGTGGGCTGGTAAATATCCCCTACCACGTGGGGATGGAGTGACTTATCAATATCAACTGTTAGAGTTGTTGGAGTATGAAAGTGGTGTGTGTAGCGGTGCTTGAGATAAGCCGCAGCTCCTGTGCCCACAATCAGTTTATAACATCGCTCCTCGCCGCCTTCTTCAAGGGTAGTCACTAAACTGGCGTGGCCAATTGTTATTCCTCCAACAAAAATGCTGATTAACCCATATGCGAACTTCATCAATGTTCTCCCTCATGGTGACGCTCGCTTCTAAACCATATTGTGTCAATAAATCAAGTAAAATTGCCATTATGGTTTTATTGTCAGGGCCAATTGGTAGATATCACGACGGGGTAGGCCAGTAGATTCGGTAACTATGGCAACAGCTTCTTTATGAGAATAACCATTTGCGATCAATTGGTTAAGTTGGGCCATGATGTCCGCAGCACTCTCTTTTGGTTGAACTTCACCGGCGCCTTCGATCAAGACAACGCATTCACCCAAGACAGTGCGCGCTTCAAGAATAGCTGCAACCTCTTCTAGGGTGCCCCGAATGGTTTCTTCGTAAAGCTTGGTGAGTTCACGGGCAACAACGCAAGGTCGCGGCCCCAGGACATGAGCTGCGTCTTTGAGCATCTCAATGAGTCGATGGGGTGATTCGTAGAAAATAAGGGTGGCCGGCAGATCCTGAAAACCCTGCAGTGTTTTTTTACGCCCACTACTTTTGGCCGGTAAAAATCCTAAAAAAATAAATTTATCGGTTGGCAGACCCCCAAGCGTTAGGGCCGCGATCGCCGCACATGGGCCAGGAAGTGTGCTGGTATAAATACCTTTTTCGGCACATTCTTTGATTAGCTTGTAACCTGGGTCGGAAATAAGGGGTGTGCCCGCATCTGAAATTAACGCGATGGTTGCGCCTTGCTGCAAATCTTCGATGATTTTAGGCCTTAATTTATCGGCATTGTGTTCATGATAGGCCAGCATGGGTTGTTTAAGGCCATAATGTTGCAAAAGGGTGCGACTTGTGCGCGTGTCTTCACACAAAATTAAGCTTACACTGGCCAAAGTTTCTAAGGCCCGGAGTGTGATATCTTTAAGATTGCCGATGGGCGTTGCTACCACGTAAAGGCCGGGTCGTAAATCGACAGCGCGTGGTATAAAGTGTGTTTCAGCCGGACCTGAGGAAACAAGAGGGGATTCAGATGGGTTTTTGCAATGCTTTTTCGTCGACATCTATTGTTGGCTCGCTGGTGATGATGTTGTTGGCGGGTTGTGCCACACAACGTTCCCAGCCTATCCCGCAAAAGCCTCAGCAGCAAGAGGCAAACCCGTATAAGAATCTGAAACCGCTCTCAAAAGCAGTTACGGATCGTACCCTGAATGTGGCTGCGTTGTTGCCGTTGTCAGGACCCCATGCGCACCTCGGTGATAGCATTCGTCGCTCTATGGAGCTTGGCCTTTTTGGTACACCCATGTCATTGGAAATTACTTTCGTTGATACCGGCGGTACTCCTGAAGGGGCCGTGCGCGCTGTGAAGACGGCCAAATATTTCAAAGCACAAGCTATTGTAGGACCTCTATTTGCCTCAGAAGTGCAGGCGGTGACCCCTTTGTTTCAAGCGCACGGCATTCCAGTGCTTGCCTTGTCTAATGATCGCCGTGTGGCTCAACCCGGTGTGTTCACCTTGGGCAGTACGCCCCTTGAGGAAGTTCACTCGGTGCTGACTGTCGCTCAAAAACGGGGTGCTGCTGAAGTCACGGTCCTCTTGCCTGAAACCGAGGGGCATGAAGCTCTGCGACAAAACATCGAAAATCTTAACCTTAAGCCAGGCATGCCACAGCTGCGGATCGTCTCATACAAACCAACCCTTGAAGGTTTTACGCAACTTGCGTCCGAGCTTAAAGCTCATCCTCAACAGGCCCTTCTGTTTATGGAAGGAGGCAGCAATCTTGATCTTTTAGTGCAAGGATTGCAGCAACGTGGCATCCCCTTTCAAGGGCGTATCCTTTTGGGTTTACAGGGACTCTGTGAGGCATCTCCAAGTACTCTGGTTGCCCTGCAAGGTGCCCTTTATGCCATGGGTCAGGGATCGACTGACGCGTTTGTGCGAGAGTACTTGAAAGCCTTCAGGGAAACCCCACCCCAGCTCGCGATTTTGGGACAGGAAGCAGTGCAAATTTTAGTGCATGCCATATCTGAGGCACCAGATGGGCGCGTGCGTCTTCCAGGGACTTGGCCCACTACATCGGGTGAGGTCAAGATCATGCCCACCGGCGAGACGGCGCGCAGCACCAAAGTCTATGAACTAACAGCAACTGGCTCCACAGAGGTTCGCTCATAACTGAGTCCCAATCTATGAGGGAGTAATTAAATTATGGTAAGTTCATAAGCGCCTTAAGGTGACTTACATCCTGTAGGCCATCATATTCTCCGACGAATATAACGTCTGACCCGTACCGAAATTGGTCCTGACCTGGAGTCCAGGAAAGACCCAAAGATTGCAAGAATTTTTGAAATTTTATGTTTTCCTGCTCATTCAAATGTTTTAAATGGGCAAGCAAAGGTTGGCTCACCTGTTTGAGATTTCGGAAACTAATACAATCAAGATTCACCAAAGAGCGGCAACCACTCAAGAAATATCTTTTGAATGCTTTTACATACCCTTGAGGGTCAGTTATTATGAGATTTTTTAAGTTTCTCTCAATTGGCGCAAGTTTAAGACGCAAAGCTGATATATGGGAAATATCGTGTTTGCTGATACTTATTAACACGCGGTGCTCAGCATGGGTTTGAAGAATTTTATTTAGTTCTCGCATATGTTCTTCAGATCTCAGGATGTCGCTGGTCATCACAAAAGTATGTGGTTTGAGGCTGAAGGGGGCGAGATCTTCCTCCTCATACTCACAAATCTGTCCATCCTTCAAAACATAACCATCGAAGCACACGTAGGGGCACCCGTTAGTTTGTTCTAGAATGTAGCGCGCAACATGAGGGAAAGAGCTGACCGCAAAATTTCTGAAGCCCTCTTTGGGTTCGGGATGCGTCGTAAAGACGTCAACATACGACAGTGCCGCCTGAAGTTTGTGAATGTGACCAATAAAAAACCTCTTATTCATTTGTGAACCAAATACAGCCCTAAAGAGGATCGATGTTGACTCTATATCTGAGGTATAGTCATCGAAGGTAATAAGTCTAAATGCGTCATCGAGATATTTTTTTAAGCTGGATTGCTGAGATAGGGCCAAGTACTTATCTTTTTCTAGCTGGGTCCGAATCAGTCTTTGCACTAAAAGAAAAGGGAGTGCTGATAACTCTTTTTCCTGTGGGTGCCAATTATCTTTAAATGTTGCTTGTTCGATGTACCCTTTAATCCTTTGAGATCGGGCTTCACTCCATGTTTTGCATGTTAAACTAATCGCGCGTTGATCTTTTTCTGACATTTTATCAAGAATATTGAAAAGTATGTCATGAGGAATTGATGTGATAGGATTTTCATCAGCCTCATCTGGAATATCACTGGCGATGGCCATCATCGTGCAAAAAAATAGCTTTACGAGAAAAATGTGCTTCAGGAAGCGTTCAATACGCATTTTCAATATACCCTTGACGTGAGTGACAAATGACCCATCCATATCGAGACGTTTATGACAATTCAAGTTTTTTGACAAATCTTGAGCGATTATTTGGCATCATCACAATAGGGTGCCCCCGAATGAGGATGAACTTTCATCGTGTCATCTGTTTAATTGATTGGGCATTGCTTATGGTTGAGGCTGTTGCCTATTGAAAGCTCAGCTAAGCCCCATGAAAAGATAGGGTATAGGCTTGTGGGTGAAATAGCTTTCAATTACCTCATCTTGAATGTCATCGAAGCTAAAGGGATTCCAGCGAGGGCTTTTATCACGATCAATAAGAGTCGCACGCACGCCTTCAAAAAAGTCGTGACCCTCAAGAAAGCTCTGTGACAGATGATAATCGAGAATTAACACTTCCTTCAAAGTGCGGTTGCGCACGCGTGCTAGATATTCCAAGGAGATGGCAATGCTGAGGGGGCATAAGCGCTTCCAATCTTCTTTCAGTCTAGTGGCGATAGGTCCATTGCTCATTTCAACATTGTGAATCATCTCGCGCCAGGTGTTGGGCGCAAACAGGGTATTGATCTCAGCAAAATAGGGTTCAAGACTAGCGGGTGGGGGTGATTGTGTATGGCGATCAAGAAGCCCCTTCACCATGCCATGATCTTTAAGGGGGAGTGCTATTAATTCTTCAATAAGCGTCGCTCGGTCCGTTGATTTCATCGTATGGGTCACAAGACCTGCGGCATAGCCATCGCCTAGGGGGACGTGAGCTGCACTGGCTGCTAAGTAATAGCCGATGCGATTGGGACTGTGATTGAAAAACCTGCCAGCACCCACATCGGTGAAATAACCAATGTTAGCCTCGGGCATGGCAAAGATAGCGTCTTCAAACCCGACGCGGTACCGGCAATGGACTGCAAGCCCTAAACCTCCCCCCATACAGTAGCCCTGAACGAGGCTGACTATAGGTTTAGGAAAGGTGTAGACGATGTAATTAAAGCGGTATTCGTGAAAGAACATGTCGATGAAAAAATGGCGATCGACGCGCTGCTTGGCATAATAAAGCCCTTTGATGTCGCCCCCTGCACAAAACGCACGGGTGCATGAGCTTTGCACCACGACAGCTTCGACTTGGGGATCTTGGGCCCAGAGATTGAGAAGGCTGGTGATGCCCTTAATCATGTCCAGCGTTAGCGCATTGAGCGTCTTCGGCCGGTCCAGGGTGATGAAGCCGACTCCTTGTCGAATTTCGGTGAGAACACCGCAGTGCTCGAGAGAATTTCGCATGGTGTCAATCTTACACTGCAGCTTTATCCCA